>DNEP01000003.1 GCA_003487265.1 Minisyncoccota bacterium
AGGGTGATATAATAATCGGATGAATCTTCCCAACATATTCATTGCAATTGGTATCCTCTGTGTTTTGGTTGAGTTGGGTTTAGGTGCTGTAACGGGATTCGATCTTCTTCTTTTGGGATTTTCCTTCCTTCTTTCGGGAGCGGTTGGAGCGACCTTTTCTTCATGGCAAGTTTCCGTTGTCGCAATTTGTATTATTGCGCCACTCATGATTGTGATTGGTCGAACCTACACGAAAAAATTCATGCAGATCACGACGAAAAAAACAAACATCGATTCTCTCGTGGAAGACGAGGGAATTGTGGTGAAAGAAATTCAACCGAATCAGGCGGGTCGCGTTCGCGTTGGAACCGAGATTTGGCGCGCGACCGCCGATGAAGCATTGGCTGAAAACGAGCGCATTCGCGTTCGATCGATTTCTGGCATTACGGTACACGTAGAAAAAATAAACCTAAAAGGAGAATGATGGAATATCTTACTATTTTACTTGTATTGCTTGTGTTGTATGCGCTCATTTCTTCGGCGAGAATTATTCGACAATATGAGAAAGGTGTCGTGTTGCGCTTAGGAAAGTACACAAAAACAGTTGATAGTGGCGTTGTTTTCTTAATTCCTTTTATAGAGTCGGTGCTTCGCGTTGATATGCGTGAAAAAGTGATCAATGTTGAACCTCAAAAAGTGATCACGAAAGATAACGTGACAGTTACTGTGGATGCGGTGATCTATTACAAAATTGTTGATCCGGTGAAAACGGAGTTCGAGGTGGAAGACTTTGGAGTTGCGGCAACCACGCTCGCGCAAACGAACTTGCGTAACTTAATTGGGGATAAATCGTTGGATGAAACCCTTGTTGCGCGCGACATTATCAACACCAACCTGCGAGAAGTGCTCGACGAAGCGACGAACTCGTGGGGTGTGAAGGTGACGCGTGTTGAGGTGCAAAAAATTGATCCTCCTCAAGATATTACCGACGCAATGTCTCAACAAATGAAAGCAGAGCGCGAAAAACGCGCGAGTATTCTTGAAGCCGAAGGTGTGAAACAAAGTGAGATTTTGGCGGCGGAAGGTCAGGCACAGGCGAGAATTCTTGAAGCTGAAAGTCAAGCGCGATCCCAAATTATGCGCGCTGAGGCGCAAGCAGAATCCTTGAAACAGATCGCCGAGTCGGCCGAAAAATATTTCACACCAAAAGCGCAGATGCTGAAGAAACTCGAAGTGACCGAAAAAGTGATGGTTGATTCCGCAAAGTGGGTTCTTCCTGAATCTCACGATCTGGTGACGGTGCTAAATCTTCATGGAGATGAAAAAACGACGCCCCTTCCCATTCGAAAATAAGGTACGATAGTGGTGGTATTCGAAATACAAGAAAAGGAGAAAGATGTTCAAATCATTCATTGCTCCAATTCAGTCTTGGTTGTTAACGCACCAACAGTGTGTGGGATGTGGAATGCCTCTTAAAAAAGGATTGACGCGCAAAGGAAAAAACGGTGCATCGTTGATGATCTGCAAATGCGGGAGAGGGTATATCCAAATGAGCAACAACCAGTTTCGTCGTGCGAAGATGAGTGAGATGAGCGATTAAACGCAATATGATACGTCGCCTTTTTGCATTATTTTTTGTTGTGTTGTTTTTTGCAATTGCAGGTGTGGTGGCGATGTATGTGTATCTTTCTCAGCCGGTGAGTACATCGAACATTGAAACGCGATTTGTGATTGCAAAAGGAAGTGGTGTGCAAGCAATCGCAACACAGTTGGAACAAAAGAAACTCATTCGATCTCGATATGTGTTCCGATATGAAGTGATGGTGAATACGCTCGAGAAAAAACTGCAAGCGGGATCCTACACACTTTCTCCATCGCAAACGCCACGGGAGATTGCGTACGCACTTACTCAGGGGAGTGATGATATTTGGATTACGTTTTTGGAAGGATGGCGGGTTGAAGAAATTGGTGAGGAAGCTGAACGCGTACTAGGTAATGAATTTTTCTCTCTTTCTGATTTTTTATCGATTGTCGCTTCTGACGAAGGCTTCCTGTACCCCGACTCCTATTTGGTTCCTCGTGAGATATCTGCTGAAGGATTGGCAAAGTTGTTAAAGAAGACTTTTTCCCAAAAAACGGCATCTGTACTTGAAGATGGCGCGAAAAAACTCGAGAAAACGCCGTTCGAGGTTGTCACGATGGCTTCATTGCTTGAGCGCGAAGCGAGAGGAACAAAAGATATGCAGATCGTGGCGGGGATTTNNTCGTGGCGGGTATTTTGTGGAAACGGTTGGATGCTGATTGGCCATTGCAACTCGATGCGACGCTTCAATACGCCCGAGGAAAGACGGCGGGTGGATGGTGGGAGCCTCCGTTTGCAAAGGATAAAGAGATTACATCACCGTATAACACATATTTGTATGCGGGAATGCCCGAGGGGCCGATTTGTAACCCCAGCTTGGAAGCGATTCAGGCGGCGCTGACACCGAAAGAATCCGAGTATTGGTATTACCTCACCGATAACGACGGAGTGATGCGGTACGCGGTTACACTCGCCGAACATCAAAAAAATGTTGAGACGTATTTACGATAAGAATAAGCGGATATGAAAGAACGAGAGAAATGGTATTGTGCGTGTCGTGTGAATGCGATACAGTAGAAATAAGATATAAGGTACGAAGGAACATATGTCATTGTTTTTAGAATCGACTCTTACACCAGACAAATCTCCACAATCAAATGTGGAATCGAGATTGCGAAAAAATTTGAAAAGGATACTGAGAGCTCTTGAGATTATGTCCATATTTTTCAATCTGGGTTCTACAAATAGTCTTACGATTGAAGACAGAAAAAGGATTCAACAGGAAATCGACGAAGCATCTCCACTTATTTCAGAAATAAGTGCGGACTTTCAACAACTAAAACAGAAAATGAACGCAACAGCTCCACAACCGCCAACCGAATTAGACAATGAATTGGAAAAACTTTTAAACGAGTTGAATTCAAGAAACCCCGCTTCACAGCCTCAGATTCCTGTAGAAACTCCCAAACCTCCTTCCCCTTCACAATACGATGCTCAAGCTTGGCAAGATGAACTACAAGATTGGTTGAGACCAGCGCCACAGCCGATACAGACTCCTAGGCCTTCGGAAACTTCTTCACCGGTGAATGGTGTTGATTTACTTGAGAATCAACAGCGGAAAATGGAAAACATTTCGGATGAATATCAACGATTTGTGAAAGATTTGAGGCAAAAAAACGAAGAAGCGAGGGGTGCGCAGGGTCGCTCTCAGGATACTAATATATTCAAAGCAGATATGCAAAAGACCAATCAAGGATTTCCAAAAGTGGATCCAAATGTTCCTGTGGTGGAAGGACCGCCTCCCCCTCCCCCTTCTTCTATAAGATTCTTTGAAGAAGAAAAGAAATCGGGTCAGTACGCAAAAGAAGAATATCCTCTTTTGCAGGCAACTCCTTCAAATTTCTTCATGCAGAATGTGTAAGTTTGGACAGTTATTCCCTTTTTAGGCATGACAGTGTTCGTGTACTCTGGTTGATTTTTTGCAGTTTGTGCTACAATACCCTCATAACTTCTTTGAAAGGATGTTGTATGGCAGAGCAACCACGACAATCGACAGAACATTCAGTAAAGATAATTGCATTGTTAAGTGCAGTTGGTTTCGCAGCAATATATATTCTTCGTAATGTTATTGGCCCCGTTGAAACGCAATCTGAACAACAACGTCTTCATGAATTGAACGAAGATCGCGATCCGCATGCTACACTCACGGTGCCCGCTCACCCCCCAACTCCAGAATCTGCAGAGATCGAAGAAACTCCATACGCGCAACCAGCTCCAAAACCATAAATCCCGTAACCTGTAACATAAAAACTTTTCACGCTTTGCCCTCTTGACCAACAAGGACTCTCCTGTTACCATACGCTTTCACACGAAATTGGGGAAGACACATAGGTGGTGCGCTTATGTGCTTTCTGTTGTATAAATGCAAAGAAAGTATCTCTTGATTATCACATCAGAAAATTAACGTTTTAATTTCTTTGATCGGGATCGTTCCCGAGATTTGTGTGTGCAAAAAGTCAATACATAACAACAAGATCATGAAAGGGTGCTCATGAGAAAACAAACTGCGCAAGAACGATTGTATTGGGGCAAGACGGAAACAAAACTTCCCGAGCTTGATCTCACAAAAGTACAACGCGAGTCGTATGCGTGGTTTTTGCAAGAAGGCATTCCCACCGTTTTCGAGGAAATGAATCCTATCCGTGACTTCACAGGAAAAAACTGGGAACTTTCATTCGGAAAACACGAATTTGGAAAATCAAAATACGCTCCTTCCGAGTCCCGCGAAAAATCTTTGAACTATGAGATGCCACTTCGGGTGATGGCCACGCTTAAAAATCTTCAGACAGGTGAAACGACAAAACAAGAAGTCTTTCTTGGCGACATTCCCAAGATGACCGCAACAGGAACCTTTATCATCAACGGTGTTGAGCGTGCGGTGGTTAATCAGCTCGTGCGTTCTCCAGGTATCTTTTTCTCTGGTGAGGAAGATCCATCATCGGGACGTTTGCTGTATAAAGCAGAACTTCGCCCACTTCGCGGATCGTGGATTGAGTTTACCATTGGTCGAAACAACACCATTTCGGTGAAGATCGATCGCCATAGAAAAATTCCCGCGACAACCTTGCTCCGTGCCATAGGGTATGAAACAGACGATGAAATCAAGGCATTATTCGCATCTGTTGATACCAACACAGAAACATCGTTTATCACAACAACAATCTCAAAAGATCCTGCTCAGAATAAAGCCGAAGCGCTTATCGAAATTTATGAGCGTATGCGCCCCGGTGAACCGGCGGTGCTTGAAAATGCGCAAGAGTTGCTTGACACGATGTTTTTCGATGCGCGTCGATATGATTTGGGTCGCGTTGGTCGATATAAATTGAATCGCCGACTCGGCCTTTCCGTTCCAAACGAAAAGAAATATCAAGTGATGATGCGCGAAGATATCGTTGGTGCGCTCGCATATCTTATTAATTTGCAAAATGGTAAAGGGAAAACAGACGACATTGACCACCTTTCTAACCGACGTGTGCGTTGTGTTGGTGAGTTGGTGATGATGAACGCGTTCCGCATTGGAATGTTGCGTTTAGAGCGATCTATTCGCGAAAAAATGTCTCTCACAAAAACAGACGAAACCCTGACCCCTGGGTCTTTGGTCAATGCACGACCATTAATCGCGACGATTTCTGAGTTCTTCCGACGCAATCGTTTGTCCACAATTTTGGACCAAACAAACCCCCTTTCCGAAGTTGACAACTTGCGCAGACTTTCCGTGATGGGAAGTGGCGGCGTTACTCGTGAGCGTGCGAGCTTTTCGATGCGCGACATCAACGCATCACAATATTCACGTATTGACCCCGTTCGATCTCCTGAAGGTCCGAACATTGGTCTTGTTACCTACTTGGCATTATATACTCGGGTGAACGACTTTGGATTTTTGGAAGCGCCATATCGTAAAGTTGAAAAAATCGAGAAAAATGGCAAGATTCGCATGCGTGTCTCCGATACAATCGAGTACATCGCGGCGGATGATGAAGAAGATTGCTATATTACGCACGCCGAAATCGAAATCGATAAAGATGGATACATCAAAGAAGAATGGATTCCTCTTCGATATCGCAATGAATTTATTGAAGGTCCAGTTGAGTTGGTGAAGTACATCGACGTTATTCCGCGCCAAGTGGTCGGTACTTCCGCTTCCTTGATTCCGTTCATTTCTCACGATGAAGCGAACCGTGCACTCATGGGAACGCACATGCAATGTCAAGCGGTTCCGTTGTTGCACACAGAGGCGCCAATTGTTGGAACAGGGATGGAACGAGATGTTGCACGCGCAATGAACAACGTGATCTATGCACGACATAACGGAACAGTCGAGTACGTTGATGGATCAAAAGTGGTGATCAAGCTTGACGAAAAAGATATTGATCAAGCCAAAAAACAACTCGAAGATGAAAATATCGAGTTTGTGCGTATTGAACATGGAAAAGAAATGTATTCGATTAAAAAGTTTTTCCGATCTGCGCAGTCCACGAGCTACACACAACGACCAGCAGTAAAACAAGGTCAAAAAGTGAAAAAAGGCGATTTGGTTATTGATGGACCTGCAAGTGATGGTGGCGAACTTTCATTGGGTCGCAACTTGATGATCGCGTACATGTCATTTGATGGTTTGGGATACGAAGACGCGATTGTGGTTTCGGATCGTTTGGTGCGAGAAGATCTTTTAACCTCGATTCATATCAACGAATATGAAGCCTTGGTTATGGACACAAAATTAGGTCCTGAAGAAATCACAAGTGATATTCCAAATGTGAGTGAGACAGATCTTCGCAACTTGACCGAAGAAGGAATTGTTGCGATTGGTGCCGAGGTTTCGCAAAACGATATCTTGGTTGGAAAAATCGCACCAAAAGGTGATACCGAGCTTACTCCAGAAGAACGGTTGCTCCGCGCCATTTTCGGTGAAAAGGCACGCGATGTTCGCGATACCTCTTTGCGCATGCCCCACGGTGAGCAGGGAACGGTTATTGGAGTAAACATCCTTAATCGCGACAAAGGTGATGAGCTTGATCCAGGTGTGAACATGAAGGTTACCGTGCTTGTTGCTCAAATTCGTAAGATTACGGTTGGAGACAAGGTCGCGGGACGTCATGGAAACAAGGGTGTTATTTCGAAAGTGGTTCCAGTTGAGGATATGCCTCACTTAGCAGATGGAACTGCGGTTGACATTATCATCTCCCCTCTTTCTGTTCTTGCTCGTATGAACCTTGGACAATTGCTTGAAGCACATCTTGGATGGGCTGCACAAAAAGCGGGATATAAAGTCGCGGTTCCCGTTTTTGAAGAAATTCCAGAAAATACCATTTGGGACGAACTCAAAAAAGCTGGTCTTCCAATTACAGGAAAAACAACACTCTACGATGGTCGAACAGGTGAAGCGTACTTAGAGCCAACCGTGGTTGGAATTGGGTACATTCTTAAACTCATCCACATGGTTGAGGACAAGACACATGCTCGCTCGACAGGTCCATACTCGCTCGTGACGCAACAGCCTCTTGGAGGAAAAGCGCAAATGGGTGGACAACGATTGGGAGAAATGGAAGTTTGGGCGCTCGAAGCGCATCGTGCGGCACACACACTCCAAGAAATGTTGACCATTAAATCCGATGATGTGATTGGTCGCGCAAAAGCATTCGAAGCGATTGTGAAGGGTACTGAGATTCCTGCTCCAACCGTTCCCGAATCCTTCAAGGTGTTAATGCGTGAACTCAACTCGCTCGGACTTGACGTGATTATGAAGGAAGCAGTGGTTGAGGACGTGAAAGATGAAGAAGAAATGAAGCAACCGTCCGATTTGGTTCCTGGTGATTTGATTGCAGATGACTCAGCTGGAATGTCGATTACGCAGGCCGATGACACAGCCACCGACGATGCTGTTGCAGATGACGCTGTTTCTGATGACACAACTGACGATGTGGCTGATGATACACAGGTTGCCGATGATGCAGTTCCTAGCGAGGAAGAACTTCCTTCGGATGAGGATATTGCTCTTGAAGAAGGACTTGGAGAAGAATCACTGGATACGGAAGAAGGAGGTCGATCATGAAAGCGGTTGTCGATTTTGAAGCACTAAAAATTCAATTAGCTTCTTCGGAAACGATTAAGTCATGGTCATACGGTGAAATTCAAAAACCGGAAACCATCAACTATCGTACCTTGAAGCCAGAAAAAGGTGGGTTGTTCGCAGAAGAAATTTTTGGTCCAACAAAGGACTGGGAATGTTACTGTGGAAAATACAAGCGCATTCGATACAAGGGAATCATCTGTGATAAATGTGGAGTCGAGGTTACGCAGAGTCGCGTTCGTCGCGAGCGCATGGGTCACTTGACCTTGTGCGCCCCCGTCGCTCACATTTGGTATTTCAAGGGAACTCCTTCGAGAATGTCCTTACTTTTGGATATTTCTCCTCGAAACTTGAGCGCGATTATTTATTACAACCAATACATTGTGTTGGAAGTTGATAAAGACGAACAAGTTGCGATTCTTGAGCGACTTGATCAAGCGGCACTTCAGGCCTCCGAAGCGTTGAAGGTCAAAGTGGCGCAGCAAATGGAAGATGAAAAAGAACACCTGAAAGACTCGCTCAAAAAGTTGAAAGAAGAAGGAAAAGGAAAAGAAACACAGGAAATTCGAAAAGAGGAAACATCCTTAAAGTCGAAACAAGCCGTGGCGCGTCTTAAAGAGGAGCTCGAAGCCGAGATCCAAAACACCACCGAAATTTACAAAACGGTGAAAGAGATGGTGAAGCGACTTCGACAGTACACACTCTTAACAGAAGATGAGTACTTGAAGCTCGCTGAGTACGATGCCGTTTCGCACATCCGCGTTGGAATGGGTGCGGAGTCTGTGCTCGAAATGATCCAATCTCAAGATCTTGGAAAACTTTCCGAAGAATTGAAGAAAGAAGTGCACACCGCAGTTGGTCAACGCAAAGTGAAGGCAACGCGCCGACTTCGCGTGGTTGAAGGATTTCGAAAATCGAAAATAAATCCTGAATGGATGATGTTCTCGATTCTTCCCGTGATTCCTCCCGACCTTCGCCCGATGGTGCAGCTTTCTGGTGGTCGATTTGCGACTTCCGATCTAAACGATCTGTACCGTCGCGTGATTAACCGCAACAATCGCTTGAAACATTTAATCGATCTCGGTGCGCCAGAAATTATTTTGCGCAATGAGAAGCGAATGTTGCAGGAAGCGGTTGATGCGCTTATTGATAGTGCAAACGCTCGAGCGACTCAACGACGCACCAATCGTAAACCACTCCGCTCTCTTTCTGAGATGCTTCGTGGAAAACAGGGTCGTTTCCGCCAAAACTTGCTTGGAAAACGTGTGGACTACTCGGGACGATCGGTGATTGTGGTTGGTCCTGAACTGAACTTGAATCAATGCGGACTTCCAAAAGAAATGGCGCTCGAAATCTTTAAGCCATTTGTGCTTCATGAATTGATTGAGCGTGGCATTGCACCAAACGTGAAGAGTGCAAAACTCGCGCTTGAGCGTCGCAACCCCGAGGTCTTTGATATTCTTGAAGAGATTATCAAAAACCACCCCGTGTTGTTGAACCGTGCTCCAACTTTGCATAAGCTTGGTATTCAGGCATTTTATCCTCAACTCATTGAAGGAAATGCGATTCGCATTCACCCTTGTGTGTGTTCTGGATACAACGCGGACTTTGACGGTGACCAAATGGCCGTGCACGTTCCTCTCACGGAACAAGCACAACAAGAAGCCCGCGATTTGATGATGCCATCAATGAACTTGTTGAAGCCTTCTGATGGATCTCCAATCACCTTGCCAAACAAAGATATGGCTTTGGGATGTTACTACCTCACCACGATCGATGAAAAAGTTGCACCATCTAGCACAATTTTCTCATCCCCCGATGAGGCGGAACACGCATATCAAGAACGCAAGATCACGCTTCGTCAGTCAATGAAACTTCGCATGAAAATGCCAAATACGAAGAAGACAGAGATTATTGAAACGACCGTGGGACGATTGCGATTCAACGCGGTTCTTCCCGAAGCGTTGCAGTACATGAACACGCCAGTAAACGCAGGTGCGCTCAAATCCATCGTCAAAAAAGCGATTACGATGTTCGACAGCGAACAGATTCGTGAATTGATCGACGATATCAAGCGCTTAGGATTCACCTCCGCCACAATGTCAGGTCTTTCGGTTTCCGTTGCGGACTGTGTGATGATTGAAGAAAAAGATACCTTGATTGTTGCCGCAAACAAACGCGTTGAGGAAGTTCAAGAAAATTATCTTCAAGGACTGATCACACAAGAAGAGCGTCGTCGTTTGAGCTTCCAGATTTGGATGGAAACAACGAACACGATCGCAGAAAAAACATGGAACAACTTTAGTGAAGACAACGCCGTGAAAGTGATGATTAATTCTGGAGGAACGCGCGCGAGCAAGGATCAAGTGAAGCAACTTGCCGCGATGCGTGGACTTGTGGTTGATCCGCTTGGAAAAATCGTTGAACTTCCAACAAAGTCGAACTTCCGTGAGGGCCTTTCCATCTTCGAGTACGTGACATCTTCACGTGGATCTCGAAAAGGATTAACGGACTCCGCGCTCAAAACAGCCGACGCAGGATATCTTACACGTCGTTTGGTCGATGTTGCACATGATGTGATTGTTCGATTGGAAGATTGTGGTGCAGAAGAAGGAATCGAGATCACTCGAGAATCTTCACACACCTCACCATTTGAATCTCGCATTCTTGGTCGCGTTGTGTTCAAAGATGTGAAGCATCCAAAGAAAGATACGGTTCTTGTTCCCGCAGGAGAGATGATCGACGAAGATTTGCTCGAACTTGTGAAAGATGCGGGAGTCGATACTGTTTGGGTTCGATCCCCTCTCACTTGTGAGGCGCCGTACGGTATCTGTCAAAAATGTTATGGAATGGATTTTTCGAAGAAGAAAAGCGTTGAGATCGGTGTACCGGTTGGGGTTATGGCTGCACAATCCATTGGTGAGCCAGGAACGCAACTTACCATGCGTGTGAAGCACTCTGGAGGTATCGTTGGACTTGATGTTACCCAAGGTCTTCCTCGCGTTGAGGAGTTGTTCGAAGCGCGTATTCCCAAGGCTGTCTCGCCAATCGCGAACATTTCTGGAAAAGTGAGTGTGAAAGAAACCGAAACAGGCTCAACAGTGACGATTACCGCTCAAAGTACGCCCGCCGAGGAACGCGAGTACTTCATCTCAAAGACGAACAAATTGAATGTTGCTGATGGTGATCTCATTCACGCAGGAACGCAGCTTTCCAGTGGATCGCTTGATGTGAAAGAAATCTTGCAGATTCGAGGAATGCGTCCCGCACAGATGTACCTGCTTGAAGAAATTCAAAAAGTGTACACCTCGCAAGGTATTCCGATTAACGATGTTCATTTTGAAGTGATCATCCGCAAGATGAGCGACAAAGTTCGCATCGAAACGTCAGGCGACACTTCGTTCTTGCCAGGTGAAGTGATTCACAAAACGAAGTTTGTTGAAGAAAACACTCGAGCGATGGCTGAAGGTGGAGAGCCCGCAACTGCGCAAGTGATGATTCTTGGAATCACGCGCGCGTCGTTGTTCATTGATTCTTGGCTTTCCGCAGCGTCGTTTATGGAAACCACTCGCGTGTTATCCGAGGCGGCCGCTGAAGGTAGAGAAGACTATTTGCTCGGATTGAAGGAGAATGTTATAATCGGCCGACTCATTCCAACAAGTGCGGATCGCGCAATGATGGAATAACCTAAAAAGTACATAAAAACGTTCGCGTGAAGGTAGCCTCCGTGAATTCGGAGAGTAATGCGAAAACCAAAGGCGGTTTTCGAACCGCCTTTGTTGTGAAAAGACACAAACGACACATGAGTATGTAATGAGAATGAAAGGAAAAAGATGCCAACGATTAATCAACTGATTCGAACCGGTCGCAAAACAAAAAATGCGAAGGTGAAAGCGACTGCGTTGCGAAAAATGTACAACACAAAAACACGCAAAACATCAAGTGTGTTCAATCCTCAAAAAAGAGGTGTGTGTACCGTTGTAAAGATCATGACGCCAAAAAAACCAAACTCCGCGCAACGAAAAGTTGCTCGTGTTCGATTATCAAATCGACAAGAAGTCACGGCGTACATTCAGGGTGAAGGCCACAACCTCGCCGAACACTCGATTGTGTTAGTTCGCGGTGGTCGTGTAAAAGATTTGCCAGGTGTGAAATATCATATCGTTCGTGGAAAGTACGACTGCGCGGGTGTTGAAAAGAGAAAAACAAGCCGCTCGAAGTATGGAACAAAGAGACCAAAGGCAGTTACCGCGTAATGACGTATTGAAATCACATAATCAATAGAGAGTAAGGAGAAACATGGCAAGATCATCATCAGCAACATCAAGACCTCGACGTATTGTTACGCCAGATCAAAAGTATCACTCAACAAAAGTGACAAAGTTGATTAATCGCGCAATGATCGATGGAAAAAAATCCATCGCTACCGCGCAAGTCTATCTCGCGTTCGAGGTGTTGGAAAAACAACTCAAACGACCTGCACTTGACGTGCTTGACGAAGTTGTGCGCAACATTACCCCCGCGATGGAAGTCCGTTCTCGTCGAGTAGGTGGTGCGTCGTATCAGGTTCCTATGCCTGTTCGACCAGCACGACAATACTCGCTTGCCACGCGCTGGTTGGTCGAGGAAGCGCGTAAACGATCTAACTCAACCTATCACACCTTTGGTGAGAAGCTCGCGGCAGAAATGCTCGATGCGCTGAAGAACGAAGGTGGCGCGATCTCAAAGAAAATCACCATGCATAAATCAGCAGATGCCAACAAAGCATTTGCACACTTTAGATGGTAGGAGGAAGTATGGAAAAACTTAAAAAAAACGATGTCACAACTGCGCCTATAGAAGCATTTAAAGAAACCGGCGATACAAGTGATCCAATTCTTTTATTGTCAGACGCAGAGGTTGTTCGTTTATTAGAAACTTTAGAACAGAAAGCTCCAAAAGGATATCAGTTCAACTATGGAACAGACGAAAGTCCAATGTATTTAACGATTTCTGAATTAAAAAACGCAATGATTTTATCATGGAGTGGTAGATTTGATGGTGAGGCAACTGAAGCAACTGCTGTATTTTTGGTGCGACTTATGCAATCTGAAATTGCCAGGCTCTCCGCTCAAATAGAAATTGCAAATGGAGACGGCTCAATACCCGTCGATACTCAAGATAAATAGTCATACGTAATAGTAAAAGGAACCTATGCCTGCACAAACAGTGAAATCATCCAACCGCAACCTGCCACTCGACCACATTCGTAACATTGGAATCATCGCGCATATCGATGCGGGGAAAACCACAACCAGCGAGCGCATTCTTTTTTACACCGGAAAATCGTACAAGATCGGCGATATCGATGAGGGAAACACGCAAATGGATTGGATGGATCAGGAGCGCGAGCGCGGGATCACCATCGTTTCCGCTGCGACCACCACGTTCTGGACTCCTCTTTTTGATACCGCAATGCCCCACACGTCCTATCGTATTAACTTGATTGATACCCCAGGACATGTGGACTTTACCGCCGAAGTCGAGCGATCACTCCGCGTGCTAGATGGTGGGATCACCGTTCTTGATGGTGAAGAGGGTGTGCAATCACAATCTGAAACCGTGTGGCGACAAGCCGATAAATACAACGTGCCTCGTATCTGTTTTGTGAACAAAATGGATAAACTCGGTGCGGATTTCTTGCGCACCGTCGAAGATATTCGCGTGAAGTTTGGCGTAAAGCCGGCTGTGATGGCACTTCCAATTGGTGTTGAAAACACCTACAAAGGTGTTGTGCTTCTTCTCGACAGAAAATCGATTGTTTGGGCAGGTGACGAAACCGGCGCAATGTACACAATCGGAGATGTTCCAGAAGACATGAAAGAAGAAGTTGAAAAAATGCGCGCAAAGCTTGTTGAACAAATTGCTGAAACAGACGACGCGCTTCTTGAAAAATTCTTTGCAAATGAAGAACTTGAGGTGAATGTGTTAAAGTCGGCGCTTCGCAAGGCAGTTATTGCGTATAAACTCGTTCCGATTTTTTGCGGAAGCTCACTTCGAAACAAAGGTGTGCAACCACTTCTTGATGCAGTAGTGGAATACCTTCCTTCGCCAATGGATATTGGATCGATTAAAGGAACAAATCCACATACTGATGCCGAAGAAACGCGTAAACTCATTCCAGAAGAACCATTCAGCGGTCTTGCGTTCAAGATTCAAACAGATCCTCATGTTGGAAAAATTACCTATGTACGCGTCTATTCTGGCTCACTGAAGTCGGGATCCTACAGTTACAACGCGACCAAAGATGTTCGTGAGCGCGTGGGTCGTTTGTTGTTGATGCACGCAAACCAGCGCGAGGAAATCGAAGAGGCATTCGCAGGAGAAATCGTTGCGGTTGTTGGATTGAAAGATACAAAAACAGGCGACACGCTTTGTGATGAATCACACCCAATTATCTTGGAAGGAATTACCTTTACAGAACCAGTTATTTCACTCGCGATTGAACCAAAAACAAAAGCCGATCAAGAAAAAATGGGCATCGCACTTGGAAAACTTTCTGAAGAAGATCCAACCTTCCGCGTGAAAGTAAATCATGAAACAGGACAAACGATTGTTTCCGGAATGGGCGAACTTCATCTCGATATCATTGTTGATCGTATGAAACGCGAGTTTAGCGTTGGTGCGAATGTTGGTGCGCCACAAGTTGCGTATAAAGAAACAATCAAAAAATACGCCGAAGGTGAAGGAAAATACATTCGTCAATCCGGAGGCCGTGGTCAATACGGACACTGTCTTTTGAAAGTTGAACCCAAGAATCGCAGTGAAGGATATGAATGGGTCAACGCGGTTACAGGTGGAGCAATTCCTCGCGAGTTCATCAACCCAATCGAAAAAGGTGTGAAAGAAGCCATGGAAAATGGCGTGCTTGCGGGATTTCCACTTGTCGATATGAAAATCACCGTGTACGACGGAAGTTTTCACGATGTCGACTCATCCGAGATGGCATTCAAAATTGCAGGATCAATGGCACTACAACACGCGGTGAAAGCGGCGGATCTCGTGCTTCTTGAACCCGTGATGAAGGTTGAGGTTACAACACCATCCGAGTTTATGGGCGATGTGATTGGCGATCTTTCTTCTCGACGCGCGCAGATTCTTGGAAGCGATCAGCGCGGAACAGCGACGATCATTCAGTCAAATGTTCCGTTGGCAGAGATGCAGGGCTATGCTACAATTCTTCGCAGTATCACCCAAGGTCGCGCGAGTTTTGTGATGATTCCAAGTCACTATGACGAGGTTCCTCAATCGATTGCAAAAGCAATTATCGAAAAATACAAACCACATCAATCGAGAGACTGATATAATAGCGCACACAAGTAATCGGTAGTATAAAAAAGGAGAAAAAATGGCGGCATATTCACGCACAAAGCCACATGTCAACATTGGTACGATCGGCCATGTTGATCATGGAAAGACAACATTAACATCGGCGATCACCGTTACCCTCGCAAAACAGGGTCTCGCAACAGCGAAACAATATGCAGATATTGATTCCGCTCCAGAAGAAAAAGCGCGCGGTGTTACGATTAACATTTCGCACATGGAGTACGAGACAAAGAAGCGCCACTATGCGCATATTGATGCTCCAGGTCATGCTGACTACATCAAAAACATGATCACCGGTGCAGCACAAATGGATGGTGCCATCCTCGTTGTTGCAGCAACCGACGGTCCAATGCCTCAAACACGCGAGCACATTCTCTTGGCTCATCAAGTCAACGTGCCACAGATCGTTGTCGCATTGAACAAATGTGATATGGTTGACGATCCCGAACTTCTCGATCTCGTTGAGATGGAAATTCGTGAGCTCCTCACCAAGTACAAGTACGACGGCGAAAAGACTCCAATCATCCGTATTTCTGCACTCAAAGCAGCTGAAGGCGACGAAGCAGCTCAAGATCAGATCATGAAGCTGATGGACGCAGTCGACGAGTATATCCCCGATCCAGTTCGTGAACTCGACAAACCATTCTTAATGCCAATTGAGGATGTGTTCTCGATCAAGGGTCGCGGTACTGTGGTTACAGGCAAGATCGATCGTGGAGTTGTGAAACTTAACGACGAAATAGAGATTGTTGGTATTAAAGCATCTCGCAAATCCGTGGTAACCGGTGTCGAAATGTTCCGTAAGCAACTCGAACAAGGTCAAGCAGGTGACAACGTTGGTGTGCTTCTCCGCGGTATCGAAAAAGATGATGTTGAGCGGGGACAAGTGCTCGCGAAACCAGGGTCCATCACCCCTCACACAGAGTTCGAAGCAGAAGTGTATATCCTTAAGAAGGAAGAGGGTGGACGCCACTCACCTTTCTTCAAAGGATATCGACCTCAGTTCTTCGTTCGTACAACCGACGTGACAGGAGAAATCCAGTTGCAAGACGGTGTCGAGATGGTGATGCCTGGCGATAACGCCAAGATGACCGTGAAGCTCATCGTGCCAGTCGCGATGGAAGAAGGTCTCCGCTTCGCTATTCGCGAAGGTGGATTGACCGTTGGTGCGGGAGTTATCACAAAAATCATCAAATAATTGGTTTTTGAACTTGAAAAGCCCGGTGTCACAGCCGGGCTTTTTTGTGGTTTTCGCATTTTTTGAAAGCCATTTTTTTTAGACACATTTTACAAGCAAAAAATCTTTTCACCCCTTGCGTGGTGTTTCACAGTCTGGTACAATCGCAATCTCTTGAGTAGTTTTTGTGTTGACTCAGCAACTGTAAATTACTCTCTGTAGTAGCTCCTTAACGACTGAATGAGGCGCATCCTATGACTAAAGGAAAAATTCGAGTTCGGCTAAAATCGTTCGATCATAGAGTCGTAGACGATGCTGCCAAAAAGATCCTGGATACCGCACTTTCCACAGGGGCGAAGGTTGTAGGTCCTGTTCCCTTGCCAACAGAGCGCAAGGTGATCACAGTCCTCAAATCTCCCCATACAGATAAAAATGCACAAGAACATTTCGAAGTGTTAACGCACAAACGTGTGGTTGATATTGTTGATCCAACAAGTAAAACCATTGATGCGCTCATGCACCTTGAACTTCCCGCGGGGGTTGGTATTCAGATTAAGATGTAATCAAAACCTATGAAACAGTTATACGCAATCAAACGAGAATCAACACAGGCGTGGACCAAGTCGGGGAAACGTATTCCTGTGACGGTTTTGCATGTTGATGGTAATGTGTATATGAAACAAGGCGAAAAAGTCACGATTGGGTTTCAAAAAATCGCACTCGAAAAACTCGGATCGTTGAAAAAAGGGTTTGCAAAAAAACTCGGCATGACATTTGGAATGAAGAAAACAAAAGAAGTCCTTGTTGATCTTGAAAAAGAACACGGGACCGATCTTCTTCCTTCTGAAATGTTTACCGTTGGTGACATTGTAGATGTGTGTGGAACATCGAAAGGGATGGGATTTGCGGGTGGAATGAAGCTGCATGGATTTCACGGTGGACCAAGGACACATGGGCAGTCCGACCGAGCGCGTGCGCCAGGTGCTTCAAGTTCTGGTACAACTCCAGGACGACTGTACAAAAACAAACGCATGGCAGGTCGCGGTGGAAACAGACAAGTGACGGTTGAGAATTTGCAGATCGTGTCGATGAACGATGAAACAAAAGAAATATTAGTCAAAGGTGTAATCCCAGGAGCAATTAACGGAATGGTCATTGTTTTGAAGGTTGCAGACGGAAAATTTGAAGGGCTTCAGGAGAAAAAAGGATAACGAGGAAAAATATGGAATTGAAACGCAGTACATCGGCAAAAGAATCAACCCTCTCGGTTCTTGAGGTTGTTTTTGGCGTGAAACCCAATCTCCCCCTTCTCTCGCAAGCTGTTCGCGTGTACTTGTCGAATCAACGACAAGGCACAAGCAAAGTGAAAACGCGATCCGACATCAATCGTACAAAAAAGAAATGGTATCGACAGAAGGGAACAGGAAATGCACGCCACGGTGCGCGCACACCAAACATTTTTGTTGGAGGTGGTGTTTCTCATGGTCCCAACGGACTTCGCGATTGGACACGAAAACTCTCTCGATCTCAACGCAACGCGTCCCTCATCGCTGCACTCAGCGATCGCGCATCTCAAATTCTCGTTACCAACGATATGTATGAACTTTCTGGAAAAACGTCTGAAGCAGTCGTTTTCTTTTCCAACTTGATTAAAGACGCCAAAGATCAACGCATTCTTGTTGTTCTTGATGAGGCGAACAATCAAGTCCTTCGTTCAACCTCAAACATTCCGTATATTCTCACGACACAAGTTTCTCGCTTGAACGTGTATGAACTTTTGCTTGCAGATACCATTGTGATGACAGAGGAAGCGGTTCGTATTCTTGAAGAAAAATTGACGGGTGAGGAAAAGAGAGAGAAAAAAATGAAGCCAGATGCTGTGAAAACTGTTGAAAAAACGGTGAAAAAGGAATCAAAAAAAGAACTCAAAAACGTTGTTGTTAAAAAAGTTGCAGAAAAGACGACGACAGAAAAGAAAGTTGTTGCGAAAAAAGTTGCAATAAAATCAACAAAACCAACAAAAGCAGTTGCAGAAAAAACAGTGAAAAAAACAGTGAAAAAAGAAAAGAAGACGGAATAATATGAACATTCGCATTCTTG
This sequence comes from Minisyncoccota bacterium, assembly GCA_003487265.1. Classification (GTDB taxonomy): domain Bacteria; phylum Patescibacteriota; class Microgenomatia; order UBA1400; family UBA12028; genus UBA12472. Next base: position 18,337 of record DNEP01000003.1, read on the forward strand.
GAAAACCAGTTGTTACAGAAAAATCGATGAAAGAGTCCGAACTTGGTCGATATGTGTTTTATGTAGACCGTCTCGCAACAAAAGGTCAGATTGTTCAAGCGTTCAAAGACTTTTTTGATGTTGATGTCGTCCGCATCCACACCATCACCTTGCCAGGACAAAAAGAAAGAACAGGGAAACGTCGTGTGTTGAAGAAGGCCTCCGCAAGAAAGAAAGCGTTGGTCACCTTGAAGGCAGGACAGAAAATAGCCATGTTTGAATCAGAGACAAAAGCAGCAGCGTAAAAGGATCGTATGACACACTTAAAAAAGAAACCAACAACAGCCACACGACACGCCTCTAGCATTGTTTGGCGCGATGCGTTGTCCCGCTCGACACCCGAACGCTCCTTGCTTGCAAAAGGGCTGTACAAACGACAAGGCCGAAACAACACCGGTAAAATCACGGTTCGCCATCGAGGTGGAGGTGAGAAGCGAAAGTTGAGAATTATCGATTGGAAGCGAGATAAGGTTGGAATTCAGGCGCGCGTTGAATCCATTGAGTACGATCCAATGCGAACCGCGAATATCGCGCTTCTTTCATACGCCGACGGAGAAAAGAGATACATTCTCGCCCCAGAAGGTCTTGCGGTGAATGATGTTGTTGAGTCTGGTGAAAAAGCAACCATAAAAGCGGGAAATGCCCTTCCCCTTTCGATGATTCCGGTTGGAATTCCAATTCATAATATTGAAATTCATCACGGAAAAGGTGCAAGAATCGTTCGTTCCGCAGGTGCAGCAGCAATGGTGCAATCCAAAGAAGCAGATTTTGTGATTCTTCAACTTCCATCGAGAGAAGTGCGAAAAATCTCTGCGCATGCATTTGCGACCATTGGACAAGTCAGCAATACCGAATGGAAACTTGTTTCGTTTGGAAAAGCTGGTCGTCGTCGCCACATGGGTTGGAGACCAGAAGTCCGTGGAACCGCAATGCATCCGAACAACCATCCGCATGGAGGTGGTGAGGGTCGAAGTGGTATCGGTATGAAAGCCGCGAAATCTCCATGGGGTAAGCGCGTGCAAGGTGTGAAGACACGAGATAAGAAGAAATATTCAAACGTATTTTTAATTAAAGACAGAAGGGCGAAGTAACCTATGTCACGTAGCACAAAAAAAGGTCCATACGTATACGACCGACTTCTCGAAAAAGTTGAGAAGCAGAAGGCCGCAGGGAAAAAAGAACCTATTAAAACATGGGCTCGAGCTTCCCAAGTTCCACCTGAGTTCGTTGGTCATACGTTTTTAGTGCACAATGGAAAGAAATTTGTTGAAGTATTCGTCGCAGAGTCGATGGTTGGTCATCGTCTAGGAGAGTTTTCTCCCACACGCACCTTCCATGGACACGGAAAGATCGTGAAACGTCTCTTAACCAAGACGTAAACGTAAAAAGGGATCGCATATGATTGTTACCGCAGAACAAAAATACACAAGACAAACACCAACAAGACTTCGACTCGTGGCAAAAGCGATTCGCAAGCTTTCGGTTACAGATGCAATGGATCAACTGCGATTCATTAACATGCGTTCTGCACGAACCATGCTCGATGTGATGAAGCAAGCCGTCGCCAACGCGACAAACACGCGCAACATCCCTTTTGATCTTTTGGTAATAAAAGACATCGTTGTAAACGAAGGCCCCCAGTTTAAACGCATTCAGCCGGTGAGCCGAGGTCGCGCACACGCAATCTTGAAGAGAACCGCCCACGTGCGTGTGGTTCTTGAATCTCGTGAGCCAGCCGTCGAAGAAAAATCCAAAGATCTACAAGATGAAAAAGCCAAGAAACATGATACAATTGCTGTTTCTCCATTGAAGGAGAAAACGGATAAAACAACCATGTCGGTCACCAAAAAACCGGCAGTGAAAAAATCCGTATCGAAAACGTCACAACAGAAAACAGATAAAAAGGTAGGGAAATAATGGGTCAGAAAGTGAATCCAATTAGCTTTCGTATGGGAAACCTCTTTTCTTGGGGATCTCGTTGGTTTGCCGATAAAGAAACCTATGGGAAATATGTTCGTGAGGACAAGAAAATCCGCGATTTTCTCGAAGACCGCGTGAAATCGGCGGGCGTTGTTCGTGTTGAGATTGAGCGATCGGTGAACGCAATCAAGGTTCGTTTACATGTCGCACGTCCTGGAGTTGTGATCGGACGAGGTGGATCACATCTCGAAGAGTTGAAACTTGATCTCGCAAAGTTGTTGCACATCAACATGAATGATCGAAAAGGTCAAAAGATTGTGATCGATGATATTGTTGAGGTGAAAAACCCCGAGATCCAAGCGAAATTGATTGTGGAACGCATAGCTGAACAGTTGATCAAACGCTTCCCCCACCGCCGAGCAGTTCAACAGGCGATGGAAAAAGCGATGAACGCAGGTGCAAAGGGAATCAAGATTGTGCTTGCAGGAAGAATCGCGGGAGCGGAAATCGGTCGACGCGAAAAGTACGCGCAGGGAACTGTCCCAACGCAAACACTTCGCGCACATATTGATTATTTTGAAATGCCCGCAAAAACCAAGTCGGGATATGTTGGCATTAAAGTTTGGGTGTATCGGGCTACTGAGGGAGTAAAGGTTTAGTATGTTGCAACCGAAAAAGATGAAATACCGAAAGCAGTTTCGCGGGAAGCGCCGAGGTTCGGCGACTCGTGGAGTCGATGTGGCCTTTGGTGAGTTCGGATTAAAAGCGATGGATCGAGGATGGTTTAGTGCTCGTCAAATCGAATCAGCTCGCAAGACGATCACACACCACACAAAGCGCGTCGGAAAGATGTGGATTCGCGTCTTCCCAGACAAGCCAACCTCGAAAAAAGGCCCAGGTGCGAAAATGGGTTCAGGAAAAGGTGATAACGAACAGTTTGTCGCAGTTATTCGACCTGGGAGAATTCTGTTTGAGTTGAGCGGTCTCAAAGAAGTTGATGCGCGTGAAGCATTTCGCAAAGCGTCATTCAAGATCCCAATGAAAACGGAGTTTGTGATCAAGAGATAACAACAAGGAATGTATGGCAAAAAAACAAACAACAGAGGTCACAATAGAAAAAACATTTCAAGAACAACTTCTTGAACTTGAAAAAGATTTTGTGATGAAAAAAATGGAGATGATTGCAGGAAAACTGAAGGACGTTCGATCGTTATCGAAAATTCGTGATCAAATCGCGCGTGTAAAAACAAAGATGCGCGCACAAGAACTGGAGAATGTATGAAAGTATTTGAAGGAACCGTTGTTTCAACCGCTCTTCCAAAGACCGCAAAGGTCAAGGTTGAGCGTCGAATGGCCCATCCTGTGTATGGAAAAAGCATCACTCGCTCGAACACGTTCATGTGTCACTGCGAAATGGAAGTAAACGTTGGAGATAAAGTGAAGATTCGTGAAACACGACCGATGAGTGCCCGAAAACGCTTCATCGTACTGGAGAAAATATGATTCAACTGAGATCTGTCCTCAATGTGGCAGACAACACTGGCGCGAAAAGAATCCGAGTCATTTTAGTGCACGGAGGTTCTCGACGACCATTTGGATCGCTGGGAGACATCATCTCCGCTTCGGTGACCGCATCGAGCCCACAAGGCGCGATTAAAAAAGGTGAAAAAGTGAAAGCGGTTGTAGTTCGAACACGAAAAGAAGTTCGCCGATCAGACGGCACCTACATACGATTTGACGACAACGCAGCCGTGATCATCACTGATCGCACAAACAAAGATCCAAGAGGAACACGTGTGTTCGGCCCGATCGCAAGAGAAGTAAAAGAAGCGGGATTCAACAAAATCGCTTCATTGGCAAAGGAAGTGTGGTAAATATGAAACTACAAAAAAATGACATGGTGAAAGTTACTGCTGGAAAGGACAAAGGGAAATCTGGAAAGATTCTTCGCGTCTATCCAAAAGAAAACAAAGTCATTGTTGAAGGTGTAAATATGTACGTGAAACACATCAAAAAACAAGGACAAAAGAGCGGAGAGCGCGTCATCAAGGAGCGCTCACTCCCCTCCTCGAATGTTGCAATTTTGAATCCTGACACAAACAAAATCGATCGTGTGGGATATATGGTCGATGATACTGGAAATAAAGTTCGCATCTACAAGAAGACAAAGAAAGTTGTCATGGTATGAACCGATTAAAACAACAATACAACGAAAAGGTCGCACCCGAACTCATGAAGGTGCTGAACAAGAAAAATGTGATGAGCTTGCCAAAGATCACAAAAATCTTGGTGCATGTTGGCGTTGGAACACGAGAAGCCAATCAAGCAAAAGCACTTGAAAGCGTACGCGAGCAACTGCAGGTTATCGCAGGTCAAAAACCAAAGACAACCGCAGCAAAACAATCTATCGCGGGCTTCAAGCTTCGACAAGGCGATCCTGTGGGACTCGTGGTGACGCTTCGAGGAGAGCGAATGTGGGAGTTTTTGGACAAGTTGATCTCGATCGTGCTTCCCCGCGTGAAAGACTTTCAGGGTGTGCGTAAGAACGCATTTGATCAAAATGGAAACTACAATCTTGGAATCACAGAACAAATCGTGTTTCCAGAGATAGAATATGATAAAATCGACCGCATCCGCGGATTACAGGTTACAATTGCAACCTCAACAAAGAAAACCGAAGAAGCGAGAAAGTTGCTTGAGCTTTTAGGGTTCCCATTTGAGAAGGAAGAAAATTAACTATGGCAAAGACATCAAAAATAGTAAAGACAAACAGAGTTCAAAAATTCTCGACGAGAAAAATGAACCGCTGTTCCATGTGCGGGCGCCCTCGCGCCTACATTCGGATGTTCGGAGTATGCAGACTTTGTTTCCGAGAGCTCGCAGCAAAAGGCGAACTCCCAGGAGTCATGAAAGCGAGTATGTAACATGATAACCGATGGCATTGGCGATATGATCGCCCGAATCAAAAATGGATATATGGCGCGAAAGGATCGTGTTGAAATTCCATTTTCAAAAGTGAAGATGCGAATTGCGGAAGTGTTAATCGCAGAAAAATATCTTTCTGATCTTGAAGTGAAGGAAGATGGTGTGAAGAAGACACTTGTGGTTACGCTTTCATATATTGAAGGGTCACCAGTCGTGAATGAGATGAAGCGCGTGTCGAAGCCGGGATTGCGCAAGTACGCAAACTCACATCACATCCCAACGACATTAAACGGATATGGTCTTGTGATTGTAACGACGAGCAAAGGTGTGATGTCTGGTAAAGAAGCAAAAAAACTTGGAGTTGGAGGAGAGCTACTTTGTAGCATCTGGTAATCTATGTCTAGAATTGGAAACAAAATCATCACGATCCCTGCTGGTGTCACGGTAACCGTGGATGCAGATATGATCGTGGCCAAAGGAACAAAAGGCGAACTCAGAACTGTCGTTCCCAGCGTGATTCGTGTCAAGATTAAGGACAACATCATCACCGTTGAACGAATCAACGAAGAAAAACAATCAAAAGCGTTGCACGGACTTGTTCGTAGTTTAATCGCAAACACGATTACAGGAGTTTCCGAAGGATACGAGAAGAAACTTGAACTTGTGGGAACTGGATACCGCGTTGCAATGCAGGGAACAACACTTCAACTTTCTGTTGGATTTTCCCATCAAGTGATGGTTGAACAGCCAAAAGGAATTGTGTTCGCGATCGAAGGAAACAACAAAATTAGCGTGAAGGGTTTTGATAAGCAACAGGTTGGACAGGTTGCCGCGAACATTCGTAAAGTTCGCCCACCTGAACCCTACAAAGGAAAAGGAATTAAATACGAAGATGAAGTTATTCGAAGAAAAGCCGGAAAAGCGGTAAAAGCAGGAGCATCGGCCTAAGGCCAATGAAACATCATGTCTAAAGTAAACCATCAATTGACCAGAGCAGATCACCGCAAACTTCGCGTTCGCGGAAAGATCTCCGGCTCGGCCTCACGGCCTCGCCTCTCGGTTTTTCGTTCAAATAAATACACCTATCTTCAAGCAATTGATGATGAAAACAGTGTGACGCTTTTTTCAGCGACCGAATCAGAAATCCAAGATGGTGGAACAAAGTCGGAACGCGCCAAGAAGATAACACAAGTCTTGGTCGAAAAAGCAAAAAAAGCAAAAGTTGAAGCATTTGTGTTTGACCGTGGATCGTATCGATATCACGGACGCGTAAAACTCATCGCAGAAGCGATGCGAGAAGCAGGAATGAAGGTATAACATGCAAGATCGATCACAACGACCAGAAAAAGAGTTTGTCGAAAAAGTGATTCAAGTGAATCGCGTTTCGAAAAAAACAAAAGGTGGAAACCAAATGAGTTTCTCAGTCCTTGTTGTGATTGGTGACAAAAAAGGTCGCGTCGGTTCCGCACTTGGAAAAGCAAAAGACGTTTCTTCATCGGTTCAAAAAGCGGTGAAACGCGCAAAGCGCATGTTGATTCGCGTTCCCATGCACGGAACAACCATCCCATTCGCTCTCCGTATGAAGTTTGGCGCATCCGAGTTATTGATTAAACCAGCACCCCCCGGAAGCGGAATTATGGCCGGTGGATCGGTACGCGCAGTGCTCGACTCTGCTGGAATTCGCGATGTTTCGTGCAAAGTGCTTGGAACAAACAATCCTGTGACAAACGTGTACGCGATGATGAAAGCGCTCAAACAGATGTCGACGATTGTGAAGTTGAAAAACATCACCCTTCGCACAGTTGAACAACAAGAATCAAAAGAAAAACTCGAACTTCGACACAGTGATGACAAAAAAACCGAGTCGGTTGTGGTAGATGCCTCGGCGAAGCCAGTAGTGGTTGAGAAAAAAGAGAAAAAGGTGCTCGTTGCGAAGACGGTTGGGAAAACAGGAAAAGCCGTTTCGAAGCCAACGGTGAAGAAAGCCAAAACTGCTGTTGAAAAAACCGCACAAAAAATAGAAAAAACCGCTTTGAAGGTAGAAAAAGTAAAAAAGACTGAAGTGAAAGAATAATCATGACAAAACTACACGAACTTCCACATCTTGCCACACACCATGCAAAACGTGTTGGTCGTGGGTTTGGATCTGGAAAAGGTGGACACACCACAGGACGCGGAACAAAAGGTCAACGATCTCGCGTTGGAAAAGGAATCCCCGTTTGGTTTGAAGGTGGACAGCTTCCCATGGTGAAAAAACTCCCCTATCTCCGCGGAAAAAGCAGATTTTCTTCCTTGAAGGCAGAAGCAACGTTGGTAACACTTGATCATCTAGAAAAAATGAAACTCGAAACGATCACCATCGCGGACCTCAAAAAGGCGGGGGTAATTCGTTCGATCACAGAACCAGTAAAGGTTCTCTCAAATGGGACATTGACCAAAGCGATCGTGTTGCAGGGGATCGCATGTACAAAATCTGCCAAATTAGCAATCGAAAAAGTTGGTGGACGAGTCGAATGAAAGGAATCCAAACGTGCGAAGCGTGATGGAATTTCTTCAGAGAATCTGGGATTCTCGCGACACACGTAAGAGAGTTCTTTTCACTGCATCCATTTTCTTTTTAATTCGTTTGTTTGGACATCTCCCCGTTCCCGGCATCCGTATCGACCAGCTCCGCGTGTTGTTTGAGCAAAGTCCTCTCTTGGGAATGATTGATCTTTTCTCTGGTGGAACACTGGCAAACTTTTCGGTGATGGCAATTGGAATCAACCCGTACATTACCGCATCCATTATCATTCAGATGGCGACGTTTGTGTTTCCAAAACTCAAAGAAATTTCAAAAGAAGGAGAGTCCGGTCGAGAGCAAATCAATCAATACACGAGATTTCTCACCGTTCCCATCGCGGTGATTCAAAGCATTAGCGTGTTGTTTTTGCTCAATAGCCAGTCACTTGTTGAAACACAGAATCCACTGAACATTATTTCGATGGTGATGACTATGGTTGCGGGATCCATGATTATGGTTTGGTTGGGTGAGCTCATTACACAAAAAGGTCTTGGAAATGGAATCTCCATGATTATTTTTGCTGGTATTGTTGGACGCTATCCAATTTCGCTTATTCAATCACTGAAAGTGACCCAATTTGAACAGCTCACTCCACTTTTTACAATTATTGGTCTTGGGGCAGTTGTGGTGAGTTCCATGGTGATTATGAATGAGGCGATTCGCAAAGTGTCCATTCACTACGCAACCCGCGTTCGAGGAAGTCAATCCTTCGGGACGCAGGCAACGCATCTTCCGTTAAAACTCAATCAAACAGGTGTTCTCCCAATTATTTTTGCGGTTTCTATGATGATGCTTCCATCGTTTTTGGGAAAGTTTTTACAACAAGTGCAAAACGTGCAGATTCAAGAGTTTGCGCAGTGGCTTGAGCTTTCGTTTCAACCGAATACGTCGTTGTATGCGATTGTGTATTTTGCACTCGTGGTTGCTTTTTCATATTTTTCGACTGCGGTGTTCTTTAATCCAAAAGAAATTGCAGATGATCTCAAAAAAAGTGGCGCGTTTGTTCCAGGGGTTCGCCCAGGGAAACACACCGAAACATATCTTGGAAATCTGGTAACACACCTCACCCTTCCTGGAGCGATCTTTTTGGGAGTGATCGCGGTTCTTCCTACCTTTGTGCAATCAGCAACGAATATTTCCACTTTAACCGTTGGTGGAACAGGATTGCTGATCGTTGTTTCGGTTGTGCTTGAAACGGTCAAACAAATAAAGTCGTCTCTTCTCGTACAAGATTACGACAAGTTTCGATAACGAATAACAAGAAAGGCGGATATGAAAATTATCCTTATTGGTATTCAGGGCGCGGGAAAATCCACGCAAGGAAATCTTGTGTCGGAAGCGCTTCACATCCCCTACCTTTCCAGCGGACACATTTTCCGCGAGATGGCGAAAGAAAAAACGCCGTGGGGTCGCTACGTGAAAGAAACAATCAACAGTGGCGCGTTGATGCCAGATGACAAAACCACACAAATCATTGAAGAATATTTGAAAAAAGAAGACTACACGAACGGGTATATCCTTGATGGTTTCCCTCGTACGGTTCCTCAAGCAGAAATCTTTTCGAACGGTGTTGATAAGGTGATCTATCTTAAAGTGAGTGACAAAGAAGCGTTGTGGCGCATTTCGGGGCGTTCGGCAGATCGTGAAGACGAAACGCTTTCGGCAATTCGAAAGCGCATCGCGAGTTTTCATGAGCACACCGAAAAAGTGATTCAATATTATCGAGAAAAAGGGAGACTGATCGAGGTTGATGGAGAGCGAGATATTCAAGAAATCTTTAACGACATCATGGATCACGTCAAAGAATCATGACGCAACTTCAAAAATCGGCGATCGAAGCAGGAAAAAAACTCGCGATTGTTCGTGAACGCGCGCTTTCCGCGGTTGCGGTTGGAGTCTCTTTTGAAGAGCTTGAAAAAATTGCGCAAGAAGAAATAAAAAATCAGGGCGCGGTTCCCTCGTTTCCAACGGTTGGCGATTACAAGTGGGCAACCTGCATCACGAAAAATGAAGGCTGTTGTCATGGGATTCCCCGAGAGCTTGTTGTGGAAGATGGCGACATTATCACCATCGACGTCGGGCTCATTTGGGAAGGTGTGCACTCTGATACCGCTTCAACGGTGTGTGCGGGAAGCTGTTCTCAAAAAGTGCAAGATTTTCTTGAAACGGGGAAGCGTTCGCTAGCCAATGCCATTCGCACCGCGAAAGTGGGGCGCTCTGTCTACGATATCGGTCTGGCCATGCAGGAGGCGATAGAATCGCGCGGATGTTCTGCCGTGTATCAACTCACCGGTCATGGAATTGGCCACAAGCTTCATCTGGAGCCAAATATTCCCTGTTTTGGCGATGACCGATATAAAAAGATCAAGATTCGCGAAGGTCAACTTCTCGCAATTGAGGTGATGTACGCACAAGGGGATCCAACGCTCGTGCTTGCCGAGGACGGGTGGACCTATCAAAGTGCCGATAGATCGCTCACGGGGATGTTTGAACATACCGTCCTTGTAGGTCAGTACAACACCCAGATTCTCACAATTTCACCTCTTGAGAAGAATGGTGTGGTCTGATACAATGCACAAACCCTGTAAATCAGGGAATTCCTTTTGTTGAAAATTAGGAGGATATGCCATCAGTCGACACATTTGAGGTTACGGGAGAGATCATCGAAACTTTGCCAAACATGACGTTTCGCGTACAAGTTTCAGAGGGTCCCGAAGCCCTGATTAAAACATTGATTCTTTGCACACTTGCTGGAAAGATGAAGATGTTTCGAATTAAGGTTATGCTTGGTGACATTGTCAAAGCGGAGGTTTCGAAGTATGATACCACCCGCGGAAGAATCACCTTCCGTGTGAGGAATTAACTCGGATACAACACATGAAAGTAAAAGCGTCAATAAAACCACGATGTAGAGAGTGCAAAACAATCCGTCGCCATGGAAAGCGATATATTGTTTGTTCTAATCCACGTCATAAGCAGAGGCAAGGGTAACATATGCCACGTATTGGTGGAATCGACATTCCAATTCAAAAGAAAACGCGCATCGCATTGCGATACATTTTTGGTGTTGGCGCAACGAACTCAGACATGGTGTTGCGAGAAGCTCGAGTGGATGGTGAGAAACGCGCAAAAGATTTGACAGCCGACGAAATCGCACGCCTTCAACGCGTGATGGACAAAATCAACACGGAAGGTGCTCTTCGTAAAATTGTTCGAGAAAACATCGAACGACTCAAGCGCATCGGTTCCTACAGAGGCCTCCGACATATCCACAGTCTTCCCGTTCACGGTCAACGCACACGCGTAAACGCGCGTACTCGTCGCGGAAAGAGAAAGACCATTGGAGCCTTGTCGAAAGAAGTAGCAGAGAAGATGGCAGCACCAGCAAAGAAATAACGAAATAACGCAACTCAAGCGCAAAACCGAAAGAAATTATGGCACAAATCATTAAAAAACAGAAAAAACAAGATCGACACGTTGCGAAAGGACGTATCTACGTTCAAGCAACCTTTAACAACACGATTGTGACGGTCACAGATGAACAAGGAAACACCGTCGCTTGGGGTTCAACGGGAGCCTCTGGTTTTTCTGGCTCAAGAAAATCAACTCCATATGCCGCAACGGTTGGGATCGAGAAAGCGGTCGAAAAAGCAAAAGAAATTGGGATGCGAACGGTTGAGGTATATATCAAAGGTCCAGGGCCAGGACGCGATGCGGTTCTCCGTGTCGTAAAGTCCGCAGGAATGCAGATCATTATGGTTGCAGATGTAACTCCAATTCCGCACAACGGAACACGACAAAGAAAGTTGAGACATGGCTAGACAAACAGGACCAAAAAACAGACTCGCACGACGCGTTCTTCAAGATATTGGATTGAAGTCCAACTCGGCGAAGGTGGCGAAGCGTATTACCGTGCTCCCTGGATTGCACGGAAAAATGGGACGCCGAAAATCTTCAGAATACGCAGAACAACTTTTGGAAAAGCAAAAAGTGAAACACATGTACGGATTACTCGAAAAGCAGTTTCGTAAACAATACGAACTTGCCACAAGAAACCCATCTTCAACAGGAAAAGTGCTTTTGATTTCTCTTGAACGAAGACTCGACAATGTTATTTTTCGACTTGGATTTGCAAACACCCGCGCCGGCGCACGACAACTCGTGAACCATGAACATGTTTTGGTGAATGACAAAAAAGTGTCAATTCCTTCATATTCTGTGAAAAAAGGTGATGTGATTCGATTAACGGACAAAACACTCAAAATGCCGGTTGTGGCAGACCTTTTGAAAGAGAAAAAAGTTTCGACATCAACATGGCTAAAACGCGAGGGAGCGGTTGGTATGGTTGCCACTCTTCCTGAACGTGAAGACATTGATGCGGGAATCAACGAACAACTCATTATTGAGTTTTACAGTCGATAATAACGGTATTAACGCGTGGACGTAACAGATGCAGATGATGGTAGACATCTGCGGGACCCATCCACGATAGAAAAAAGGAGACCTACCATGATCCAACCAACATTCGCAGTCACGGCTGAAGAGCTTGACGGCAACACAACGCTTGTTCTTGAACCATTAGAAAAAGGATATGGGCACACGCTCGGAAACGCGCTGCGTCGCGTGCTCCTCTCTTCTTTGGATGGTGTTGCGATCACATCCGTAAAAGTGAAAGGCGTGAATCATCAATTCACCACACTTCAAGGAATGAGTGAGGATATTGTCGAGTTGATCTTAAACTTAAAACAAGTTCGATTACAATCGAAAACAGACGGTCCCTTTACACTTACCATCGATGCCAAAAAACAAAAAGAAGTTACCGCAAAAGACATTCAAGTTTCGGGCGATGTTACTGTGGTTAACAAAGACCTCCACCTTGCTTCGTTAGTTGATGGCGCAACCCTTTCGGTCGAGATGACCGCAGAACGAGGTCTCGGTTACTCCTTGGCCTCTGAGCGCAAGAGTGAGGTTGTCGGACTGATCCCAGTTGATGCAATGTTTTCACCAGTTGTCAAAGTTTCCTACACTGTTGTTTCAACACGTGTTGGACGCAAGACAGACTTCGATAAATTGGTGATGAACATCACAACAGACGGCACCGTCGATCCCAAGGACGCGCTTGAAAAAGCGGCAAAGGTGCTTGTGCGACAGTTCCAACAAGTGTACGAGCCAGTTTTCGAGGAAGCACCGGTTGTGGTTCTTGTGAAAGATGACGGTTCTTTGAAACTTTCCATTGAAGAGCTCGATCTTCCAACGCGTATCTCAAATGCATTCAAAAAAGCGGGATACAAAACAGTTGAGGATCTTTTGATGGCAGGTCGTTCCACACTTGTGAAGGTGAAAAACTTAGGAGAAAAGAGTATAGAAATCGTAGAGGAAGCGTTGAACAAGCGCAGCCTCTCCTTAAAGGACGCCTAATATGAGACATCGAATCGCAGATAAAAAACTCAATCGTGACTCAAAACATCGCAAGGCGTTATTAAAAAATCTCATCGCTTCTTTGTTTGAGCGCGGTGAGATCACAACGACTGAAACGAAAGCAAAAGCGGTTAAAGGTTTAGTGGACAAAATAATCCACAAAGCGCAGGCAGGAACCGTTTCTGCTCGACGTGTGATTGCCGCGTTTTTCGGAAAGCGCTCATTGGTGAATACCGTGGTTGATGATATTGCGCCAAAAATGAAGGATCGTTCGAGTGGTTTCACCCGTATGGTTCGACTCGGTAACCGTCGTGGAGATAACGCGCCAATCGTGAAGATGGAGTTGCTTGAAAAACCAACAGGGAAACCAGTTGTTGAAAAAGAAGTAAAAGTGAAACCAGTTGAAGGCGAAGAGGTTAAGAAAGTCGCAAAAGTAACCAAAGTTACCAAAACCACTAAAGTCGCGAAAGTCACGAAAGCGAAAGGGAAGTAATGGTACGCACATACGTTGATAAACAATCAGATATTGATCGCAAATGGCACCTTGTAGATGCAAAGGGAAAAGTGCTTGGAAAAGTTGCGACCGAGATCGCGCTTTACCTTCAAGGTAAACACAAGCCAACCTACACCCCTCACCTCGACAACGGCGATTTTGTTGTTGTGATTAATGTTAAAGAAGTTGAGGTTACTCGAAACAAGCCAAAAACAATGATGTACTACCGTCACTCAGGTATCCCAGGAGGCTTTCGTCAAGAATCATTTGCTGATCTCATTGAAAGAAATCCAAAGAAGTTAATGGAGTTGTCGGTTAAAGGTATGATTCCTCAAAACAGACTTCGCGACGTTCGTTTGCGAAGACTTAAGGTTTTTGAGGGAGCAGAACACATCTATTCGGATAAATTCGCAAAATAAAGGACGTTATGGCACAACAGAAAAAAAAGTCATCAGTACCAGTGAAAATCAATAAAGTGATCAAACCTGTGGCAAAAACGCTTCAAGCGCGTACAGGAACAGCCATTGCAGGCCACGTAGGACGCCGAAAAACCGCGAGTGCTCGCGTGCGTCTCTATGCAGGTGGAAAAGCCTCGACAGTGAACGAAAAACAGGCGCAAGTGTACTTTTCTGCTGTTGATCCATTGCAAACCATAATTAATCGCCCATTTGTCATCACAAAAACCGAAGGTCAATTCTCCTTTAGCGCGACCGTGATCGGTTCAGGTCTTCATTCGCAACTCGAAGCGATCGTGCACGGAATTTCCCGCTCGCTGGTTAAAGTCAGTGAAGCGAACAAGAAGCCCCTCCGCGACGCCGGCCTCCTTACGCGCGACGACCGCATGCGCGAGTCCCGAAAGATCGGCAAGGGCGGAAAAGCGCGACGCACCAAGCAATCGCCAAAGCGATAAAAAAATTCTTTATCTTCGTTCAAATTTATCCGATAAACGAGTGGCGCTATTTACAGACACTGTTCAAAAAGAAAAAACTCACTATTTTAATGCCCAAAGACCTATAAGCCGGATTCTGTACCTCCTTTTCAGAAGGCAACGATCATTTCTCTAGGCCCGTATCATTATCACCAAGAAAAGGAGCGCGTCCATTATGGTGAAGTTCGCCGGTTGCAGTGGGGAGGATTGCCCGTTTCACCCGAGCATGACCTCGGTTCGTCTCTGTTGCTCTAACTGTTACGATTCCTTGCGAAATCGTACCCCCTTTTTCAAGAGGCACCCTGCGCTCAACTGTCCGGACTTTCCTCTGTCTCTCGAAAACGAAAAACAGCGACCGTTCGGTCTTTGGGCAGGTGTATTGTATCACTCTTCAACTCGACAATTTTAATTCTGTGGTATAGTACAAATAACCGAAAGGAGAAATATGTACGGACTTGATACTCTAGGAAGTTCTATTTCTGTAGCATTTGGGACTGTTTTTGCTCAAATGGTGTTTGCATTTCCAAAAATCCTCGCAGCGTTGGTGATCTTTTTGATTGGCTTGGCCATTGCAAAATGGATTCGCGCACTTTTATTGAAAGGTTTACACGCAATTCAGCTTTCAAAAGGGTTAAAGGATACTCCAGTTGAGCTTTTTTTGAAAAACGCCGAGATGGGGAAGATAGAAGAAGTGATTGCATCAATCATGTATTGGATGTTTTTGCTCGTCGTTCTTCATTCAACTGCTTCTATTCTAGGACTAAGCACTATTATCGTGATTCTCAACACGATCTTTGGATACATTCCCCGCGTAATTTCTGCGGTGTTGATTTTATTCTTTGGAGTCTTGCTCGCGGGATTCGTCGAGAGTGTGGTTAAAGGTGCTATTCGAAGCGTGAGTGGTCAATCCGCTCGTCTTTTTGGAAAAGTGAGTTCGTACTTGATTATGGTGATGAGCTTTATGGCTTCGATTGCGGAACTAAAAATCGCAGAAGGATTTATTTCCACCCTGTTTATGGGATTTGTGGTTACGCTTTCGCTCGCGCTTGGTTTGGCATTTGGGCTTGGTGGAAAGTCTGTGATCGAACAGCTTTTGCAAGAATGGTACAAGAAAACAAAATCTGAACT
Organism: Minisyncoccota bacterium; assembly: GCA_003487265.1. GTDB lineage: Bacteria > Patescibacteriota > Microgenomatia > UBA1400 > UBA12028 > UBA12472. Next base: position 33,751 of record DNEP01000003.1, read on the forward strand.
TCAAGACGAAAAAAAGAAGTAAGTGAGAGAAATAACATTTGTAAGCTTGTTGTGGGATCCTATTGATATCGTATGTGAGTGATCTCACATACACATTCCGCGATTCTCTCAAAAACAAGTTGTATTCCCGTTCGTGTTGATGTTGATGTTCAATCGCACGGGCTTCCTTTTACGACCTACAGCGGTCTTGCTGGGAAGATCATCACGGAAAGTAAAGAGCGTATTCGATCTGCCCTTCGCAATTCTGGTTTTGTGTTACCTGCGCGAAAAACAGGAATTCATTTTTCCCCCAGCGCATGTATAAAAAACAGTTCAGCACTTGATCTCGCGGTGGCGGTGGGAATATTAGGGGCGTATCAGATCATACCGCAACAATCGGATGACCGCGCTTTTTTCGGAGAGTTGCGTGTGGACGGATCAATTGCGCCGATTCCACATTTGTTTGCTTTGATTCATGCGGAGTTGCAGCGTGGTGCGCGCACCATTATCATTCCCGCATCGCAAAAAGAGTGTGGCGTTCATTTCAAAAATGCCCAAGTGATTCCTGTTTCAACAATCCAAGACTGCGCGCGGTGGTTGACGCATAACCTGTCGATTACTCCGATTCCATATGTTCACCCAAAAATAGCGCATGAATCTCAACGATCCCTTTCTTCGGCACATCTTTTTGAACAGCGCGCATTAGAAATCGCCATTCGAGGAAAACATAGCGTGTTGTTGTATGGACCTCCGGGGACGGGAAAAAGTTTTCTTACACAATATCTACCAACAATGTTACCACCACTCACCGTTCAAGAGTGGATGGATGTGAATGTTGTTCACGCGCGATATTCCAATGATTTTCTTGAAAAAAGACCTGTTTCTATCTGTCTTCCAACTCACACGGCAAGTGATATAAAAAGATTGGTTGATCAATCTATATCTGGTTTATGTATTTTTGATGAACTCCATGATTTTTCGTTCGCGCACATCCTCAACTTAAAGCAACTATTAGAAGATCCTCGCCTTTTCATTGTTGCAACACTGAACGCATGTCCTTGCGGGAACGCATTTAGTGAATCGGTGCCTTGCGTCTGTTCTCGCAACGCCATTGCGAACTATTGGAAGAAAATCCCCGCCTCAATCCGAGATCGATTCAGCCTCCATCTGCTTGTAAACGATCGATACCACTGTGATTAAAAGACACAATCAACCAGCGCATTTGAACACAACGTATGGGAATCACATATCCATATGACAATTGACGAACTTTTGCCTCGAGTTGAGTATTCAGCCCTTCTTTGTCTCAATCGGGCGAGTGAACAGTTCGCGTTTAGTTATCGGCGATATGAATCGATGCTGAGGATTTCTTATACCATCGCCTCTCTAGATCAAAGCGACATCGTTACAAAACATCAGCTGCTCGAAGCGTTACAGTACAGGGAACAACGTATATGATGTTATTTTGTCCAAAACTCGCGGACAATTGCACGAAAGAAAATAAACAGTGGGATACCGAGCACCGCTCCACCAACTCCCGCGAGTTTCGCTCCGACAATCAACACAATAATTGCGATCAACGGACTCACCTCTGCGGCATCGGACATCACCTTTGGCACGATAATATTATTTTCAAGTTGTTGAATGATGATATAAAACACGAAAACAACAAATGTCATGAGTGGTGAAAGATAAATGAACGCGAGCGCTATCGCGGGGATAGCGGCGATGGTTGGTCCAATATTCGGAACGGCCTCCAGTATTCCCGCGAGAATGGCAAGTGGAAGTGCGTACGGAACACCAAGTAACAACAATCCAAGATACGTTAAAATGCCAATCACCGACATTAACGTGAGTTCTGCGCGTACCCAACCGCCTAATTGGATTTCAAGTGTGTCCATGAGTGATTGCATTTTCTGTTTTGCCTTTTTTCCACCACCTAGCATCCAAGACAAATAGAGGGGAATCTGCGTGCGATCTGCCATTAAATAAAATGTAATGACGAAGAACGTAAAGATGGTAAACACACCAGAAAAGGTTCCCGTAATAATACTCATGATCGAAGAAAATGAACCACCAAGTTGCGAGATGCCAACCGAAAATGAAGAAAGATTTTTTAGAGAATCTTGAATTGTTTGAAGATTAAACGATTGAGAATACTGCGTAAGGTCCAATCGGGATATTAATGCGATTGTTTGGCCCACAAGTGGAGGAATAATCAACGAAAAAAACAAGATAATGAGTGAAACAAAACAAAGGTATACAACTACGAGTGCTACCCCAAGCGACGCACCTTTTTTTTGAATCTTTCGGACGAGCGGATACAACGCACTACTAAACACAATAGCGAGAAACAAGAGCATTAAAAAATCTTGAATACGTTGTAACAAGAAAATCGACAACACCGCTCCAATCGCGAACAAAATGGATTTTTTTGAAACATGAACAGTTACTGCATCTGACGATTTCATATATGCGCACTATACCAAGTTTTTAGTCTGTTGACTAGTTTTCCTTGTTCGTTTGGGGTGAATGAATCAAGATCAATCCAAGTAATATTTGGTCTTTTTTTAAACCATGTCATTTGCCGTTTCGCGTAGGCAACTTCCCTTTTTGTCCATCGTTCAAGGCATTCTTCCTTTGATATTTCGTTTTCAAGTAACGCGAGCGTTTCTCGATATCCTGTCGCACTAAACGACGGAAAACGAAAAAACCCCTCTCTTCCGTACTCTTTTAGGAGTGATTGCACCTCTTCGAGCATTCCGAAATTCAATCGTTCGAGCACGCGTTGACGTATTTTTTGCTCGAGTTTTTCAGGAGAAGTTCGAAATCCAATGATCATGGTGTGGTATTTTTCACTTGTTTTTTGTGCGCTTGGTCCCCATTGTGCTACTTCAATCGCGCGGACAAGTCTGCGCGGATTCATCTGATCATCGCGATTCATTTGTTCAAATCTCTTGCGATCAAGATGGAGAAGATGTTGTTGAAGTTCATCAACGTTCATGAAAGATAGCGATTCTCGAAGTTCATCATCTTTGGGAATCGAAAGTGATGCTGGTGGGTTCAAGAGTGATTCAACGTACATTCCGGTTCCGCCAACAACAATGGGCAGTCGTTGTCTTGAGTTGATCCCTAAAAGTATGGTATCCGCTGTTTTCACAAACTGCGAGGCAGACCAGTCTTCATCTGGTTGCACGAGATCAAGCATCCACAATTTTGTTTTTTTGTTTTGAAAATACGAGAGAACACTATTTTCTGTAAAAGAAAAATCTGTGGGGATATCTTTTCCCGTTCCAACCGTCATTTTTTTATATACTTGACGTGAATCAGCGCTCACGATTTCCGATGGAATCACTTCACTTAACTGAAGTGCGAACGAAGTTTTTCCTGTCGCTGTTTGTCCGACAATACATACAAGCGGGATCATACGATTATTTTACAACCTTTGGTCGAATCACGAGATTATCTTTGTTGATGATCTGATCCAAAATTTCCCATCGCTTTTTCTTTACCGTATGAGGAATGTTGTCTGTATAGATTCTCCAAGAAGCGGTTCCGGGGCGTGGCGAGTACATCGCAACAAACGCCACCTTCCACCCAACCTTTTTTGCCAGATCGACCGTGTCCTCAAATTCAGCATCTGTTTCGTCTGGAAAGCCAACAATAATATCAGAACCAAAAACGGCGTCGGGTACTTTTGCACGGATACGTTCAATCAAGTTCAAATAATCCTCTCGTGTGTATCCACGATTCATGCGGTACAGCACAGAGTTGCTTCCCGACTGAATCGGTAAATGGAGAAAACGGTCGATTTTTTTGTTTTTTGCAATTTCATCGATCAATTCTTCGTGAAAATCCCATGGATTTGAGGTCATGAAGCGAATTTTTTCGATCCCATCGATTTTCGAAATTTCTTGAAGCAATCGGACGAATGGAGGCGTTCCTTTTGGTTTTAAGTATTGCGACTGATTATCGGGAATATTTTCACGCGAAAATGTTTCTTTGTGGCTCATGAGTAATTTTCGAAATCCGATTCCCACCTTTTCCAACCCCCATGAGTTCACATTTTGACCAAGCAACGTCACCTCGCTGTAGCCTTTTTGTGCAAGATCGCGCACCTCGGTCAAAATTTCATCCTGCGCACGCGATTGTTCCCGACCCCGAGAATATGGCACAATGCAGTAGGTGCAGAACGAGTTACACCCCGCGCTGATCGGAATCCACGCGTGCGTTTTTTCTTTGCGAACGGCCGACTGATTGAATCCAACTTCGTTGATGGGTAAAATTTCATCGATTCCAGGCATCATTTTATAGAGTTGATCGTATCCATGATGTACCATGCATCCAGTTAAAATAATTTTTGGTTTTTGCTTCCCCTGATCTGCAAAAAACTTCGCGATGATGAATACCAAATGCCTTGCTCTTTGTTCCGCGCTTTCGCGAATTGCACAGGTGTTAATCACAATCTCATCTGCCAATTTCCAAGATCGAGCCTCGGTGTATCCACGCGCGGCGTAGTCCCCCGCGATCCGCTCCGAGTCCGACTTGTTTGATTGACATCCAAATGTGTGAATAAAGTAACTTGGCATATGTGCGGATGATACGGGAAAAAGACGGGAATGGCAAGACAAAATTGCAGATGGAGGAAGGGCTACATCAATCCCACCACACTAATTTCTTTTAATTTCTCGCCGTCCACTTTCCTCGAGATGGTGTTCGAAACAACCAGTTCATCAATTTCGCTTGCCTCGATTTTTTCTTGAACGCCATCAATATACAGATGGTGCGTCACTCCAATGCGCACCGAGCGAGCACCGCGCGATTTCAAAAAGCGTGAGACTTCGATTAGCGTTGAACCGGTCGAGATCATGTCGTCGATCAAAATGCAGTCAGATCCCTCAACTTCTCGACTCATCCCAATGATTTCAACCTTTCCTGTTGCGAGATCGCGTTTTTTATCGATGTAGGCCACCTGCAAACCAAGCTCCATTGCGAACTGTGTTGAGTTTTTCATCGATCCTGCGTCTGGTGCAACAACGATTGAACGCGCACCAACCGTTGGGCGGAAATACTCCAAAAACGCTGGGCGCGCGTATACATTCACCAACGGGATGTCAAAAAACCCTACAATCGATGGATTGTGAAGATCAAATGTGGTTATTCGATCAATCGGTGCGGTCTGCAAAATGTTTGCAATTACTTTCACCGACAACGGTTCGCCTGCTCGAAAGACTTTGTCCTGTTTTGAGTATCCCAGATATGGAATGATCGCCTGAATCTGTTTCGCCCCCGCACGTTTGAGTGCGTCCGCAATCAAACAAAACTCAACAAGATGATCATTTGTTGGATGAGAAAGAGATTGGATGAGTGTGACCTGCGAATCCACCGCTTCATCTAGTACACGAACACGAAGTTCGCTGTTTTCGAACCGTGAAATCTCGATGTTGCCAACTGAAAGTCCGTGATGCTTTGCGTACTCATTCGCGAAAGGATAATTTGAGCTTCCAGTATAAACAGTCATAGACATATGGTATCACAGCACTGAGGATTCGAAGTACGTATACAAAATGTTCCACTCTTCTGGATTTTTAATGATTGTGGCGTGAGGTGATCCTGAAGGATGGGCAAAAACTGATCTTGGAATGAGAAGCTGGTCCCCATGATTTTTTTTATGAAGAACGGTAACCATTTGATCTGGGATTGTGTGCAGATGAAGATAGAAATGTAAGTCTTTTTGTGTTCGATATGCATAGAATCCTAAAACATTTTGAATAAAGTTCACAATTTTTGACTCTTGAACTTCTTGTTGTCCTCTTCCTGTTATTTCTATGACAATGTCTTCAATATCTCTTCGAGTCAAGGGTTTTTCTAGGGGCAACTTGTGAATAATTGTTTTAGCAGAAAGTGGTGCGTCGAAAAACGAGAAAGTTGCTTTTACTGGAAGACGTTCTGGTTTTTTCTCAATCTCTGCAGGACTAATACCTCGCTCTTTTTTGCTCATATGCCCCCTCAATATGACTGTCTGAATCTATTTCCCTGCTCCAACATAGCGTCGTATGACTCGATTCCAAGTGAGAACAGATGTCACGAGAAACGCAGTTGTCACAATAGGCGAGATTGTAACAAGAAAATGTGGTTTTTCAAGAAGCGCGTACACGGGAGCATTCATCATGAGGGAAATGGGAACAACGAATGTGATAAACCAACGGATCGGTTCTCGATAGACTTCAACAGGCATGCGCCCAAACTGCGAAATGGATCGAAACACCCAGATCGCATTGTCAACCTCGGACGTGAGAATTCCAAAGCAGAGAATGAAAATATGAAACGCGGTTGAGATAAAGAAACCACAAATCAGTAAGAAAAAAAACACGGCGAATTGTGTCGGTGCAACCGTTGTGAGTGAAAAAATATAATGTAAGGCAAAAAATGTAACAGGAAAAGCGACGATAATATCATTGATGTCTGGTGATCCGATAAGTGAAGAAAAAAGAGAGTTAACTGGTTTTAATAACACGAAATCAAACTCGCCCGATCGAACTTTTCCTGCGAATGTGTACACTCCGCGATAAATGAGTTGTGTGTACAGATCGATCAGAGTGAATGTCAAATAAAACACCACAATCTCGGTATGGGTATACCCCGCGAGGAGTGTGGTTCGAGAAGTAATTTCTTGAATCAAAATGAAAAAAAGAACAAATCGAACAAGTTTTGCACTCACAAAAAGGAATGTTGAAATCTTTGAGGCGAGTTGTGCTTGAAGCGAGGTCTTTGCGTAGATTGCCCAAATTGAAACATATCTTTGGATCGTGTTCATCGTCCCTCCGCCCCAAACTCACGAAGTCCGATGCGCCAAATGACTCGCAATACAATAAAAAAAAGGGCGATCCATCCCGCAAGAACTCCAATTCCGAACCATATTTCTGGTACCGTGATCCGTTCTAGCCAAATATTTGCCTGCAGATGAAGAAAATATGGAAATGGAGTGAATTGAAGAACTCTTTGTATTTCTTGGGGCAAAGCGGTGATGGGGAAAAAGCTTCCCGATAAAAGTTGAAAAAGAGTGAAGAAAAGAAAACGAGGAGACCAAATATCGGGAGACCAAAACGCGATCATGCTCAGGCACGCGTTAATCAAAAAGAACAACACGATCGACCCGAAGATTGCGAGAAAGAGTAATCCAATCATTTCCAGATTTGGCGAAAGAATGGCGAGATGGAAAAACGCGACGATAAGCCCAATTTCGATTGATCCGAACAACACATTCATCAACTTATCCCCAAGATCAATCGAAAATCGTACGAGAAATGGTGAAATGGGTTGCAACAGTTGAGTGGATAGTTCTCCATTTCGAATACTTTGTCCGAGTTCTTGCACTCGTGTTGAGGTGACAATGATTGAACACACATTGGTTACAAAAAGATATGTAAAGATTGATGATCGAGAAAAACCGAACGCGGACTCTGTTCCAGTAAAAACGGTATCCCAAATCGAAAACGTGATGAAAAGTGAAAAAACTTGTCCGATGCGCCACAACACGAAACTGGTCATCCACGCAAACATGCTTTGCCATCCCGCGAGAATGATCAATCCATACGTTTTAAGCTTTTGCATAGTCTTGGAAAAGATCCCGAATAATCGCCTCGATCGGCGCTTCCTCGATATTCACGTCGATGACGGGAAAAGTTTGCAAAATCGAACTCGCAACCTCTGATGCGTTTTTTCGAGGGACATTGAGGACTGCGATGTTGTCTTCGTATGATTTTATAGTGGCGATTTTTTCAATTTTTTCTTGCGCGATGTGTTTTGCGAACTCGACTGTGATAATTTTATTGACCGCGTATTTTTCGATAATCTTTTTCATTTCTCCATCGAACAAAATTTGTCCTTTATCAATCACAATGACACGTTTGCACAGTTCTTTTACATCTTGCATATAATGGCTTGTGAGCAAAATGGTAGCTCCGAATTCCTGATTGTAGGTGCGAATAAAATCGCGCATCGCCTTCTGAATAACCACATCGAGCCCAATCGTTGGCTCATCTAAAAATAATATTTTCGGGCTATGCAATAACGCGGCGATTAACTCACATTTCATTCGTTGACCAAGCGAAAGTTTGCGTACAGGAATCTGCAAAATATCTTTCACATCTAATAGTTCGGTGAGTTTACTGAGCGTTTTTTTGTATGATTCGTCCGAAATTTCGTAGATTGCTTTATGTAACAAAAATGTTTCAATCGGAGGAAGATCCCACCACAATTGATTTTTTTGACCCATGATTAAAGAGAACTGTTTTTGCAATGCGGGCTCACGTTTCCAAGGAGTGTGTCCCAACACCGTCGCGCTTCCAGAAGTGGGATACAACAGTCCCGCTAGCATCTTGAGCGTTGTCGTTTTTCCTGCACCATTTGGTCCGATAAATCCAACCAATTCCCCTTCTTGAATCTCAATATTCACCGCCTTCACCGCCTCAACCGTTTCGTATTTTCTCGAAAAAATAGCTTTTATTGCTCCTGCAAAACCAGGATCTTTTTTGTATACGCGAAATGATTTATGAAGATCTTTTGTCGAGATGATGGACGTGTTCATATGCGCAATTGTACCACTCTAGGATCCTGCGCCACTGTACCGTTTTATCGAGCGAATAAAAATAAATCGGGCTAACATGAAAAAGAAAACTGTTGCGAGCAAAAATGGAATCAAATGCTCGAGCCAAGTTTTTCCAATGAGAATTTTTGCGGGAATTGTTGTGATCAGTGCGAATGGAATTATTATCGTAAGAATAGCAGACAACAACCCTCGATATATATCGGATGGCATTGACCAAAATCGTCGCATTGCCGCAACGATCTCAACACTGTTTTGCATGCGTTCAAAATAAAATGCAAGACAGGCACTCATAATCCAAAAACAATATTGAAAAATCAACGCAATTACAAAAAAGATACTTGATAATAACAATGCCCCAGATGAAAATGCATCGAGATTCATCACAATAAGTGCCACGCCAATTACCGCCCGAAGAATATTGGAAACACCAACATATTGGAACGAAACAAAAAACTGTGGATCAATGGGCTTCATAAGCACATAGTCAAAACTGCCCGAATGAATTGAGGTGGCGAACTTCATCATATTTGAATAGAAAAAATTCCAAGTAAAGGTGTCAATCAACATATACACACCAAGAAATACCATCATTTCTCGTTGCGACCATCCCGAAATAGAGGTTGTTTGCGAAAAAATGGCGAGATAAAACACGATGGTAAACAGCGTCCACCCAACCGACACGGCCATCCACATCAAAAAATCTGCACGGTTGTACAAGAATTGCTGAAATGAAAGAGAAAAAACTCGATGTATAACGTTGAAATATTTTCGCATGTTTAACCACCTGCCGATGTATAGGTTCGTATGCCTTTTTTCCATAAAAAAGAAGCGAAAAAGTACAAAAAGACTGTTGAGCTTATAAGAACGATAAATGCTGAGAGTAGTGCATCGGTTGATTGTATCCTTCCCGATAGCAAAAACGCGGGGGTTTGAACGGTGTGTTGAAAAGGAAGTCGAAGCGCGATTCGTTGTAAAAATGACGGTAATAACACAAGTGGAAGCAGAAAACCGCCAAACAACGATTGAAGAATTGAAATAAAATGACCGATTCCTTTTGCTTCATCAAACCAAAATGCGCAGGTTGCGATAATAATGCTCAAAAATGAGTTAAAGAAAAACGATCCCATGAAAAACGCAACGGTGTACATCACGAGCGCGAATGTTTTTGGAAATGAAAAAAATGGGATGCATAGCGAAAAACCAAGAATAAACGGAAGTGCCAAAATAAAACTCAACATTTTTTTTGAAAGTTCCTGTGTGATCATATATCCAAAAATAGGAAATGGTTTTGTGAGGAGCATATCAAGATATCCATTGCGAATAACCGAAATCCATCCATTTTCGAATCGTGTTTGTGTAATATTTTCAACTAGAAAGACTGCAACATAATACTGCATCATCTGTGCAAGGGAAAATCCTCCAAAAGATTGTCCTCCCGAATAGATTCCAGCCCAAATCACAAGAAATGTGAATGTATTTAACGCATCGTAGAAAATCCAAAGAAAAAGTTCACCGCGGAATTGAAGATTTTCCGAAAGAAAGGTGAGAAAAATCACCCAATATTTGCGCATGATTCGATTTTACTGCGTTACCACACCATTTTTTTGAGTGGTTTGCCAACGCGGAAGTTCACCACGCGATGACCTTTGATGGTTTGTCGTTTGTCTTCTTTTCCAAATGGGACTACTTGCTTATCGTTCACTTTGCCAAGATGAAATGTTCCAAAACCTGAAAGAACGACCTTGTCACCTTTCTTGAGCGCGCGCATGATTTCGTCGAAAATGCCATCAACGGCATCGCTCGACGCTTTTTTGGTGAGGTGGGCGCGTTTTGAAATGATAAGAACGAGATCTGATTTTGTCATATGTTCTCCTTTTCACATAGCATACGCAGATTTAATGTAAAAATCAATGCGATGTATACGTGTTTTTNNTCTCGACCGGCTTGAATCGCATATGCGGACTGAACCTGCTCGTATCCTTTTGCGATATCTTCAAGTTTTGTGAGTCGCTTCACGTATTCGTCGTAATTTTCGTATCGTGCTCCAGGGCGCGATCCGGAAATTGCGTCTGCAATGTACACAAGAACGGACTCGACGCTACTGAACGGAACATCCTCGTGATGTTGTTCCACACAGTCAATGACAACCTTTGGAATACGATATTTCTTGAGAAGCTCGACGCCGAGTTCGATATGGCTACCTTCTTCACTATCAACAACTTTTCCAATATCGTGCAGCAAACAGCCGAGCTTCACGGTTTCAACATTCGCTCCCGTTTCTCGGGCGAGTTTTATGCCGATCTGCGTTTCTTCGAGTGTATGCGCGATGAGGTTTTGGCCGTATGAAAATCGGTACTTAAACTTCCCAAGCATTTGAATTAGTTCGGAAGGCATGTTGTATACACCGACTGCGTGGCACAATTTCTTTCCTTCTTCGAACATGATCTTCTGAAGTTCTTCTGTCACTTTTTTGACAGTTTCTTCGATGCGCGTGGGTTGAATGCGTCCATCTTTAATCAAACGCTCGAGTGTGATACGCGCAATTTCACGACGAACGGGGTTAAATGAGGAAAGACGCACTTGTCCTGGTGTATCATCAAGATCCACATCAACGCCTGTTGCCTGCTCGAATGATCGTATGTTTCGACCATCTTTTCCAATAATTCTTCCTTTTACTTCGTCGTCGGGAAGAATGACGGTTGAGACGGTGTATTCCGCAACGTAATCCGTTGCTCCGTGTCGCATTGCGTCGATGAGGATTTCTTGCGCCTTTTCGTCTGCTTCTTCCTTGGCTTTGTTTTCTGCTTCTTGAATTCGGCGCGCCACTTCTTGCGTGAGTGATTTCTCAACGCCTTCAAGAATTTGTTGCTTTGCTTGATCACGAGTCAGCCCAGCAACTTTTTCCAGTTTATCGAGGAGTTTTTGTTGCGTTTCCTCTGCTTGTGTTTGAAGTTTTGCGATATCCGCTTTTTTCTTTTCGAGCGTTTCCTCTTTTTCATCAAGCGCCTTTAATCGAGAATCAATGGAGAAAATCTTTTGATCAACGATTTTCTCTTTATCGGAGAGTTCTCGGCGTTGTTCGCGGGACTCTTTTTCGGCTTTTTCACGAATCTGAAGAGCCTCATCTTTTGCTTCGACGATGATTTCTTTTGCTCGAGCTTGTGCTTCGCGAACGGCAGAGTCAAGTTGTTGTTGATTTGGTTGTGTTTGTTGTGTTTGTTGATGTGGGGGCTGTTGTTTTGGCTGTCTGTTTTGTTGATGTGTTTGATGTGGATGTGCTACACGTGGTTGCATTACGGGTTGTCGTGATAGTTGAGCTTGAGGTTGAGGCTGAAGTTGAGTGGTTGATTTTGCTTGCGCATGGGTATCTGCCGGCGCGTTTTGCGTGTTTGAAAATAATGTTGAAAGTTTACTAAAAAATGACATGATTGCCTCCTAGCAATAAAAAAAGATGACAAAATTCAAGTAAAGGAAAACAGGCGGAAAACCGCCAATATCTTATATGGAAGTCAGAAGTTCTGTTTTTCCTGAATTGCTCATACGATGAATATTTCCAATCACTTGAATAATGCCCACGCATTGTATCGTGGAACGAGGAATCAGTCAACGAGACGCCCGCCGTTTTTGCTTATCTGGATTTCGAGTAAAATTTACTCGGTCTCGGTTTCGGCGATAACGGTTGGGATGGGGTGGGCCTTTTTGTCTGATGCGGTTTCTCGGATTTTTCTCTCAATTTCTTCCATGAGTTTATGATCCTGTTCGAGCATGGTTTTTAGACCTTCTCGACCCTGGGCAAGAACCTTGCCGTTGTACTTGAAGAAGCTTCCCGATTTCTCTAGGACACCCATTGTGGCACCAACATCAATGATGTTTCCCGCTTTTGAGATACCACCCTCATTCATGATGTCAAACTCGGCTGTTCGAAATGGTGGCGCGAGTTTGTTTTTCACGATTTTTGCTCGATGTTTTCCTCCAATAACCACATCTCCATCAACGACATTCCCGATTTTTCTCATATCAATACGAAGTGAGGCATAAAACTTCAACGCTTGACCACCTGTTGTTGTTTCTGGGTTGCCGAACATGACGCCAATCTTCATGCGAAGTTGGTTGGTAAAGATGAGCATGGTTTTCGATTTGTGTACCGCGGCCGCGAGTTTTCTCATGGCTTGCGACATCAGTCGGGCTTGCATACCCATTACGGCATCACCCATATCTCCATCAAGCTCCGCTTTTGGAACTAGAGCGGCGACAGAGTCCACCACGATCACATCAACTGCGCCACTACGAATGAGCGTTTCGGTGATTTCCAGTGCTTGTTCGCCTGAATCTGGTTGTGAAATTAACAACTCCGCGATATTCACCCCAATCGCCTCCGCGCGTTGGGGGTCGAGCGCGTGTTCAGCATCGATAAATGCCGCTGTTCCGCCCAATTTTTGTGCTTCTGCAATCACATGAAGACAAAGTGTCGTTTTCCCTGATGCCTCTGGGCCATAGATTTCGGCAATTCTTCCACGTGGGAATCCACCTATGCCAAGTGCCATGTCCAGCGCGAGTGCGCCGGTCGAAACGGTTTGGATATTCTGCATGTGAACGGAAGAATCTCCCAACTTCATAATTGAACCTTGGCCGTACGTTTTATCGATCTGTTTCATCGCAATCTGGATTGCCTCGATCTTATGCTGTTTCATTTCTTTTTCTTCTGTTTTTTCTGTTTGTGATTGTGCTGAAGCCATACAAACCCTTTCTGGCGGAGTTTCCGCAACACCTAATATAATACGAAGATTGTTACGAGATTGATACTATCACATTCTGAATCCCCGCAACTAGTAGAAGTATTGCAAATCATTCTTACAAAAAGGTTACAAAGAGAAAACTCGAACATGAAACGCTTGTCTGAGCTGATACAATACTATTGATCAAGACGGGGCGTATCATAATGGTAGTGTGCACGCATGGGGTGCGCGCGGCCCGAGTTCGATTCTCGGCGCCCCGACAAAGAAACAATATTGCTAAAATGTGTTGATAAGGTTGTATACCGGTAAAATAATCGTAAGGTTTACCCAACCTACCAAAAAAATCGCTGGTGCAAGAAATATAAGTTCTTTTTTCACATCAATTAAACTTTTTACTTTAACCATTTCTCCACTTTTATATCTTTTTAACTCTTGATTTATTTTTGTGAAATTAGGTTCTTTAACTAAAAAATAAACGGCAAAAATTCCACATACAAGAATTACACTTGTAGTTACCATAGAAGAGATTTGTGTTATGAACGGAACAGGAATTTGAAGCAAGGAGTACATAGAAAGCAGTTTTGGAGATATTGTCCATTGGAGTATTCCCATTAAAATCGCGGTACTTATTAAGACGAGAAATCGGACTTTGTACTGTTTTCTTACCAAATCTTTTATACTTTCTTTTTTGACGAGAGTTGGATAAAAGAATAGATGTGAAAATGGGAAGAATACAAGTGTTCTGATCATATTCTCCTATTATATACGGAAATTGCACGAACGGGATAATAATATGTTTTTTCTGATGAAACTGGATTACACTATACTTTCCTATGACTCAACAAGCTCGCGCCTCATTTCATCAAAAGCGCGTATCCGCACTCAACAATCTTCACCCTGATGCAATTTCTATCTTCGAAAAAGACTTTTTTGACGAAATACCCCTTGAGTACTCGATCCATTTTGTTCTTCCGGACGCGTTGCGCGACTCCGTTCAGGCGTATTGTCGCGAGTTGCAAAGCATCGATTCGCGCATGTTTTTTTATCCCCACTCATCACTTCATATGACCTTGCTCGGTAATATTCCCCACACAAATCAAGTTCCAGACATTATTCGCGCGATGCAACGCTTACTCACTCAGCGCGAGTATTGTTTTACTGGATTTGGCATTGAAAGCGACGAGCGAGGGGTCGATTTTATTTGTGTTCCCGAGTTCGATCTGATTGGATTGCGACATACGCTACGAAAAGAAATCGGGGGAACGCGCTACACAAACAAATTTGAGGAGTTTGAGGGATTAGGCTGGATCAATTTTATGCGCTATCTTGCTAAACCCAAGCCCGAGTTACTCGAAAGATTGCAACACGATGCGCTCTTTTCGCTTCCCCGGTTTTGTGTGTCGTCTACAATCCTCGTGAAAACAAGAACGCGAACGCTACGAGAGGGGTTGTTCTCGATTGAGTTTGAATCAACTATGTAATTGAAGGACGTCCATAATCTTTCTGAAATGCAAGTTGATAAGCTTCTTTATGCATGGGATTAACATGGCCTCTTGCTGTTCCGTACGCTACCTGACCACAAGGATGGAGGACCTCGGTATTTTCATCAAGCTCGTTTTGTGTAAATTTTTGTATCGAGGCAATTTCGGAAGGATCAAAAATAATTTTCGCAAATTGTTCGGCTGTGATGGTAATTGCATAGTAGATCATAAGCTGTGTTTTTGAAGAATTTGTTATTGTTTGAATAGTTCTCAACACTTCAACTAGTTGTGATTTATCAAGTGATTTGGAAAAATCTTCTCCCAATTCTTCATTAATTTCGCGCATCATCGCGTCTTGTGGAGTAGAATCTCCAGGAATTTGTTTGAGATCATCTTCAACACCTTCCCAATGTTTTTTGCTTTCCCAATGATGAACCATATGTCCAGCAACAGCTAAGGACCAAATACCTGGTAGAACCTTTTTCTTAAATGATCGTTGCGATAAGATGAGTTTAGGTTGGCGATTCTCGGCAATCAATATAAGGAGCAATCCCACAACAACAACACAGTCTTGATCTGAAACTTGTTCTCTTGAAGTGAATTGTCCAGTAATCTGATGTGTTTCTGGATCCGCGAGGGTAACGTATTCGATAGTTTCATTCACCATTTCTCTCCTTTTTCTCCGTAGTATACTACTTCTATCAAGGAGTTATCACGTATGAACGCGTCCTATTCTTCTTGAAGAGTTAAGGAATACATCGCATGACTTCTTTCACTCCCAATCTGCAAGATCAAAATGCCGTTCTCTCCCCCAAATTTTTACAGGAACTTGAAAAATTAAATGTGCATCAGCGTGAAGCGGTTGATCAGATTCAAGGACCGCTGATGATTATCGCCGGGCCAGGGACGGGAAAAACCCAAACACTTTCGATGCGAATCGCAAACATTTTGGTGCAAACCGATGCGAATCCTGAAAATATTCTTGCACTCACCTTTTCCGATGCAGGTGCACACGCCATGAAAGAGCGTTTATTTTCACTTATTGGTTCGACGGCGTATCGTGTGACGTTTTCAACTTTCCACGCATTCGCAAATCAAATCATTCAAGATTATCCAGATTATTCCTCGTTTATGCATGAAAGTCGTCCAATTACCTCGCTTGAACAGATGAAGATTTTAAAATCGATCCTTGCAAACAACGAGTTTGAGGAAGTCGCGCCTTTCAATAATCCTTTGATTAATATAAAACAAATCAAAGCGGCAATCCTCGCATTAAAAAGTGAAGGTGTTTTTTCAGATAAACTCATCGACCTTTCCGAACAAGATTTTTCCGCGTTGGAGCAAGATGAAAAGTTTCAAAAATCGAAAGCAAAAGCGAAGTATGAAAAACCAGAGAAACAACGTGCTCAAATGCGAGACCTTGCGAAAATTCTTGATTTGTACAACAAAAAAATCTACGAGTTTCATTTGTACGATTATGAAGATATGATTCTTGATGCAAATCGAATGTTGCGCGAGCATGAAGTGGTCACTTCGGAACTCAAGGAGCGCTACCAATATATTCTAGTCGATGAGTTTCAAGATACGAACAATGCGCAGATGGATCTGTTCTTGGCACTCGCATCTGGTGAGTTTGCGTGCGAAAACGTATGTGTTGTTGGTGATGTGAATCAATCAATTTATCGGTTCCAAGGCGCATCTACCGAAAACATGATTCGTTTTGCGCAACAGTTTCCACAAGCAAAGGTTGTCCAACTTCAGGATAATTATCGATCAACTCAAATGATTCTTGATGCGTCCGAACAGGTTATCTCGAATAATCGATTCACGCACAAAGACGTCTTGAACTTTTTTGAGCATCAACAATTATCTGCGAATAACCAACTGCAATCAAAACAGCACGAAAGAGAAATTCCTGTACAGATTCTCGAATTTTCTTCATCAGATTTGGAACCGATTTTGGTAGCTCAGCACATTCAAACGCTCATTGAATCAGGGGTGCTTCCTGAGGAGATAGCGATTCTTGTTCAAAAAAACAGGGAGCTCCCCGTATACGCAGAAGCGCTTTCTCGACTTCAAATTCCATTTGAAATGAGTGGTGGTGTAGACGTGCTTCATAATCCCATCATCAATCAGTTTATGCTTCTTCTGCGCGTGGTCCATTCTATTCAAACATGCATTGAAAATGACATTTTGTTTGATCTGCTTTCGTTTGAATGGACGCACATTTCTTTTTCAGATTTACTCAAAGTATATCGAGCGTATACGAAGCAACGCGAGCTTCGCAAGGAAAAGCAGTTGTTTGATCTTTTGGATGACGACGCGTTTTTAACTTCCTCGGGGATTGCGGATTCGCAACAGTTTATTCGAATCAAGTGTTTATATACTGAGTTGTTACATTTTTCCCAAACACATTCCCTTCCTGAATTTTTTGAGCATGCGATGCACGAATCTGGGTTTTTTCGTTGGATTATGCAACGCGCGGATCGCGTGTATGTCATGAATCTCTTGAACTCGTTCTTTCGTGAGGTTAAATCACTTGCATCGACAACGTTAGACTATGGATTACAAGATTTAATCGCTGATATTAATGTGATGATTGAACAAGAAATTTCGCTACCCGCAGAAGATTTAAACCTCCGCGCGTCATGTGTTCATATTTTAACGGCATATAAAGCAAAAGGGCTTGAATGGGAACATGTATTTTTGGTGAATTGCCTTGACTCAGCTTGGTCAAATAAGAGACCAAGTCATCAGTATAAACTTCCATCGGGAATAGTACCTCACGCAAATCTCGATAAAAAAGAGAAAAATGAAGATGAAAGACGTGTTTTCTATGTAGCACTTACGCGCGCAAAGAAAGTAGTTTATTGTTCGTACGGTGTAACGACCATCACAGGCGATCAAACAAAACAGCGCCTTCCCGCAGAATTTTTGGCCGAGATTGCACAAGAAAAGAAAACCTTGGTCGATGTTTCCGCACTTGAATCGAATCAGGAGGCCATTCTCGAACAGAAACTCGCACAGCGACCGTCTGTTAATACAACTTTGAGTGATGAGGATTGGATTGCATCTCTCACCGAGGATTTGTCGATTGCTCCAACAAAACTCAATACGTACTTAGAATGTCGATATAAATATTTCTTACAGACATTATTGCGAATTCCCCGCGCGCAGGAAGAATACATGTTATTGGGAACCGCGGTGCACGCGGGATTACAAGCGTGGAACCGATATTTTCGAGAACATCAGAAGCATCCTCCAGTTTCATTTTTATTGCAAAGCGTTGAACAACAAATGAAACTTCAACCAATTCGATCTGATATGTTTGAAAAATTGATGAAAGAATCAAAAAAATACCTCGAACAATACATGCAAGAATACGCATCCACAAAACGAAAGCCGTTGTTTGAAGAGCGCGCGATCGGACGAGGGAATACACTTGCATTCGGTGATGTGTATCTCGATGGAAAGCTTGATGTACTTGAATGGATTGATGAATCTGCGCGTACGGTTGCTGTGGTGGATTACAAGACGGGAATTCCGAAATCGAAGAATGATGCTTCCGGATTAACACAAAAAAAGGATAAGAGTTATCTTCGTCAGCTTCAATTTTATCGTTTGTTGCTGGAACTTGATCCACAATATAAAAAGTATCACGTTGCGGAGTTTGTACTTGATTTTGTGAAGAAAGACGATGGATCTTTTAAAAAAATCATCTTTTCGAGGGATGAAGTTACAACAGAAACAGTTCAGCAGGAAATCCGACAAATGAGCGCTGATGTTCGAGCGGGCCATTTTGAAAAAACAACCGATAAAAAGGTTTGTGCAAAATGTCCCTTCTTTCAACACTGTTGGCCAAATGAGGAAAAACCAAAAGAGTCCTATTGAGAACCCTACTTCCAAGAAGGAACTGTAAAATACACCTTTTCGGCGAACCATCGCGGTACTTCCATTCCCGAAAGATGTGGATAGAACGCCACGAACCAAATCAGAGCTAAAAGAAATGTTCCTTTGAGGACGAGTTTTCCCGTTGGATGCTGGGAGGCGCGAATCAAAAGATATGCAAGCGCAATAGCAAGAGAGGGAACTGCTGGAGTGTAGTGATAGAAAAACATAATTCGAGGAGAAAACGACCAAGGGATCCAGATCATTCCGTACATCACAAGTAAAAAACTTTGATTTTGATCGTACTTTTCAAATTGTTTGAGAACGAGCGCGATAATCGCGATCAATCCACCATAAAAAAGAATGGGATTCCCGAGATTATAAATATTTCGTGCAATCGTATCTGTTGATCCCGAGTACATCCACACTGGACGAAGATCAAAAATCCATTGCAACGGCATAGATTGATACGGATGTGTCGCCTTGAGCGAGGTGTGATACCACCACATCTGTTGTTGAAGGTCGATGTACTGTTTCCACGTAAATCCCATCGAAAAATATTGCGTGTAACTTGCAAGATACATTACGGGAGGTATGAGAAGAAACACACATATCATTTTCGCGTATCGCGTGATTTCGAATTTTTTCGTTTGAATAAGAAGAAATAGTTGATCTAAAGCAAGGATTGGAAGGAGGTAGATCGCGGTCCACTTACACGCGAGCGCAAGCCCAAAAGCCATCCCACTCCCCACAATCGTTTTCCAGCTCCCCGAGGTTTTCCAACGCAAATAGAAATACAGCGAAAGCAAAAAGAAAAACAAGAAATGTGAATCGTTCATTGCAATTCTCGACTGAACAAAGAACAGTCCGTCTACACTAAGGAGAGCTCCTGCAAGCACCGCAACGCGACCATTTCGAAAAAGGAGAAACGCAATCGCCATCGTCAACGCAATAACGCCCGTTCCAAAAACCACCGATGAAAAACGCCATCCGAACGCGTTTTCGCCCACAAGCGACATGCTTACTGCCATAAAAATCTTCGCAAGCGGAGGATGCGTCCATTCGAATGCGACTCCTTGAGGAGGAGTTGCCCACGGATCATACGCCTGAGGATTTTGGTGAAGATACTGTCTTGCGGTAAACGCGTGATAGACTTCGTCAAAATAATAATTCGGCGGAGTTCCAAGCGAAATTACCTTTGAAAGAAAGGAAAAAAGAAGGATAAACATCGCAATAACGCGAACACTGTTTGGCGAATAACTCATGATACCGTATCATATCGTAGTATGGGGAAGAAAACGAGCAAAACAAAGCCATATTTTCTTGAGCGACTGCGGGTGCTCGGAATGAAATATGTTCACCTTTTTCCACTCATGATTCTTCTGGGGATCTTTGGGACCTATTTTGCTGTACTACTTCCGAATATCCTGTATGAGAAAGATGGCGCACTATGGGCGGGACATGTGAATGTTTGGGGTGATTGGGCGTTGCATATTGGAATGGTAAATCATTTCGCAACACAGTCCCCACAAGAGTGGTTTCTCCATCACCCTGTGCATATTCAGTCGAAGTTTACGTATTCCTTTTTAACAAATCTTATCTCTGCGTTTTTTGTAAAAATTGGTGTTCCACTTACGGTTTCAATGCTCCTTCCGAGTTATTTTTATGTGCTTTTTCTTGTTTCTGGTTTGTATTTTCTTGCATATAGAATCACGCAATCAACCAAGACCGCCGTTCTTTCTGTGTTTCTCTTTCTCTTTTCTGGTGGTCCTTTAATTTTTTACAATATCTATCAATGGTTTTCGGGTATTCCCGTTGATGTGAATCTTCAAGCGAATGGATTTGGTCGTGTTGAACAGTATGAGTGGCTTTCGGGAAGCGTTGTGAATGCGCTGATTATTCCTCAGCGAGCATATCTTTTGGGATTTACCATTGCAATTTGGTCGTTAGTTTTATTTCTTCAATCGATTTCCTTGAAGGGGAAAAACGATAAAATGTTTGCAATTGTGGGCGGAGTTTTTGCAGGATTACTGCCAATCGCGCACATGCATTCTTTTATCGCGCTTGCGATTGTGGGTTTTTGCGTTTTTATATATGCGTTGCTACAGCGAAAAATTTTGACACCTGTTCTCCTGTACGGATTTACAGCTTCATGTCTTGGAGTTCCATTGTACTTGATGTTTATATCCGGTGGCATCGATGATGCTCATTTTTTTCGTTTCGATTTATGGTGGACTGCAAATCATTTTTTTGAATGGGTGGTGTTGTGGTCGCACATATGGGGTGCGATGATTCCTCTGGGTATCTACGGGATTGTTCTTGCTTGGAAGGAAAAGAAAAAACAGGTTGGTGGCTTTGTTTTTCTGATTGGATTCGGCATCATCTGGGTACTTGCAAATATATTTCAATTCCAACCATTTGCATGGGATAACTCAAAGCTATTTTATTGGGGATATCTCGCGTTGAGCATTGGTTCGGCGAGTTTTATGATTTCTTTATTCGAAAGTGCGAATAAAAAAATATTGAACACATTGTTTGCTATCTTTCTTTTTATTCTTTTTTCTCTTGCAGGGATGGCAAACATGGGACTGATGTTACGAAAACAGTACAACAGTTTTGAACTGAGCTCGGTTTCAGATCTGAAGTTAGCGAGCTGGATTCGATCAAATACAGACAAAAAATCGATTTTTGTTATTGATTTTTCAACGCATAACTCACCTGCATTCATGATGACGGGGAGACCAATTGTGTTGGGATATACTGGATGGTTATGGACCTATGGAATCAATTATCATCAGACAGAGCAAGATGTTCGAAAGATATATTCAGGAGCTCCAGAGGCCGTTGAGCTCATGCAGAAATACAATGTTTCATATGTTGTGATAAGTTATGGAGCGATACAGAATCTGCAAGCAGATCAAGCATTTTTTAGCACGAGATATCTTGAGGTTTTCCGAAATGCAAGCGGAATCATTTATGATGTCTCAAGCATTCACTCTGTTCGATAAATAATTGTATGAATGCGCAACTTCATCGCTTCGAGGAGTGCTTTGACAATCACTGAGACGTTGTTTCCAGTAGGTGATCCAAACTTTCGAGGATAATGATGTACGGGAAGTTGAATAAACGCGATTTTCTTTTTTCGAAGTTGATAAAAAAGCTCGGCACTCACAAAAGCGCCGGTCGAGGTGATGGGTAATGATTGCAACGTTGAGGTTTTGATAAGTTTAAACGCACAATCAATATCTTTTGCCTGAATATTAAACAGAAAATCAATGAACAAGCCATACAGCGACGCGTTTAGCTTTCGTCGAAAACCCTCCGCTCGATTGATGCGGTATCCCAAAATTGCCTGATATTTGTGCAGTTGAGGAAGAAAGGTTTTGAGTTCGGTGATATCGAATTGGCGATCGCCGTCGGTCCAGAAGGTCCAATCATATTTTGCTTCGGAAAATCCGGTGCGCAGACTTGCGCCATACCCGCGATTTTTTTCATGATGCGCCGAGCGTAGAAAAGGGTGCGTTTTTTTTAACGATGTAAGAACGTTTCGAGTGTCGTCTGTGCTTCCGTCATCAATCACGATGATTTCGAATTTTTTTGCGAGTGTGGGAAGTGCGGCGGAAAGATCCTCAACCATCGACGGGATATTTTGTGCCTCGTTGTAGCAAGGGAGAAAAACAGAGAGGGATGATATTTTTTCCATACTATTGTAGTGATGCAATAAATTCGTCTTCGTGAAGGCTGGCGGTCCCCAATACGACTCCATCTAAATAATCCTGATTCAAAAAGAAAGTTGCGGGGGTGTTCATTCCAACACTTCCACCATATAAAATGGAGATTGTGGAATGAAATCGATCAAATGTTGAGCGAATACGCGAAACGACTTCTTGAATTTGTTCGAGAGGTTCTGTGCTTCCCGAGCCGATATATTCGGGAGTTTCGTAAAGAATAATTGTTTTTGGGGGGAGTTTTTCAATCACATTGGCGAGTTCATTGATTGTCTTTTTTTCAATACAAAGAATGGGCGTGAGTTGATTTTCAATGCACTGCTCGAGTTTTTTTGCGATATCTAACGCGGTTTCATGTTGATACTTTCGGCGTTCGCTGTGCCCAATCATCGCGTACTTCACCTCGAGACTTTTGAGATTTTCTGCACACACCTCACCTGTATATGCGCCTTGTGGATACGCACTAATGTCCTGTGTTGAAAGAGAAATGTAAGATTGCTGTGATTGAATGCACGTATATGCGGGAGCGATAAGCGAAAAAGGAGGTGCAAAAATGATGTGATATTTTTCTGAGATCGGTGTGCGCGCAACAGCACGAATCCACGAATCCAGTTGATCAATAGAATGATTTGATTTCCAGTTTGCGAGAACGATTTTTTTATTCAACATGTGTTATCTTTTCTGTCTGCGCGTTGTATGCGACTATGATAGCATAAGCCTCTATGTTTGATGTCTTGAGTTCATTGAATGATCAACAAAAAAACGCGGTGCTTCACGAAGAAGGACCCGCGATTGTGCTTGCGGGTGCGGGATCGGGAAAGACCCGCGTGCTCGTTTCGCGCGTTGTGCATCTCATGCAAGAAAAACAGATTCCCGCGGATCATATTCTTTTGGTCACCTTTACCAACAAGGCTGGTGGTGAGATGACTCGTCGTGTGCAGGAAATGTCGGGGATGTTGCTTCCCTTTTCTGGCACATATCATCGATTGTGCAGTCGCATTTTAAGAAAAGATGGATTTCATTTAGGACTTCCCTTTGATTACGTCATTTTTGATGATGAAGACCAACTTGATGTCATGAAAAATATCTTGAAACGATTAAATCTTTCACCAAAAGAGTATTCACCTCGGATGATTTTAGGAATGATCTCGAAAGCGAAAACAGAAATGATCTCTGCGAAGGAATATTCGCGATTGGCGAGGGGAAAGTTTCAAGAAGTCGCGAGTAAATCATTTGATCTGTATGAAAAAGCGTTGCGAGAAAACAGCGCGGTCGATTTTGATGATCTGCTCAACAGAACGGTTGATCTTTTTATGCAGTTCCCCGAGGTTTTAGATCGATATCAACAACAGTTCGAGTATGTTTTAGTGGATGAATATCAAGATGTGAACCGAGCGCAGTACTTACTAACGACGATGTTGGGAAAACCACAAAATAATTTGTTTTGCGTTGGGGACTTTTCGCAAAGCATTTATGGGTGGAGAGGTGCGGATTTTCGCAACATGCTGTTAATGAAAGACGAGTACTCAACATTAAAAGAGTATCGACTCGAGCAGAACTACCGCTCCTCGCAACCGATCGTCGAGGCTGCACGATCGGTTATCGCCCACAACACCTCGCATCCTGTGCTCGATCTTTGGACAGATAAAGAAAGTGTGCACAAGATAGCGCTATACGAAGCGGACTCGGAAACTGACGAAGCGGAGTATGTGATTCGCACGGCTTCTGTGTTTGCGAAAGGAAGCGATTATTCTTCGATCGCGATTTTGTATCGCACAAATGCGCAAAGTCGAGTGTTTGAGGACATGTGTATGCGCTACGGAATCCCCTATCGTTTGGTTGGTGGGCTGCGTTTTTACGCGCGAAAAGAAATTAAGGATGTGCTCGCGTATCTGCGTTTGGTTGTGCGCGAAGACGAGGTTGCCTTGCGCCGTATCGAAAAACTGGGGAAGCGGAACATGCAGGTGTTTCGACAGTGGCTTGCGGAAAATAAAAAGCGGTTGGAATCGGGGAGGCCTTCCGAGATTTTGGATGAGGTGCTGGAGAACTCAAAATATCTTGATAAGTATGACGATAAGGTTGAGGATGAACTTTCTCGGATTGAGAACGTGAAGGAGTTGCGTTCTGTTGCGTCGCATTTTGAAACGATGACGGCATTTTTGGAAAACATCGCGCTTGTTGAAGATAACACACTTGCGGATGTGCAAT
This sequence comes from Minisyncoccota bacterium, assembly GCA_003487265.1. GTDB lineage: Bacteria > Patescibacteriota > Microgenomatia > UBA1400 > UBA12028 > UBA12472. The sequence goes on from DNEP01000003.1 coordinate 58,382, forward strand.
CTGAGGAACAAGCGTCGCGTGCGCTAACGATGATGAGCATGCACGCTGCGAAAGGGCTCGAGTTTGACACGGTATTTTTGGTTGGGCTTGAAGAAGGGCTGTTCCCGCACAGCCGAGCGTTGCTTGATCGCGACGAGTTAGAGGAAGAGCGACGGCTCTGTTACGTTGGGATCACGCGAGCGCGCGAACGATTGTATCTCTGTTATGCGAGGAAGCGGTTGATTTATGGAACAATCTCGGGGAGTATTGTGTCTCGTTTTGTTGCCGAGGTGCCAGAACATCTAATCGAGCGGCAAGGTTTACGAATGTCTTCGCATTCTCGTTTTCCGGTTGCCAGCAAATCTCTTCCTACAAAACATGTTTCGGTTGATGATCCGTTTTTGGAAGCATTTTTGTCTGATGAGATCGATGTTGATACTTTTCTTGGCGCGTAATGCCGAGTATCATGTGCTCATGCCTCTCGTACGCCTTCTCACAAAACTCGACAAAACGCGAATGAACGAAATCGCCTCGCACCCGATGCAGCGGTGGGAATGGGGAGAGTTTCGACAAAAAACAGGAGTTGAGGTTGAGCGCATTGGTGTATTTGAAGGCACCGAACTGATTCGTTCGTTGCAAGTTTTCTTTCATCCCATTCCGCAACTTCCATATACTATTGGATATTTTCCGAAATCAGATGTGATTGATGATCAAACAATTTCGCTGTTGCGCGAGTTGGCGAAAAAACATTCCTGTCTGTTTATTAAACTTGAGCCGAATATTTCTGAACCTGTTGGAAAGCTTCAAGAAGTAAACAGGATACGTGAGTTTTTGTTACATAACGGATGTGAGTTAGGGAAACCACTGTTTACAAAGTTTTCATTTTTGTTAGATGTCTCAAAATCAGAGGAAGACTTGCTTGCAATGATGCATCAAAAAACAAGATACAACATTCGTTTAGCAGAGAAAAAGGGCGTTCGCATTCGCGAGGAGTCCTCGGAAAACGGATTAGCGCAGTATCTTTCAATTTTGCATGAGACAACACAACGACAGGGTTTTTTTGCGCATTCTTCTTCATATTTTCAAACGCTGTGGGAAGAACTTAAGGATTCGGGGTTGATTAAAATATATCTCGCCGAATATGAGAACAAAACCTTGGTGAGTTGGATTGTGTTTCAGCATAACAACGTGATGTACTATCCGTACGGCGCAAGTCGTTCGGTTTCGCGCGATGTGATGGCGAGTAACTTAATGATGTGGGAGATGATTCGGGTGGCGAAACGCGATGGATGTACGCTATTTGATATGTGGGGCTCCCTTGGTCCCAACCCACATCCCAAGGATCCGTGGTTTGGTTTTCATAAATTTAAGGAAGGGTATGGGGGCGTGCTTCATGAGTTTGTTGGAAGCTATGATCTTGTGTTCTATCCAAGGTTGTACAAGATTTTCCGAAAACTGGATGAACTACGTTGGACGATTCTCCGCTTTCAAGCGGGGTTACAATCATTTTTTAAGATTAAGAAGTGAAGCAGGGTTAACTGCGCCATCTTTCGACACAATCTCAAAGTGAAGGTGTGATCCGGTTGTACGACCACTCATTCCCACGAGTCCAAGTTCTGTGAGGAGCGAAACGCGCTCACCGAGTTTTGTTTCCGTGGATTTTTGCATGTGCGCGTAGAGTGAAGTTAGTCCATCATCGTGAGTAATCACAATATAGTGACCGTATCCATCACCGTCATATCCAATGGTTGAAACAACACCTGCCTGAAATGGATAGATCGAAGAACCTTGGTTTGCACGAATGTCGATCCCTCGGTGTCCGTTTCCATGGATGGACGAGATGCTTTTGAAATCTTCGTTTTTTATCGGCAACTGCATGAACATCTCGGCAAGAGGCTGTGCCGTCGAAGAAATTGTTGTAGGAGCTTGAGAAGTATCTGCGTGTGCGGATGCACCAACAAGAATAGTTGAAGCCTGAACTCCTGAAGGATTGGCAGATACGAGGAATAGGAGAACTCCTACACCAAGTAATTTTGTCCAAAGAGTCTTATTCATACGGTGCAACATCATCGTTGCCAGAGCAGTTGTTCGGTCTACCAGGCTTAGCGCGTAGGCAGAGTCCTATAACTGTGAGTGAAGATTTTATCAACATATTATAGGTTGTCAACTGCGTTTGGGCGGGCAAATTACTCTGGGCTGGAAAACTGCTCCCAGATATGGTATACTGCATTTGTGTCCTCAACACTCACATCTCTTCATTCTCTGCCTTCCTCAGTCCTTTTACGCCTGGACTTAGATCTCCCAGTTTTAAACGGAGAGCTTGATCTTTCTCGTTTAGAAACAGGCCTCCTTTCTTTGAAGCATCTTCTTGATAAAGGAGTTCAGCATGTTCGCGTGATTGGCCACAGAGGGCGACCAGAGGGAAAAAAAGTTCGCGCGCTTTCACTGAAGCCAGTAGAAGCAGCCTTAAAGGCGAGATTGAGCTCGGAACAGGCAAAGAGAGTTGAAGTACTCGAAAACCTCCGTTTTGATGCTCGAGAAGAGGCGAACGACCCTAGTCTAGCGAAGGAACTCGCAAAGGGTTCTGGCCTTTTTGTAAACGACGCGTTTGCGTCATCTCACCGAGAGCACACCTCGATTGTTGGAGTTCCCGCAATTTTGCCTTCGGTTATTGGTCTGCATTTTGAGTCAGAGCTCAAGCATCTCCACGTCGCTGAACAGCCCAATCGACCATTTATTGTCTTGATTGGTGGGGCGAAAATTGAAACAAAACTTCCTCTCATTACCAGAATGTGTGAAAAAGCAGATGTGGTGCTTGTGGGTGGAAAACTCATTCAAGAGCTGGAACATCACGCGCTTGCCCACCGAAAGTTGATTCGTGGGAAGCTGGACGAGTCTGGTTTAGATATTTCTCAAGATACGGTTTCTCAATTTGAGCGCTTTTTTGCCATGGCAAAAACGATTGTTTGGAACGGCCCAATGGGAAAAGTTGAGGATGGACATCTTTTTGGTACTCAAGCAATGGTTACCGCGCTAAAGAAGTCCAACGTGCCGATTATCATCGGCGGTGGGGATACCGAAGTCTACCTCGACTCCGAGCTCACCTCAAAATCAAATGTGTTTGTCTCTTCGGGTGGGGGTGCAATGCTCACCTATTTATCCCAGGGGACGGTGGTTGGGTTGGAAGCGATTGCAAAAAATCCAGCGAACTAGGTTTTCCTTCGATCAATTCTTTGTTTTTTACCGAAAATGTTCTGGCGCAAATCCCAAAACTTGATACACTGAGTATATGACAACTTTTGCAATTAACGGCTTCGGCAGGATCGGTCGAACCTCTTTTCGCGTTTGGTTTCAATCCTTTCGAGACAGACTCGATCTGCGTGCAATTAACACCTCTGGTTCGATGGATCTCAAGGGTGTGGCGCATTTACTGAAATACGATACGAATTACGGTGTTTTCTCAGAAAAAATCGGGGTTGATGAGCACCAATCAAACAAATCCGTTACAGATGAGGATCCATTGTTGGGACATCTCACGGTTGGGTCCAAGCAAATCGCGGTGTTTGCGCAAAAAGATCCGTCGAAACTTCCGTGGTTGGGATTGCAGATCCACACCGTGATCGAGGCAACCGGCCATTTTACCTCATCCGAAAAGGCCTCCGCCCACCTCACCGCTGGGGCTTCTCGAGTGTTGATCTCCGCCCCACCAAGTTCAAACGATATTGGGGTGTACGTGCTCGGAGTGAACAAGGCTTCAGGTTTTGGCGTTGAGTCAAATGCATCATGTACGACAAACTGTGTGGCGCCGGTGATGGCGGTGTTGCAGGAAGCGTTTGGGGTTGAGAAGGCGCTGATGAGCACGATTCACAGTTTTACCGATGATCAAAATCTTCAGGACAACTCGCATAAGGATTTGCGTCGCGCTCGAAGTGCGGGCCAAAATATTGTTCCCACAACGACCGGAGCCGCGAGGGCGGTGGGTCAAACGATCTCCGATCTTAAGGGAATTTTTGATGGGGTATCCTATCGCGTTCCCACACCCACAGGCTCCCTCTCCGATGTTGTCTGCCTTCTAAAACGAAACGTTTCTGTCGAGGAGATTAACCGCGCGTTTATGCACGCGGCGCTACTTCCCAGATGGAAAAATATTCTTGCGGTTACCGATGAACCGTTGGTTTCGCACGATATTGTTGGAAGAAGTGAGTCAGCAATCGTTGATCTTGCGCTAACGCAGGTTGTTGGCGAAAATCTTGTTCGTGTTGTTGCTTGGTATGATAACGAGTGGGGATATTGCAATCGTCTTATCGAGCAATTGCTATAAAAAACCAATTCCAGTAAAAATCCTTATCCAAAATTACTCAATTTTTCACTTCAAGAGGCACCGGCCGGATTTGAACCGGCGAATCGAAGGTTTTGCAGACCTCGCCATTAGACCGCTCTGGTACGGTGCCACGTTTGGTATCTGCAAATATACCATGACTCGGCACAAAAATCTCATTTTCAAAAAGTCCCCCTCTCAAAAATAAAAGGGGGACATTCGTTTTTTCGCACATCGTTCGCACGTCGCGGAAAAATCGAAAAGATTTATTTTCCTGCCTTAACCTGAATCTTTTTTGGTTTTTCTTCTTCAGCTTTGTGGAACAAAACTTTTAAGATACCATTTTCAACCGACGCCTCCGGCTCCCGTTTCGCATCGATGTTTCCAGGGACGGCAACTTTATACGAATATGATCGAGAAGATCGACTGTAATACTTGCGATCTTCTGATTTTTCGTTTTCTTTTTCCTCTTCCCATTCGGCACGAATCCACAGGATGCCTTTTTCAAAGGTGATCTCGATTTTATCTTCAGGAACTCCAGCGAGGTTTGCTTGTACAACAACCGAATCGGCCGTTTCATACACATCAAGCCCATTTGAGGTTGATGGTGAAACCATCGATCCGAGCTCGTCGGCATCTAAAAGTGGAGCGCCCCATCGCATCATGGAGAACGGATCCCATCGAATAATTGCCATATGTGCCTCCTTTCATTAGCACTCTATTATGTTAACTGCCAAAAGTGTACTGCCTCTTTTTTGAGTTGTCAAGTTATATGTAAAAAGGTATGATGATCGTATGAAATCAAGATTTCTGTTATCATTTTTTGTTTTGTTAAGTTCTGCAGTTTTTCTTTCTGGATGCTCATTGTCGTTATCTAAAAAAACAGGCGCGATCTCAATCGAGGCTTCTCCGTCTTCAGAAATATTTTTAAACGGTGAATCAATTGGTAAAACTCCGGTTGCAGAAAAAACGGTCGATGCCAAAACATACACCGTGCGTATTGTTCCCGAAGACACCACAAAAGTGCCATACGAAACGAATATAAAAGTCGAGCCTTCATTAAAGACAGAGCTGAAATGGAACTCTGGAGATACCGCTGACGCTTCAAGTGGAACACTATACGAGATGGAAAAACTCTCCGATTCTTCAAAAACTGAGCTTTCAATTGTTACTTCCCCCGACAACGCGGTAATTATTGTTGATGACAAACCAAAAGGAATCAGTCCCACACTAGTGAACGATCTTTCAGAGGGATCACATTCAATTAAGATTTCTGCTCCGGGGTACATCGAGATGACCACAACAACACTACTCACAAAAGGGTATCGCACAACAATTACGCTGAAACTTGCGCGAGAGACACTCGTAACCTTCCCATCTCAATCAACCGCGACCGCTTCGGCAACTCAAGCAACCCCCACCGCTACTCCAACCTCAACAAAATCAACAGCAACGCCAAAACCCACTGCTACGCCAATAGCTCAAACTGCCACAAAATCGAGCACGCCAAAACCAACTGCAGAAGAGATAGAGCCTCCATATGTTGTAGTGCAGGAAACCTCAACAGGTTGGCTTCGCGTTCGCGCCGAAGCGAGTGGTGCCGCCGAGGAAGTCGCAAAACTCGACGTAGGTGAAAAGGTGCCGTATTTTGAAACGGTAAACGGATGGCATAAGGTTGAGTATGAAACAGGGAAAGAGGGTTGGGTTTCGGGTCAATACGCGACGATTGTGAAATAAGAGTTTGACATTTTCCCCGACTTCATACAAGATGAAGATATGCAAAACGTGCGAAAAATATTCCATTTTTTTCTTGGGACAGTTGTGATTTTTATGTTGATCTCGGGCTATCAACGTATCCAGATGGTTCGTGCAGAACAAAGCGGAAGTTCACCTGATTCTGTCGCAACCTCTAGATTAGTAACACTTTCGACGGCGTTAGCGACGTTGGGCTACGGCTCAACATCCGCAGGTAGCTGGGGCGATTGGGGGACCAGTTGGAACCATATTTACTCTGCCGCAACAAAACCTTTTAACGATGCCATTGCAAATACGCTCAAAAACGGTGGGAATACAGACTATCCTCAAAGTGTTGGTGGAGTTGATGATTATAACAACAACGCACCAATTCCAAGTGATAGTTATCAAGCAACGTGGACTACGTGTAATGTGGGAAATACATATTGTGGGAGCGGACGCAGCGTTGCAGAAAAGAAAGATGAAAATACAGGTCTTATATGGTCGCCACGCATTAGTAGCGGTTCGAACTGGTTTGTGGCGAATAGATGTAAATACCCTAACGGTCTCCCGGGAGATGATGGTGTCTGTAATCTTCATAACGAAGTGGCTTGCCAATGCGTGAAGGATACTGCAAATGAAGATGCAGATAATACTACGGCAGTTACTTGTGAACGCTATGATGATGGGAACTGGAGACTTCCTACACAAAAAGAACTTATGATGTCCTATATCGATGGATCATGGGCACAACTAACCAATGCGGCTAACACTTACTGGTCTAGTACCACGACCAGCTATGCCACGCAGAGTTCGTGGTACACGTACCAGTACAATGGGTACACGGGCTACAGTACGAAGACGTATAACTATTCCGTTCGCTGTGTTCGATAGNNTCATCCCGCCGTATAGGCGGGATTTTGGCCCATTTGAGGGTTTGGTTTTTGGTTCCTCACGTAGTGAGTCGTTGCAAAAAAACGGATGAATAGTCAAGCAAAAAGAAAAGCTCCTATTATATTAGGAACTTTTGGGTTAATCAGAATTGATACCAGTTGTAAGGTTAATCCTTATAACTGGTACACATTTGTTCTTCAGGCAATCTCATTTTGCTTTGTTTTTACCATTTCCTTTCTGACTTTAAGGTATCGCCAGTTGCCTACAACCACAATTCTTGTCTTCATTTCAAGAGATAAATGCTTACAGATGAGGTGATGTCGCAATCTGGATGACTTTGCTTTACAAAGATGTCCGAAATACGAGTTTATCGAGGGGATCATGCTTTCAACATCCCCACTATTATTCCACCCATAAATTTTGTTTTTTAACGTCTTAACTACATTTCTTCTGACCGTAACACCCCATGGCTTAATAAAGTAGCCAACAAAAGGGATGCCGTGACTAGTAGGCTGAATCTGTTGTTTCTTAGGATGAAGATGTAAATGCAGTTCATTTTTCAAAAATTCACAAATTTGATCCCGCCAATTTCTCAGTTCTTCTTTTGAGTTGGCAAATATCACAAAATCGTCAACATATCTGCCATATCCTTTTACCCCAAGCGTTTTAGTGACAAACTGGTCAAGTTCATTTAAATAAACGTTGGCTAAAAATTGACTTGTGAGATTTCCAATGGGTAGTCCGATCATGCCGTTTTTATGAATCAGAGATTTGTGGGGTGGAACTAAATCTTGAAGTTTTGGATCGC
>DNEP01000002.1 GCA_003487265.1 Minisyncoccota bacterium
TCGGATTCGTTTTAGAACTTACGTCTAGTCTTTTTCCCGTTCCATTTGCATATCCACTTGCTTCTGCGATATTAACCTGCAAACTTAATTTCACCGCCAATGCTTGGAGAAATACGATGATATCTCCAATTTCTAGTAAATGATTGTCTGATCCTACAAATCTTTCATTTTCTTCGCCCGCTTCGCGCACCTCCGCAATAGCAAGTCTAACCAAATGAAATTTGTCTGACATAGTGTCTGTTGCAACTATTGCAGGTCGATCAGCGCGCCATTTCTCAATCCCTTCCTGCCACTGTTGCGTTTGCGCGTCAAATATTTTCATATAGATATTCACGCTAGTATGTTTTTCAGTGTATATCAACCAGTGTTTTCTATATCAAACACTACATATAGTGTTTCAGTTTGAGAAAAACCACAGCAGTAGCGGTTGGAATTGCGGTTGAAAGTTAATCAATTATTGAAAAATCGAAACAAAAATAATGTGATCGTCGATTCATGTGTTAAAACCTACGCGGGATCTTGGTTGTACCCCACACCGTCTCGAATCGCCTCCTCGGCTTTTTGGAGTTCCAGACCAACATACATCATATGCCCTTGTTCGAGGAGATAATTCCAATCGCTAATCTGCCACGCGACTTCTTGCGCGGTGCGCCCCTCAAAAATCTTCACCGCAGGACCACCATCTGGCTCGTATAATGTCGCGCGAATTAACTTCGCTTTACCAGGAGCAAATTTTGGCAAGGTGGGTAATGTTTTCGCAACGGCGTACGGCACCGCCTGTGTCTTGTACTGCTCAACCAGCGCCCCCCACACGAGCGCGTCTTTCTCTTCGATAACCTCAACCACAACATTCCCACGCGGATCAAACGCGAAATGAACCGCCGGCGTAAAACCCAACTCGCGTTCGTATTGATCCATCAACAAGTTGTTCACCAAACCAAAATCATCGGCGTACATGTGCGCCGAATGCGTGATCATCGTGAGCGGGCCCATCTTCATCCCCGCGGAGTCCGCAATATCTTTCTGCAATTTGCGCAACGCAAACGTATTGCGAGGCCATCCGTGCACCATGTCTTGCGATCGAAAATGCGCAGTGAAGAAAAATTGATCATCCTGCACCGATCCCAACACCATCACCAAACACGGCGTATCGCCCTTATTCACCTCGTTCCAGTCTCGTTTCGGGTCCATGGTCGTTGCAACCATCTTTTTACTATCTGGACGCGTCTGCAACAGCACCTTCATCGCCTGAATTTGATCCACACCTAAATCAACACGCATGCGTTTTCCGTAATTGTAGGCAACGCCGGGGATCTGCCGACTTGTCAACATTTCAGCGTAATACCCTTCCAACTCCACGCGCGAAAACGGCAAGTATTCTGGAAAATAGATGTCCTCAGGATTTTCGTCGGTGATCACCGCAGTCAAGTTTAATATTTCCTTGAGCGAGTTATCTTTTGAGTAGCGCGTGTGTTTTGGGCGACCGTATTTTTGAATCTCGTTCAGCAGTTTCAACCATGTTTGCGCAACCGTTGGCGCGCTTACGCGGAATCCTGTGTGCTCGGACGGCATTTGCGTAACGGCGATCTCCGCGACAGGAAACGTTCGCTGTGTATTTGCAAACGCGTCTTTGTGTTGCGCGCTTAATCGACGCACTTCCTCAACTAACTCAACGGCGGTGCGCCCTCGCATGTCCACAACCTCAACGTACTTTCGGAACTCTTCCAAAACTTCATCCGGGATTTCTTTTTCGATCTCGCCTCGCCCACCTTTAATTTTCCTTGAGTCTTTTTCGATTCCCTTCTGATTCAACATCAACAGCGAATGGCCCGAAAGCGACATCTCCGCCCCCCAAACCACAATCACACGAATGTGCGGATTCGTAAAAATATTGCGAATCATCGCATTGATTCCTTGCGCGCTGTACAGATTTCCGATCGTGTTGTACTCAACATCTTTGAGAAGCGTTTCTATCACCTGACGTTCGGTCCACAAGCAACAAACCGCAACATGATGCTTGGGATTTTTTATTTTGAGAATATCTTTGTAATAGATCGGCCAGTTCGAAAGATCAATTGTCGATTTTTTGGCCGATTTTTTAGGTGCGATTTTTTTTGAAGTTCCCGTCGACGCGCTCATTCAAAATCCTTCCAAATCTTTGAGGGAGTCGGTGGCTCCTGATCTTGATATTTGCTGTTTCGTTTTGAATAATCAAGCTCGACAGGAGAACTCATCTGCAAAAACGCGATCTGTGCGACGCACATTCCCGCGTACAACTTGATTGGAAGATTACTGATATTGCTCATTTCAAATGTGAGATATCCGGAAAATCCTGGTTGCACAAAACTCGCGGTGGCGTGCACAATAATCCCGATACGCCCCAGTGACGAACGACCTTCAAGTAATCCAATGAGATCATTTGGGAGAGTAATAATTTCGCGCGTTGATCCAAGCACAAACTCTCGCGGATGAATGATAAACGACCCATCCTCTTTTGCGTGAACTAAGTCAGTAACGTCAAACTCTTTTTTCACATCGATGTGCGTGTGCGCGCTATTGCGAAACACGCGAAAGTTCTGATGAAGCGTGAGGTCAATCGCCGCGGTGCGAACGTGCGTCGGGTCAAATGGACTCAACTGAAGTTTTTTTTGATCAATGTACGCGCGAATATCTTTGTCCGAGAGAACCATGCTGAGCATGATAGCAGAAAAATGGGAAATGTGGGACTACTTCCCGCCCACCGGCGTTGGCTTCTGCCAACTCGCAAAATTACAGGAGGGATACCGCGAACAACCGTAAAAACCACGACCACGCTTGGTTCGCTTGTACACCACATCGCCTTCGTTGCAGTCGGGGCATTTCATTCCGTCGACCGTTTGCACGAGTCGTGCGGTGTATTTGCACTCGGGGTACCGCGCGCAACTCAGGAACTTCCCGAACCGCCCCGTTCGCACCACCACGTTTCCTTCTCCACACGTTGGACATTTTTCCCCGGTGTCCTCGACAGGAATTTTTGCCCGTTCACCCGTTTTCGTCACTTCATCGACTGTTTTTTGAAATGGCTCAAAAAATACTCGAACGATTTTCTTCCACTGTTTCTCACCACGCGCGATTGCGTCAAGATCATCTTCCATTTCTGCGGTGAATTGATAATCCAGTTCTTTGGGAAAGTTCTTCACCAAGAAATCCGAAACTGTTGTGCCAATCGAGGTTGGAATAAACGCTTTCTCTTTGCGTTCAACATATCCACGATCCGAGATTACAGAAATGATGCTCGCGTAGGTACTTGGCCGACCGATCCCCAATTTTTCGAGCGTTTTAACCAAGGAAGCGTCGTTGAATCGTGCGGGCGGTTGTGTAAATTTTTGTTCCGCTTGTGTTTTGCGATATTCGAGTGATTCTTTCTCCTGCAGATTGGGAAGCTCTGTTGTATCGCTCGTTTGCGCGTAGGCTTTGTACCATCCGTCAAATTGTAAAATGGAACCGTTTGCTTTTAATGTCACAATTTTTGAAGATGATGTCGTTGTCGCGTGAATCTCCACCAATGTTTGCGCAAAAATCGCGTCGTTCATCTGCGAGGCCACCGCGCGATTGCGAACCAGCGCGAGCAACTTCGACTGTTTGTCATCTAAATCAAGTTGCGCTTTTTTGAGATCGTTTTCCGAGTACACCGTAGGGCGAATCGCTTCGTGCGCTTCTTGTGCATTTTTACTCGATTTCTTGTAATAGTTTGGTTTATCGGGCAAATATTGCTTGCCGTATTCCGAATCCACGGTGGATCGAATCGCATCAATCGCCTGCTGTGAAAGCGCAAATGAATCGGTGCGGTGATACGTAATCAATCCTTCTTCGTAAAGACTTTGGGCCACCATCATCGTTTGTTTGGAAGACCATCCGAAACGATTGGCACACGCTTGCTGTAAGGTTGAGGTGGTGAAAGGAGGATACGCGGAACGACGGCGGTCATTTTTTTCAACGGCATGCACGACATACGATGCAGTTTTAAGATGATCAAGGATTGGATCGACATCATCTTTTGATTTTGGATCAAATGGTTTTTTATCAACAGCTGACACACGCGCAAGAAATTCCTGTTTTGCTTCCGAGCTCAAGGAACGTAATAAGACATCAACTTCCCAATATTCTTCGGGTTTGAATGCGAGAATTTCCTTTTCGCGCTCCACAATAAGTCGAAGCGCAACGGACTGAACACGGCCAGCGGAAAGTCCTCGGCGGATTTTCTTCCACAACACCGGCGATACATAATATCCCACCAATCGATCCACCACTCGGCGCGCTTGCTGCGCGTTCACCAAATCCATGTTGATCTCGGCTGGTGCATTAATCGCTGCGAGCACCGCTTCCTTTGTAATTTCGTGGAATGTTGATCGAACAAACTTCACCTTTGATTTTTTTGGTTCCAAAAGTGCCTGAAGGTGCCAAGCAATTGCCTCTCCTTCGCGGTCAGGGTCGGTTGCGAGATATACAATGTCGCTTGTCGACGCGCGTTTTTTGAGATCGGCTACCAAAGATTTTCGGCCAGAAGTGATTTCATACTCGGGTTCAAAATCATGATCCACATCGACGCCCATTTTCGAGGGCGGAAGATCTCGTACGTGCCCCATGCTTGCGTGCACGTCATACTCGGCACCCAAGTATTGGGCGAGTTTTTTGGCTTTTGTGGGTGATTCAACTAGAACGAGATGCATGAAAAAACCTTTCTTTCGGTGGATCAAGTGTATGGGGATCATACCTGCTCTGTCAAACAGCAATCATATATTTCGCCCCATTTTTCACTACTATTCCTCGCATTTCCAGATCAAAAAGAGCACTCAAACATGTTGAACGATCAAATGAGCCCAGCGCCACAACTTCATCAACTCGCGCCCCCGTGGGAAATTGGCGCATTGTTTCTAGCATCTTTGTTTCAAATTCTGTCGTTTTTTCGTCTCGCTTTATACATATATATGGCATGCGAAGTTCATCATGCACATCTTTGAGTGAAGTGATTAACATTGCACCGTTGTTTATCAAGATTTTTGTTCCTTCGGCGTACGGACTAAAATATGGACCGGAAATAACAAACGCATCACGTCCAAGTTGTAGCGCCCAGTTCACGGTTGAAAAGGTACCCGACGGAAAACCCGCCTCAACAACAATTACCGCGCTACACATTCCCGCGATAATGCGATTTCGTTGCAGGTAGCGCCATTTCTCTGTTGGAACGGCATCATCATATTCTGCGCAAACCAGTCCACCTTGCTTCAAAATATTTCTTGCGAGAAACTCATTTGATTGAGGTGTGATTTGTGATAGACCTCCTGCAACAACAGCAATTGTTTTTCCCCCAAATTCTAAGGTTGATTCGTGCACACATTGATCAACTCCCACCGCCAACCCACTCACCACGCACCATCCTTGCTCAACGGCTTGCCGTACAAAATGCCGTGTCGCTTGTTTTCCATATGCTGTCATGTTTCGCGTTCCAATAATTGCAACTGCTTTTTGTCGAAATAGATCCTGATTACCCGCACAGTACAAAGCTTTTGGGCAAAAACTAGATTGAGAAAGTGGTTTAGGAAATCGTTCATCCATTTTTTTAATCTGCATCATTGACTGTGTACACCAAGACAACTGTTTTCCCATACACTCACAATACACAGAGGTTCTTACAAAAAGATGACAAAATAACAATGGGGTCGCGAAACGCAAATCTGTAGGATACAATGCTGAATATGCGGAAGTGCATGCAATGGATCTATCATATTTTAATTCTCTTGGTTCCCTTATTGTTTTCTGCACGCACGGAAGAACTTTTTGAGTTCAATAAAGTGGTTGCGGTATACGCGTTTGCCCTTTTGGTCGCAACCTGCGGGCTGATTGAACTTGGAATCGCAACATATCGCAATGAATCGATCTCTTGGAAGCGCTCACCGCTCGATCTTCCGCTTGTGGTTTTCTTTTTCTCGCAACTCCTTTCAACAATTCTATCGATGCATCCGCGAACATCTTGGCTGGGATATTATTCTCGTTTTAATGGTGGCCTCTGGTCAACTATTTCTTATCTCATTCTTTATTTTGGATTCATCCAACACGTGAACTGGAAAGAAGTGCGTTCATATGTCTGGACAATTGTGTATTCTGGTGTTCTTGTTTCACTGTATGCAATTCCCGAACATTTTGGCGTTTCACCGAGTTGTTTCATTTTGTTGCGTGAATCAGCTGAATCAAATCCATCAATAAATCTTTTTACAACTGACTGTTGGGTTCAAGATGTGCGATCGCGCATTTTTGGAACGCTCGGTCAACCAAACTGGCTCGCGGGAATGCTCGCACCGATTATTGTTCTTGCGACCGGTCTTATCGCTACCAAGAAAAAACGCGTCTTAAAATATGTGGCGCTGTTTAGCACATTCCTTATGTTGCTCGCGTTGCTCTACACACGATCTCGATCAGGATTACTCGCTGTAGCTGGTGGACTTGTTGTTTTGTTTGCATTTGATTTCTTCATTCACGTACGCGCAAAGCAAGGATTAAAAAGAGTCTTGACTTTTTTGCTTCCAATTTTTGCGTTCTTTTTTATTGTTGTGTTTCAATTTGGTGAAGATCTTCGAACTGCGTTTCGCACCGTTTTTCAATCATTGCGAGTAACACAAACCTTTGTCCAACAAAATGATCAATCATCCTCGGAAACACTACAAGGTCAACTTCCGCAGGTTGAGGGTGGATCGGATTCATCGATTATCCGCACTATTGTTTGGAAAGGCGCGATCGATGTGTGGAAACGGTATCCACTTACGGGTTCGGGCGTTGAAACGTTCGCGTATAGTTATTATCTTGATCGGCCGATCGAACACAATTTGGTGAGTGAGTGGGATTTTCTGTACAACAAGGCACACAATGAATGGCTCAACTATCTTGCAACGACAGGAATCATCGGATTAACGTCATATCTTGTTGTCGTTTTTGTGGGCATCGGATACGCGATTATCAGTACACGAAAACTGAAACTTGAGGAGCAAATCTTCGCATTCTCGGTTGCTGGCGCGCTTCTTGCGATTCAGATTTCCAATGTGATTGGATTTAGCACAGTTGCCGTTTCTTTGTTGTTTTTCCTTCTTCCCACACTGGTACAATTTGAGTCGCACCCGTTTAAAAGCATTGAAGTGAAGTTTCCCGTTCCAACGATCATTTCCTTACTCGTTGCGTCAATAGTTCCTATTCTTTTCTTTTTCTTTTCCTCAAGTATTTTTTCATATTGGTCGGCTGATGCTGATTTTTCTGAGCTCAAAAAGTTGATGAACGCGGGATATCACTCGCAAGCGCTTCAAGAATATGATCGATTAATCAAAAAACAACCTCGTGAATCCGCATATCGTGAAGAATTTGCGCAATACACATCCCTTCTTGCAATTGGAGCACACAATCAGCAGGAAGCCACGCTTTCTGCACAACTGCAGGTGCTCGCGAAACAAGAAAGTGATACTGCGTACGCGCTGAATCCCGTTCATCTGAATAACATCAAGTCGCGCGTTCGCACGTTGCTAAACTTGGCAGAACTGAACCCCTCTATGTACGACGAGGCACTTCAGTTAATAGAAGTGGCAAGAAAACTGTCTCCTACTGATCCAAAACTACCGTATTTTTCGGCACAAGTGTACTTGCTGAAAAAAGAGTTTGAGCGAGCGAAGCGCGAAGCGCTGGTCGCATTAGAACTCAAACAAGATTATATTGCTGTACAGGATCTTTTGAATGATATTGAACAGAATCTTGCTACTTCTTCCGGACAGAAAAACTCCTCAAAAGAATGATAAAATACAGGTATGAAAAAGATTATCACAGTTCCACATAAGACGTTACGAACAGTCGCAACCGATCTGCAGAAATCCTCGGGAAGTTCATTTTTAATGCAAGAACTACAAAATGCATTACGAAACTCAAACCCAAAGGGAGCGGGTCTCGCCCTTCCACAAATCGATTCTTCGTTTCGAGGATTTTCTGTGTTTCTTTCAGCGGAAGAAAATGCACTCGACACCACTCGCCCTTCCTCGCGAAAACAGGACGTTCAGATGAAATCATTTATCAATCCAAAAATTGTTGATGTTCCCTCCGAAAAAACATTTGGTCCAGATTCAGAAGATCCAATTTTAGAAGGGTGTTTATCCATTCCGACAATCTACGGTCCTGTTCCCCGTTTTGCTTGGCTTCGTCTTTCATATCTCGATTTGAATTTCACTGCGCACGAAGAAACATTTTATGGTTTTTATGCGCGCGTCATTCAGCATGAATATGATCATCTTGAAGGCATTTTATTTACTGACTACAGTTTACGGCTCGAGCTTCCACTGTATCAACTTGACAATGGAAAAATGAACTCAATTCCATTAGATATTGTAAAAACATGGTAGCTTCTTTCCACAACAACTCGATTTTGAACACAAATAATGTTCGCATTCTTGTTGCGGGGACTCCTCAAACAACCGTTGGGGTTGCGCAAACGCTTTTTGATGCCCACTACACGATAGTTGGCGTTCTCTGTCCGTTTCCTAAACCTATTGGCAGACAACAACACATCACCGCATCACCAGTAGAACTCTGGGCGCGAACAAAACAGATTCCTGTTTTTCATTGCGATCATCATCAATTGAATACGGAAGGCCAATCGCTTTCACCATTACAGTCTCTTTTACAAACTGCGGTTGGAAAAATCGACCTGCTCGTTGTGGCTGATTTCGGCTTTTTGATTCCGAAGTGGATGTTAGATATGTCCCGTTTTGGAGGGTTAAATATCCATCCATCAAGATTGCCTCGTTGGCGAGGTGCTGGCCCTGTTCCATTCACGTTGTTGTTTGGAGACACCGATTCAGCGGTGAGCATTATTCGAATGAGTGAAATATTTGACCTTGGCGCAATTGTTGCTCAACGTGATCTTCCTGTTTTTCCTCGCGACACCACAGGAACACTTCTTGCACGAGGATTTGAAGTTGGACAATCACTTTTGATAGATATTTTGCCGAAGTATCTAGACGGAACCATTCACCCGATTCCACAACCAACAAACTCACCAACACCGATGACCTACAAAAAAGATCTTGCAAAAGAATGGGGATTCATTCCGTGGTCAACTCTGCAATTTGCGATGGGAAACACAAAAACCTACGAATCCGTTCCGCTTTTTGAAAAGTATGCGCTCCCCACAACCGCAGAACAACTCGATCGCATGATCCGCGCGTTTTCTCCAAAACCACTCGCGTGGACAATTCTTCCAAATGAAAAACGCATGATTATTCATTCTGCGAACATATCAGGTAAGACACTATCATTGAATGAAGTTCAAGTTGAAGGAAAAGAAAAGTTGCTCTTTTCACACATCGAAAAAGAAATTAAAGAAAGTACCTAACAAAAAGAAAACGAAAGATTTATTTCTTTGCAGGCGCTTTTCGCGCTTCACTCGCGGTTTTTGCGCGTCGCATCATGCGAATACAGGTTGTGCACAACATCACGCGTTTTTTTATCCCACCAACGAGTACGTGAGAACGATGAAGGTTGGCCATGCGTTTGTGACTGACGCGATTTTTCGCGTGAGAAACAAGATGTCCTGTGTTATATGTTCTGGTGCAAACTGCGCAAACTGCCATAGGAGAGTATTGTAGCAAGAAAAATCGAAAATGGAAGCAGTCGAAAATCTGATCTTCTCCTTGTTTTCTGGTACAATCATCACATGATTCTTTCTCTTCTTGATTCAAATCCGCTCCTCGCTGTGTTGTACACTCTGGCATTGCTTTCAGCGATCACCGTGCATGAGCTGGCGCACGCGCTCGTGGCCGACAAGTTGGGCGACCCCACCGCCCGCCTGCAAGGCAGGATTTCACTCAATCCACTCAAGCACCTTGATCCAATCGGAGCAGCCGCGATGTTACTTACCGGCTTTGGTTGGGCAAAACCCGTTCCTGTCGATGAATACAACCTGAGGAATCCAAAACAGGACTTCGCTTGGGTCGCACTCGCGGGCCCCGCAAGCAATATGATATTTGCGATTGTTCTTTCCCTTTTCATAAAAACCATGGCACTTGGCACCTTTTCTCTCCTTTTGTATCCGTTTCTACTGCTCAACGTTAACTTGGCATTGTTTAACCTGCTTCCAGTCCACCCACTCGACGGTGGGAAAATTATTGCGGGAATCCTTCCAAAAAATCTCTCCATCGAGTTTGAGTCGATTCTTGCCAAGTATGGATTTTTTATTCTCATTTTCTTGATTTTTCCATTCGGAGGCCAATCCCCCGCGAGTATGTTTCTATCTCCCATTTCTGATTTTATTTTGCGAATCTTGTTGTAAATAGCTGCGTTTCGCGTGTTTTTCTTCTTGATCCTCGACTATATCTCTACTGTGAAACACATTACCCATATTCCAAAAGAACCAGAGGCGACCGAAGAACGTCGCGCTCTGGTGAAAGAATGGTCTGGACAAAAACTCGAGGCGCTTCTCACGCAACGGTTTGATCCTACGCTTGTGATTAAACGAAACTGCGAAAACTTTATCGGATCCGTCGAAATTCCCGTGGGAATCGCCGGCCCACTCCTTCTGTCACGAAACGCTGAACAAAAAGAATACCTTGTTCCTCTTGCCACAACCGAAGGCGCCCTCATCGCGAGCGTGAATCGCGGGATGAAGGTTATTCGAGAATCAAACGGATGCGCGGTGATCTCAAAAAATGAAGGGATGACGCGTGCGCCCGTGTTCAAATGCACGAATGGCGCGGTTGCAATCGAACTGAAAAACTGGATTCTTGCGCATTTTAATGAAATCAAACACGTCGCCGAGTCAACATCATCACATCTTGAGTTGTTGCATGTTCACGCGTGGATTTTGGGACGCCACCTGTACTGTCGTTTCTCCGCACACACTGGAGACGCGATGGGAATGAACATGCTCACGATTGGATTGCAAAAAGCCATTGATACTGTCGTTCTGCCCGCGTGGAAATCAAAAACAACTTGCGTTGCATTAACCAGCAATCTCTGCACCGATAAAAAGGCAAATGACATTAACGCGTTGTTGGGCCGAGGATATTGGGCGCAAGCCGAGACAACTATTCCTCGAAACATCATTGAATCGGTGTTAAAAACAACCCCCGAGCGCATGATTGAGGTTCATGTGCAAAAAAACCTCGTCGGATCGAGCCTCGCGGGCTCGCGCTCACAAAACGCGCACGTCGCGAACATCGTTTCTGCATTATTTTTAGCAACCGGCCAAGATCCCGCGCACATTGTTGAAGGTTCGCTGGGATTTACCGCGTTTGAACTCAACGATGATGGATCGTTGTACGCTTCGGTAACGTTACCTAATTTAAATATCGGAGTCATTGGTGGCGGAACATCATTGCCTGCATTTCGAGATGCGCGAACATTGATTTCGAACACTCTACTCCCACTAGAGTTTTCTGAGGTGATTGCAGGATCCGCGTTGGCGGGAGAGCTTTCACTCATCGCTTCTCTATCCACACAATCGCTCGCCTGCGCACACGAACAGTTGGGAAGAATTTCTCATCAGAAATAAAAATATGAACATTGTGAAACCGCGCACCGGCATTGTTGGATATGGAACATACGTTCCAAAACAGCGCAAAACTGCGGAAGAAATCGCGCAACGACGCGGAGACGATGCTTTGATCGCAACTTCGCTTGGCGTAAAACAAAAATCAATCCCCTCTGCCGATGAAGATACAGTCACCATTGCCGTTGAGGCGTCTTTGCGCGCGTTTTCTCGATTTTCGATTCAAAAAGAAAAAATCGGCGCACTGTTCATTGGTTCAGAAAGTCACCCGTATGCGGTGAAACCAAGTGGAACGGTTGTTGCGAGTGCGTTAGGTCTTTCGGAACAACTTGCGATGGCTGATCTGCAGTTCGCGTGTAAAGCTGGGATGCAGTCGTTGCTCGTTGCATCGGCATATGTGGGATCAGGAATGTGCGAACTTGGAATGGGAATCGGTGCGGATACGGCGCAAGCGCGCGATGGAGATATTTTGGAGTACACCGCGGGAGCTGGTGGCGGATGCGTTGTTATTGGAAATTGCGATCAACATGAATGCATTGCTGAGATTCTTGGATCAGCTTCGATTGCGACAGACACCCCCGATTTTTGGAGGCGGCCGTCGTTTGATCATCCGTCGCATGCGGGTCGTTTTACCGGTACACCGGCATATTTCGCACACATTAGCAAATCAGTTGATGTCTTGCTAAATAAACTTGATATGAAGATTAATGAATTCGCGCTGTGTGGATTTCATACGCCAAATGCAAAATTTCCCGCACAGATCGCAAAACAACTTGGCGTTTCTAAAAAACAGATGCTATGGAGTTTACCCGTACTCGATGTGGGGAATACGTACGCGGGCGCGATTTTTCTTGTATTGGAAAGCATAGTAGATCACGCGCACGCGGGGGATCTCGCACTCCTCGCTTCGTATGGGAGCGGTGCGGGATCGGATGCAATCGCTCTTCGCATCTTGAAAGATGGAAAGGACGCGCAATGATAAACGCCCCTTCCCCAATCTTTTCTTCTCCACTATATCTTTCGGGCGCATCGATTTCTGATTTTGGTGAGTTGTGGGATCGATCTCTTGAATCGCTCATCGAACACGTCATTGAAGAATCGTTGCGCACAGCACAACTCGAAAAAAAAGATATTGATGCGGTTGTCGTCGCAAACATGTCTGCGGGGCAATTTGAGGGTCAGTCGCATCTCGGCGCGCTCGTGTCGTCCATGTTCCCCCAGTTCCCACCCGCGATCCGCGTCGAAGGCGCATGCGCCTCGGGAGGGCTGGCACTTCTCACCGCAGAACAGTACATTCTTTCGGGAACATATCAGCGCGTACTTGTCATCGGTGCTGAGAAAATGACCGATGTATCCGCACAAGAAACAACCGATATTCTTGCGGGAGCGTCACATGTTATTGAAGAATCACTCGCAACTTTTCCCGCACTGTATGCACTTCTCGCGAAAGAACACATGCGCGAATACGGGACAACGCGAGAAAATCTCGTATCGATCGCGGTAAAAAATCATCATCACGCGATGAACAACCCGCATGCGCAGTTTCATAAAGAAATCACGATTGAGGATGTGCTGAAAAGTCCAATGGTGGCCGATCCTTTACGATTACTGGATTGCTCACCTATTTCCGATGGTGCGAGTGCCGTGGTTATTTCTTCTGACTCACACCGCGCACAGGCAAGAATTGCAGGATTTGGGCACGCACAGGATTCACTAACTCTTGCGGGAAGATCTTCGCTCACATCGTTTGAGGCGACATCGCGAGCAACGAAACAGGCGCTATCGAGAACAGAAGCGAAAATTGCCGAGTTCGATGCGTATGAGCTTCACGATTGCTTCACGATTGCGGAAATTTTTGCAATTGAGGATATTGGTCTCTGCAAAAAAGGCGCGTCGCAAGCGTATATCGAAAATCATTCGGATAAATTGAATAAATCCGGAGGGTTAAAAGGATGTGGTCATCCTGTGGGCGCAACCGGTGTGAAACAAGTGGCGTTTTTAGCACAACAAATTGAACTTGGAATAATTGAGCGCGGATTTGCTCAAAATATTGGTGGCGCGGGAGCAACTGCGGTAGTGCATTGTGTTGAACCAGCGAAGGTCAACGAAAATAAAGGTATTGTGAAAAATACGCGCATCAAAAAAAGCGAGAAAAAATGAATAACGCACACCTCTCCCCCATTCAGTATTATCGCCAAAGCGCCGAGTGGCGCGCGTGGATCGGGAAAACGGGCGTCGTGGTTCAAGAGACCACCGTTTTCGCGACCCCAACCGATGTTTGCGGGAATCAGGCGTATCAACTCGCACTGATCGAACTCGAAAATGGCGAGCGACGGGTACTTCCCGTGTGCCTCGGGGAACAGGTGGCGGTTGGAGATCGAGTGATGCTGGTGTTGCGAAAGTTGCGCGATTCGCAAACAAATTCCGTGATTGAGTATGGGATGAAGTGCAGACTGCATCACCGACCATAAACTTAATTGCGTGTTCCCAACTTAATTCTTTTTTCTCCAATCTTGAATCGAATTAATAACGTCATCACCAAATTACTCACGATCAAGTACGTTGGAAATGCAACATGCGCAAAGTTCCACGTCTGAATAACTAAAAGTCCAATGATTGCATTGATTACCCCAGTCCAATAGAGCGCATCATTTTCAGATTCCGGATGATAGTATGATTTCACCATCGTTGGAACTGTCGCGAGTCCATCCGCAAAAATTGCAAAAAGAATCGCAATATCCCCCAATCTCGTCACAATCCACAATATGATTCCTAACAACGAAAACATTCCACAAATCAAATCCAATCTTTCGATTTTCCAATACGCTTTTTTATTCGTAAATGAGGCAATGAAAATACTCAACGGAATAAATCCAACAATAAACGTTGTTAACGCTTGAATCCTCACTCCTTGACTAATTTCTGCAGAAAACGCAATCAGTGGAGCAACCCCCCAAAGCAACTGACTCACTTTGTTTGGTTGAATTTTGCCACGAATAGTATCCTTAAGATAACTCAGCGCGCCCATCATTTGAATAAAAACGCCGAGAAATACAAAGTTTGGATTGAGCATACTTGAAAATTCCCTTCTTCTTTAACTTTTTTTGCAGGGGCTAAAGGAATCGAACCTTTACTAGAGGTTTTGGAGACCTCTGTTCTACCATTAAACTAAGCCCCTAACACTGATTACTTATACCGAGATTATACTATACTTAGGAACAGATAGAATCGAAAAAAAACTAATGCCGAGAACTAAGAAGTGTCGCGCGTAACAACTTTCGATATAGTGGTAATAGTTTTCGTAGTACAGGACTTCGATCTGAAGGTCGTTCATAAAACGCATGAAAGTCGGGGTCTTCAACTTGAGATAAAAGCCGAGGTGATACATCATCGTTTGACGCGTCAATGATAATTGGATGTCCTGCCCACGTTTCGTATCGAACAAATGAATGTCCTCCAAGAGAATCGATTCTACTTCTATCAATCGAAACAAATCCACGCAATTTCCCCGCAATAATCATTTTTTCCGTGAGATACCCCGCAAGCGCTGATTGATGCAAACAAACACCACCTCCAAAAAATTCAGATAATTTCATTATTTGCCTCTTTTGAATTCCCTTTTCTTTCTCTAGTACACTCGCGGCATTATATGGAATTTTTTCACGAACAAACATCCAGATCGCGTTTAGAATCTCTCCACTAGTAGTACACCCAGATTCTCTTTTATATCTCATAAAATCCATAAACGATGCAACTAGTTTGGGATCTTCTTTTTCATCAATCAACAAACTCTCCTTGCGACTTCCAACAATTACACCACCATTAATTGGAGTATCTTGAATAATGCAGAATCTGTTCTGAAAGAAACGTTCCTTGAAGATAATTCCTTTTTCCTCGTATTGCGGATCCATTCTTAACTGATTTCTCGCCCGTCTTGTATAATCACGCTCAGCTCTTTTACCGACTGCTTTTTGGAAAGGACCCAAAACATCATTTCTTGTTACTTCAACTGTCACTTCTCCCCCCGTCCTTTTTCTGCTACTGTTAAGGAATGCAAGCATCCCTGCTCAATGCTCGCTTGGCGCGTGCACTATCTAAGGATAAGAAGTTATTGATGGAAACGCAAGTTTCGATCGTGACGGTTTCCGCAACATTTCGACGTTCAAAACTGTTTTTCTCTGATCTATACGCAGACACTCAAACGACCATCGACGATGAAAGTTCCGACGTCGTTTTTTCTCGCGCGCACTACTCGATGGCGTTGGCAATCGCGATTCAAGCGTGGATGAAGAAAAAATATGAGATCTCGTTTCATCGCGATCGAGCATCGCACCTTGTTTTTCCCGAAGCGATACCATCTGAAGCATGGTTTGTTGATCCAACAAACTACGTTCCGTCTTCGCAGTGGAAAAAAATCGCCTTCACCGAGTTTCTTGGAAAACTCATCGCTCGAACGCCAATCTTGAAAACGATCAAGGATGAAATCGACAAGCGCGGCCGCAAGGAGCTCCCCATTCGATCCGCAATCATTCCCCCGTTGTTGCACCTCTTCGCGCATGTGCATCGACCGATTATCTCTCTTCACAACGAAACGGGGAATGTTCTTGCAGGCGTGGGGAAAAAGGTGCTCCAAGTGATCACCGATCCGTATGTGCGCAATGAATATCTTGATTATGCGCATCTTTCCACAATGCGTTTTGCGGTGTTCGATGAAAAAACAAAAACCGACACGATTGAACGCGCGAAGTTGTTGAACAAAAAACTAGATCCCGACCGCGTGATTGTCACCGGTCCACCCATCGATCCCCGCATCGTCGCCTGTGCATCGCACAAAAATCCACTCGGGCACACGCAGAGGCCGCTTCGCATTTGCGTGACAACCGGAGGACTTGGGACAAATAAGCAGGAAATCTCGCAGGCACTGCATGAGCTCATGGACTTTTTGCGCATGCGCCCCCACCCCGTTCAACTTGTGATGTACGCGGGCACACATCGAGACTTTACCAAAATGGTGATTCAGATCGCGCACGAAGAACACATTCCGATTGAAAATCATCAAAATACCGATGCGAAGTTGCGACTCCTGTTTTCCGATCATATTGTGGACGCAAACGAATTACTCATTAAATATGCATTTCCTTGGGCGGACTGCTTCATCACAAAACCTTCGGGCGATATGGCATATGACGCGGTTGCATCGGGCGCGTCGGTTCTTTTCTTAAACTCTTGGGGTGTTTGGGAAGATCATGTGCGAGATGTGTTCGAACAGAAAGAGATTGGGCGTGTGGCGGAACTATCGGAAATTAAGAAACAAATCGAGGCGTTGTTGATTCCCGTTGATGGCGAAAGTTGGTTTAGTTCTGCGATGCGTCGCGCACAAGAGATTGATCCTCTATTTTTGCGAGGTGCAGAGCGCATTCTTCAAGAAGCGCGTAACTGGGCTGAGGAAAAATAGCTCGTCATTTCGTCTATTTCCTTATCAGAAACATGGAGTCCGAGCGGCAGAAAAAGAACACGTCGGTTTTTTGACCACGCGCAGTCGGGAAATTTCCAATATAGTGGAGCGAGCGAAAAAATTTTCTTTTGCATTTGTGCGCATTCCCGTTCCGATCCGCGAAATCCGATAGGAAACGCGTGCAATCTCCCCCATTCTTCTTTTGAAACTGTAATCAAATACCATGGATCCTTCAATCCTTTTTCACGAAATTGTTCGTAATAGTGCGAAACTTGTTCGCTTTTTGTATTCGAAATCAATTGATGATTAAGATGTTGCGCGAGATACTTCGAAACAAACTGAAATCCTTGCAATCCAACACGTGCATCTCCCACAAATGCATCATGCGTTTTTAAAATGCGTTCGTGCGCGGTTCGAACGAGCGTGTTTGAACGCATCCCGCGCCCAAGCGCATACAAAAACTGAAACGCAAAAAAAAGAATCGAGGTATAGAGACGATCCACGATTCGTTGCGCTTCTCCATTTCTCGAAGAAATTGAAAACAGTGAATACGAAAAACTCCCTTGAAGCGGTGTTACTTTCCGAAGCGAGTCAATAATAATGTGATTTTGATGAAGCAAACACACTTTTGAAGAATCGATAACTCGATGCACGCAATCTTCAATAATTAACGCACTCGAGGCAAGACGTTGAACTTCTGCACGGTTATTTAAAAGCACATTCTCAATCCCCACGGGATGAAAAAGAACGATGACCTGCGGACGGTACCGCTTCCGCGCCGTTTCGAACGCACGGGGGTTGGGTTGGAGATTCGCATCACACGCGTATAGCTTCACAACATAGCCATGCGCTTCAATATTTTGAATCACATCAACACAATAAAAATCGGGAATCAAGACGACGGCGTCTTTTTGCACTTTTTGTGCGAGAATTTCCCAAAGTGCGTCCTCAAATGACTGCCAATACGTTTGCACAACCCCATTCGTAACGCGCAACGCATGCGTACAAAAGAACTTCCAAGAAAATGGTGAGTAGATCGACGAAACCATCGAGACTACTTTAGTTTTGAGGACTCTTTATGCTCGGTCGCTTTTCTGCATTTCTTGCAGTACTTGTGAAGCTTGAGCTTTTCGGTCGTGTTCAGTTTATTACGTTCGGTGATGTAGTTAAATGTGTCGCAAACCGTACATTTTAATCCAAACGCTTGTCGAGGTCCCTTTTTCTTTTTTCCTGCCATAATTCTCCTTTTGATTACTGACAAACAATCTCTCTGAGCCGTCTTAGGGATTCGAA
>DNEP01000014.1 GCA_003487265.1 Minisyncoccota bacterium
CCCCGTTTTAGACCAAGTCGCACATTGCGAAATCAAGTAAAATAACAACTGAATATTTAAATATATATTTAAAAACTCCTACTATTTTAGGAGTTTTTAATTTTCTAGGATTGGTCGGGAATGACGGATTTGAACCGTCGACCTCATCGTCCCGAACGATGCGCGCTACCAACTGCGCTACACCCCGAATCAAACAACATCAATATCACAAAAAGAGCATCTTACCGACTCACTTCGACTTGCTCGCGCGCCTACTCTCGCTCCTCACTCGAATATACAAGCGTATCTAAGCCGCTCACGTATGAATAGATTTCATCATCTTCAAACACCATCTTGCGCTCTTTTTGTGCATTTTCCTCGGAATCACTCGCGTGGATCAGGTTATTTGATTGGCTCATCGCAAAATCACCGCGGATTGATCCACCTTCAGCCTCTCGACCTTTGGTCACACCCACGAGCTTTCGAATAGTACTCACCGCATCTAACCCCTCCCAAACCATAGCAACAATGGGCGTTTGTTTCATGAATGATTTTAATCCACCAAAGAATGGTTTCTCTTTGTGATGCGCGTACCATCGATCCAACACGTCATCGTCTAACCCAACCATCTTCAATCCGACAAGTTTTAACCCTTTTCGTTCAAAACGGCCAATAATTTCGCCGATCAATCCTCGTTGAAGGCCATCTGGTTTTACAAGCACAACTGATTGTTGCATGGGTTCCTTTCTTGATTTAATACAAGATAATACTCGTTACGATACTCTACTCCGCGTGTACGATTTTCTCAAGTCCTAACTGCGTTTTTGCATCAAATGATCCGATCATCGCACAAGTGAGCTGGTCGCGCTTCAAAATCGATGCGAGTGCATCAATCATATCTTGAACCGTCACCGCATCTATCTCGGCAAAAACTTCCTCGACCGTTTTCACTTGCCCTTCAAGCAAGTACTTCATTCCATAGTAGTTTGCTTGTGATTTTGAGTCTTCCAAACTCAGCACCTTCACCCCGTGATACCACTGTTTTGCTCGATCGAGTTCGTCTTCGGTTACTTTTCGCGACCCAACGCGATCCAACAAATAAAACAACTCATCTCGAACAACCTCCACCGCCTCCACCGCCCGCGTGGGATCCACACCCGCCCCCGCTCCGAACACGCCGGTGTCGTGATAGGTATCCATTAAACTGTTGACGTAATAACACAGTCCTCTTTTTTCGCGCACCTCATTAAATA
This sequence comes from Minisyncoccota bacterium, assembly GCA_003487265.1. Classification (GTDB taxonomy): domain Bacteria; phylum Patescibacteriota; class Microgenomatia; order UBA1400; family UBA12028; genus UBA12472. The sequence goes on from DNEP01000014.1 coordinate 1,233, forward strand.
ATCGAGAACTCATGGTGTCACCAAACAACACCGACAACATGTTCAACGGAATATGGCGCGGATCGGTGTGTGATACACCACGAACACCCATCATAAAATGCGCCTGATCGGTTTTTTTCTCTTTCAATAAAAATACTTTCGAGCTCAAGGATGATGCGTTGAAATCTTCTGTGCGCATCGCTTTTAACTCCGACGCGGGCGCACCTTTTCGTACAGAAAAAATCTGATGCAGTTCGTCTTCAAGTGAAGCAGAATCAACCACGCGATCATCTCCCGCAACAACCACAATCAAGTTGCTCGCGCCGTACCATCGCTCCATATACGAGGAAAGGTCGGATGCAGAAATCCCCCGCACCGTTTTCTTGGTTCCAATCACATCTCCTTCGAGCGAGGACCCTTTGTACAACACTCCTTCAAACACATCGCCGATATGTCGCGATGGTGTGTCTTTGTACATGTTCATTTCTTCAATAATCACGCCTTTTTCGCGCTCAAGATCGTCCGCTTTCAACAGTGGCGCAGTCAGCATTTGAGACAACACGTCTATCGCCAAAGACATGCGCGCGCTTTCTGTTTTAACGTAATATCCCGTGTACTCTTTTGAAGTAAATGCGTTGTACTGCGCGCCAACTGCGTCTAGCGTACTCGAAAGCGCCATCGAGGTTGGATATGTTTTTGTTCCTTTAAACACCATATGTTCGAGCATATGCGAGATTCCCGCTTGCGCGAGATCTTCGTAGCGTGAGCCGGTGTTCACAAGCACAAGCACCGTCGTGGAGTGTACTGCAGGCATGGGGACGCGAATCACGGTACAGCCGTCGGGGAACGCGCGAACGATGGGCTGAGGAAACGTGGATTTTTGAGAAGTTTTACTTGTGTTTTTCATGTTCGGCATTGTAGCATGCGCGAAGAGATGAAAAATATATTTCAGATTGCGACCAATCACAAACGAGAGTTCTACTCGCTCGTGGTTGCGCTTTTTATTTTTTTGATTCCATCGAACTGGTTTTTGAAATGGATCGGTCCGTTTGCATACTCAAATCAAGTGTTGATTGATTACGCCATTCCAAAACTGTATCTCACCGATCTTTTTTTGTTCTTTGGTGGAATATGGGGCGTGCATATATTGTCTCAATCGTTGCAAAAATCAAAACGCACAACATATGTGATTTCTGCAATTCTGTCTGGATTTTTTCTGATTCAACTGTACGCATCACACGCGCACCCCGCGACTGTCGCGATGAGTGTTCGATTTTTATTTCTGATCTTGAGCGTTCATTTTTTTATTCATCAAAAATCTCAGATCTATTTTTTGTGGATTCGTCGCGCGCTTGTCATTGCGGTGTTTTTTCAGACGCTTCTCGCAACCTCACAATTTTTCATACACCGTGAGCTGTTTGGATATTGGTTTTTCGGTGAACCAATCCTAAACACGAGCCTTTCCACGATTGCGAAGACAGAAGGTGAAATTCGGCCACTCCCATATGGAACCTTTCCACATCCAAACGTGCTCGCGGGATTCGGTGTGTGGAGTTATGTGATGATCTGGTTGATCTCAAAACGGACTTCCTCGCGAAATACCGTTGATCAATTTTTTGTTTTGATCTGTGCGGGGGTGTTGTGCGTGATCACCCAATCGCTTTCTGCAACTATTGCGCTGGGTATCGCGTTCGGTCTAGTTGAAATAAAACGCGCGGTGTCTTTGCGAAATAGTTCTACAGGCAACGCTATTCATTCGTTTTGGGTTCAATATGCGCGAATACTCTCTTTGCTTGTGTGTGTCGTTTTCGTCGCTGTTCCGTTGATCGTGAACGTTTTGGCGCGGTCTTTTTCACACAGTGCTTCGTTGGTGCGACGGGCGCAGCTGAACTCAATCGCGTACAACATGATCTCCGCGCATCCACTGTTTGGTGTGGGGCTTTCGCAGTTTTCGCGCGTGGAAGAACAGTATGGAACCGTAACCGCGTCCTACCGATTCACGCAACCGGTTCATCATGTTGGTCTGCTGGTGTTGGCAGAGCTTGGTTTTGGAGGACTTTTTTTGATCATCCTTTTTTATCTTTTTGCACACAATATGTACTCTGTTCATTTTGAGGATCTGTTTTTGAGCGGAGTTTCTTTTTTGAGCATTCTTACTCTGGATCACTATTTCTTTTCACTTCAACAAGGATTAATAATGTCTTCGCTTCTGCTCGCGATTATCATCACAAAAAAAGATTTTTAATATGTTGGAAAAATGGGAGAATTCGGGAAAGCTTCGTGTGCAATTTTTACATGCGAACAGGTGCGGAAATCCCAAGCATCGCAAATGAGTCGGTAATCACCCGCTCTACCGCGCGCACAAGCATCGTTCGAAACGAGCGAATCGTTGGATCGCTTTCTGTTGCAACGGGACAGGTTGCGTAAAATGTGTTGAACAGTTGCGCGAGCTCAAACGTCGCGGTGCACAGTTCGTGTGGCGCGTAATGTGCGACGGCGCGCGAAAAATATTCGGAAATATGAATGAGCGCACGCGCGAGATTTTCTTCATCGGGGTGGGTAAAATCGGAAGATTGCGACAATGTGGGCGATTGCGACGGTTTAAATGATTGCGACAACTTTGCCAACACCGATCTTGCGCGCACAAGTGTGTACTGCAGATACGGACCCGAGTTTCCCTTGAGGTTGAGCAACTCATCCCAATCAAACACCACATCTTTTTCGCTTTCGCGCTTTAAGTCGTTGTACTTGATTGCACCGATCCCCACCGCCTCCGCAGACTCAGCGTTGATTACAGATGCGCGATTGATGGCTTCTGTGATCACGTCTTCAAGCCAGATAACATTTCCCTTGCGCGTACTCATCTTGCCATCTTTGAATCGAAACATGCCATGTCCGACGTGTTTGCGTTGCGCCTTTGGGAAATACCCAAGAAGTTCCTCAATTTCAAAGATTTGTTGAAAATACAGCGACTGCTCTGCCCCAACCTCGTTAATGATGAGAATATCTTTCCCATATTTTTCTTTTCGGAAACGATCGGTGGCGAGGTCGCGCGTGGAGTACAGGGTTGATCCGTCTTTTTTCAAGATCATAAGCGGTGGAAACGCATCGTTTTCAAAAAACACGAGTTGTGCACCTTCGCTTTCGGTTAACAGGCGTTTTTCTCGGAGTTCTTCGATCACTTCTTTCATTTTGTCTTCGAAAAAGCTTTCGGGAAAGATTGAAGACCCGATCGCCTCACGAACGCCACTTGTTTTCAGACCAAAGGTGACATGAAGTTTGTCGTAAATCTTTTGAAACTCAACCAGAGAATAGTCTATGCACAGTTTCCATAGTCTTCGCGCCTCTTCATCTCCTTGTTCGAGTTTTGTGAACCACTGTCGCGCTTTTTCCTCAAGTGATGCATCTTGTTCGGCGCGCGTGTGAAACGCAACATACAGCGCAACAAGCTCTTTCATAGGTTCTGCGCTTTGCTGAATGCGTTTCTCGTTCTCTTGTTGGTCGCCAAATTCTTTGATCGCGACAATCAGTTTTCCAAACTGTGTTCCCCAATCTCCCAAGTGGTTATCCCTATGGACGGTATAGCCCGCGTACTGCATCATATTTGCAATCGCATCACCGATAATCGTGGATCGCAGGTGGCCAACGGTGAAAGGTTTTGCAATATTCGGAGACGAATACTCGACAATACAGGACTTTCCCTCGCCTGTTTGTTCTACGAGTGGTTCTTTTTCTCCTACAAGTTGAGCACAAAAATCACTCAAACTCGATTTTGAAATATGAAAGTTGATGAATCCTAAACCTGCAACCTCGATCTTCTCGAGGTAATTGAGTTTTTTTTGTTCGAGATTGTGACAAATAAATGTCGCCAATTCTCGGGGTTGAGAAAACCGATCACGATTTTGCGCGTACAACATCATCGCCACATTCGAACTGTAATCCCCGTGTTCGGAGCGAACGGGTCGCTCAACCACAAAAGCGTCGGTTGAAACGATCACCTGTTCGGCGAGAATCTTTTGAATCTCATTGTGGAGTTCTGTTTGAAAAACGATCATATCGTTATCATATCATGCGAGTATCAAGGTCTTGAAGTGTGGATCGCAACCTCACTTTTTGAACGAAGATTGAAAGTGATGGTTCCCTGCTTGTCTGTTCTCCAGATCTGAATCTGTTTTTTTATGACTTTGTCGAGTATTTCTTGATGTGGATGATGATAGGAATTTCTTTTTCCGACGCTAAACACGATATGCGTCGGTCGAAGCTCCTCGAGAAACGGGGTTGAGGTTGAGGTTTTTGATCCGTGATGCCCCGCCTTCAACAAGGTAACTTGAGAGAGTTTCTTTTCATCCACCAATCTTTTTTCGTATTTTTCCGGAAGGTCTCCAGAAAACAAGGCGCTGAAAGCGTCAATTTTCAGCCGTATAACAATTGAGTTAGCATTGGTGTCCGACAAAAGCGTTGGAGTTCTTCTTGTTTTTATATCTGGTATCTGCTTTTTTTCGCGAAAATCCCAGATTCTGGGTTGTGTGTTTTCATCTGGTGGCCAAAGACAATCTATTTCCCAATCGGCAATATTGATTCGATCCCCATCTGCTAATGTAGCTAATGATTGTATCTGGAGTAAGGTTTGCATGCTCCATTCTTGATCTGGTTCACCATTAAAAAAGAGCGTGTCAATCTGAAAATAACGTGCGAGATGTTCAAGACCGCCTTTGTGATCGAGATCGGGATGCGAAATGATGACAATTTCGATAGTGCGATCAAAAAAAGGCATTTGTTGATACAAACATGTTTCAATCGAACGATCGGGACCTGTATCAATGAGGAGTTGTGTGGTACCTTGGATGATAAGAATCGCATCACCTTGTCCGACGTCACAAAAAACGACTCTCGGAGGGCGAAAAAACGAGTGCAATGCGAAAAAAGCCACCAGAGGTAGCGTGATCATCACATATGTATGTATTTTCATGATACATCGCTCCTTTATCTGTGTTTTGAACGTTAGCAAAGACCTTCTCTATCCGCCAATCTGGACGACCTCAAGAAACGAGTCCTATTTTCTTTCTTTTCTGTGCGGAAAATGACATATTTTTTCTCCGAAATCGAGCCAATAATATCAAGAGTGCCGAAAGAAGAACGAAACTCCAACGCGGAGATTGTATCGAGTATGTGCGGAAAACTGCGGAGTTCCAGAACGAGCATACGGAGAGAAACAAGAAACAAAAGAGTTCAATTATGGGAGTGAAGATTGATAAGATAATCGGAACTCGATCTAGAAAAGGGATTGATATAGCCGACAGATACATAATTGGAGAAACCAACCACCCTACCGACACATTCGCAAGAATGGAGACCGCAGGACTCGATCCAAAGGCAACAAGAATGATAGGAAGCGTTCCATACATCGCTCCAATCGAGATTGCCAGATCATCAAAAACCCAGTTTGGTCTGAGTCGAAAATGCTTGAAGAAGTAAGAAAAGATTGGTGCAACAAACAATATTCCACCTGTTGCACCAAAAGATAACAAAAAACTGAGGTTAAAAAGAAAGAATGGATCAATGCAAAGAAAGAAAGTAACACAGAACAGGTATACAAACAGTGTATCCTTCTTTCTCCCCAATATTTGGATTGATATATCAATCGCTTTTGAAAAGAGCGCGCGAAGAATTGGGATGCCAAACCCCGCCAATCCCGCATACAATACGAGCAACATCATCAAAAGAAACTCGCGAATTACTCGAGTAGGAATCACCTTCAACACACGCCCACTCCATGCTTCGACTAAGGACACATTGAACCCCGAAGCGGTCAACATATGGATCACTCCCACGTTTCGCAACAGATTCGACAACTCGAGATTTTTCTCCGCATACTTGCCTATAAGCATCCCCGATACCAATAATGCTGTTGGAGAGGTATACTCGTTTTGGAAGAGTGAGAGCAAGCGGGATCGGAACAACTCGAGGAATTGGTGTCGTTTAAATAATGTACAAATTACCGAAATAGGATCTTTCTTTATATATGAATAGTCGCCGTATACCGCTCCTTCTCCATTCTCCGAATGGTTTGGCAGAAAGCCATTTGTTTTGCTACTGTGCAATTTCATTCCAACCCGAATTCCGCATTCCTCAAGTGCCTCTCGAGGAAAGTTACCCCGTAAAATGAAGGTTGTAAGATCATGCGAAATGATCGTTTCTGATCCTTTCTGATCTATTCCATCGAAAATCCGCAGTTCTACGGCATATTCATCCAGATTTCCGCTCTGGAGTTGTGTTATGGTATTCCGCATACGAAGCGTAGTTATAATATAGATCAGTATAGTACAGACAAGTATATACCTTATCATTTCTTCGGACTTCCTATGCTTTTCTGTTTTCACGCAATGCGAAGTAAGTGAAAACTACTTTTGTAGTAAAAGATCAAGGGTAGCTTTTGGTACGGTGCAGTTTGATTGAAGTTGTGCAAACGAAACGTATGGTCGATTTGAAATAATACACATTGCTCTCGCCTCACCGATTCCATCAATATCCATCAATTCCTGTTCTGTCGCGGTATTAATGAAAGATGAGTCATTGAGTTCCGCATTGTTTTCATTTGTTTTCTCGTTTGCATTATCGTTTACATCCACAAGATCTTTTTGAAGTTCTCCGATAAACGGAAAGTACTCGTGCTGTTCGTCTTGTACTTTTTCGGCTAGATTGATGTGTTGACCAATCCAAACCATATCTGCATCTGCATGAAATCCCCCCGCCTTCGTCACCCCATCCGCCAATCGTGATCCCGTAGGAAGTTCAAATACACCTGTTTTTTTCACTGCGCCAGAAATACTCACAACAATCTGACCAGATTCCGAAGAAACAGGTGCGCCACTTTTTGACGCAGTACCCGAGAGATCTTGATCCAAGAGTTCAAACTGTTCTTGGTCAATTTTGAGCACACAGATTTCTTCTTGTGGTTGCGATGACAGTTCGCGTAGCACCTTCATCGTAAATAACAGTGTTCCGCATACCACAACACTACTCACACCAAACCACACAATGCGTGCTAATCGCGTATATCGACGCAGAACAAACAAAAGAAAAGACGCAACGATACGAAAACGATAGATCAATTGATGCATACATATGAGCATGCATCCTCATGCTTACAAAAAGCTTACTTTCGTTCAAATACTCAAATCACATAGTTGATAAGCTTTTCTGGAACAAACACGGTTTTTTTCGGTACTGCACCGCGCAGTACTTGTTTTGTTTTTTCTTGTGACTGCAAAAATGTTTCGATGCGTTCTTGCGATCGTGCAGTAGTGAGAGGAACGGTAAACACCGCTTTCGTTTTTCCATTCATCTGAAGAACGAACGACACATCGTTTTGAACTAAAAACTGCGGATTTGCAATTGGCCAGTTTGATCGGTGAATCGAACGGAACTCCCCTTCACCATCCCAACAGCCGAGCCACTGAAAAAGCTCTTCTGTCATATATGGAGCAAATGGCGCGAGCAAACACAAAAACTGCATCGCGTCTTCGCGCGACATCGATTCGGACGCGTCGTTCCACAGATTCACGCACTCCATCATCGATGCGATGGCGGTGTTGTAATGAAACTCGCCGAGATCGTGCGTGCATTTTTGGATTGTTTGATGAAGTTTCTTTTGCAATGCGGGGGTTGTAGGATTGGTGGCCGAGGTTTTTTCGACAACGGTACGCCATACGCGCTGCATCCAGCGCTCCATTCCCGCAATTCCATCGTCGCGAAAATCGCCACCTTGATCGTACGGACCCAAAAACATTAAGTATGTTCGTAAGGTATCGGCGCCAAACTTCACGATGTATTCGTCGGGATTCACCACGTTTCCTCGAGACTTACTCATCTTTGCACCATCTTTGATGATCAATCCATGACCAAACAGGAACGGAAACGGTTCATCAAACGAAAGCAGTCCCCACTCGTGTAAGGCAATCGTCACAAATCGCGCGTATAAAAGATGCAACACCGCATGTTCCGCACCACCAATATATGCGGACACCGGCATCCATGTTTTGATTCGTTCAGGATCAAACGCGAGCGTTGAGGCTGTTTTTGATCCAAGAGATGGGTAGCGCAAAAAATACCAACTTGAATCCAAAAAAGTATCTGACACGTCTGTTTCGCGTTTCGCAGTTTCCCCACATCTGGGGCATGTGGTCATTAACCACGATTCAGGTGCTTTTTCGAGCGGCGACTTCCCGTCTCCCATAGGTTTGTACTCCTCGATATACGGCAACTCAACTGGAAGCTGATCTTCAGGAACGGGTTGCCACCCACAACTCGGCGTGCCCACGCACTCGACCATTGGAATGGGAGGACCCCAAAATCGTTGACGAGAAATGAGCCAGTCGCGCAGGTGATACGAGGTTGAACGGGTTGCCCATCCTTTTTCGACCATATACTCTATGATTTTTTTTGAGGCAACCGCAACCTCAAGCCCATCTAAAAATGCAGAGTTGATCATTGCGCCATCATCTTCTTGAACCTGATTTTTATCGACAACTGGAGTGGTATCTCCATTTTTACCCGTAACGACGCGGATAATCGGCAATTCCATGACCTGCGCAAACTCAAAATCGCGCAGATCGTGTGCGGGAACGCCCACCACCGCACCGGTTCCAAAGCCCGCCAACACAAAATCGGCAACATAGATCGGCATCTTGGAATTGTTGAGTTTGTTGATCGCGTACAACCCCGTGAATGCGCCCGTTTTTTTGCGCGCATCTTCAAGGCGTTGCTGTTCGGATTTTTTAAGTGCTTGATCGCAATACGTTTTCACTTCATCTTGATGTTCTCGCGCGATCTCGACCTCACCGCGAGAAATCCTCATTGCGAGTTCATGTTCGGGCGCGATCACCACGAACGTCGCGCCGAAGTTCGTTTCTGGGCGCGTGGTAAAACATGTAATTTTTTCATCTGTATCTGCGATTGGGTATGCAATCTCCACCCCCTCCTTCTTCCCGATCCACTGGCGCTGTGCAATCTTAATCGCTTCTGGCCATCTTAATTTTTCGATATTTTTCAACAATGTATCTGCGTAGTTCGTAATGCGAAAAAACCACTGCTTCGCGTCTTTTCGCTCGACAACCGTTTTACATCGCTCGCATACGCCATCCTCAACCTGCTCATCGGCGAGCACGGTTTTACAGGACGGACACCAGTTCACCTTTGAAATCGCTTTATACGCCAATCCCTTTTTGAACATTTGAATAAACAACCACTGCGTCCATTTGTAGTACTCGGGATCATAGGTTTCGAGACGTTCATTCCACGCAAATCCGTTTCCTATTTGTTGCAGTTGCTCATAAAAATGTTTTTCTGACACAAGTGCCTGCTCGGCGGGATGTTTCCCGATCTTCATGGCGTAGTTTTCTGAATGGATTCCAAACCCATCCAACCCGATCGGCTCCAGAACATCATGACCGTTCATGCGTTGGAATCGGCCTGCGATATCGGCACCACTAAACGCGTACATGTTTCCCACGTGCAATCCTTCTGCGGAAGGATATGGAAACATCATCAGGTTGTAGTACGGATCGACTGGGTGATCGAGATTGGGTTCGTAAACGCGCGCGTCTGCCCAAATTTTCTGCCATTTTGCAGAAATCGTCGCATGATCGTATCTTGAAGGAATGGTGTTTTTCATAGTTCGCATTATACACAATGTTTCCTGAACTATGATATTGTTAATCTATGCGTTCTTCTGCCCAAATTGCATCATTGTGTGCGTCGTTTCTTTTTTCGTATGTTGTGCTAACCGTTGCCTCACTCGATCGGTTTGCACTTCAAGCTGTCGCGTTTCTTTTTTTGATCTACGTTATTGTGAAAGCGCGATCTAAACACACGACACATCTTTTTCCTTCACTTACAATCGAGTTTTTTCTGTTTTGTTCCTCCCTCTTTTTGCTCATCGGGCATACAGGGGGCATTCATTCGCTTTTTTTGCCAGTGATGTTTTTCGTGCTGTTTATCTCGATTTTTTTACTGGACACCACCGTCCTATTCCTTTTTGGATTAACCATTCCCGTTTTTTTGTACGCCGTATCTACCGCGATTGTGTCGATGCAAGAATGGTCATTGCTCATTTCGTTTCCGCTTATGCTCCCCATGTTGCTTTTTGCGCACGTGTCGTATCGCAATCATGAACGCGATACGCAAGAACTATCGCACGCTCGCACGCAAGAACTTTCCACGATGTTGTATTTGAGCACGTTTTTGAAACCAAAACTCGAACACCTGATGAATTTGTGTGAGTATCCCGAAATAAACAAAGAAAACATTCAAAAACAAATTCTTTTGATTCTTGAAGAAACACAAACCCTTACCGATCAGAACACATGAAACCGCGTACACATATGACTCATTTGAAACACGCAACGCTTTTTGGGCTTTGCTGTGCGAGCATGACTTTTTTTGGAAAGATCGCATACGATCATTTCACCGCCCGTGCGGAAATGAACTCGAATAGTTATGTCATTCAATACGGCAACATCAATATGAGTTCGGGAACACAAACGAAGGATGGTTCGTATACCGTCACCCAAACTTCGGGACAAACCGCCCCCGGAGAGTTCAACTCCACAGGATTTACCGTAAAATCTGGTTTCCAGTACATCTATTCGATCGGAACCTTCGGGTTTACTCTTTCCTCGACCGCACTGGATCTTGGAGAACTTTCGCCGAATACATTTTCGAGCACTCCCTCAACCGTCATCACTGTTTCTGCAAAAGGCGCGGGTGGATACACTGTCTTTGTGGGCGAAAACAACCCTCTCACCTTCGGCGTCCAAACCATTCCCGATACCACATGTAATTCTGGATCGTGTTCCGAAACAACGGTTGGATTGTGGGACGACGCAACGAAGTATGGTTTTGGATACAGTTTGAGTGGGACCAACATCGCTTCCGGATTCACCACCACCGAGTACTTCAAACAGTTTGCGGATTTTTCTGGAAACGAACCTCCACAAGTGATCATGAGTAGTGCAGACGTTGCGGACTCGGAGCAGGCAACCTTGCTTGTGAAGGCGGCGGTCGATGGCACGCAACAGGCGGGATCGTACGAAAACATGCTGTATTTTATTGCGTTACCGGTGTATTAAAAATACGCGAAAAGAATTATGAAACGAATACTTTTTTTGATCATCATAAGTGCAGTCTGCGTGACGATGCAAAAATCGCACGCGCAGTCGGGTTCAAGCGCGGCATTCGGACTCACCATCACTCCACCTGTCACCCAAATGCAGATCAAACCTGGGAAATCGATCATCCTCGCGTTTACAATCGAAAATACCGGTGCAAACGATCTTTCTGTCACTGCGTTTTTTAGTGATCTGCTTGTAGATGCGGACACCGGCGCACCTCGCACATCATACACACCCGCAGTATTCCCATACGCGCGACTCCAAAACCTCGACAAATCGCTGAATACCCCGTTTGTCCTTCCTGCTGGAAAAACCGATCAACTCGTGGTGAAGTTTGAAATTCCTTCAACGATGAGTGAACGCGAATACAATCTCACCCTTATGTTGCAGGGAGAACCCATATCACACACAACTTATGACCAGATTGGAAATAAAAATCGCGCGTCTGCGGTTGGATTCGTTGGCGCACACGTTCTTCTCTCGATCACCCACACAGGGCAAGATCTTTCTGAACTGATCGTCGATGAAGTTCGCGCATCAAGTTTTTTTGATTCGCTTCGTCCGCTCACCTTCCGCGTGTTCGCATTCAATCAGGGAAAAACTCGAGGAACCGTTCAAGGAACCGTGCGCATTAAATCGATGTGGACAAATCAAGAAGAAACCATCACGATTCTTCCTGAGTATGTGTTAGCACAATCGCGCCGGGAACTCCGCGGGTCAATAACAGAATCTTCGCTATCGCAGTCCACTCTTCCAACGCTTTTTTCAGTACAACGTGCGTTTTTTATTGGGCCTCAGCGCATTGAGGTTGAGCTTACACATGATGCGGGGAAAGCGTCAACACGAAAAACAATCACGGTGTTCGCGGTTCCGTTTTCGCTATTATTCCTTTTTTTTGCAGGAAGCGGATTGTGGATATTACGCGTCTACTTGAAGAAATACACGCAAAAGAACACAGAAATAAATCATTGACACGAGAAAACAAACATGCGTACTATAGAACTGTAGCCGTGAAAACGCGGCATCTTTTGGGTATTCAAATATGAAACAAAAAAAAGCATCGCTCATTCTCACCACACTATTTGTCGGACTCTTTGCAGGTCTTCCATTCGCGACTTCTTCGATTAAGTCTTCCAACCTCACACTCGTCTCCGACACCTTAAGCAACCCCCGCCTCTCCTTTTACGGATTAACCGCTGCAAATGTGCTCGGTTCTTCACTCGTCACCATTCAAACGTCCTCTGTTCCTTCTGGCGATTCAACACAGCTTGCATCCCCTTCTTCATTAACCAAAGACGTTCTTATTGGTGGCACAGTCTATATATTAGATGGCGTTGCACCAAATGCCGATACATCGAAATTTTCGATCACAACAGGATTAGCGGCAGGAGATATCGCAAGCGGAAAGGCAGTCGTTGCAACACAATCTTCGATTCACACAATCAAGTTTAAGCCTGCAAGCGCCGTTCCTAATGGTTCGTTTCGCGTTCTTATCCAAGCAACAGATAACACGGGGACAAGTGCTGACGGAATTCCCGATGGTGATGGATTTGATTTCAGCACAACCACCCCAACCGTTACCTGTCCTACAGACGTCTCATCATATTACGACTTCGTTGCGGGAACCGCATCTGCACAAGCAGTCACCGTTGGTAGTTTGAAATATCATTCCTTTGAATGCCGATATTCGGGACCAGGGAATCCTTCGGAAGATTTCAACGCAAACCCCATGGTTATTACCCGATTGATCAACCCCGCTCCAAGGAGTGGACACACGGTTGGAACTTCCGATCCATACAAAATGATTGTCCAAAATTTGGGAACAAGCACCTATCCCGTTGTTGATCAAACCGCCACACAAATCGGCGTGATTGAAGGCGTTCGCGTCACCGCAACCGTTCCTCCGCAAATCACCTTTACCATTGCCGGTGTCGCGGATAGCGCAACGGAGTGTTCGCTCAACCTAGATGTGACAACCACCGCCACCTCGGTTCCCTTCGGAGAACTCACTATCGATACCTTTAGAACGGCCGCGCAAACCTTCACCGTTTCTACCAACGCGTACAACGGATGGGTCGTGACCGCACAACAAAACGACAACCTTGGAATGGATGCAATCGCCTGTCCCGATGGTTCATTCCCCACAAACTGTATCGCTGATGTCTCTGTTGGAGGAATAACCTATGGAAGCGAAGGCGCGTGGGCAACAGCAACGGACTACGGGTTTGGATACACCTTGGAGAAGAACGCGGGAAATGGAGCCGTTGCATTCTCCGCACCAAACTACAAACAGTTTGCCGATCTTGCCAACCTTGAACCCGCACAATCAATCTTTTCGGATGATGCGGTTGGAAGTAGCGAATCATACAATGTCTGCTATAAAGTTGCGATCGGTGCAACACAAGCAGCAGGAGACTATGAAAATATCGTTTCGTATACCGCAACAGCAACATTCTAGGAACACACCATGAAAAACAATCTGCCCACCCTTTCCAAAACAGTATTCGTTTCCTGCGTTGTCGCAGGAGTGCTCACCCTTGCAATTCCCCTTTCGCGCACATTTGTTCATGCGCAAGAACTTCGAGATATGAATCAACAGCTTGTGATGAGCGCGATTCCCCCTCGAACCGAAACGATGAAGGTAAAAAAGGGTGAAACACAACAGTTTTCGGTGCGATTGAAAAACATGTCGCAAACACCCATCACGGTGTCGAGTTTTGCACAGGATTTTATTGTCGCAGACGATGGGAAAACCCCCACCCCAGTCAGTGAGCGCGACGCCTCCACCCTTCGATGGAGTCTTGCGTCGTGGTTAACGGTTTCTCCAAACGAAGCGTTAATCGAACCAATGGAATCGCAGATGTTTTCTGTGATCATGCAGGTGCCTTCGGACGCGATCGCGGGTGGTCATTACGCCATGATTTTGCACCGCCCTCTCACCGAAGTTGAGTTGATTACAGAAGACGAATCGGCGGATTCTTCTATCGCTCAAGGTTCTGCTTCAACAACACACAATCGCGTGGGAACGTTGGTGTATGTTGAGGTTGACGGAATCATCAACGAAAACGCGGTTGTCCAGCGTCTTTCCGCTCCTCAACTTTCGGAGTTTGGTCCCGTCCCCGTTTCATTCGAGATTGAGAATCTTTCCGATACGCATATTCAACCAAAAATTAGCATGACTGTGAAGAATCTGTTTGGAAAAGTTTCGCAAGAAGGAACCGTTGAGACCGCGAACATCTTCCCCTACTCTGCTCGAGCGTTTTCTTCTTCATTTGATAAAACGTGGGGATTCGGTCCGTATACCACAACAATCACCGCGGGGTATGGTTCTCATGGAAAAGTTGTGTCGGCATCCACGGTGTTTTGGATCATTCCATATCGTCTCTTACTTGCGCTGCTCGTGGTGTTTGTGTCGGGTGTCGCTATTGTCGTCGCGATTCGTCGACATCTCACACACAAGAACTCGATTCAACAACAGGAAATTGAGATCTTAGAAGAACGACTTCATCAGCTTGAAAATGAACTCAAACATTCGGAGAAATAGCGCATGCCACTTCGCAGGCCTTCCCGACTACGGAGGTTCATTACCTTTCTGTTCTGTACGATAATTGTTGCAGGCTTTGCTCGCGCGCAAGAAGGTGGCGTTCTCCCTGGGGAGTCGTTGGGGACAAATCCCAAGCCGCGTTCGACCACCGTGACAGCAACCGTTCCCGACATTGTTCCTCCATCGATTCCCATTTTAATTGCTCCAACAAACGCGTCGGTTCATAACATCAATCGGCTGACCTTTATTTGGCAAGAATCAACCGATAACATTGGTGTGACTGCGTACCATCTTTTTCTTGATGGTGTGGCGTTTTTTTCAAATATTCCGTTGAGTTCAACGACGAATTCATCGTATGTTTTGAGTTATGCAGATGGAACCTATTCCCTCGTCCCGTTTACGGGAATGCCGGACGGATCGCATACATGGAAAATTCAAGCACAAGATGCACGACTCAACGCAACAGACTCCGCAACCTGGAGTTTTATCATTGATACCACCGCACCACCCATCGTGATCACGCACATTGGATCGACAACGGTCTCGATTAGTTCGCAAGATAGCGACACCATCCCAACCTCCGCCATTTCGATCACCGAAAACAATCCCACAATCTCTGGAACAACCGAGTCGAACGCGTCGATTGTGGTTACACTTTTCTTAGCGGACGGGTCAACGGTGCAACGCACAACATCCGCAACAAGCGCAGGCGCTTTTTCGGTGAGTTTTCCTGTTCTCGAGCGAAATGTGATTCACCGCATTCAAATTCGATCCACGGATTATGCGGGAAACACCTCGGTACTCGACAACGTGCCGTTTACGATTTCATCTCTTCAAATTGTCCTCCCCTCACCACTTCCAAAAATCACGATCCCCGCAACGGTACCTTCAATATTTGAGCGGCGCGAAACAATGATTCGCACAATTGAAGAAAAAATCGAGGAGTTTAAACAATCACTTCCGCAAGAACTTGTTGTTCCTTTTGAAGTGAGCCTCGCCGTGTCTGTGCGTAGTTTTTCGGTTCTGGTGTTGATCCTATTGATCATTCGATATCTTGAAAAGTTTTTCTCTGTATTACGTCATGCGGGGCAACCAGTGCGAGCTTTGCGATTGCGCGAATTCGCGAGCGTTTTTCGGGCAACGGGAATCGCGCCTTGGTATCTCATTCCGTTTTTTGCTCAACAGCGCGGCGGAATGATATTGGGATGGCGCGAGTCGTCGCAAGAGGTTGGAACAATTCCTTCGGTGCAACTGCGTGGGATGTCAAGATACGTGGATGAGATGCGGTTTTCGGATGAGGATGGGTGGTTTGAGCAGATTCACACCGAGATTCACAAGAAAGAAGTGGTCCAAGTTACCGTACAACACAAATTCGCGTTGTTCTCACCTGAAACTGTGGCACAAAGGGTGCACACACTCCCCGAGTTTTTGGATGCGCGCGTGATAGAACTTGAAAGCGTTGAGAAAAAGAATTTGCTCCCACCATTTGGGATTGTGCGTGATGAAAATGCGCATGTGAAGTTCTACCCCATTGTTCCAGTAGTGATGCAGAATGATACCCATGCGCGTGTCGTTCCTCTTCACATTGGTGGAAAACGCATGCGATGGCCGTTTGTGTTGTTATTCTGTATCATCACCTTTTTTGAGCCATCGATTGCGAATATTGTTATCACGTCGATATATGGTTGGTATGCGTACTGTCGATCTCAACGAAAAAAGGCCATTGTGCGGACTGTTTTTCCGTACGCGAAGATGTTTCAGAGGATTCTTGCCGAAGAATCTCGTTCTCCGCAATCGTGAGTTCTATTATTATCTTACGCAAAAATTCCCGCAAGGTTCTCGAATATTTTTCCGCATCTTTTCCGCAACTGGTTGTTTCGCTCTCTTTTCGTTCTCCGCAGTTTCTGTATCTGGGTTTGCGGAGTTTGTACAAAATTGCGAAAGTTGTTTTCACAGCGAGATTTTTTGTTGAAATACAAATGAAGCGTGCGGAAATTGTTTCACTCAGATGAGCGTCTGCATGCAGGAAAGAAGCGTTTTCCACACATCTTCACGCTCTTCTATCACATCTGAAAGCTGATTTGGGATCATAATATCCAGGCTGAGCATCTGGAAAGATTGAAAAAGAATTGTGGAATATATCTCCTTTTCGCGATCGGTCAATCCTTTTTTGAGTTGAAACTCCGCTAGCAGTTTTCCAACTTGTTTGCTAAGTTTCGCGTAGTCTTTGGATGTTTTCTCCAGATTCCACAATCTGGAAGCAAGTTCGCGTGCATCCCCGTGTTGGAGCTCGCGCGTTGCGAATGCGAGCACATGTCCGTTTAAATGCGTTGATCGCAACACCTCGTTCATGTGATGTGGAATTGGCCAAGGTGAAACGTACACTCCCCGTTCGAGTTGCGCAAATCCGTGTTGATCAAGAAGATCTCGGAGTTTACGGTACACCGAACTCGCGTGAGAACCGCGTTCGCGAACCTGATAAAGAATGACAATTCTCCATTGTTCATCCCAATCCTCACCGAAGCGCTGGAAGGTCGGAAAACGGGCAAGAAACGACTCTTTCCCAGCAACTGTCGCACGGATCTGTGCGAGGCCTTGTTTATGAAAGATGGAGATCGCGCCTTTTTTACGAAGATCGGCGATGGCTCCACGCACCGATTGCGATGGTACTTGAGAGAGCCAAAAATACATCTGCTGATATGAACATTCAGCGAATGTATGTAGGTTGCGGATATATCGCGCTTCTTTCTGTTCTGAACAAGAAAATGCAAGCAAATAGAACAACACTTGTTCAGCAACAGAAATATGTGGAAGGTTATCAGTTTTACTCATATTTTTCCTCTTTCACGCAGATTTCTTTCGGTTTCTCTTCTGCTTTTATCTATTTATGTGGCTTGTGTTCGGGTATTTCTCTTTTTTGCTATGGTGATGTGTATATGCCAGTCTATACAGATCATTGTTGAAAATCAATACCACACACTGCGTTGTTTTTAAACAAATCACAATGTGCGGAAGTAGTGTGTGCAAACCCGAATCATCTCCGCAATGTGATCTATTCTGATCATCATGTGATCTTTTTTATTTGCTATGAAATGACCTTGTGAAAATATGGAAACCTGCGGAGTATTTCTTTCTCCGCGTACTTGATTACATGCTTGACTCACCTATCTGGTTTACCTAAAGTGCTGTACATACACGTTATGCAGAATGAATGAAAAGTTATGAACACAACCAAGCCGGAAAAAACGTATAACAGCGTGTAACACTCGAGAAACATGAACAGTCCTGCCACTACACTGTCTGCTTCACCCGCGCGCGCGCGCGAGGATCGTATTGCGCACGCGATTTTGTTAACACGATTTTCGACGTTTCTGCAAGCTCAGCAACTTTCAAAAATTTCAATAAAAAACTATCTGTCCGATTTGCGACGGTTTTTGACCTATTGGCAAAATGAAAATCAGAGCGATAAATCAATCCAATTAGATTCTGTGGAGTCCGCAATCCGCGCGTATCGATCGATGCTTTTGGCGAGCGCGACCCCACTTTCAACCCTAAATCGCAAGTTTGCATCATTGAAACAATTTTCTCTGTATCTGGAACAGACGCACGACCGCCATATTGATCAAACATTGTTGACGCGAATCGTAACCACACCGAAAAAAAACGAGCAAGAACGCGAACCATCACCGAACGAGTCCGCGCTCCATCAGTTCGCTTCGGCACTTGCCGATGAAGGGTGCTCGCACGAAACGATCCAAAATTACACGGCTGATGTGCACCAATTCATGGAATTCGCACAAGAACAGATCCTCGCATCAAACCAAACAAAACCCCAGCTCGTTTCTTTCTTCTCACATCTGGAAAAAGCGGGTTTTGAGCCTGCTACGATGCGCAGAAAGAGCGCGAGTCTCAAAAAATTCTATATCTGGGCAAAAAATTCGGGATATCTTCTGGCATCTCCGTATGATTCTTTTTTCCGCAAACTGGTCGATCATGCGATTGTGCAGGTGCGGAGATTTACTCCACTCGCTTTTTTTGAACGCGCACGAAAATCGCGCAACGAACATGCTGTTTTAGAACCTAGCGCCTCGAAAAAACCTCGATCGTTATACCAGCTGTATTCAGAATGGCCGGTGAGTTCCTATCTCCATTTGGGCGTGTTGATTATTTTTGTGATTCTGCTTTCGCTTTTTGGATATCAACAATTTTTTGTGGATGCTGAAAAGAAACTCGCGTACCCTTCCTCACTCACCACGCCGAATCGCGTGTTGAGCTTTCAAGGGCGATTAACTGACAGTGCGCAAACACCAATCGTGATCCCGACGAACACCTCGTTTCGTTTGTTTAGTGTGGACTCTGGAGGAACGGCGCTGTGGGATTCCTCGACGTGTTCTGTTGACCCTGATCAAGATGGTATTTTTTCTGTGTTGTTGGGAAGTGACTGTGGAGGCGCGATTGCCTCGAGCGTGTTTACGGAAAATCAAAACGTGTACTTGGAGGTTGTGGTTTCGGGCGAGACCTTGGCACCTCGCCAACAGATCGCAACAGTTGGGTATGCGCTCAACTCCGAAACGTTGCAAGGCTACCCCGCTTCCGCAAGTGCGGTAGAAAACACGGTGCTTGTGATGAACAACTCTGGGGATGTAATCTTGGGATCCTCGGCACCAAACTTGAAAGCAACGTCTGACAGTACCTTTACGATCGAGGGAACGACGCTCGCGCTTCTCACCACGGCGGGAACTGGTGGGGGCGATATCACGATTCAACCTGATTCTTCTGCGACCACAGGTCAAGTGAACTTTTTGGGAAGCACCACAACAGAAGATTTTATTTCTATTTCGAACAGCGCGCTTACCACCGGTAACTTGATTGACGCGAGCGTGGGAAATGCGAATACTGGGTACAATTTTTTATCATTTTCTGGTGGATCTTCACCTGTTGAGCGATTCGCGGTGAACGCGCTTGGGGGTGTTACGGCTGCGAGCTACATTCAGGCTCCTGGCGCAACATTTTCGGCGACCTATGCGGGCGGCACTCCACTTACGGTGCAGGGTGGGCCCTCGGGGACAGCGAACTTGATGGATTGGAAAAGTGGCGCGGGGTCGACATTGGGCGTGATTAATAGCGCGGGGAACGTGGGAATTGGGACGACCTCTCCTTCCACTGCACTCCACGTAGCAGGAGCAACAGGATTAACCCTAGGATTTGATGCGGCAACCAATACCGCAGGGACACTGAAGATGATTGGTACAGGAGCAAACGATTACTACACCACATTCACCACAGGCACACAGACTGCAAATGCGACGTATACCCTCCCAACCGCGATGGCAGGAGGAACAGGATATGTTCTTACAGGAAATACCGCAGGAGAGATGAGTTGGACTGCTCCTGGATCTGTGGCAACAAAGTGGAATGCCATTACAAGTCCAGATGGTGCACAAACCCTCACTATGGCAAACTACGCAACAACATGGAACTGGGACACCCTTTCAACAGGAACAGGACTCACTATTGGAAGTACCTCTCTCTCTTCTGGATCGCTTGCTTCACTTTCGGTGAGTGGAACAAATGCAGCGTCAAATACACAAAAAGCGTTAAACATCACCACAAGTGGTGCAAATGGAACCGCAACACAAACAACATATGGACTATACGCAACAAACACCCATACAGGAACAACCTCAACAAATATTGCAGGGTACTTCTCTGCTTCTGGGGGAACAACAAATTATGGTTTGTATTCTGCAGGAGGAGAAAATTATTTTGCGGGGAATGTGGGGATGGGGATTACAAATCCAGGTTCAAAACTCGAAGTGGTTGGTGGTGGTTATTTCTCTTCCTCCACCGCTCTAACCACCAATCTCACTACTTCTTGGACCAACAATGGTTCCTTCGCCTATGAAACCTTCACCTCCTCCGGTGCCAATATCACCCAAGCAGTTAACTCCACTGGTTACGGTATCGCTAATGCCAACACTACCAGTCTTACCCCTCAAAAAGTCTACAAAGTAACCTTCACTCTCACCCAAAACTCTGGCAGTAGACCAATATTCTTTGTCTCAACCAGCGGTACGGGGGGAGGATCTGGCATCGATCCCGTATGGATTGCAGTCACTCCCTCTGGGGACAACAGTTATACCTTTAAAGTTCCCACTTCTGCAAGTTATGCCCCCGGTTTTCGCACCGAAACTGGAGTTGCCTCCGACTTTACTATATCTAACTTCCAATTTCGGGAAATTACTGATGCTTTAACCGTTAATTCTAGCCTAGTTACTAACAACCTTGAACTGAAAGGGCTCATAACTTCCGCTGGTGGCTCGAGTGGAATATCTCTCTCCCATCTGGGCAACGTTGGTATTGGTTCAACAACACCTGCTGGATTATTACATCTTCGTTCAAGCACTCCCTACTTATTCATTGAGGATACTGTCAACACTGGGACTAAACCAGTTGGCGCATTAACAGTTGGAGCAGACGCAAGCAATAAAAGTAACTTTACTTTCTGGCAAGGTGCCACTACAACAAATATCATCACTGCTGGAAATGAAAGATTTTCTTTTGGTGAAGATTATGTCTATCTACAATCCAATACAACTCCAAATTTGTATATCAATAACTCAGGCAACGTCGGTATCGGCACCACCACTCCCGGATATATGCTTGAGGTTGGGAGTGGAGATTTGAATTTGAGTACAGGAACCGTACGCATGGCAGGAGCAGATTATGGACAGTACTTCATTGATAGTGCAGGAACCAATAACTATGTATGGGCTTCCGATGCAAGTGGACGTGGAACATGGGCAGATCCAAGTGTGTTAACGAGTGCAAATAACTACTGGCAACTGAATGCAGAACAGATTGCACCTAAGAATGCTCTGTGGCATGACCTCATGGTTGGAGGAACCGCAACCTCCTCTGCCAAGTTCTATGCTCAGGCCAATACGGGGAATGGGTACTTTGCGGGGAATGTGGGGATTGGGGTGACGAGTCCAGTTTCAAAATTGGATGTCAGATCAACATCCGATTTATCAACTATAGGAGTTCAACTTTCACTGGTTGATGATACAACGGCTGCACAAGGGGTAGGAGGTATTTTTAATCTGGGTGGTAAATATAATTCAAGTGGTGGTGTAACATCTTTTGCTTCCTTACAAGGTATAAAGGAAAATGCAACTGATAGTAACTATGCTGGTTCACTTGTGTTTTACACTAGACAGGCTGGTTCTGGAGGTTGGAACGTAGTTGGACAAGAAAAAATGAGAATCACAAGCACCGGCAACGTCGGTATCGGTACCACCACTCCCCTTGCCCTTCTTGATGTCGCAGGAAATGCATCAACAGCGGGGACACTCTCGTTCCGAGGAACAACTGATCCAAAGATTAATGTATTGAATGGAGAGAACTTTGGAATTCGTACTTCGGCAGGGGGAGATGCAGGACTCAGTGAAAAGATTACGGTGCTTGCTGGAGGGAATGTGGGTGTGGGGACAACGGGGCCTGGTGCATTACTTGACGTAAATGGAGCAGCAATATTTCGAGGATCTGCTAGTGTTGATGCACTTACCGTCTCCAGTCCAACGAACAACTATCTTGCACTAAACACCACCGGTATTGCCAGTTTCAAGAGAACAGGAACAAATCCATCCCAACAAAATGCTGGATTACAAATATTTAACACAGATAGTCAAGCTGCCGATAAGGGAGGCTTTATTCAAGTCGGAGGAGCCTACACGGGGACAAATGTGACACCTTTTGGTGGATTTGGCGCGTTCAAAACCAACAGTATTGACGGAGATTATTCAGGTTATTTTTCATTTTATAGTCGAAATAATGGTTCTATTCCCACAGAACGCATGAGAATTGATAATATCGGTAACGTCGGTATCGGTACCACCTCCCCTGATTATGCCCTCCAAGTAAACGGGGTGATTGCCCCTGAGACAACCGATCAAGATTTAGGAACAACATCTCTGCGATGGGATGTGTATGGGAATATCTTGAATGCAGATAGTACGGTGACGCTTTCAGGACTAGGATCAGGAACAGGAACAAGTTTGTGTTTGGATGGATCAAATAATGTGGTTACCTGTGCAACGGGAGGATCAAGTAATTACTGGCAGTTGAATGCCCAACAGATCTCTCCGGTCAATGCACTCTGGCATGATTTGATGATTGGGGGAACGGCGACCTCCTCTGCTAAGTTCTATGCACAGGCAAATACAGGGAATGGGTACTTTGGAGGGAATGTGGGGGTGGGGACGACTTCCCCCTCCGATGCATTGCATGTTGTTGCGGATTCTGGGACGGCTCTCTCAAATCTTGCATCATTCACGGGTGGTGGCACAGATGGAGATAAAAACCAAATACAAATTGGAGCCACAAGAAATAGTTCGGGTAATTCACTTGTTGTAGGTCATTACGTGTCTTCCACTTCGGGAGCAGATTATGGATATCTCGGCCTATATGGAGCAACAGATACATTGATCCTACGATCCGGAGGCAATGTCGGGATTGGAACGACCACGCCCACTGCGGATTTTGAAGTGTATAACGCAAACTATGGAACTGTGCATATCAATGGTGCAAACGGTGGTCTTCTTCGCTTCCAAAAAGCCGGAACAACTACTTGGGGGTTAATCTCAGATTATAGTGGTGGCGGTGCTGGCACATTGAGTTTTTATAATTACGATGCAGGATATACCGGAATAAAAATGCTACTGAGTCAAACAGGGAACGTCGGTATTGGAACAACAACACCGTCTGAATTACTTCAGGTTGGAACAGGATCCACAAATACGACAAGAAGAGCGATTCGAGTTGGTAGCAGTTATGCATTAAACATTCAAAATTATACGAATAATTCGGGTGACTCCGCCTTTTTTCAAAATGCGTACGTTGAAGGTGGTTCGGGAATTACATCAACATATAAATGGGTCACGACACATGCCAGTGAATTCGGCTCTCGAGGTATTGAATTTAATTATGGTACGCAAGCTTACAATGGAATCAAGTTTTATGCTGATAGCGTAGATACCACAGCCGATGCTTCGTTTACCCCTACTCAACGGATGATCATTAATAACGCGGGAAGTGTTGGGATTGGAGTGACCAATCCAACATATCAACTTGACGTGAACTCGACTGGCACATACGGAACAAGAACCGTACTCACGACCTCTAGCATTGATGCAATTGGTCAAAACACTACCGTAACATATTCCGGCGTTAACACCGCTGCGAGTGGTGTTAATGGATCGTACACCGCACTTACAAACACCGCACAAAAAGGAAGTTTTTCTTTCACACTACGGGGTACCCGAAGTTACATCTCAAATACTTCGGGAATCGCCGACAATTTGTATGGAGGTGAGTTTTATTCGAGCAACTCATCTTCTGCGCTTTCTGATACGGGGAAAACCGCAACTGTATCAGCTGGTATCAATGCATTTTCAACCGTTTCTGCAGGATCCATTGTCAACAGTTTTGGTGTGGATGCCTACTCACAAAACACTTCCGCCACAAGCACCATTGATATCTCAACAGGATCTAGATCTAGATCTTCAGTTACTGCAGGCACACTCACGACTTCCTACGGGGCACAAGCATTGTCATATACCTATGGAGGAAATATCGGCACTTCATATGGATTGTACGTGCGCTCATATGAAAATGGTTCCGGTACCATTACGGGAAACTCATTTGGAATTTACCTTGCCGACACAGGAGGCACAACACAATACGGGCTATATCAGTCAGGAACAGATGACATCAACTATTTTGCCGGTAACGTCGGTATCGG
>DNEP01000005.1 GCA_003487265.1 Minisyncoccota bacterium
CGGATTCGTTTTAGAACTTACGAAGGTCAGAAAACTATTTCTCTTCAATTATTGTATCTGATACAATGCGCGCCAAATGAAAGAAGCTCCCAATATTCAGATTATTCCAGACAAAAGAGGTAAAGTAATAGACTCACTCGACAACTGTACAACTGAAGATCACATACGAGCGCGCAATCTTCAATTAATGGCTCATTTTCTCCTATTAGCAACACACAAAGATATCAAACATTATCTGATACCCTTCTATGGTTATGCCCAAAAAGATGGAGGTCCCGAAAATGGAGATCTTAAAATTTGTCCTCATTATCAATATGTTGCTGAAGCAAAAACACTAGAAATATTTACACGCAATCGTGGAAATTGCGGACTCACCTACAAAGAAGTAAAGATCGTCCTCAAAGGAATTTTTTCCGGACTGGAGCTTCTACATGAAACCGATATTATTCATTGCGATATGAAACCTGACAATGTTTTTTTCATTCAAAATGCGAAAGGAAGGATTAAGAAAGTGCTTCTTGGAGATTTCGAAATCGCAACTCAACGTAACGCTCCCCCGCACTATCACCAAATCGGGACAGCTGTGTTTGCCCCCCCAGAAGCAATGACCGATATTGCTCGAGTTCCGTCTTTTGACGTATATTCTTTATCAATTACGACTGTCGCATTTCTCCTCGCTCAACATTATCCCGACATGATCAATGGATGCAACCTAACTTACGATTGTGAAACCGTCTACAAGAAAAAGCTTCATGATCCTTTTTACGAAAATGCCTTGGAGATACTTCAGTTACATCACAAGAATGGGGAAAAGATTGTAAAAATACTAAAAAAAGCCACATCATATAAGCCTGAAGATCGATTCCAATCCGTTCAAGAATTTAGGTCAGCATTATTTCCACTGCTTACGAAAGATGAAAGTATCACTTAAAGTACAATTCTACATCTGATACAATATTCATTCTCGCTCATCGCCTGGATAGTTTAGTGGCAAAACAAACCCTTGGTAAGGGTTAGAGCGCGGGTCCGATTCCCGCTCCAGGCTCAACAGCACTCGTTATTGAACGTAAATTTCTTGTATGAGTGGAAAATATTGTGCCTTCTGATTAATAATTAATAACGCAAAACCTAATTTTTTATTGACGGAAGCTACATAAATCCACGTCTTAGGCACAAGTTGAAGACATTCACCCTCTGATGAATGCAATTCGCAAGGTTGAGAAATTTGTTGCAAAGCGCCATGTTGAAGTTCTGCCAAAATCATACAAAACCTTCCATATTGTTATTCGCGATGAAGGAAGATTATAGTGCGTTCTGTCAAACGGATAAAAACGCCCTGCTCCAAAAGGTGGTTTAAGGAGAAACTCCCCCGGGCGAACCAGGATTGGAAAGAGTGCGTTATATTCCACGGAACATATCGACAACTCGATCCTAGAGTAAAATATGTAGAGGAAAACTACCTCCCCTTACCGCCTTGTTGTCGCAGGGCACATTCAATATGCAACAAAATCCCGAAGGTGTCAAGGAAAACTATATCCCCCGCACGTACTCCGTCAACCAAGCGCGGAAGTCTTCTCCAAGCTCTTGGTGGCGAAGCGCGAACTCAACAACCGTCTTCATGTATTCGAGTTTATTTCCGGTATCGTAGTACTTCCCGCCTTGGATTTCGTATGCCAACACTTTTTTTCCGTCTTCGAGCATGAGTTTAAGCGCGTCGTTGTAGTACAGCTCATTCCCCGGTTGAAGTTGGCCAAGCGCGGTGTCGAGATACTCAAAAATGTCTGGGGTGAATAAGAATCCGCTCACATTTGCGAGATCGGATGGTGAGCTGGCTTTTCCCGGCTTTTCAATAATTTTTTCGATATCGATCAGACCGTCTCGAATCATTTGGCCTCCTGCAAATCCGTAGCGATCGTAGTCTTCATCTTTTGTCGCCTTAATGCTTGCCAACACCGAACTTCCGAACTCGTTGTAGACCTCGATCAACTGTTTAAATCGAGAAGGTTTCGCATAAATAAAATCGTCGCTCCATGTATAGATGAATGGCTCATCCCCGATCAAATGGCGCACGTTTAACAGTGGCGTTCCGTTGCCGTATGGGCCCTTTTGGCGTACATACACAAAGTTCGCCATCTCGCTAATTGCCTCGACCGCTTCCAACAGGGGGCGCTTTTTCTCTCCACCCATTTTCAAGTTTTCAACAAGATCAGATGATGGACGATCAAAATGATCCTCGATGGTTCGTTTGTGATATCCCGTAACTAAAATAATCTCTTCAATCCCCGCGTCTACCAACTCCTCGACAATATATTGAATGATCGGTTTGTCGACGATCGCGAGCATTTCCTTGGGGATCGCCTTGGTTTGAGGGAGAAATCGAGTACCAAAACCAGCTGCGGGAATGACTGCTTTTCGGATGCGTTTTGACATATGCTCCTTTAACCTATTCTTATCGAATATTCGTTCTCATTATAGAACAAAAAATTGGGTTCGAATACGGAATCGACAATCATATAATAATAACGATTATTTACTTCTTTCCAACAACTGCTTTAATTTTTGTATTCCTTGATCTGCTCCACTTTTTGTAGAAGTAAATTTCGTTTTTGCTTGCAATAACTTAATACAATCATTAATCACAGTTCTTTTACCAATCAATAAATCATCTAACAATCCATCAATAATCTCTGAAAGAGTACGTAAATACGTTTCATCCCAACCCGATAAATTGCCAACGATTTGCTTGATTTGTTCAGTTTGCTCAAACTCCCCCTCACCATAATGTTGTTGAGATTCGTTTTCTGTCATATCGACTCCTCGTCTTATAATATTCTATTCTCTGAAGTATAACATTGCCCTCCAAACTTTCACAATACGCTCCCCTTCACAAACCAATATTCTCCTGCTACAATTCAGTCCTCTTGTTTGATACAATCTGTTGTCATGAATCCAATCACATTTATTCAGCATGTTCGCGATGAGCTTTTACGAGTTACTTGGCCAACGCGAGCGCAAACGATTGAAATGACGCTCTTTGTACTCGTTTTGAGCGCGATTGTTGGGGTATATATTGGCGGACTTGATTCGCTCTTCACCTCGATATTCGACTATATTATAAAGAGGTAATATGGCAGATGAACTAAATACACAAACAGCAATACCTGAAGTTCCAGAAGAACAGACAGTTGTTGCAAACACGCCTAATCACATCATAATCACGGAATCGACCGATCCAAAAGCGAAATGGTATGTGCTTCACACCTACTCTGGTCATGAACGCAAAGTTGCGGAAGGAATTCGTCAACGCGCAGAGTCCATGCACCTTGAACCTTTTGTCCTTGAAATGCTCATTCCCACACAAGAAAAGATTCAGATTCGACGTGGCAAGAAACAAACCATTCGCGAAAAAATCTTTCCAGGGTATTTGATGATTCGTATGATCCTCACCGACCAGTCGTGGCTCGCGGTTCGCACCACACAAGGTGTAACGGGATTTGTTGGAATCGCAAATAAACCCACCTCTCTTCCAGAAAATGAAGTGAAGACAATTCAGAAATATATTTCACAAGGCGCACCATCGTATAAGGCAAACTTCTCGATCGGTGAAGCGGTCAAGATTGTCGAAGGTCCATTCGCCGATTTCTTGGGAACGGTCGATTCAATTGACGAAGAAAAAGGAAAAGTCACGGTACTTGTGTCGATCTTTGGTCGAGAAACACCGGTTGAACTGGACTTTTTGCAGATCACAAAGATTTAATTGGAATAAGGAGGCGTTGCAACATCAGTTGCGCGAACATATATGGCAAAAAAAATAAAAGCAATCTTAAAACTGAACCTACAAGCTGGCGCAGCGAATCCCGCGCCTCCAGTTGGTCCTATTCTTGGACAAGCTGGAATCAACATTATGGAGTTCTGTAAGCAGTACAACACGCAGACGCAAGATAAAAAAGGTCAAGTTATTCCCGCAGAGATCACCGTCTTTGAGGATCGTAGCTTCACTTTTGTGTTAAAACTTCCTCCAGTTGCTGAGTTGATCAAACAAACATTGAAGATTAAAGCAGGCGCAAAAATGCCTTCGAAGGAAGTTGTCGGCACACTCACAAAAGCGCAAGTTCGCGAGATCGCAGAGAGAAAACTTCCCGACTTAAACACCGCAAGTGTGGAGTCCGCAATGAACTCGATCATGGGTACCGCAAGAAGCATGGGTGTAAACATCGAGGAATAAATTCGAAAAAATAAGGAGCGACATGGCAGAAGATAAAAAAGCAAGAAAACTCAAAAAAGCAAAATCAATTGAACCTAAGGCAAAAAAAGGCGCCGAGGTTCAAGAAGTTGTTGCTGTTGAGGAAACAGTGGAAGTGAAAAAGGCGCCCGCCCGCGTTCGTGGCGCGAGATACGTGCAAGCGAGAGCGAAAGTTGATAAAACACACACCTATTCTGCTGTTGACGCGATGGCACTTGCGAAAAAAACGCACATTGGCCGATTTTCTGGGTCCATGGAAGCACATCTCGTTCTTCGCGAAACAGGGTTGGTTGCAAATGTAGCCTACCCCAACTCGACTGGTCGAACTATTAAAGTAGCGGTTGCAACAGATGAACTGCTCGCCGAGATTGAAAAAGGATCGATCGATTTTTCGATTTTGGTCGCACATCCTTCAATGATGCCGAAGCTCGCGAAACTCGCGAAGGTGCTCGGGCCGAAGGGATTGATGCCAAACCCAAAGAACGGAACGATTTCACCCGATCCTGAGAAGCGCAAAGCGGAACTCGAAGCGGGCTCGGTCACGATTAAAACCGAACGCAAGGCTCCCCTTGCTCATGTCATTATTGGAAAATTAAGCATGTCGGAACAACAGCTCGCGGAAAATTTGCAAGCGTTGCTGAAGGCGTTCCCCGCAGGAAAAGTGTTGAAGTGTAGCGTGTGTTCCTCGATGGGGCCTTCGATCCGCGTGAGTGTTGAGTAATGTAGCTTGTTGCGCCTTCTACAATTCATGTCTTTCATTCATTTTTTGATATTCGGGTGCTATGCTATGTGTATGCAAACGAAAATCGAAAAGTTTTTTTCTCTTAAAATTGTTCGCGTGGTGGTGTTTTTGATTGAGACGGTGCTGAACATGTTTATCGCATTGACCAGTGGCCTCTTTCTTTCGATGATTATTCGAGGGTTTATTGAGCGAAATAGCTCACTTCAGCAGTACTCGCTCGAATTTTTATTTATCGTGAACATCATCGTAATTTGTGTGTTCTTTTTGTTTCGCTCGCGTCCAATTATTCCGATACTTGTCGCAGTACTTGGATGGGTCGTTCTCATACAGATAACAACAGAAAAAACATCCTTTTGGACAATTGCACTTGTCACGCTTATGACTGGTTTACTCATCTCATTCTTGATTTCAACAAGCAGAAATATCTACGCACAAATACGAAAAAAACGATATTATCTTTGGGGGTTTGTAATGTGCTTTTGGGCATTTTTGGCGATTAATTCATCATATTACACTCCCTTTTGGTCAAATCCTTTCTTTGCACGAAACTACGCAGAAATGATCTCCACTGATTATGGGCACTCGCTCGCGCTCGCGCCCCCCGGTCCCGGTTTCCCAAGCTTTAAACTGCTCGCCAAAAACAATCAGGGCTTTCAATGGAACATCACCATTCCCTTTTCCACGGTTGAAGAAACATGTGCATACTTAAGCAACGACGGACGCCATATTAAAAAGACCGAACAGAACTTCTGGAGAATCATGACAGAATCCGATCTTTCACTTTTTACCGCACCAGAAATCGCGATTGTTGAAAAAGGAAAATATGATTTGGAATCAGGTGAAATTACTCCTCAAGATGTATTGCCGACGGGCGGCTTGAAATATTATATGTTTTGGCTTTCTGATGCGAAGCCGTGTAATTCATATAATGCTTCCGGAGATAGCAGTATGTGCAATGCATATGCTTCGTTTCTTGAAGATGAAAACGGGTTGATAACGTCATATAAAACCTTTGCATCCATCTTTCAGAGCGACTTGCAAACTTTCCGTTGTGTGCGAGATTTATAGGGAAGATTGAGTAGGATTCTGTTGAGCGGTCTCTAATTGAACAAGTCTCCCCTCTTCTATTGTATGAGTGCCTTGTTCTGCTAGCGGTAGTTGGTTGTTTGATTGTAATAAAATTTTATAATTATGAATAAGTCTTTCTTGTAAAAATCTGATTGAATTCTTTAAAATGGGAGTACTTGCAAGCAATAGTCTCAAATCATGCTCATCCGAAGAGACACTTGAATGTGCGTCGTTATGCGCAGTACCCCCCACACTCGTGTGGTGTTCAAATACTTGGGGAGATTCAAAATTGTTCATCATATGGCGGAGATTCTAACACCACAACAACCCCTTGTCCACCTGCCCACAACCGAAACCCCATTGTCAAGCAACCCTCCCCGTGGTACACTACCCTTTGTCCAAAGACAGCGCGCGCGCTTTTACAAGCGATAAGACACGCCGAGGAAAACATCATTGGCCGTTGGCCAAGAGATCCTCGCTTCGGGCGAGGTTTTTTATTTTAAGAGAGGACACTATGCCAAACACAAAAAATGTTAGCCAACTCGCAGACGTGAAGGAAAAGTTCGCAAAATCAAAATCCGTTGTGATCGCAAACTACTCCGGTCTTTCGGTGAATCAACAAACAAAACTCCGCGCAGAGCTTCGCGAAGCAGGTGGTGAATTTGTGGTTGCAAAAAACACTATCGTGCGCATCGCGCTCAAAAAAGATGAATTGAATCACGATCTCGAGGGCCAATCGGGCGTTCTCTTTTCCTATGAGGATGAAGTTTCCGCACTCAAAAAGTTAGTGGAGTTTGCAAAAAAGTTTGAGAAACCCGTGATCAAATCAGGACTCATGCAAGACAAAGTACTTTCATACGCCGATGTCATGGAACTTTCCAAGCTCCCCTCAAAAGTGGAGATGTTTGGACAACTTCTTGGATCGTTGCAGTCCCCTGCTCGTGGGCTGGTAACAGTGTTAACGGGAAATACACGCAATCTTGTGTACGCACTCGATGCACTCAGAAAGAAACTCGCATAATCTTGTATTCGTACTTGGCTGAAAAGCAATCGTATAACATGAAAGGAGCCATATATGGCAGATGACCAAGCACTTTCGAAAAAAGTGCAAGAAATTGTAGACGCAGTCTCAACCCTTTCCTTGCTCGAAGTTTCTGAGCTCGTGAAAGCGTTTGAGGAAAAATTCGGTGTGTCCGCGTCGGCACCCATGATGATGGCTGGCGCCCCCGCGGCTGCAGCAGCCCCCGCAGAAGAGAAGACTGAGTTCACAGTTGTGCTCGCAAGCGCAGGAGCAAACAAAATCGGCGCAATCAAGGCCGTCCGCGAACTCAAGCCAGAGCTTGGGTTGGCAGAAGCCAAAGCGTTTGTGGAGTCCGCTCCCAAACCACTTCTTGAGAACGTGAAGAAAGAAGTTGCAGACGAAGCCAAGAAAAAACTCGAAGAAGCTGGAGCGACAGTCGAGTTGAAATAATTTCGCGATTGAACGTAACAAAGAAGCCCCGATCGAAAGGTTGGGGCTTTTTGTATTTCACCTCATATCCTGTTTACTACGCGCCTCGCAAATTTTCACGGGGAGGAATTCTATTACATTTAAGCACCCAAGAATTTGACACACGAGCAAACCAAACATTAAAACAGCTTTCTTCTTCCATATTCCCTACAGTAACACGCAGCATTTCAAAGTGATCCATGCGCGACATCAAATTGTAGTCTTGGAACTCAACTTTCGCAGATGAGAATGAAGTGTTGGAAATGAGTTCAAGTAAAATTTGTATCATCTGTTCATCAGTCACATATTCTTTTGGCATACGATCATGCAAATCAATGAGGAGTTGTTGCCCTTCTTGAACAATTTCCTCAGAAGTTTTATCTTCAAGAACAATTCCTTGAGTTCTAAGAGCTTCCGTTGCTTCATCGAAACCTGTTACTAATTCTGTCACTTACCCGCCTTTTTTTAATTGAAAACTCGCCTAGTATATCACTTCTCCTCAAATTAAATCTTCCCATTGACACACTCTCATCGCTTTTGATACTAATGGTAGTTGTAAAAGATTAATACGTATTCTATTGATATAGTCTTTTGAAAAACTGAACTATATCAATGGAGATATAAGGAGAACATATGTCCCCACTTCCTTCGCCAAAAAATCCATTTTCAAACGATGACGAGGTTGTCGTGAAAAAATCAGAGGCCAAAAAGTTAGATCTCAAAAATTTACCTGAGCTGTTGACCATCCGCGAGGTCAGCGATTTGTTGCGCGTCTCCCCACTCACGCTGAAGCGCTGGGGCAAACGCGGAAAATTAACCGCATTGCGCATCAATTCTCGAGGTGATCGCCGATATCGCAAGGAAGCGGTGTTGTGGAGTTTGGGAATCGATCCCGCATCGATCTAATATTGTTTTTTTGAGCGAGAAAAACGTTCGCGCATCACCAAGAAAACGAATGAGATCAAGGAAAGCTGTCGTTTCCAACGCCAAGGCTCGTGGACAAGTCGCCACAACCACTCGAATCCAAAATTTTGCACAAACTGTGGTGCAAGCGCCTGTTTGCCTGCGAGTTGTGCGAACGCGCCACCCACCCCCATCGCAAATCGCACTCCATGATGTTCTAACATGTGACGATTTTGTGCGATCCACGTTTCTTGGTATGGAGCACCAAAAGCCACAAAAATCGCGTTGGGTTTTGAGTGTTGAATACTCGCGAGTATATTTTCCGATTCTTCTTTCTTTTGATCTACAACCGAGTCGTATCCTTCACAAGAAATCAACGTAATATGTCGAAGTTGGGCTTGCATGTGATCAATCGCCTGTTGTGCCTCCCCATCTTGTCCGCCTAAAAAAAGCACCGTCATTTTGTTGTTCGTTGTTGAGGAATAGATGTTGAGTTCACGTAAAATGATCATCATTGCATCACGGCCAGAAATTCGCTCGAAAATTCGATTTTCTTGACCCAACATCCGCGACGCCCACACAATCCCCACCCCATCGGGAAGATTGAGATCGCTGTTTTGGAGAATTGATAAAAATTCAGGATTTTTTCGCGCGAGCATCACGTGCTCGGGATTCGGCGTGCAGATGTGAATCAAATGCGTAGCTGATTTGGTTTTCGATTGAACCCAACGAATGAACTGCAGGCGAGATTCGGAAAAAAAGGGAATTGAAAAAAGAGTGAGCATGACGTTCATTATAGCTGATCGCTGAATTCTACACGAATCC
>DNEP01000009.1 GCA_003487265.1 Minisyncoccota bacterium
CTTTTCTACGAAAAATAGTGTGAATTGGATGGTTCGATCATGGAACACCTGCTTGAATTTTACAAGCGGCTACGAGATACCTTCTCCGATCTGGGAATAGCGGTGCCTGCTTATGTTACTTGAGGGTGGAGTACACCCCGCACTGCAGAAAAGGGGCTAAAGGGAGTTGGCTATTGATATAGGAAACGAGAGCCTTAATCCTCATTATCAAATCCTAAGTTCCTGCGTGTAGAAAACAGATCAACTTCTTGGTCGGGATTATCATCGTCATCAGCAATTGCCCGTAAGGCCGCAGCGTCTGCCTGACTCATATTTCCCACATTGTTGACCAATAAATAATGAGCTTCAACGGGACGCAATGGCAGCGTACGCCAGTCGGCCCTTTCTTCAGCACTAGGAATATATGGATTTTCGTAGTAATCGCTTCCTGGTCGGGATTCTTTTGGGGTCATAGTTTTATTCCTTTGCTAATAATCTTATTAAAGTGGCAACTAAATTACTCATGGCTACTTCTTCTTGTTCCCTGGTTTCTAGGTTGCGGATTGTGGCAGTTCCTTTGGCGTGTTCGTCTTCGCCGATCAGAATTGCATAAGGAATACCAAGCTCGCTAGCATACTTAAGTTGTTGACCAACTTTTTTGGTATCACTATAAACCTGAGTCGGTATATTATTTTGCCGTAATTCTGTGGCTACTGAGAAATAAACATCGCTGAGTTTTGGAGAGAAGTTAACCATAAAGACTTTTGCGGGTGTTTGTGAGTCACTTTCCCAACCAGAGCTCTGCAACACATCAAGTATGCGGCTAACACCAAAAGAAGCACCTACAGCAGGCTGGTTTGGCCCTCCCAAGTCGGCAATTAGTCGGTCGTAGCGTCCACCGCTGGCCACACTACCAAATTGCTCGAAGCCTTCGACATAGGTTTCAAAGATTGCGCCTGTGTAGTAACCTAAACCACGAACAATTTCAGGGGATACCGCTACGCGACCTTCATAACCTGAAGCGTGAAGCATGGAAATAATTCCCCCAAGGTTTTCCAGAGCTTCTTGGGCTGCAGGGCTAGAACCAAGTAGTTCCCGTAGTTGTTCAATTTTCTCCAGTTCTGCACCGCTAACTGACAGATATTGGTCAACCAAATCTCCAAATTCTGGACTTGTAGCCTCGGCAATCTCCGCCACAACTTTCTCTTTGCCGATTTTGTCAAATTTATCGATAGCGGTAAAAACCCTACTTTTTACTTCTTGGTCATCAATACCACCCACTTCTACCAAACTGTCCAATAAACGACGGTTGTTAATTTTCACCACTGCGGGAAGACCAAGTTTTTGCATCGCGTCAGCTAGCATGGCGGCAGTCTCTGCATCCGCCATGGCACCAGTTGCCCCAACCGTATCAGCATCAAACTGATAAAACTCGCGATAACGACCTTTGCCTGTTTGGGCGGCTTCCCCACGGAATACTTTACCCCAATGATAGCGACGGAAAGGGAGTGGTAGTTCATTGGCGTGTTGACCATAAAAACGAGCTAATGGAACAGTTAGATCAAAACGCAGTCCTTTATCCATAACAGAATCTAAATTTGCACCCTCCTCTGGATTTTCATATCCATTAAAGACTCGATAGATTAGTTTACCGCCCGAATCGTCATGGCCGCGCAACGTATCCAACCATTCGATCTCAGGGGTATCAATCGGGGAAAAGCCATAACTCTCCACTACCTGGCTCAAGTCTTCCATGAGGCGATTAAAAAGTAACTTTTCCGCAGGAAGAGTATCCTTAAAACCACTAGGGTTTCCTATTCTTCGCTCTTTGCCTTTTGCCATAAATCTCCTTAATTATTCATAATTGAAACATACAATTCTTTTAATTTATTTGCATCAACTTTGGTGGCTACTTCACAATTTGGGTTACCAGACACGATTTTTGTTAAACCATATTTGATAGGGTCAGTTGTTTCTACAACAACTCTAACCTTTTCAAGGTTAAACAAACTCGAATCAACTAGTAGGGCAACAGCTAGTAAGTCATACATGACCCCACCTTCAAATCCGCCATATTCTGTATCTTTGGCATAGTAATCAATGTAAACTTGGCTGATCTTGGCTAGGCCAGTGGCTAACTCAGGATTTGTGATCTTATCGAAAATCTCTTGAATAAATGTTACTTGTCGACAGATATTTGCTGGCACAATAATAATTTGAGGGTGCTTGGACTCCAACAACATTTTAAGGGCAAGTGGATCATTGTAAACATTGAACTCGGCATACGGGGTAACATTCCCCTTTTCGCCGAACACGCCCCCCATTACTATGACTTTTCCTGTTTTTTTGAAAAGTTCTGGAGACTGTTCAATTAGTTCTCCAATGTTAGTAGTTGGCCCAATAGCAACAATTGTAATTTCCCCAAATTCCGATCGTTCTAGTACTTCTTGAAAGTGTTTTAAACTTGTTTGCTCAGATATTCGTCTGCCACTATCCATACTGAAACCACCAAGCCCATTATCCCCGTGACTTTCAGCCAATTTATTTACGCCTCTCATCGGCTTAGCAGCTCCCTGGTAAACTGGCACATTGCCACCAGCTAGCTCAAGAATTGTCAATGCATTTGTACTACAATTTTCGACCGTTGAGTTTCCATATACCGTGCTAATTGCTTCAATGGGCAACTCTGCTTTGATACCAAAAGCTATAGCCAAAGCATCATCAACTCCTGGGTCGGTGTCAATAATAATTTGCTCTTTGTTCATAATCATCTTTTAGCTGATTGCAGTTTTCTTAATATTTCCACAACGCCATTTGTGAGCGGTTCGCGAGCAATGAAGTCTGCTTTCTGCTTAAATTCATCTGAAGCATTGCCCACCGCGTAATGTCGAGCAATATCTGAACCAACATAATCGGTCATGGAATTTCCAATCATGCCAACCTGAATCAAATTCTGGTTGCGCATAGCATTAATCGTTCCCAGTCTTTTAACCACTGATTTTCGAGATAAAATCAGTATGCCATAGTCATGGTTCAGGTCTTCATTTAGATCGTCTATTTTCGGAAAATATTGTCGAGCTGCATTTATAGCTCGGTTAGTTAAATTTATGTCCATTGCTAATGTGCCACTCTCATCAACTCGTCTTACGTACAAAGCTATACTTTGAGTGCGGTGCGCGTTAATAAGAATAATTGTTTCTCCAGGATTGCCAACCGTCCGTCCAGTTCTTAAAAATTCTACAGTATCACCACTCCAAATTCTGTATCCCGCATCAGAGAAAATTGAACGCATGGCTGTCAGTGAGGCTTGAAACAGTTCCACATCGGCTCTGCTGTCAAAAACCTCACCATCAATATCAATAATGCTGCCTCTTTCAGCAATAATGTGCCCGTTCATGCCAAAACGATCTTTCCAAACGCGCAGGGGTTCAAGGGGAGTATCGGAACTCAGACCAATAATCCATCCTTTGTTTTGAAGGGACCCTACTGATTTTACAATCTCATCACTCGTGACTTGATATTTTCCATCGATTAGCGTCCCGTCTAAATCAATGTAGAGAACCTTATTTGTTGGCAATGGAATCTCAGAGTTCAATTGTAATTGATCAATGTTGCGACGCGCGGTTTCATACTTATTTGACATAACGGACTTTAATTATTTCTGCTTCTGCAAGAAGATTCTGCGGTCAGATTGAACTGTTCCATCTTGTCTTTGCTGATCCACAAACTGTTCCATACCTTCAATAATTTCGAAACCCACTCCTTGATTTACCCTCTGAGAGGCAATGTTGTTTTCTGACGTTCTCATTATCAAAGTGTCGGCAGGGGTTTCAGCGATCAAGGTCTGAACCAAAACTTGAGCAATTTTTTGACGTCTGTATTCGTGAGCTACACCAAGGTCGGCAAAGTACCACACCGCTTCTAGATCAATACCAAAATTTTCAGCAATTTTTGCAATCTCTGCCTCTAGGACCAGAGGAATTGAAGCTGAGAAACCGATAACATTTTGAGTATTTTCTTTGGCTAGCATGAGTACCCCTTGCAAGAAGTACAGTTCAAAAAAGCTTTTTACTTCTTCAGGCGTAAACTTTTCTTCGTAGGGCGGATCGGCGAACACTGCTTGATACAGTTCAACCAAGCCTCTGTTAAAAGCATCGTTAAGCTCTTCTGCTGTCTGGACTCTTTCAATCGTTGGTTTTTGAACTTCTGTCATACTGTTACCTCCTCATTTTCATTTAATAATTCAATTGGACCAGAGATCACGGCTTGTTGAAACTTAGTCCCATCGAAGCTTACTTTGATATTTATAGCCATGCCAGTCGGTTGAATAATCGGCAAATCAATGGACCCGCCCTGTTTCAATGCTTCCAACAAACCTACGGCAGTTGTGCCGCTGCCACAGGCAGTTTCATAAAATTGGGTGTCCGCTTCTTTTACAGATACAACTGGTCGCATGACGATACCTTCCTTCGAGGTAGAGAGGAACATGACACCAGCAGCGGCTACAGACTGATCTAACCCTAACCCCTTCAAAATTTCCAAGGCAATTTGCTTCAATTCTTCAGGAGAGGCGTCAGGATAGATGTCATCCATTACTACGTGAGTGATGCCTTCCATGGCCACTACAGCTAGACCATCATCTAGGAAAGTAATTTTCGATGGATCGGCATAAATTGGCATCTGTGCCCAGGCATTGCCTTCTTGGTCAACACCTGCACGCAGTTTTGCTCCAACTCCAGAAACCTTAATTAAAATCTCACCAGGTTTGCCCTCTAGAGTCCAGTATGCGGTACTTCTAGTTGCATTGCCGCAAAATTCACCACCAGCCATCATCAATTCTGCATTGTTGGGGTCAAGGTTCACAAAGCCAACCTGCTCCACATTGGAATGTTGACCCATGATCTTGTCGTTAACTTGTTTTCTCTTTTTGGGATCAGTTTCGACACCGACAACTAATGCGGTATCATTACCACCTGGTCGAAATACTGAGTATTGGCTCGGCATAGGTTCAGCCTCCTTATTGGGGACCAGTTCCTTGAATCTGGACATATTTACCTCTCTTTATTTATTAATAACTTTTCTACAAAAAAAGCACCGCCTTCAGCAAGGGCAGGTGCTTGATAACTATTTTATAGTACAACAAGATCAAACCAAGTCAATGGGCATTGATCTGTTATTTACTACTTTACACCTGCAGCTTATTGTTTCTGAACATCAGTATAAACCACTTTCTCAGATTTTTGCTCATAAATAGCAAAAGGCTGTTGATAATAAAATGCCCATTCTTTATCACCAAAAGAAAAGTGCCACCACTCACCATCGTACGGTGCAAAATTTTGGGACATCATTGCCCGTCTTAACAGGTTGCGATTTTTTTGTGCTTCTTCACTTACAAATGGTGAGAAGGTGTACACATCCTTCGAATCAAATGTAAAAATAGGGACCCCAGAATCAAGCACCGCTCCAGTTTGGCTATCTCGAATATAAACATCAACCGCTCCTCCTGTGGGGTGTCCCGCCACTGTTGGTACTGCAATCAGGCGATGAATTACTTCATCTATGCTCTCATTTTCTAGATTGCCGCTCTCAAGATATTTCTTTTTTTGAATTTCAAAATAGTATTGTTGAATTTCAAGACTTCTAAACCCGTACGCAATAACAAGCTGCAGGTTGCCGTTAATTTCTTTCAGTGCTTTATCGACTAAATCTAAACGCCGACTAACGCTTTTACGTATTGGCACTAAAGGAAACTTGTCCTTCATATCCCCTAGGGCTTCATATTGGCCGATAGCACCATAGGTTTCTGGCTTGCTAGGTCGTAAACTCACAAAAACGTCCCCGTTCTCTTTGACAGGAATGTCTTTTAGGTCTTTATATTTAACCAACTTGTCTTCGAGTTGTTTGTAGGTTGTGTTTTTATTCATATATTTTCCTCACAAAAAAACCTCACGTTCATTAATCACCACAGAGTTGTGGTAACTAAGGAACGAGAGGTATTAAAAAAGGACCTCCCGCGGTCCCATCCTTATTCTTGAGAATATTTCTTTCTCAAGCTCTCAGGCCGACTCCGCGACTGCGACATCGACTATTGAATTTTACGGTTCAATTTCCGTTCCCGATTTTGCGGGACAGCTCCTGGATCGTGACTCCAGTCAAACGCTTTATATAACTTGTTGAGTGGATTGTATCAGGGAGACTAAGTTTTTGTCAACCAGACGTCTGGGAAGTAATAAGTGCTTTTCTTCTACTCACTAGTAAGCTGATAAAAAGAATGTTGGCGATCACTAAATAGGCAGGATAAAGAGTCGTAATTAACGAGTAGCTTCTAATTGCGAAAAGAGAAATGAAATGTTTAATGGCGCTTAACACAAAGGCGCTTAATGTTTCTTCTTGGGGTTTATGCCATGATTTTCGAACAGTTGGTACGAATCCCATGGCATCGGTCATCACCACTAAAATAATCGCCAAGGTTGGTTGTTTCACAAAAAACCATAGGAAAAGCGATGCTATTGCTCCAAGGAGCATGAGAACATCAAGAGCCACGATATTTTTGCTTCCTTTTTTGAGCGCCAGGACAAAGATTAAAAAGCAAAGGATTGTAGTTAATCCAGAGGGCCAAGCTCCTGGTCCAGCGTTGCCAGAGAGTTGACCTAGGAAACCAATGAGCGTCAGTGTCCCCCAAATTAACCAGGTAAAAACATGCGGCTTAGTCTTGTCAGATAAAATGTCTCGGATGTAAGGAATATAGCTAATAAGTGCTATTACAGTTGCGATGGCACCAAGAATTTCTTTGAGGTTCATTATGATTTCTTCTTTTGATTATTGTTGATAAATTCTGCTGCGTCTTTGCCAGATGTAATTTCAAAACCTGGAAGACAATAAGCAAGATTTGGATCAAGTTTCTGCACAATAAGTGGTATCAAATCAGCCACGCCGTCTGACCCAAAGATGGGTAGGATATAAATAGGTTCAGCACCATCTCTCTGCCGTTTGGCATTAACCTTAAGCATTGTACTAACTTCGGCTAGAGTTCCATATGAGCCTCCTACAAATACGGCATAGTCGGGTATTTGCGCAAAAGTGGGGGTTTCAGAACCAAAACTGGCGGGACCAACAGAAGGGGGCAAGGTTTCAATCGGTAAATCTAACTGATCAAGAAGGGCGTATTTCTTTCCTTTGGGTGGAAACACTCCAATGGTTGGCAATCCATGCGCTTTAGCGATCTCGATTCCCATTTCTGGGATTCCCCCCTTTGTTCCACCCGTGAGGATAGCCGCCGAGGTGTAACGCAAACCAGCAATCAATTCTTCAAGGAGATTACGCACGTAAAAATCGTCATGCTCGTCCGCTCCACCAGAAATACTAACGATAAAAGTAATGGCAAATTTATCTCGAAATTCAGCTAGCGCCCGTTGGACTTGTTCCAAATGGCCATCGACGCTATCTTCACATTGCTCCGATTGTGACATAGGATTTTCTCATTATCATTGTCTTTATATCTGGTAGTATATCACGTTCAGAATTGAATCTTAGGAACTTAATTTAGAGATTTTGCTCAAGATTTGCAATCGTGTTCTCAAGCTTTTCAATTAAATCTGTGTAAGTCCAAATCTCCATGCCGCTGAGACTGGAGCGAAGTCGTGATAAGTTGCTCATCCAAACTTCATCGTCTGGTTTATTCTGACCAATAACGATGATACATTTTGAAACGCGTTTTCGATCAACAATACCGATGCCTTGCAGCTCTTCTGGGGTAGTGCGTTCATACCAGTCTTTGTAGCTAAGCACCTGCGGAATTGCTCTACTAAGATCAGGAGACAAGTTGTAGGTTGTGTTTTTGCCACCATTGGCATTAGCACTTTCCTCAACTTTAAATATGTCGGCGTCAGGGGATTTTAGCTCAATGATGACGTGGTGGTTTCTGTTTTGTTCAGCAAGAATGTCGAACCGCTTACTATTTAGAAAGCCCTCCCTTTTGGGGTCGACATACTCGATCCCAAAGATTAAACATCTTTTTTTGCGGTGTTTGTGATCTTCTTCATCAATCCAGTTTTGGATAAATGTTTCGTTTTGATTCAGGTTGGCTCTTAGAAATTCTACATGCGACTTAAGTGTTTCTATCTGAATCTGCGGCAATTTTTTAAGAAATGCGGTTTGAACAGTAGGGTCACTGGCAAATTTACTAAAGGCAACCAAAAACTCTTCCACAGTAACGCTGGGTTCAGAAGGCCTTGAGCCAGCGGGGACATCCTGATCTCGTGGTAAGGACTTGGCAAAAGCCACCACGTTTTCTCGGGTCTGTGGGTCAAAACCTTTTAATGCTTCCTTGACGTCTTCATCAGTCGCGTGCGCCCGAATAAACTCAGACCGTTCCTCAGTGCTAAGCACGTCCAGGTTTTGGCCAAGAAATGCGTGCAATCTTCCCTCAGTTTTGCGTTCTATTGATCGACAAAAAAGCTGATAGGCGTCCATGTTAATGAGAAAGCCATCTA
Organism: Minisyncoccota bacterium; assembly: GCA_003487265.1. Taxonomy (GTDB): domain Bacteria; phylum Patescibacteriota; class Microgenomatia; order UBA1400; family UBA12028; genus UBA12472. The sequence continues at coordinate 8,472 of DNEP01000009.1, forward strand.
CAACTTTGACAAACGATGCAATTGCGGGGTCTAGCGTGAAGTAGAGCTTAATACTAGGATTTTCCTCCACGTATTTCACCAGGTTTTGGTAATACTTAAACCTCTTGGTTCTCCGCGTGTGTCCGAAATGATCGTGAAATTTACACTGGTTATCGAAGTAAATAACAATTTGGCCGTATTTTACAGCCCTGAAGTCGCCGCTGGAGATTTGTGTTAATTCTGCCACGCCGTCAATAAGCTCCATTCAATTCTGGCGAAGTATAGCACTTCTCTTGGCTAAGTGCTTATTCAAGCTGTATAATCTCGGTATTACTACAATAACGACCTAAACTCAACCATCTGGCTGGGCATGGTTAATAAACCCCGCGAAGGGTAAAAAGCTCCTTATCAGGAGTTCCTTCGCGGGTCACGCCTGGAAACGGGTGTGCGACTGAAAAGTCGGTACTGGTAGGGTGCTTTTTGTTGGCTCTCACCCAGGAGAGCCTATGCTGAAAACACTAATTGCCATCACTATTTTCATCTTCTTGGTGTCCGTTATTTTCACCCCAATGGTCGACAGACCTGCGACTCAAGGTGTTCAATTGAAGCCCGTTTTATTACCCACCCCAGTCGCGATTGACCCAGCATCAGCATTTATATCAAGCCCCAGCCCAAAAGCTGAGCAGTAATTATTGGAAGGAGAAATATGAAACTCAACATGAATCCGAAAGATAACCTGAAGTCGCTACTGCGCATCTGCACAATCTTTGGTGCCATCTGGCTAGGTGGAGTAATTCTTATTGCAATTTTAGTTGCACTAGCAGGGGGGCGCTGAACCAGCTATGAACACTAACTCAAAAGACGAGTTAATAATCCGTCACGGCGCGTTTGTACTTGCTGCTCTTGTTGTTGCTTTCTTCCTATCAAGTGGGAAGTGTGTACCTGATCCGTACTGTGATCCTGATCCAATTCGTGGCGGCTGCTCTCAAATTTGTGAAGATGCTGAGCTCAGTTTGGGCAAACTCGCACTCCGCTCGTTTGGAGTATGGATGTTACTGAAGTTTGGTGAATCATTGGGTAAGCATGACTGAAAACAGCCGTTTTTAGCCTGGTACAATAGGTCGAATAATCGCTTATTCCAATTGATTTCGGTTATTTTGACCATGATGTACAACAAACCCGTGGTGGGCACGATCCCACAAATTTCTATCAACGAACTCAATGCGCTGGGATTCTTGCCTTCATCAAACTCCGTCCTAACTACCACATCATGTTTTCTTGGTGGCAATCGTTACTGGTTTTCATGTCCAAGTTGCCAAAGACGCTCAGGTTTCCTGGTTTTAGCAAACAACAAACTTCAATGCCGTGTCTGTGCCCAACTTATATATCGAAGTCAGACGTATTCAAAACAGCAACGCGCTTTCTATCGAGCAGCGCACTATGCTGCGATGTCTGACGTGGCGTTTTCTTCACTCAAAAGAAAGCGATTCGCTCATAAGGGTTTACCCACCAAACGCGCTCGCCGTTACCTTCATTACTTAGCGCTTAGTGAACAATTGCTTTATAAACTCCCTGCTTGACAGGATCAGCGTTAGCCAGATAGCCTCTGGTTATTGGCACTATAGCCATGACTCCAGCATCTCTTGCTGGTATGTCTTCTAAAGAACTTCGCGTGGATAGCTCAGTTAAGTCGCGGCGTCACAATAATGTGGCTCAATGTGCTGGTTACCTAGCCCTCACGGGTTCATCAGACCAGTACAGGATTTGCGCTAAGCAAGCCGACACCAAACGGCAAAGGTGTGCTAAGTCCGATGATGAAGGGTAGACCGCCAGGTGGTAAAGAAAACCTGGTTTGTGGGATCACAGGAAGCGTTCTTGTGCCTACCCAAACGATTGAGTGATACGGTGAAAGACCGACTTATACCTGGCGCAGATGGTGCAGGAAACCTCAACGTAACAAAGAACTACAAGGGCCGAGAGAAAACGGAATCACCCCCAAGTTTAGCTAGGAGTTCGGCTCCTAGGGGGCACTTTGTGGGGTCAGGTTGCTTACGCAACGCTGACCATACACCAAGAGGGTTCAATACAGCAGTTGCGCCATGGCGTTTCAGCAGAAGGATAACTACTCGTTTGTGAGTCGAACCTCAATCAAGGGAAACAATCGTTCGCCCAGCAGAAGTACGTCAGGACGATTTTCGTTCGTTTGACACCTGGCACTTGCTGTACCTATTTCGACTGACTGGATCAAACTGCTGCTATTATTTATATTTCTTCGTGGTAAATTAGTATCTGCTTGTGAGTAGCTTCAAAAGGGGTTCTGCAAACCCAGGTGCTGAAGGGCACCATGGTCAAGAAGCCTACCCATCTTGGGTTTACTCCCAGTGATGATCTGAATAAGATAAGTGGAACACCTCGGGTAGGTGGTTTTTTTGCGTCTCCTGAGCTAGATACTCCTCCTCTCTTTCAAGAATCGGTAGAAGCAAAGATGAGGTTGTTAGCCAATCTCATCATTGATAAAATGTTGAAGGATGAACGAAATGGAACACTCAAATCAAGAACTAACTCCAGCAATAGCGATCTTGAGAGTCAGCTCAGCAAAACAGGGACTCCAAGGTGACTCTCCTGATGATCAACTTCGTGCTGTAGAGTCAATTCTCCCACTCAGGGGCGATAGACTTGCCAAGTCGTTTGAGTGGATTGAATCCGCCAGCATCATGGCTGAAATACAGCCAGCCTGGGAGGCAGTTGAATATTGTAAAAAGCATCCTGAAATAAAAAGAGCCTACATTAAATGCATCGACCGTTTCACTAGAGGCGGAGCGGAAGAATATTTGAAGTTAAGTAGAGTGTTGAATGATCTCGGAGTCTTTGTAATAGATGTTTACGGGATTGCGTCTGATAAAGTCGTAAATACTCTTCAACATCTGGGTAAGAAATATAAATGGAGTGAATTTAGACCTAGTTTTAAAGCAGAAATACTTGAGGCCGAGAAGGCAAAAGATGAGTTTCGCGACATCATGACCCGCCTAACTACAGGCAGTGTCAATCGCGTGCGCGATGGCTATAAAATTGGCCCATCCCAATATGGATATGTAAATAAAAGGATCGAAACCGAAACAGGTAAGAAAGTTTATATCCGCGTGCCGCACCCTACAGAATCACAGCTCATTCTTCGCATGTTTGAGCTAGACGCTGAGGGAAAACCAGCCCAAGAGATTGTGGAAACTATCAATGCAATGGGTTTTCTTTCTAGAAAACGATACCGCCGCAAAAAGGAAGGATCACACATTGTTCGCGGTGCAAACATCGGCGGAGTGCCACTCAGTAAAAAACAGCTTGAGATTTATTTACAAAACCCAATTTATTGCGGTGTGGAAACCCACAGTCACTTAGCTTGGATTGATGAGAAAACGGGAATCGAGCACTTTGAACCACGTCTGTTTCATGGTAATCCAATTGCGTCTGTGGAACTGTGGAATAGAGTAAACCGCGGCAAAAGAATGGTTGTTATTGGTGAAGACGAAACAGTACAGCTTTTCAAGGGTAAGTCACTAGAACGCTTCACAAGGAAAAGCAAGCGCAATCCTAAGTGGCCATACAAAGGTTATCTTGCTTGCCATCTTTGCCATCACCCGCTGAAGGCCAGTGGACCTCAAAGCAAGTCTGGTAAACACGTTGTCATTTACCACTGTGCACTCGGGCATGATTACTGGGGAACCAATGGTGCTAAGTTGCATGAAACAATTGAAGACTTAATCCATCACCTCGAGTTTTCAGATGAATTTAGGGAACAGTTTCGAAATATCATGCTTGAGGAGTGGGAGAAACGGCGCGATAAAGTTAATGTAGATTCGATCTCCTACGAGAAAGAAGTGCTACGGATTAATGAGGAGCAACGTACCATTCTCGACGCCTTAAGATCAGTTTCGCTGGACGCAATGAGAAAAGCATATGAAGCGCAATACGCGGAACTTGAAACTAAAAAATCAATGGTTATGGAACGACGTAATCACAAGGAAACGGAAGGAATCAATGTTCAAGTTGTGATTGCCTACTGCAATTATTGGATGGAACACCTCGAAGAATTGCTGATAGATAAGGATAAACCGCTAGAAAGTGCCCGTCTTTTTAGTCTCTGTTTCGATGAGCCGCCAACCGTTCCAGAATTAAAAGATGGAACACCTAAATTATCCCCATTGTTCAAGCTAAATGAAGCATACAAGAAGGATAAGACCTCGATTTGTGACCCCATCCGGATTCGAACCGGAGATCTTCAGGATGAGAACCTGACGTCCTAGGCCACTAGACGATGGGGCCTCGCTCGATCAGCAAGTAGCAGGAATTGTACCAAACAAAAGATGTTTTGTCAGATTTTTGTAAGCATGTGGCGATACAGTGAGGACATGCTTTCAACCATTCTCCCCATCTTTCTCACATTTTTAATTTTTTTCTCGAGCAGTTCATTTGTGAGCGCACAACAACCATCCCAACCGCCCTCTGCCCAGTACCTCTTACAAACTCAATTTTCGTTTGATGATTTTATATCTCCCATCTCTTCACTTTTCCTTCATCGAACCACCGCCCCAAAAACCGAGATTGTTGAGATCGTCCAAAATGGCGATTTTTCTGATGGTTTTCGCAACTGGGAACGCTCGGGAGATGTCCTGCAATGTGATTCATTCGTTTGTATTGGAAAAAACGGAGGAATGGTGCAAGAAAACACGCTCACCCAGACGCTCCCTGAAACCCCACCCTCTATCTGTATCGAATATGTCGGAATCACATCAGACCTCAACGTCGGTTTTGATAATCCAACATTCGAACTTTTCGCAAACAATAGATTAATCTACTACACCTCGAACGCCACTTTTTCACCAACCGATATAGATGAAACAAAAATGACATGCGTGCAGTTTCATCCATCGCAAGAGCCTCTTACCCTTTCGTTACGCGCGGGAAACTCTGGTGATGATCAATATCCCAGCTGGATAAAAATAAAACGCATCACCTCATCGCTTCTATTTGAATCCACAGATTCAAAAATATCTGCTAGCACTCCTGAAAAAACGGGAGCAAAACTTTTTATTAACGATCTCGAACAGGCATTCGAAAATCTTCTTCCAATTCCAATCGGCTCATCTATCCTAAAATATTTCGCACGCGATTCTGCTGGAAATAGCGAACAAGAAAAAACACAAGAAATTCTAGCTTTAGATTCTCAAAAACCCCCAATCATTAACGAGATTTCAATCGTGAGAAACAAACTCAATCAATCTATGCTCCTCAAACTTCAAACAGATATTCCTTCCACAGAAATCCACACCATTTTTTACAAAATGTGCACCACAACCTGCACACAAGAACAATCAGCATTGCGTAGCACATTTCAGTTAAACCCTCAAACAACCTATTTTTATCTTCCAAAACAAGATCAATCATTCACCTCAATTCAAATCACTGCTGAAAATCGCGTTGGAGTGAGATCGTTACCTCACATTATTTCAATTAATAAAGGTGATGAATGAGAATAGAACTTCAACCACAACAATTCCATTCTATTCGTGCGAACGCACAACTCGATCAGCGTGTGTTTATTTCTGAACTCGATCATCCAATCCACATGCAGATTCATATTCCAAGAGACAGTTTTGGAGGAATCCCCGCTGATCGCATCTCGCTCGCCGTTTTTCGCGATAACGCACTCATTTCAAACACTCCACTTTCCGACTTCCAAGATTACAGGTTCGAAGATATCACATCATCGAGCAAGATCACTTTACAATGGAAGTTTGATCAACACTTAGATATTTCCTTATCTGAAAAAACGCTTTCGTTACCAATAGAGATTTCAACCTTTCCCATATCAAATACCCCAATACAAAACTCTGTATCATCTGAGCAAACACACGCTCAGCAACCATCTCCCAGCTCTCAGCGAACGCATCAAATACTCATTTCACCAGAGTTACCCGTTATCTCACCGTTAAACCAACAAGCGCAAAATACGCTAAAACCAATCATGATCGTATTTTTCACACTACTCATACTTTTTCTCATTTTTATTGCGAATCAATACATTCACAAGCGACACAAAAATGATATATGATGGTTCTATGCTCGCGACATTTAAACACATCTTTACGCCAAGAACCTCAAACAATCGTCATCCTCGAATTATTCATCCCGAAGGATTACTTGCACTGTCCATTCTCACGATTACATTTCAATTTGCACTCAAGTTTGCAACACTTCATACACCACTTGGAAACGTTTTGGGATACTCATCCTCGATCACTTCGAGCAAGGTATTGGAACAAATCAACGCACAACGCTCCGAGTCGGGACTCGTCCCACTCGTAACAAATGGAAAACTCGAACAAGCGGCGATTGAAAAAGGAAAAGACATGATGGAGCACGGATACTGGGCTCATATTTCTCCAGAAGGGAAAGATCCGTGGCAGTTTATTCAAGCGCAAAAATACACATACACATCGGCGGGTGAAAATCTCGCGAAAGACTTCGCAGAAACCGAAGCAATGATTCGCGCGTGGATGAACTCACCAACACATCGAGCAAATATTCTTGATACCCGATTTACAGAAACGGGTATCGCGGTGGTTGATGGACAACTCGATGGAGTTGAGACAACGCTTGTGGTGCAGATGTTTGCTCATCCATCTCAACAAATCGCAATCATAACGGAACCAGACATCGCACAAGCAACACGCACTTCTGAATCCACAGAACTCACCCCCGAGCTTTTTCTGCAATCCTCTCCAAACGCACAACCATCTATGGGGAAAAATCTGAACCCCGATGTGATGTCGGCACAAGTCGTGGCGGTTGAGGATGCAAAACTGGCATTTCTTTCACCACTTCAAATCTCAAAAGCGGTTTTTCTTGCGGTCATCACGTTGTTGATCATAGTGCTTCTGTATGACGCGTATCTCGAAAGAAAATATCACACAATCAGAAATGTTGGCAAAAATATTGCACATGTCAGCTTCCTTCTTTTTGTTGGAATCTTAATCGTGATTCTGAAGGGGGGAACACTTTTATGACGCGCTCCAAAAATACTCATGCTATTCTTCTTGAGTATCTTGTGCTGATAAGCGCATTACTCATCTTTGGTGTGTTTATCTTTCTCTATCAAAAAGATCAGGTGTACCGTGATGCGATGGTTGTTCTCCTTGGTTCATTTTACGTGGCTTGGGGCGTTGCTCATCACATACGTCACGCAAGGTTGACACTGAGAATCGTGCTAGAATACGTTTTCGTTGCACTTCTTGGGTGCCTCATGCTCGCGACGATGTTTTTATAAGAGGAGGTTTCATGCGTGGAATTGTTTTGGCTGGAGGCGCGGGGACTCGCCTTCATCCTCTCACTCGAGTCACAAGCAAACAACTGTTGCCTGTGTATAACAAACCAATGATTTATTATCCTGTTGAAACCTTGATCAAATCGGGGATTCGCGAGATTTTGATTATTGTCGCTCCCGACCACGCTGGTGATTTTGTTCGACTTCTTGGATCGGGAAAAGAGTTTGGATGCCGATTCTCGTACGAAGTTCAGGAAAAACCGAACGGGCTCGCGGAAGCCTTTTTGATTGGTGAAAACTTTATTGATAACGAAAATGTTGCGCTCATTTTAGGCGACAATCTTTTTGAAGATACATTTGTTGATCCGGTGCGCAACTTCCAATCGGGGGCGCTGGTATTTGCATCAAAAGTTCCAGATCCTGAACGATTTGGGGTTGTGGAGTTTGATCAGCAAAATAAAGTACTTTCGATTATCGAAAAACCGAAAGAACCAAAGTCGGAGTACGCTGTTACTGGTTTGTATGTGTACGACAATACCGTTGTGCAGAAAGCAAAATCACTACAACCTTCAGCGCGTGGAGAACTTGAGATCACAGATTTAAATAACGTGTACCTTCGCGAGGGAACGCTTGAAGTTGCTTTTGTTGAAGGAGAATGGCTGGATACGGGAACATTCGAAGCGCTATATCAAGCGACAACCTTTATTCGCAATAAAGTACATCAGCAACTATGAAACAACTCACACTCCTAAAAAGACTTCTTTTTTCTGGAGTTTTTGTGGTTTTGTTTTTTGCCTACGTCTCCCCAACTTCAGCAATTGCTGAACAGCACGCTACCTATCAACAAGCAGAAAAACAGTTCTTACTAGATAAGTCGCAGTATGAACAATACGGAACAATTCTTTCACTGGAAACGCTCATTTCTTCTTCAAAAGCAGCTCAATTGGCGCGCATTCGCGTCATAAAACAGTATTTTTCTGAAATAAATGAAGAGCTATCCAAGTTTAACTCAAAGGAAACGGTTCAACGCGTGATCGACTCAAATACCTCATTTACTGCAACACTTTCATCCGCTGAAGAAAAGATTACTTCTGCTGAGGGATATGTTGAGCTTGATGTGTTAAGTGAAGCATTTGCGGAAACAAAATCAGAACTTGAAACTCGTGCCTTGTTTTCTCAACTTCTCATCAGGATCGAACGTATGGATCGCGCGCTTGCCGCAGTCCAGCGCGAGATTGAAACCGCAAACGCAACGCCACCTGCTGAACTAGGCGTTTCACTCCGACAAAACGAGATTGTTCGATTGATATCAAAGAACACTGAACAACAAACTATCCTCATGAACTCATATGTTGAAGACCTCGATTTGGGAAAAATAGATACGAGTCGAGTCGATCAATATGTTCTTCTCCTAGCCGAAATGCACGCGGACCTCAAAAAAGTGCTTACCTATATCCGAGGTGAACAATGAACGACCAACAACTTCAACAAGAACTACAGGACAATCAAACCATGTTTCAGAACGAACTCCCGGAGAACATTTCAACGCCACCCGATCGATCAAAACTTTTTCTCGGAGTCATTGGGTTTCTTTCCGTGCTCGTTGTTGTACTATTGATTGCGGTATATGTTCTGCTTCCAAAACCAGAAAAAAGAGTTGAAATTGAACCGTCACCAACTCCAACTTCAACCGAACAACCTGTTTCCACACCATCGGGTGAACTTTCTGTAGATGAGTTACTTGAGATTGCTGATCCCATGACTCCAATCAATCCCATTCCACAAGTTGCATTTGATTTGTTCATTCATAACACGGGAAACTGATCTTTCTTGACTTGACAGCAGTTCCTGAATTGCGTACGCTGATACCCAAAGAAAGAACGAAGATGGATCACACACCTCTCGCATCGCGTATGCGACCTCAAACACTTGAAGATGTTGTTGGGCAAGCACATTTACTTGGAAAAAATCAGCCTCTCCAAAAAATATACGCAGATAAAAATCTTTTTTCGATGATTTTATGGGGACCCCCTGGAGTTGGAAAAACTACTATCGCGCGCATTCTTGCATCACAAACGGAACTTGAATATGTGGAACTTTCCGCTGTTTCAACCGGGAAAAGTGAAATTAAGGAAATCGTTCAACGCGCGGAGGCGGCGGGAAAACCGATCATCTTATTTCTCGATGAAATTCATCGATTCAACAAAGCTCAACAGGATTTTCTTCTTCCCTCAGTTGAGTCGGGAACATTGATTTTGATTGGTGCAACAACAGAAAATCCAAGCTTCGAGGTCATTTCTCCACTTTTATCACGATGTCGTGTGTACGTTCTCCAATCATTAACTCAAGAGGAACTTGGAAAACTCATTGAAAACGCCGAGCAGTTTCTTTTAACAACCATCGACAAAGAATCTCGAGATTTTCTAATGCGCATCTCGAACGGTGATGCCCGCCAACTTATTTCGATTATTGATCACACCTTTTCATTGTTCAAAAAAATTACAATTGAACATCTCAATGCTGCCATGCAAGATTTTTATCTTCGATATGACACAAATGGTGAGGAACATTTCAACACGATCAGCGCATTTATCAAATCTATGCGTGCGAGTAATGTAGACGCTGCACTTTATTATTTAGCCAGAATGGTGCATGCGGGAGAAGATCCAAAGTTTATCGCACGACGCATGGTTATTTTTGCTTCAGAGGATATCGGAATCGCGGTTCCCACCGCGTTAGTCGTGGCAAACGAAGTTTTTCGAACATGTGAAACAATTGGATATCCTGAATGTCAGATTAATTTGGCACATGGAACGGTCTACTTGTGCACCTGTAAAAAAGATCGATCGGCGTACGACGCGTATTTTAAGGCGCTTGATGATGTAAAAAGTTTAGGTAATCTACCCATTCCACTTCATTTGCGAAATGCGCCAACGAAATTAATGAAGTCTTTGGATTATGGTAAAGGATATGAGATGTATCCTGATAAAGAAAAAAGCTTACTGCCAAAAGAACTGAAAAATGCGCACTACTACTCACCAAAGCAATAATTTCATTCAAAGAAGCTTTTTACACCTCTTCGGGAAGCGCGACGGGCTCCTCGCGGTCACCTAGCAAATCAGTCATCTCAATTTTTTGACCAAGTTTTGAGTACGCAGACTCAACACTAGAAAATGTGTTGTAACTATTTGTCACATGTTTTCCCAATACAGAAAGGGCTGTGTTTGTTTTTTCATAATCTTTTTGGATCGCGTGAATCAACTTCATAATCTCTCGCGTTTTCTGCTCGATTTTTTTCCCTTCAAATGACAATAAGAGTGTTTGCAGGTGCGCGTACAATGTAGAAGGAGAAACGGGGTACACACGCGCGTTGCGGGCAGACTCCATAAGCTCCGAGCTATTCGCTATCTCGTAAAAAATGGACTCACTTGGGAGATACATCAACGCAAAATCGACTGTTCCTTCTTCAGGAAGAATATATTTTGAGGAAATCGAGGTTATTTTTCGCTTTACATCTTGCGTAAACGATTTATGAAAGGTAGCGCGTTCCAGATCGGTTTGCGCACTCATCATCTTTTGAAAGTTTTCCATGGGAAATTTCGAGTCGACTGGGATAATTCCCGCGCCTGTTTGCAACGCAACATCAACAATTTCACCCGAACGAAATCGGTGCTGAATAAAAAAGTTTTCTTTTGGAAAGATCTGACCCACTAGATCGTTGAGGACTTGCTCGCCAATATTTCCTCGAATTTTTGGTGATTGAAGAAATGATTGTAAATCGCGAACCGTTTTACTCACTTCTGTAAACGCCCCCGCCTCTTTTTTAAGATCTCCTATCACTTCCGCAGCTCGCGTGAGTCTGTCGTTAATCTCTTTTGTGTGCGCTTGCAATGAGGTTGTGACATGTTGACCGGAATTCGTAATCGAATCTTGCAGATTTTTCTGCATTTCCTGCACAACCGACTGATTTGTTTTTATCCACTCGATTAAAGTCTGATCTGGCTTATTTTGATCGTTCAATTGGGTAAACTTTTTCGAAAGAATAACGTACAACACGATCGACACAACAAGAATGGTAAAAAGGGAAGAAAATATCATCGCGAGGATAATCGACATAACACCATCCTACTGAATTGCAGATAAATACTCAATGCTTATTCAAAGAACACGAGTCGAAGGTCGCTCAATTCAACGAAAGAGGATTCGCTGTCTGTTGTTGTGAAATCGCGATCCGCAAGGAGATAAAACGCAATCCACTGCGATAATCGTACTTCTTCAAGAACAACCTCTCGTTTTGTTTGGTATCCAGATTCATCAAATGTGTACAAATACGGCGCCCCTGGAACATCCATGTGAAATGTCATGTCCGATGCGTTCATATTTGATTCAACGGTAAATCGGATACCGTGAATTGGTCGATCATCCGACGTGAGACCTGTCTTAAAGATTGCTCTCCCCAACATATCTCCCTTTTTATATGATGTGTTACTTTTCAATTGAAATTTTGCAGAAGAATCTGTACGAGTAAATGTAAATTTCTGCGGTGCGAACGTGAGGTGACTTGGCCCATAATTGGTGTAGTTTTTCCCCCATGAAAGTTTTGAAAAGAGAACGGGGTACTCCGTTTTTGGAAAAAGAAGCTTTTTCGCTAATCCACGCGCTGTCAAATCTTTCTCATAAGGTATCTTTTCTGTCAATCCATATGGGATCATCACAAATCTTGAGGAATAGGGTTTGTTTACTTCGAGTTTCGAAGGATACGTTGGCATGACCACAGTTGTACGTATTTTTTCAACTTTGTTTGTTACCATCGCCAATTGATCAGATGCCAATGCGGCATCGACAGTCCACCCAATCGTCACCGCAGAACTCGGATCGCTTCCAATTGATAACGTCATGACGTTATCACAAGCATCTAATGGGATTGTTTGCGCCTGTGCTGCGAACGTTCGTTCAAGTTCACCAGCACAGTTAATATACTCAACTGTGTCGTACTGAGGGTTTCCAAACAGGAACCACGCCAACAAGTTTAGCGGTCGCGACTCCCCTTTGTTCACGAAAGTTTGGTTGATAATCGCGTACGAATCTTTAAGATCAATATCCTGAGAAAGGTACAGTTGATCTCCGTCATTATATGGACCTTCATAACTTGGACCATAATCGAAATTCATCATACGAAACATTGATTGACTGATCTGCGTTTTAGCTGTTGTGCACGCATTATCTTTTTTTCCGTCACAGTACAGATCATGTTCGAGAAAATACGGCGCACGGTGAAGTGTTGTATCATTTGGACTGGAACAGTATGCACCTGCCTGCGTAGGATTCCAGTATCCTTGATTAGCGCATCCGTCTTTCGTAATCGAGTTCAATTCTCCTGTATGTACGGCTAACTGAAACGCGGAACCAGGGTCAGGATCAATCATATTAACTCTTTTTGCAGATCGATTATTGTAGTATTTGTAAATGGTTCCCGTACGACCATCCACGGCTATTGTGTAGTCTCTCTTATTCGCGACAACAAGTTGCGCGTGGTATGTCGGATCCATCCAATTATACTCACCATTGTAGGTTAAGCTTATTTTTTCAATCTGAAATGGTTTTCCAAATTCCTCGACCATCCCCAACTCCCCTCCCGCCGTATCTCTTGCATACATATACAGCGTATGTGTTTGATCATCCATAAATTCTTTTGTGGGAAGTTGATACAAAAACACGTGGTTTTTCAAACATTCGGGAAGTGATGTCATCGAAAGATTTGCGACAGGATGGAACGGCAGCCCTCGGCCAGATCCCGCAGGACCATCCACATAAATATCTGATACAACTGTTTTCGTTAGGTCATCAGGATCAACAATCCATCCATACAAAACGCCATCTTTTGTAATATCAAGAATCTTACCAACGGGTGCCTCATTTGCGGAATTCTTTTCTTTTATCAGCTCGCACACTTCAGGAGTCGGAGTTGGTGTTGAGGAAGGTTCTATTGAAGTGGCAACTTCTTCACCAGATGTCCGTGATTCAAAGCGAAACTTCATCCCATTTTTTGGAAGTAATAACTGATTTACATTTCCAGTTCGATCAACTCCGTGCACAAAAAGCGTGTGCTCATTTCCATCTAAAACAGATTCAGGAAACTGGAACGTGTATCCATGTTTCCCTGAAATCTTCAACGCTTCATTCACATCGTTTCTTTGAATGCCTGATTCAACACTCCCAAGAAAGGATCCTACACCCGCGGGACCGTCGAGATAAAACTCAATTGTTAACGATTCGCTTGGCTTATCATGATCTACTGCCCAACCAGAAACCCACCCATCTTCATGAATAACATCGATCCATCCGGTGGGTTCTGAATTTCCAGAGGGCTGATTTTTATATTTAAGATTGATTTTTTTACCTTCATTCGGCAACAATAGTGTTGCCTCATTTCCCGACCCATCGATTCCATATGCAGTAAGTGTGTGTTCTTTTTGATCAAATACGAAATCTGGCAACAAATAGGTATATGCGTGCTTCCCTGTCGCTCCAGTAACTGCATTCACATCCTCTCGTGGATCATTTGCTTTTTTCTTTCCCAAAAATATTCCCGTTTCGTTCGATCCATCAAGATAAAATGCGACTTCAATCGATTCTGACGGGACATCAAGATCAACTGCCCAACCGGAAACCCACCCGTCTTCATGAACCACATCGATCCATCCAATCGGCGTGTGCACTCCTGTAGATGCGCGTTGACGAATATCTTTATTCACCGCGAACACCACAAGTGAAACAACAATTCCAAATAATAAAATCACCAGAGGAACAACAACAGCGAATCTTCCATGAAAACGGCGGAAAAAAAGACGAACAGAAAAAAGCATCTTCGCAACGGGATTATCCATACTGTCATAATACTGACATTGAAGGGGTAATGTAAATATGTGATTTTCCTCTTGACGTGATTGAGTTCTCTTGATACTGTACCGCCTAGACTATGAAGAAAAATCCGTCCGTATTATCTCATTTTCTTTCCGAACTCAAATCTCAACAAGAATTGAGCGCATTTCTCGATGTCTTTCTTTCACATGATGAGCTAGAAATGTTTTCAAAACGACTGCAAATCGCTCATCTTCTCAACGATGATGTGAGTTATACTCAAATACAGAAGAAATTACAGGTTTCTCCCGCAACAATAGCGGCGATTGCAAAAAAGATGGAAAAAAAGGCAATGAAAGTAGCCATTGAAAAAATTAAGATTTCGCATTGGGCAGATCAAATGAGTGGGAATCTTAAAAAAATCTTCCAGTTTCGCAAAAAAGCGAGATAATACGTTTATCATGAAAAAATTTCTCATCACAACCGCGATTCCCTATGTGAACGCAAAACCTCACATTGGTCACGCACTGGAGTTTGTTCAAACAGATGTCATCGCGCGTTCCCAACGCCTTCGTCACCGTGAAGTTGTTTTTTTGACCGGATCTGACGAAAACGCACTTAAAAACGTTCAGGCGGCAGAAAAAAGCGGGGTTGAGGTTGAGTCTTTTTGTAAACATAACGCGGAGACATTTTCACAGATGATGCAGGTTCTGCAGGTACAGTACGATGTATTTCAGCGCAGTAGTTCACCTCAACATCACCAAGCATCTCAACTGTTATGGGAAAAATGCAAAGCATCGGGTGATATTTATCAAAAAGAATATGAGGGATTGTACTGCGTGGGATGTGAAACGTTTTACACCGTCGATGAGTTAAATGAACAAGGAGAATGTGTTGAGCACCCAGGAAAACCGCTTGAAAAAGTGAAAGAAAATAATTATTTTTTCCGATTATCGAAATACGCCACTCGAATTGCAGATTTGATTGAAAAAAAGGAAATTCAAATTGTTCCAGAAAAACGCGAAAAAGAAATCGTCAACTTTCTTAAAGGCGACGTTCAAGATATTAGTATTTCAAGATCTGTTGAGCGCGCCAGAGGATGGGGCGTTCCCGTTCCTCACGACGTGTCACAAATCATGTACGTGTGGTTTGATGCGCTGAATGTGTATCAAAGCGGGGTGGGATTTGGAAATAACGAACTTCAATACACCTCCTCGTGGCCTGCCGATGTTCACGTCATTGGAAAAGGTATTTTGCGATTTCACGCAGTGTATTGGCCAGCTATTCTTTTATCTGCACATCTCGAGCTTCCAAAAAAAATCTGCGTTCATGGATATTTCACCGTGAATGGCCAAAAAATGAGCAAAACGATTGGAAACGTCGTGGATCCTTTTAATGTTGTTGAAAAATTTGGAACCGACTCCGTTCGGTACTATTTACTTCGAGAGATGTCCACATCCGAGGACGGCGATTTTTCAATTGAACGATTGCGGGAAGTTCGAAACACAATTTTGGCAAACGATCTTGGCAATCTTGCATCTAGATGTGCATCGCTTTCTCGCACGGAAGTGTTCACCGTTATCGCGCCAACTCAAATTTCGACAACAGTAGCCTCGTACATCGATCAGTTTAAATTAAAAGAAGCGATGGATGAAATTTGGGAACGCGTACAGACACTAAACACAAAGATCACACAAGAAAAACCTTGGACACTTTCTTCTGGGAAAGCGAAATACATGGAGGAAGTGATACAAGAATTTGTGCAAATTGCATTTGATCTTCAACCTTTTCTGCCAGAAACTGGCGAAAAGATTCTTTCCTATTTCCTTCAGAATAAAAAAGAGGATTTTGCCCCACTCTTTCCAAAAATACATCAATAATCTATGTTTGATACTCATCTTCATTACAACATCGATCCATTATGGACAAATTGGCAATCATTCTTGAACGAAGCTCAGCAACAAGGAGTTCATTCTTCGATTGTTGTGGGATTCGATCTTGCCAGTAGCGAGCAAGCCTGTGCCATTGCGAAACAGACAGATCGCGTATACGCCGCCGTGGGACTTCATCCTCGCGATGCGCAAGTCGAGAATATGCACGAAGCAATACAACAAGTACGAGTTCTCGTAAAATCATCAGATAAGATTGTGGCGATTGGAGAGTGTGGATTGGATTTTTACCATCTTCGTGCTGAACAACGCACACAATCATTACCATTTCAGCGTGAGCTTTTTGAACAACAACTCGATCTTGCACTTGAAATGAATCTCCCTGTGTCTGTTCATTCTCGAGATGCGGAAGACGTCATGCTCCAAGTATTATCTGCTCGTTTCCACACGCAAACACTCCCTCAAATCGTTCTTCATTGTGTTTCGGGATCGGTTGCGTATATACGTTCCGCACTCAAGATGGGCGCATATATCAGCTTCGCTGGGAACGTAACCTACAAAAACGCCGAAAACGTGCGCGAACTTGCGCGAATCACACCGCTCGAGCGAGTACTTATTGAAACCGACGCGCCTTTTTTGTCACCGGAGCCTGTTCGTGGGCAACACCCAAATCATCCTGCATATATCAGGCATACCGCCGAATTTCTCGCAAAAAACCTCTATCACGTCTCATTTGAAGAATTTGAGTCCGCTACTGACGCTAACGCCACGAGCGTCTTTCTTGGTCGAAAATCCTGATCAAGTAGTATACAATCTGCATATGACCAATCTTCTGAGAAAGTATGTTCTGCGCCACCCCATTCGCACGCGGCGCTTCCTCGAGATACTTCCTGGAGTTTTTTCTTGGTCGTTTATCCTTTTTCCCATTTGGGGATCCATTATTATCCCTGAAATTGTTGCGTATTATATTATCGGGTTCGCTGTGTACTGGTTGTATCGATCTATTTCGATGGCAGTGCTTTCGATGATTGCGTATTTTCGCATTCGTGCATCTATGACATACAACTGGCAAAATGATGTTCTATCATTTCCTGATTGGGAAAAAGTTCATCACATCATCATTATTCCCACATACAAAGAACCTCTGCACACACTCGAAAGAACACTTGATAACTTACTCAAACAAACCTTTCCACTCAACAATCTTCACATCATGCTTTCTTTTGAGGAACGCGAAGGCTCAGATGGGCGAGAAAAAGCACAACACCTTTTACAAAAGTATGATCAACAGTTCGGCCATTTGTGGGTAACGTTCCATCCAGATATTCTCGGTGAGGTGAAAGGAAAATCTTCGAACACAAGCTGGGGTTCAAAACTTGCAAAGAAATATCTTATTGATTCAAATCTTGCTGATATGGCGTATGCAACCATCTCAAGTGAAGATGCGGATGCTCTTTTTCACTCGTCATATTTCAGCGCACTCACGTTTCATTTTCTCGACAATCCAAAGAGATACAATCGGATCTGGCAACCTTCGATTATGTTTTACAATAACATCTGGAAAGTTCCCGCGCCCGTCCGTGTCCTTTCCTCGGTTTTTTCCGTCACGCAACTTTTCATTCTGATGCGTCAAGATCGATTAGTAAACTTTTCAACATACTCACTTTCACTTCAATTGGCTGATGAGGTTGGGTATTGGGACACCGATGTAATCCCCGAAGATTACCGATTATTTTTTAAGACGTACTTTGCAAAAAAAGGAGATCTTGAAGTATTGCCATTGTTCATTCCTGTATACGCAGACTGTGCTGAATCAACAGGCTTTTGGCCAACCATGGCAAACCAATATGAACAAATAAAACGATGGGCTTGGGGTGTGAGTGATGACGCCTATATTATTCGACAGTGGATTCTCGCAAAGAATATCCCATTTTGGGATAAAACAATTCGCGTTTTCAAAACAGTTGAAGATCATTTTCTTTGGCCGGTTAACTGGTTTGCTATTACAGTTGGAGCGCTTTTTCCTCCTCTACTTAACGAAACGTTTAGCAGAACGGTGATGGGGAAAACACTTCCACAAGTAACTTCTGCAATTCTTACACTTTCCTTACTTTCGCTCGTAGCAATCTTTTTCATTGATGCGAAACTCCGTCCTCCCCGACCGAAAACGCACAACATCCTCCATTCCATCATGCAACCAATTGAGTTTATACTGTTACCAGTTGTGGGATTCTTTTTCTCTGCACTCCCAGGGTTAGATGCACACACAAGATTACTTCTTGGAAAATATATTGAATATAAAGTAACTGAAAAGGTATGAGAATGAAAAAACTTTATCAAAAATGCATGAAATTCGCCCTTGAACATGAGTGGATTGTAATCATTCTTTTTATCGCGTTTCTTTTGCGTATCCCGAATGTATTTGAACCGTATTGGTATGGAGACGAAGCCATTTATCTCACAATTGGTCAAGCAATGCGAAAAGGAATCGCGTTGTATTCTGAAATTATTGATCACAAAACACCACTTATTTATGTCCTTGCAATGGTCACGTATACACAGTTTTGGTTCAAATTATTTTTCATTTTTTGGGGCATGCTTTCACTTTCATTGTTCGCCTCGATTCTTCGTCGATTGCGCGTGTCATCTTTCATTACTGGTTTGACAACTTTTTTCGTTATGCTTCTCACCACACTCCCTTCATTCGAAGGAAATATTGGGAATGGGGAACTGTTTGTTGCGGGATTTGTCCTGATAGGTCTTCGCATTTTTATTGAGACACAATTTTTTCAGTCACTCGCAGAACAAAAACCTCCAAAATACACAAAAACAGATCGTAAACTCTTATTTCTTTCTGGATTCTTTTTTGGACTTGGAATGCTCACAAAAGTTCCTGCACTTTTTGATGCAGTGGCAGTTGGATGGATTTTCTTAAATGCGCTCCTGTTTTCTTTTTCAAGAAAAAACGTTTTCTCTGTACTCATGCAGGGAATATGGTTTGGTTTTGGCGTGATATTTCCAATTGCCGTTTCGATTTTGTACTTTCTTGGCGTGGGATCTGGAAGCGATTATTATTCATTTGGACTCGCATACAACTTTCGATACAGCGGAGAGTTCGGGTTTCCGTTTGAACATAGTCTACTCGTATTTTTGTACTCTATGAAAGGAAAGTTGCTTATTTTAAGCTTGATCGGTGCGTTTTCACTTTTATATAAAAAATCAATTTCATTTTTATATCGGTTTGGATTCGTGTGGACAAGTCTTGCATTTTTTGCGAGCATGCTTTCTTCTCGTCCATACCCACATTATCTTTTGCAAGTTATGTTCCCACTTCTCTTTTTGCTTGGTATTTCACTTTCATTAAGGAAAGTGATTGCGCATCTGTTAAGTGGTGGCCTTGGTATTAGCATGATTGCTACACTCTTTCTGTTTCATTTTGGGTTGTATCCGACAGTATCGTACTACCAACGTTTTTTCCGCTACGCGTTTGGAACAATATCTGTTGAAGAATATCGATCCCAGTTCAATCCACTCATGCAGGATACCTATCATGTGGCGAATTTTCTCCAAGAAAAAACGGTTGCAACTGATCGCATCTTTGTATGGGGAACGAATCCCATGCTTTACGCGTTAAGCCAACGATCACCGGCCGATCGTTTTACGGTTTCATTTCACATTAAAGATTTTGATGCATTTTCAAGTACCTTGGAAAATATTCAGAAACATAAACCTACGTATATTATTGTTATGAATGAAGAACAAGATTCATTTGAAGAACTTCGAGCGCATATCTCTCTCCATTACACGCTTCTTGAATCACTTCAGTACATGAAAGTGTATCGCTATGTTCAGTAATAGTGCGCGCTATGTTTGTTGGGTTCTGTTCCTGATCATTCTCGGACTTGCGATCATTGGACATCTTTATATTTTACCGACAGAAATACCCCTGTTTTATTCTGGAGTAGAGGTGCAGTTTACACCCGCAATTGGAATATATTTATTTCCTATTTTAGGATTCAGTTTTTGTTTGATTCAAACAGTTCTTACAAAAAAATATGTGCAAAAGCTTGATTCTTTGCAGGCGCTTGTCCATTTTTCGACAGTATTTTCACTTTGTTTCATCTGCGTTGTGATTATTCGACTATACTTGCTTATGCTATGACCTACTATATACTTGCTTGGATTTTATCGATTATTGCGGTCGGCTTGATCACTCCACTGGTGATTACACTGTACCGATCACAAGGTTGGGTAGACGATCCAAAAAAAAGCAAACATCCAAAAGTCGTCCATCTCACTTCCGTTCCTCGAGGTGGAGGGATAGCGATTTATCTTGGAATGTTTTTCGTGTCACTTTTTGTATTACCTTGGAATCCTGTTATTGTGAGCATTTTTTCTGGTGCAACAATCTTGGCCATTCTGGGATTTCTAGATGATTTGCATGATTTGAATCCGTACTTTCGTCTTACCGTGCTGATTGTTCCTGCCTTAATTGTCGTATTAAGCGGAATAACGATGCGATTTGTGAGCAATCCATTCGGGGAGGGTGTGCTGCATTTGATTCCGTGGGTCGCGAATGTGTTCGCGGTTGTGTGGATCATCTGGAACATGAACATTGTTAACTGGTCGAAAGGATTGGATGGGCAGATGCCTGGGTTTGTCTCGATTGCCGCGGGAATCATTGCATTGCTATCACTACGATTCTCTGCAGATCCCTCGCAACATTCGGTAACACTTCTGGCTTGTATTGTTTCGGGTGGATTTTTGGGGTTTTTATTTTGGAACATGTATCCTCAAAAAATAATGCCCGGATTTGGCGCGGGAACACTTGCGGGATTTTTCCTCGCAATTCTTTCAATGATGTCGGGAGCGAAAGTCGCAACCGCGTTGTTAGTTTTGGCCATTCCCATGATTGATGCAACATTTGTTATTTTGCGCAGACTCATTCATCGAAAATCACCTGTGTGGGGCGACCGCGGACATCTCCACCACCGCCTTCTCGATCTTGGATGGAGTAAACGTCAAGTTGCGTTGTTCTACTGGATTACTACGGCGTTGCTTGGTATGATCTCTCTTCAATTGAACAGTCAACAGAAATTCTATACAATACTGGCAGTCATATTATTATTTGGAGGGTTTGTCGCTTGGATAACACTCTTTTTCTCATCCTCAAATCGTCTCGTCCGCGACAGTGGATAAAAAACCTTGCGATCTACGCAACTCTTGTTTTTTCTGGATTGTTTTTTCTTGATTTTCCCTCGTATATTGTTCGAACAACACAGGCGTTTCTTCTTTTTTGCGTTCTCACATCATCGATTTATATTTTGAATGATATTATTGATTTACCTCAAGATAAAAAGCATCCGTTTAAGAAAAACAGGCCGATTGCCTCGGGAGCGCTTCCTATTCCAATAGCGCTGTTTGTGGTGATTGTGGGACTCCTGTCTGTGGTATTTTTTTCGCTCACCTTTTCTTCGTTTTTCTTTTTTCTCGCACTCGCATATGCGTTACTCCATATCGCATACTCGATTTGGTTGAAACACATCGCAATACTTGATGTGTTGTCTATCGCTACAGGATTTGTGATTCGCGTGTACGCTGGTGCAGTTGTTGTCGATTTGCATATGAGCGTGTGGTTCTTGCTAACCGTGATTTCTGCTTCGCTGTTTCTGGCTGTTGGAAAACGACAAAGTGAGCGAACGCTTATGGAAGGCCGGGGGGAAATCACAAGAAAAACACTTTCGCATTATTCTCAGCGATTATTGGATATTTACACAGGCATGTTCGCAAACGCAACTTGGCTGACCTATGCGCTGTATACATTCGAGCGTGACGAGTTTGTCCCAGAGGGACGACTGCTTACATTGTTTATCAATTTGCCAAAAACGTTTATGACACAAAAATGGTTGATGATCACCGTTCCTGTGGTGATTTATGGCATTATGCGATACCTTCAGTTGGTGTACGAGAAAAATCAAGGTGAGTCACCCGATCGTGTTTTGTTGGAAGATAAACCGCTGTTGACCGCAGTGGGAGTTTGGGGTGTCTTGGTGATGGTGTTGATATACGGGGTATAGGGAGTCGCGCAATAATTCGGAGTTATTCATATCGAAGCGCGTTGAGTGCGGAGATTTTTGTTGCACGCTTTGCGGGATAGTATCCGGTAAGGATACCCACGAATACCGAGAGAGAAAGAACGAAAACAATAAACGATAGTGGAACATACGACACATCAACAAATCCAACCCCTTTTACTATGGATAAGGCCGAAAGGATAAGACTAACCACCTTTCCTGCAATGATCCCCAAAATCAAACCAAACAGTCCTCCGTATAATCCCATGATCATTGATTCTGTGAGAAAAAGCGCTTTAACTTCATCAGATTTTAATCCCATCGCCTTCATCAATCCCACCTCTCTGGTGCGTTCAAGTAGCGATACGGTAAGTGTGTTAAACATTCCAAGGGCGGCAACCGATAATGCTACCAAGCCGAGAATTGATAATAATAGTCGAAAGTTTGAGAATAAACTGTCGATTTGCGCAACGGTATCTGCAACAGAAACTGTTCCATATCCTAACGACTCGATTGTTGTTCGAACGTCTCGCAATACTTGTGGAGTTTTTGCTATTACTTTCACTTGTGAATATCTACTCACTCCAAGTGATCGAACATCCAAAAAAGGAAGATACACAATTGGAGTTCCTTCATCGGGAATAACACCAACAATCGTGTAGTCGAGTGGCGCTGACTCAACGCGAATATTTGGATCTTCGAGTAGCTCACCAACAACAACTAATGAGAGTCGAATCACTTTTCCAACTGCGTCTTTTTCTGCAATATTTATTAATTGGAGAACGGACTGATTTACCACAACCTCTTTTTCTTTACTTTGAATGTTCACCGTTTTAACCGGCTGATCTTTTGTTGTTAATGATTCATCGAGTAGCTCAACAACAGGAAGCGTCCCTGTGTTTTCAAAGATATTTAACCCGAGCACTTCTTCAGATTTATCTACTTGTGTCACTTGCATAAACAATTGCGCAACATAGCCATCCTGAAAAGTTTGCGTGTTGTCTGTATTTCTCTGCACAATATATTGACCCTCTTCACATTCACTATCTTTAGATACATTACAACTTTTCTTTTCCCAAAGCAGAAACTCTGCATGTACCCATTTCCCCATTTCTTTACCTTCAGCATCCTTACCCATATCTGATTCGTTTTCCGAATCGTACGCGTCACCCCAAACTTGTTCTCCTGAATTTCTTCCCTCAATCTTTTTTGTATATCCAATTACTTTTGCGTTTAAACTTGGACTTTCTCGAACCTTCAGCCACTCTCCCATAGTAATATTCATTGAAACAGATGAAATCTTTTCTCCAAATACGGCAATCTGTTCACTTGGATCGAGAACAGAAATGTTTCGAACATCTAGCACGGTTTCATTACTTTCAAATAATCGACCTTCAATTGGTTGGAGGGCGGAATATTTAAGATAATCATGCGTCGCTCCATACACAGCCAAATCTGACACAGAATCTTGATACGATACTTTCCCAATAACCGCAATCAGGGGCAGGACTCTCTCAACGTCTTTAATGTCTTGAAATTTTGCAATTGTTTCATCGTTGAGCGCTAAATCCAGCGACATTCCTGGAACCACTTCTGCCTGTTGAAGTTCGTCAAGCCGTGCAACACGAGAAACCACCACTTCTTGTAATCCATAGCCAATCGATACTAAAAACACAATAAATGAGATCCCGATGGCCATTCCTCCAATGGTAATGGTCGTTCTCGTTTTTTTTGCAATCATATTTTTGAATGCGATCTCCATGAGATATACTTGACTCACGCCGTCTTTATCGCCTTGATCTAACGCGTATACCATACGCATTATTTTTCCTGCACCATATTTGAAGAAATGAATTTTCCGTCCAATGCGAGAGAGAAGAAATGAGAATGAATAGAGAAAAACTAAAAGAATGAATGAGATTAACTGTACAATCATCTTGCGCGCATTGTGCAGATTTTTTGGGAAAGATAATAGTTTTTGTATGACTCTATTCATGATTTATACACCTCATGAAATAATTTCTTGAAACCGGTAAGTTTACCTGATAGCTCGAGTGAGTTTGCTTCCTCAACAATTTTTCCGTCAAACATTATTAGAGATCTTGATGCAAACGACAGATATTCCAGATCATGCGTGACCATAATGATCGTTTTTCCTGATTCGTTTAACTTTTTCAATAACTGCATCAGCTCTTCGCCAGATTTAAAATCAAGATTTCCTGTTGGCTCATCTGCAATAATCAATTTTGGATTGGTGATCACGGCGCGCACGAGCGCAACTTTTTGCTGTTGTCCCGACGAAAGTTCGGTGGGCGCATAATCCTGCCAATCCAACATTCCAACTGTTTGTAACATTTCTTGTGATTTTTTTCGCGCTTGTTCACGAGATTCTCCATTAATTCGAAGTGCGAACATCACATTTTCTAGAACCGATAATGCCTTTATCCAGTTTGGTTGCTGATACACCATCCCAATATTTTTCTTTCGTAGTTGTGTTCGTTCATCTTCACTCATGTGATCGTATAATCTATCTCCAAAAAATGAGACTGTGCCTGAAGTTGGAGGTTCAAGTCCTAATAACACATGTAGAAGTGTTGATTTTCCACACCCCGAAGGCCCCGTAACCACAACAAACTCGCCTTCATAAATTGAGATTGAAACATCTTTTAATACGGGAATCACACTCGATTTAACCTCGAAGGTTTTCGTAACTTTTTCTGCGTGAAGGGCTGGAATAGCGTTTTGCATATGTTATTACTCTAGTTTAACTGATTTCATAAATCCAAATGCTTCGGAAAGATTTTTAAAGACTAGATCTAAGGCCGATCGCGTAGCTTTTGGTGCGATTGTTGCTGTGTCCACGCTATTCGTGATATTTCCTGCAGTATCTGTGGAGATTGCTCGAAAATGATAGACCTGACTCGGAGTAAGTCCGGAAAGAATTACCGTGTGATTTGTGGTGATGTTGCCATCATATTGAGATTTTTGTGAGTACGCTGCTCCCGATCCTTGACCAAACTCAACTTGCGACGTTGCGGGTTCGTCTGTGTCCCAAGTTATGATAAGCTGCGCCTTCACCTCTCCTGCTGCAAATCCCACGGGGGGAATTGTTCCACCAATCACTTTGAGGTTGAGGATTTGAGGGGGTCGAGTATCTGTGGAAGTGGTAAATCGATGTGAGTCAGAAACTGCTTCATTTCCAAGTTTATCTCGCCCACGAACAACCAAAAAGTATTTTGTTTGAGGGAGCAGTCCGCGAACGATCATAGATCGTTCACCTTTTTCGAGCGTTACCTTCACTTCGTCTCGTGTATTTGAAGGATCATTTTCGGGGTACACGGTAATAATTGAGGAAACCTCAGTATTGGTTTTCCAAGAGACTCGAATTGTGGTTTCCGCGGTATTTGCAACAGACTCCAACACCACATTGGATATTTTTGGCCTTGGAAGTGTTTCGAATGAATATACGTCACCTTCGTACTCTGCATTTTCTGTATCGTATTTGTTGATTTTGTAAAAATACTTGGTGCCGTCGGTAAGATCGGTGAGTTGCGTTGTGTAGGTTGATTCTGAAGTCGAGGTAGAAACTTCTTTCAGTCCACCAAAACTTGTTGTTGTTCCAAAATAGATCTTTACTTTTGAGGTGTCTTTTACTGTGTACTCAATGATTGCTGATGTTAGGGTGATATTTTTTGTTGAAACATTATAAACAGTTGGCGCGGCTGCGGTCGTGAAACTTTTTTCTTCACTTACACCCGTGTTTCCATCCTCATCTGTCCATCTTGCTTTATAGTAATAGGTTGTTCCTGCGGTTAAACCTGTAAGTGTAATTTCATGATCCGTCACTTGTGTGCTGTTACTTGGTTCTTCAGTTCCATATGATCCCGTACTTGTTCCGAATGCGATCTTGCTGTCACCACTTCTTGATGTTGACCATGTGATCTTTGCCTTTTTTGTTGTGATTGATGAGGCGCTTGGTTGCGAAGAAAGAGATGGGGCGGAGGTGTACCTTCCGGTTGGTGTGAGTGAAACAGCATTTGTTCCGCTTGAAAGCGCGTTTGCACCATCTTTTGTGTAAATCTTGTAAAAATATTGTGTAGATGAAGGGGCGTTATCAACATAAGACAATCCAGTTGTTGTTCCAACAAGTGTAAAAGTGCTGTTATCGGTTGATCGATACACTTGATAGGTTAAGTTTCCTGCTCCCTGATACGTTGGTGCAGTCCATGTAAGAGTTGCGTACCATTTTGATTCTGATTTGATCGAAGAGTCCGAAGCTACCACATTGGACACGTTGTCTGGATCGGTTGAGTTTAATGTGAAGGTCCCCTGAATGCTGTTGCTTGGTGAATAGTTGTCCGCATCATCAACTGCCACAACATACACCGTATTTGATCCTTTGTTTACATTTGGAAGCGCGGTAGCACTCACCGAGGTACTTGTACCATTGTCGATATAGGTCGAACTGTTTCCTTGCAGTGTTGCGAGAGTACTTGGAGGTTGTGTTGTCATGTAATAATAATTGGTCACGGTATGCGTTGCGCTTGGAGTCGCTTCTGGCCAACTAAGCGCAAATGCGTTTGTTGTAGAAGAATCGGGAGTAACGGTTACTGTCTCGTTATTCCCAAAACTTGGCGCTTCTCCACCAAATTGAAGATTACATGTACGGATTGTGGCATCGGTTGAAAAATTATGCGCGAAATCAACGGTGCGAAAATACACCACATTCGTTCCGTTTACAATCGACGCCCCATCCTGATCCGCAGTAAGCGTTCTTGTGCTTGATGAGGTTGCAATATAAGCGACACCGTTGTCGGTCCCTGTTCCGAGCCACGTTCCCGCAAGTGAGTTCAGTTGATATTGCCATCCGAGCACCCGACTGTCTGCATCGGCAGAAACTGCACTTCCAGTTATTGGCCAAGTAAAACTCATATCTGCAACATTTGAAAACGAACCAGAAGCGCACGAAATATAACTCACATTTGTCGGAACTTCTGAATCATATTGAAATGCAAAGCTTGCAACACTACTATTGTATGTATTTCCCGCGTTATCTATTGCTTTGATGCGTAAATAATAGGTTTCGCCATGAACAAAATCCGACGAAAGATAGTCTGCTGATCCAAGATCTAAACTTGTCGCTGTTGTAATAAACCCACAGTCGGTTCCAGTAATTGGCGAGGGTGAGTTCGTGAGAATGCCCGATGTCCCCGTCAAAGTCACTGAGTTCCCCGGGTCTTCAGATGCTTCAGTTCCAAGGTATACGCAATATCCACGAATACCTGATCCTCCTTCGTTGTCGGTAGCTGTTGACCAAGAAAAGCTGGGAACAGTACTCTTTGTCCATCCGAACTCGTTGATTGCATATCCGCCGGAACTGGCGGTTACCATTGTAATTCCAGAGGCATTCGTGGCTGGTTCTGTGAGATCTGAACTAAAATCATCTACAATTACCCCTGAATCAGAAAAATTAAACCATCCTAAATCTTCGCTCCACACATATCCAGTGAGAACTCCCGTAGAAGGATTAATGACCACGTTGCTGCTATAGTTTGTGAAATCAAAGTACGCGCCTGTCGAAATCACTTTTGCTTTTCCCGTGACGGCGCCGGTTGAGGTATTCACTTGAACGGGACCTTGGGCATTATCCACTGTTCCAAATGCGACCCACCCAAGATCTTCGGAAAACGCATAGCCTTCAAATGTTCCATTCGACCAATTTACACGAACAGTACTATTGTAATTCGTAAAATCAAGATACGCGCCCGTATTCGCGGAAAGTGCGCGACCTGAAATGGAGAGACTTGCAGCTCGAGCGGGAAAAAGAGAAAACTGAGTCATAAGAAAAACGCTCATGAAAAAGATCACAAGAACAGAAAAAACACGAAGTTTTACAGTTGCGTTTTTGAACATCATTGTCCTACGTTTTCGCGAGAACGTACATCTTTCATGATAGAGGAATAAAAGAAGAAAGTGAAGCCTATGTTTATCCTGTACAATACCTTTGGGCTCGAGTTTTACATCCAATAACTTATGTTTATGAATGTAAAAGAAAGTCGAAATACATCAAAGGCGATTCATCCACCTAAACACTGGTAGGAATGTACAGTGATGAATGTTTGCGGCTAACAATTACTGGTCTAGTACCACGAACAGCAATGCCACGCAGAATTCGTGGAACACGAACCAGAACAATGGGAACACGAACAACAATACGAAGACGAATAACAATTCCGTTCGCTGTGTTCGATAGCTTAGGACTTTGATACGATTGACACATGTTTTATGAAAACATGCCCCTCTACCTGCTACTCATCGAAATATTGAAAATTGAATATACTTACATTCATAATGTGCAAAAAGAATATAAGTATTCGCTTGGAGATGAGGTTATTTGTCTAACTTGGAATATCATCGATCTGTTTATCGAAGCTCAAACAACGAATGCAAACACTGGGGAAAAGAAAAAGATTGTTACAACAATTGCACAAAAGCTTGAATGCCTCAAATTACGAATCAGATTCTTAACTGAACTTAAACAACTTTCACTTCATCAGACAACACATATTAACGAGCTTGTGGTTGGTATTGGAAAAATGATTGGTAGTTGGCAAAAGAATGTCTAAAACAATTCTCACAAACGATAATCTTCTGAAGGCTTATTTTGATTGCCGTAAAAACAAGCGAAAAACCATTAACGCCCTCAAGTTTGAAATGAATTTAGAGAATAATTTACACGCATTGCTTCAAAAATTGCAAAATAGAACATATGTCCCCGGAAGATCAATTTGTTTTGTCGTTATTAAACCAAAGCCTAGGGAAATTTTTGCGGCAGAGTTTTGTGATCGAGTTATTCATCATCTTTTAATCAATCAGGTTCAAAAAATCTGGGAAAATAAGATCTTCATCGACGACTCATATGCTTGCCGACCTAACAAAGGTAATCATTATGGCGTAGAAAGACTACAACAATATGCAAAAAGTTTTACGTATTATGGCGCTTTTGATATTGCCAACTTTTTTGGCAGTATTGATAAAAATGTGACATATAAAAGTTTTGAAAAAGTAATTTTAACTATCAATCGCCCTGATTGGTGGAGAGACGAAATATTGTGGATTGCCAAGACTATCATTTTTCACAATCCTGCCAACAACTACTATTATAAAGGCGAGCTGAATTCTACACGAATCCGA
>DNEP01000013.1 GCA_003487265.1 Minisyncoccota bacterium
GTTCGATTCCCTTCACCCGCTCTAAATGAGAATGGTTTTGTCGTGATCTAAAATCTTCCCAAGTAATCCATTTTTCCCCAAGTTCGAGCCTAAGTTTTTTCTAGAAATTGGTTAAGCCTAGAAAGTCATAATACCAGTGATGGGAATCGAACTCAATGAAAAGGTTATAATGAGAGCATGACAGTTGTAATTGGATTTAAAGCAGATAAAGAAGCATTGATGCTTTCAGATAGTAGGGCTTCAAGTACTAATGCAGTCGAAGATAAACTTCAAAAAATTCTTCCAATAAAAGAAAATATAGCACTTGGATATGCGGGTGATGTTGAATTTGCATCGTATGTTGCAAATATGTTACGTCAAAAGCTTAGTACCATAACAAAGGCAGGGCTAAAAGGTCTCCTTTCTGAGGTACAGAAAATTGCTTTAAGCATGTATTCTCAACGTCCTGAACCAACGGATTTTATGTTGGGCTTAATAGCGAACGATGGTGAGGCGTTATTGTATGTATTTAGATGTCCAGAATTTAGTCCCCTCGCAATTCGAGGATTTGAATTGATTGGATCAGGTTCAGTTATAAAACATTCATTAGTTGATGCGTTTAGAGACGAAAAAACAGACGTTGATATTAAGGAAATTGCCGATAAAATTTTTACCTTGGCTTCTTCTGAGCTTGCCTGCCAGGTAAAAGACGATTCTGTTGGCGGGATGTTTCAAATAGTATTACTTGAGAAAGCAGGAATTAGGCCAATTAAGTATGGATATGTAGACGTAGATCCTGATCAAGAACCAGATTCAAAAAGTATAGAAATGCAAAAAGGTGTGTGGACCCAATATGATCACACTAAGAATCATAAAAGCACCATTCTTAAGCCAGATATTTTGTTAAATGACTATCCAGTGAATTCTAGATTCCACGACTATAAAAGAGACCCCAGAAAAAAAGATCCAAAATGGCATTTATTACACTTCTTAACTTGTCTGGCTGCAAAAAAAGAGGTTGGGTTGACAGAATTCAATGGAACTTTATCGGCAATAGCCAAGGTTGATTATCCAGTTAAGATTGAGATGTTGGTAGCATTAGAATATTGGGGTTCACCAGGTACTCATAATCTTGAATTTACTCTTATTAAGAATGGAAACCAAACTGTAGTTCATAAAGAAACGGTTGAAAGCAAGTTCATTCCTCAGACAGTTGAACTTCTAAAACCCCTTAAACTAAGCATAGACAAACCTGGCCCTGCGATTCTTCAAGTTTCGATTAATGGTTACGTTTTAGCTAGAAGAGCTATGTATTTTCATCAATTAAAATCTGAAGATGTCACGAAACCCGACATTGGGAATATTGTTCTCGATTCGATGGCTCAACAATCAGATAAGGAAATGGAAGATAATGGAAGAACTGAAGTGGTTTACTTTGCCATGTGTCAGGACGTTGAATATGATAGCTTAAACTTAAAACTGATACAGCAATCAGTTAGCTTTTACTGGGAAAAGTACCCCCTGCCTCTTAGACAGAAAGTAATTAGTTCTTTCAGAATGCCAAGGGGTGATCATCAGATCAGATTAGAATTGATGGATGCTTCCACCAGAGAAAAATGGGAAGTGGGTAACAAGAAAATAACATCGGAATCTAGTTTTATCGCAACTCCCATTGTCGGTGATTTTTTAGTAGAGATTCCTAAACCGGGGATTTATTTTTTAAATACTGTTGTCGATGAACAAAGATTAACAAGCATTTTGTTTGCTGCTGAAACTTCTGAAGCAAAATGGTCTTACACCATGCTTGATAGTGACAAAGAAAATGTAAAAAAAGGTGAATTATTGTGTTTGTCCAAAGAAGCAACAAAAGACCCTAGAAACCAGCGCAAAGCTTCGCTAGTGTAAGCGTCGACCCCTGTGGCTAAGATGGATCACATTTGTGCCATCAACCCCCTTAAAAGATACATTCGCCTCAGAGATCATTCGGTGAGCAAAGTATAACAAGTTTTGATAGTATTTAGATATGTCAATTCGTAAAGTTGTCATCTTTCAGGGTAATCAAATTCGTCGTTTATGGAATGATAAAGAAGAAAAATGGTATTTTTCGGTGGTTGATGTTGTGGCCGTATTAACCGATAGCACGATTCCTCGTAGATATTGGAGCGATTTAAAGACAAAGTTACAAAAAGAAGGTAGTGAGGTGTACGAAAAAATCGTACAACTGAAAATGGTTGCAGTTGATGGTAAAAATTATCAAACTGATGCGGCAGACACTGAGGTAATGCTTCGAATTATTCAATCCATTCCTTCCCCTAATGCGGAGCCGTTTAAATTGTGGCTCGCTCGAGTGGGATATGAACGTCTGGAAGAAACTGCTGATCCAGAAATAGCAATACATAGGGCATTACAAACATATTTACAAAAAGGTTATAGCAAAGAATGGATAAACCAACGTTTAAAAAGTATTGAAATCCGAAAAATGCTTACCGATGAATGGGAAACGCGAGGAGTTAAAGAGGGGCTGGAATTTGCAATTTTAACGAACGAAATAACCGAAGCTTGGGCTGGATTAACAACCAAACAGTATAAGAATCTCAAGGGGTTGAAAAAAGAAAACCTACGAGACAACATGACAAATTTAGAGTTAGTTTTGAATATGCTTGCCGAAACGGCTACAACTGATGAAGGAGGAACTATTGCTGGAAATGCTAGAAAAGAGATTGAATCAAAAACTGGCAAGAGAGTAATTTCAAACAAAAATGCTAGGGGATTACACCTGTTGAAAGACAAATGATGTTATTCATGCCAAAAACAATCCATAATAGTGAAACGCCTGCGCAGGGCGAGCAAATCATTACTGCTTGTGCGTTTATTCATCACAATTTTTCTGGGATTGAAAAGGTTTTTTTGCCAAAACGTGCGCCGACAAAAAAGTTTTTGCCGAATGTGTATGAACTACCAGGTGGACATATTGAATACGGCGAAAATATTGTGTCGGGATTACAAAGAGAAATTCGCGAAGAGTTTGGAATGAACAATATCATTGGAGATCCGTTTTATGTGTTCACATACACAAATGATATTAAAGGATCCCATTCGATCGAGGTAATCTATTTTGCGACTTTCGCAGACCCGATTGATATGATCACGCTCAATCCCGAGGATCACGCAACATTTGGCTGGTTTGCAGAATTCGAAATAAGCAACATTGCACATGAAAATAACAGAGATGGCGATCTTGAGATTAAAGCAATAATGAAAGGTTTTAGGATATTGTGGGGAGAGCGTTATAATCTTGGCACTTCTAAATACGTTGTTGTAAAGATTTAAAGATTATTGATAACAAGAACTACCTCCTTCTTGAGTCACAACTACAAGAGATAGGTAAGATGCTTGGTGGTTGGATAAAAGCATCTACCTATCGCTCTTAGAGTTTCCCCTGGGCAGGTTTTGTATTTGGATCGGGATAAGACTACAGCGACACGGAAGCCAACGTTGTCATTCGAGTTCGACGGATGATTCCAATTGGCGTTGGCGGCACCACCATTGTCGGAGTTACCAACAATGACACGGTTAGGATCGCCGTCATCACGTTTCGCGTTGCTCGCTTACTTTCCTGAGCCAGATCATAAGCCCTGACTCATTTTTGCCACCGGCATCTTATTGCTCGATTACAACCTTTATTTTGCTTCCCAAGATTGTCTCTGGTTTCCCAAAAACTCTCTCCTGAATTTGAATTGGCTCAAGTTTCCTTGAGACCTTCGAAAGCAAGCAAGTAGTTTTATCCCTCCTTTATCATCGCTCTCCTTGCGGCCGTAACCACAAGGACTCAGGCTTTGCTCTAAAGAAGAGCGATTTCGTGAAACACAAGCGTACTCGTGTTTTCATTAACAAAATCTAAGTTGAAGTATAAATAAGAGAAGTAAGAAAAATCAAGGGTAAATGCTATTTATTGTCATCAGAAAAATAGGCAGGGGGGGAAATTTTGCAAATCGACCCACTTCGCGGGTCAAGGGACCAAGTAACAAGAATCCAAAAGAACCAAGAATTCAAGAGATCAAGTTCCAAGAACTACAGCGACACGGAAGCCAACGAGGGCAAACGAGCGCGACGGATGACGCCAAGAGGCGCGGGCGGCACCACCAGCGACGGATTCACCAACGATGACACGGAACGGATCGCCGTCAGCACGATATTCATCCTCAGTCCACTCATATGTGTCTGTTCCTACTTCCATACGATTTAGAAGCATGTTCAGTTCAGCTGCAGTAGGCATGCGAACTTCTAGATTTAAAGGGAGACCTGACTTGGATAGTATCTCTGACTTATTTCTTACAATATCTCCATGAGCTGCATTCCAGGTAACATCAAATCTGTTAGTATGACCAAGTTCGCCACTTATCATGGTTTCCTCATAGGAGTCCCCGTGCATTGGCTTTGGCATAACTTCCGTAACAAACCAGCCTCCTTTATTATATATTTCAGGAAAGTCAATGTTCCCATCCCTAACTTGTTCCCAATACCATTTTCTGAGAAGTCTCCCAACAGTGTGGTCATTCTTTTCCGCATTAGATAAAGTTTCATATACTCGGAGCCCTGGATATCTTTCCTCTATTCTGGTCAAAAAGGCACCAACATTCATTCTTCTTAAATCATCTGGAGTGCCAATGTCCAATTTAGGGAAACTCCTTACTCCAACGTTCTCAGTATCTCCAGCAAATTTTTCGAGTGACTCTGGAGGAATTGACCTTGGCAGTTCTGGAATTTCAAATACTGATCCTGAGGCCGGCTTCAATTTATCTTTCCAGTATTGTTCTTCGTTGCGCTGGAACTCTGAAGATGCGGCTCGTCTGGCCTCCGGCGATGAGGTCCCCATTGGATTTTCATTACTCAGTGCGACACGCCCGGCCATCTCAGATGGTAGAATGTAGCCTCTTTCATCCTCTAATTTTCCGATAACCACCTGAATGTCACCTGAAGCACCAGTAATGAGCCCGAAAGAATGTAGAACCTTTTGAAGAGTCTTCCGCTCCTCGGGTGTACTAAGGGTCTTCGGATCACTGACAAACTCTCCGAGTTTTGCTTGCATATAATCAGCAAAGTGTTGCCCACGGGCTCTTGCCAGTTCCCATTCTCCAAAGAGTTTAAAAAGCGTTCCCGGATCAAGAAAGTTTGTATTTAGAGTAGTCTCTGTATTTCCCTGTGCATCAATGCCAAACATTGTTTTCATTTCTGGGGTAAATCCTTCAAAATCCCTGTTGTGGATCTTTTGCATCATCTCAGCTGCTTTGCACAATTGCTCTATGTATTTTAGTTCTGTTGTCGCCAATCTTAATACACCATTTTCTTCTATCAACTTTGCGCGAATAATATCGCGCATCTCGGTGGCCGGCATATACCCTACTTCAATTCCTGTTAGCTCTCGAAGGATCGCTGGATCCATGTCTTCACGCTGTTTGGTGCGTTCATCTTTGGGATTGCCGGTAAAGAGCTCTATAAAATTAGGGGTTATTTCATGAACCTCTCCATTAAATCCTGGAATGTGAACTTTTTCTCCAGGACCTGCGCCCATGAGATATTTCATACTCAATTGCGTTCTGGTGGAACCACCAGTGAACTCTTCATGAACGAGACCGACTTGTTTTTCCAATGCACGAGGATACGGGCCTGGTTTTACGCCACTTTGCACTTTTCCTTCAGCGTCTTCATATAGTTCGCGGTAACCAAAAATATCTCTGGGCGTAGTACCTTCATGCCATGGCACAATCTCATATCCACCGGTCAGTGAATCTAAAGCATAGAAAGCAAGTTCTGTTTTTCCTGTACCCGTAGAACCAACAAGAAATATTTTCTTTCCTGCAAGAGCCTCACGGGTTATCCTGTCTATTAAGTGTTCCCTTGAAGAAGTTGTAACAAAACCATGTTCTTTAAGCTGTTTTTTGTATTCAAGAAGCTTCTGTGTTTCCAGATATCCTAACGTCTCGGCTGACGCTGTTTGTTCAATACCTCTTTCTGTTGATTCTAATTCATCCACTTTATCCTGGAAAAAAGCGATTTGATCAGAAGCACTTTGGACCAGTTTTCCATGCTCTCTTTTACTTGTTAGGTAACGCCTGTAAATAGTTTGTCTTAACTTACCAGTAACTCTATCAATATCGCGCACTTCACGCATAGGTTTTCTGGCAGCCTGATAGAAACCAATTTCTCGTTCTAACTCTTCTTGAAATTTTTCTCTTACTTGAGGGTGGGAGAGAAGGTCGGAAATTTTCTTTTTAATTTTTTCCTGATGATCGGGACGGAGCTCTCGAGCTTCTTCTGTCATTTCACTGCCTTCATCTTGAGCCAGACCAGTAAGGACCCTCCTTACGCCATCATTTCTTTTGCTAGATAGTAAAGATTCATCCAGTTGTGCTTCTAATTCTCTTAAATTCATTTCGCCGTTTATTTTAATTTCAGTTCCTGCTTGAGAAGGAGGGCGAAAGTATTCTTCCATATATCCTAGAACTGCGAAGCTTTGCTCCTCAACTTTTTCCTGGGAAAGCGGTTGTGAATCCTCACGAATGGGTACGCTTTCCGTAAAACGATTGAGCGCAAGTGGAGCCAGCCTATAGCGTGCTTGTTGGACTTGTTGAGTTGAAAATGTTTCGGATGATGACGATTCTGGCATAGTAGTATTGTACCAATTTTTACAGTTTAGATAAATGCTTCATTAATAATTTATGTCTTGTCAGTGTTGCTTGTCTAACATCATCAATAACCACCGCAGCTTCTGCATCTGCCGGGTCATGACATACTACTCGAATATCTTGAGCGGCACTCCCAAAACCAACTCCTTGTACCACAATCCCTTGTGACCTTAAGTTTGTGATAAGTGCAATACACTCAGGTTGCTTGGTCACATCTCCGTCAGAAACGATAGTCAAGATTTTACTCCTTTTCCCTTGTCTGATTTGTGCAAGAGTCTCTAGATCGAGAGACTCTTGATACTTCTGTAACGCAATAACCAATCCCTTTGAACCTTGATTTTGAGCTTTTAATTGTTGATCGACTCGTACAAGTACCTTTTCGGACATAAGATCTTCTTTATCTACTACTTCAGTTGCGCCACTACCAAAAGTTATCTGTGTAGAACGAACCCGAAGGGGAGTTCTCATTTTTGTCTTATTTCGTGAATGCTGAAAACGCTCGTTTAATTTCATGATGTTATAGCTCGAGTTTAGAACCATTTTTCTCATTTCTTCTTCAGCACTTCCAGACATAGATCCTGAGATATCTAACACAAAATCGTCATCAACTTCGGAAACTTCAACAACTTCTCTCTGTTTTTCATAACTTCTTTGATATCCAGATGGATCGTCATCTCGCGAACGTACATCAATATAAGCAGTAACCGGATCATCGAGGAATTCACCCTCGCTTTGCCTTACGGGACCTTTATATGCCTGATATGGAATCTCTCGTCTTTTATATAAAAGATCAAACAAATCACGCCATTCCTGATAGAGAGTACTTGGTTGCTTGCGGATACTCATTTCAGGGGGAACGGGAGTGTTATTAACACCACTAATCCAACGTTCTAGTTTTTTCCATTCAGCATAGGACACACCCTTTTCTTCTTGGAACTGTTCTGCGGCCCTTTGTTCAGGGGTTAACTCCGATTGCGGTTTTTGATCTAAGCTATCAATTAAATCTTGATACATGCGTTCTACTTCCTCAGGATTAAGCTCTGGCTGATCTATTAAAGAATCGCCGAAATCTCCATCAAGCGGCTCGCTGGGTTCTGACTTTTCATCTTGGGAATCATCCTTTTGTTTAGGAGGAGTTGCATCCATCCCTCTATGCGTCCATTTTTGGGTTTCAGTATCCCAAATTTCTCCCCATGCATGCTTACCAACTCCTGGCGCTTCAACCACAGTAAAATCAAAACGGGGGTCCTTGCTGTTAATATATGGTCCTGTTGGAATTCGTGATGCAATACCAAGGCGTTTGCATAACTCGTCACGAAAAATATTCGCCCAATAACAATTTGCTATCCCTGTCTCTGTGATTTTTGTCCAAAGATGACCTCCTGCACTCAAATACACTGAGTCTATCTGGCCAATTTCAGAATCATCATTGGGATAACGAAGCCTCTTGTGGATATATCGAACAACCTCTCGTGCCCTTTGAACATCGCTCATCCAGTTTTGAGTCAATAAATCATCAATGAGTGCTTGAGTTTCCGAATCAAGAACTCCACCAGTAGGGGAAATGTCTCGATCTGTCGGCGGATGGTTTAGTTTATTTGAATCATTTTCACTCATCACAAAATCAAAGGAAAACTCTGTGGTTTCTGAAGAGACGCTACCAACTCTCGGTTCTAGTGAAATGATGCCCAATTCATCTCGCATTAAATGAAACGCTCCCGCGGGCTTAATTGAATCAACAATTGGCAATGCTCCATATGGAAGTTTTATTAGTGTTTCTTCCCCCGGAATTATCTTCCCTTGATAGCTTCTTTGTGTTTGCCAAACTGCTTCGTCACTGGAAGGCTCCTCAACGTCCCAGGTCTCTTTAAAACCCGCCTCCTTTACTATTTGCCCTGCTACAGAATCATAGCGACAAACCTGTTCACGATAATACCCGCCGTAAAAAGGATCAACGCGCACCATGATATCTGATTCCTGGATGGCCTCTTTACTTCCTACAACATCTTGAGTTTGTGATGGACGGTATTCAAATTGTTGAGAGCGACCGGTCTGTTTATCCGCCTCAACTAAATCATCAATTATTGGCCTCAAATGTGTGTCAAAATTTTGACCATCAAATTTCAGGTAGCGACCAGAAGCAATATAATCAACAAGGCTTCGCCCTTGAGGTTTGGGTATTCGAGAGATGGCATCCTGAACTTGTGAGGATAATTGATCTGGGTATTTTCCAGTTAAAACATAAGAGTCTAATGCCCAATTAAATTCTTGGGACAGCGTATGATTCTGTGGAGAAGTTGGATGATCCCGAAGAACTTGCTGAGCATCATCTCGAAGGCGACCCAGTCCTTGCCATCGCAAAATTGGCTCTGTTGCCCTAGGATGTTTTTTTGATACATCTAGCAAAACATTTGCATCTGTGCGGACAGCCTGAACAAGACCAACATGCTGAGCTACTTGTCTTAGTGCAGCGAAATGAGCGCCACCTTCATCTGGGTATAGAGCGGTATTGACCCTCAGTTCAGTTTTATCTTCATTCCACGATAATCTTGCACCTGTCTCTCTTTCTGTAAGGGCAACGCCTCCTATGAGCGTAGGTTGTTCTGGCCGAGCAACTGGACTCTGCTCGGGTAATTTTCCACGGGTTGGTTCTTTTTCGTCCATAATAGGTTTTTCCATACCTCGCTAACCTCTATGAAATTTAAAACATTCTAAATCTCAAGGGAGCTTAATCCTATTATATAGAAAATGCGTGAAAAAAGCATGATGTGGGAAAAGTAAGAATTCTCTAGAAATTATAAGAAGTTTTCACGTTTAACTCCAATACGGATAGCTTTTAGTACGCCTTTGTTGTCCCAATCGCGGAGCGTATTCGGATGAACTTTCAGTATTGTCGCGGTTTCAGTTAATGTTAATAGTGACTCCATAGATTACTGATTACTTACTAATAACTATTTCATTTACCTTACTGTCCAATATTTCCCAACGAACATTTCCACCACAATACTTTTCAACCAGCATTGCTAATTCTTTTGTGGCTAGTTCTAGTTCGCTTCTGAAGATAGGCGGGAGCGCTTCGAGCACTAAGACTGCATTCCTTGTCTCTTCGGTCAATTTTGTGCGATCTGCCTCTTTCCAATTCCATCTTCGGCAGATTGTCCCATTGTTATCTTTATATATAACTTCATTGATATATGGTGGTCGTGCCTCTTTTTCACCAAGAAGTACAATCGGTTGCTCATGATCAGTAGCAATTGTTAGTAAAACGTCTCCCTCTATTTTTTGTAAATCTTCACCACCGACGGGGATTACATGCTTAAGGGAAATAATGTTATATATGTCTACGAGTTTATTGATATGTCGAACTTGCTCTCCTTTTGAGATTCGGCGAATCAAATTCTCAATTGAAGAAGGATAATCTTTTGGTTTGGCGCCAAACTTTCGATATGCTTCTCGCCAAGGAACAACATAGGGCAACTCAGTTACCGGAATATTTGAGACTTTATTAATCAGGCTAGTCTCTGCTTCTCGTAATAAATCAGTTATGTCCTGAGAAGAACCTGAATTGTCTATATCGTTTACAACAACTACCCCAAGCAACACATCTGGGAATTGGTCAAATATTTGTTTTGTAATTTCTAGTTTCATATATCCTATCTGGTGAGTCCGGTGGGAGTTGAACCCACGACACTCTGCTTAAGAGGCAGATGCTCTAACCAACTGAGCTACGGACTCGTTGCGATACCTCTGTATTCTACCAGAAAATTTGCGTTTTGGGATCGGGTGCGCGTGCTCAAAAGGAAAGCAATTGCAAACTTTACCTCTCCACCTTCTCCATCTTGTATCCCAGCCCCGCGACAATCTCCCGAACTTTTTTTTCGTTCTCCAAGTTTGTGGAAAACTCCGCCTT
Organism: Minisyncoccota bacterium; assembly: GCA_003487265.1. Taxonomy (GTDB): domain Bacteria; phylum Patescibacteriota; class Microgenomatia; order UBA1400; family UBA12028; genus UBA12472. Next base: position 10,576 of record DNEP01000013.1, read on the forward strand.
CACGCGCAGGGTGAGCGTGTTCGAACGGTAGTCGGTGTGCGCGTCGATCACGCCGTCGAGTTCTTCGAGCGCGGAATCGATGTTCATGGCGCAACTTCCGCAGTGCATCCCAGAAATGTGTGCGGTCCACGTTGTTGTCCCCACAGGCGCCTCACTTTTTCCAAACATTTTTTTGAGTCGATCAAACATTTTTCTCCTTTATTGTTATCGAATTATTCTACCCGCATCACCCCTTGATACATCCCCATCGAACACGCGAATGTGAACGAACCTTTTTCCGTTGGGGTAAAGGTGAAGGTTTTGTTGTCAGTCGATTCGAGTTGTGTGTAGATTCCAAACTTTTTGAAGGTGAAGGAACTCGCACATGAATACACGTTGTTTGAGTTAAGCGTTAATTCCACAGGGACATCCTTTTTAACCGTGAACGCGCGCGGCGCGTATCCATTGTCTTGAATCTCGATTGTGACTTTTTGAACGCCATTTTCAAGTCGCACCGCCTGAGTATTTTTTAAATCTGATGATTTATTCCACCACTCTGGAGGTTTTCCAACAGATGTAATCGAGTTCCAGACCTTTTCTCCGGTAATTGGGAAATCAACCACAGTGAGAATTCCGTTAAACGAACTCACCGCCATGAAGATCAGTGCAACACTCGCCAGATTCAAAAATCGCTGATGCCACACCTCACTCATCGCTGAAGTTGCGATGCCGATCGTTGCAAAAAGTGGAATCGTTCCCAACACAAAAAAGAACATCGTGCTTGCCCCAAGCCACACCGACCCCGAGTTTAACGCGAGAATTTCCATAGACTGTGTGACACCGCACGGAATAAAAAGGGTGAACAATCCCAGCACAATTGGTGCAAAAAAAGTTTTTGATCGCGCGGATTTAAAGATGAGCCGTCGTAAAAACGCGGGCGGTTGGAACTGCACAAATCGAAAAATCGGATGAACCTGTAAGAGATTCATCGCGGTTGAAAACAAAAATACTGCGGTTAAGAACTGGAAAAAAAGTCGAATCTCTAATGAAATCGAGACCTCCGATCCCACCGTGCCCAACAATCCACCAAAAATCGTGTGAATGATTAATTTTGAGATCAAAAACAATCCGATCACCAACAGAATGGGATACGATTGCTTTGTTTTTTCCTCCGTTTGTTGTAAGTTTGCAATAAAACTCGCCAAAAGGCCGCCCTGCACTGCAAGACACGCAAGCCCGCCAGAAGTCAGTCCAATAAAAAAGATCAAAAACGGGTTCATAGATTCCTCCATTGTAAACGCAACGCATTTAATACAACAGACACACTCGAAAACGCCATCGCCAATCCTGCAAACATGGGCGTGAGTGAAATTCCCCACCTCGAAAACAACCCCATCGCCACAGGAATCAAAACAATATTGTATCCAAATGCCCAGATAATATTTTCGCGAATATTTTGCGTTGTCGCTTTTGAGACCTTAAACACAAATGGAATTAAACGCAGATCATTTCTCAACAAAATCACATCTGATGCAGAAATCGCGACATCGGTACCCGACCCAATGGCAACGCTCATATTTGCGCGAGCAAGTGCCGGCGCGTCATTTATTCCATCACCAGTCATACACACGTGTTCACCCTTTTTTTGCATCTCAACAATTTTTTCGTCTTTTTCTTGAGGAAGCACGTTCGCAATAACCGAATGAATCCCCACTTGGTCCGCAATCTTTTGCGCTGAATCTTGATGATCGCCCGTTAGCATCGTCACCTGCATTCCCATCTTTTCCAACTGTAGAACGGCTTCCTTCGCTTCTTCTCGAACTGTGTCGCTGAACGCAAACGCTAGTACTATTTGATCGTCACGCGTGCCAATAGAAACGGTGAGTCCTTTCGCTTTCCATGATGAAAGTTTTTCTTCAAAAACGAGCGGAACCGAGATTTCAGGGAGAATGCGACCAAAATAATACTGATGATCATTGTACATTCCCTGCACCCCTTTTCCGCTCAACACTTCTATTGATGATAGCGTTGGCATCGATGAATTCTTTCCCATAATAAACGTGTGTGTCGCTTGTGATAACGGGTGCGTTGAAGCGTGTGTGAGTGTTGAAAAGATCGAAAGTGTTTCCTCATCATCATCACGCATAAACGAATCCTCAACCGTTGGTTTCCCCGATGTAATCGTTCCCGTTTTATCAAACACAATTTGTGTAATCCCATTCGCTTTCTCCAATGAAAGCGCTGATCGGATCAACACACCTTTTTTTGCCGACTTTCCAATCCCAACAACCAACGAAATCGGTGTTGCAAGACCGAGTGCACACGGACACGCAATCACAATCACCGCAAGTGCGTAGATCATTGCGGTCTGCATTGTTGCGCCAAGAAAAAGCCATCCACCAAACGTAGCTACAGCTAGCACCAAAACGATTGGAACGAAAATCGCCGACACTCCATCAATTAATCGCTGAATTGGCATCGAGGTCGCCTGCGCCTCCTTCATTAATGTAATAATTTGTGTGAGAAACGAATGAGATGAATCGTGCGTGATACGAACAAGAACCGTGCCATCGAGATTGATTGTTCCCGACTTCACTTTTGAACCAACCGCTACTGTGATAGGAAGTGGTTCGCCTGTGATCATACTTTCATCGACAGAAGCGGAACCTTCAATCACTTCCCCATCCAATGCAAAATGCTCCGTTGCTCGAATGCTCATCGTTTGACCGACAACCGCCTCTGCAATCGACACGATCTTTTCGTTTCCATCTTCAATAATGGTGATTGTTGAGGGTTGAAGTTGAATCAGCGCATCGATTGCGGACTGCGTTTTTCTTTTTGCTTTTAGTTCAATCCATTTCCCAAGCGACACGAACGTTAAGATCGCGCTCGCCGTTTCAAAATACATATGTGCGGAGGGATCAAAAATAAATACCCAACTTGAATACACATACGTGATCCCCGTTCCCAAACTCACAAGAGTATCCATGTTCGTTGTTTTATTGAGGAGTCCGCTCCATGCGCCTTTAAAAAAACGTGCGCCAACAAAAAACTGCACGAGCGTTGCGAAAATCCATTGCACAAACAACGGAAGAGAAAGCATTGGTGCACCCATCAAAAAAAGAGATCCAACAATGCCGAATACTGTAGAAATACGCAGCGATCGTACCTCGCCATTTTTTCGCGCATCGAGTTTTTGAGCATCCTGTTTTCCAAGGAGAAAGTCATATCCTGTTTTTTTGATTTCATTTTCAATTGTTGATGCATCAACTTTTTCCGAATCAAATCGTACAAATGCTTGTTCGTTTGCATAGTTGACCGACGCATCAAGCACCCCGTCGATACTTTGAAGCTTCTTCTGCACACGCACCGCACAACTCGCGCAATGCATACCAATCACATGTGCATTTTCACTCACAATGTGTGACATATTGTTCCTTATTTTTCTCGAATAGTTGTTTGCATCCCGACGCACAGAAACAATATTCACGATCTTGAATCACGACGCGTTCGGCGATTTCTTGTTGTGTTAATCGCATTTTGCAGACCGGATCAATAACAATAGGAAAAATATCTTTTGCATTTTGCGCTTTTGTATTGAGAAGTGCAAAGGCATCTCGATCAATCAACGAATATTCAACTTCTTTTCCGTTCTTTTTTGTTGAAACAATATTCGCTTTTCGAAGCATCGACAAATGTTGACTCAAGTTTGCCTGTGCCAGACCTAACATCGATTGAATTTCGCTCACACACAACGACCCTCGGCTTAATAAAGAAATAATCTCAAGTCGTTTGGGGTGTGCGAGAGCCTCAAAAAACTGCGCTTTTTGGGCGAACAACTCATGATACGAGGATAATGTTATATTCGGCACAACGAATATGATACGTGGATGTTTCTAGAATCGCAAGACTCAATTTTCAGATGTGCCTCCGAGAGGAATCGAACCTCTACAATCGGTTTCGAAGACCGATGGTCTATCCGTTAGCCTACGGAGGCAAAATAGTATGTGGCGATCTCGGCACCACAGTCGAGCATAATTCTTGTATTCTACCAGAAAATAGGTATACTTGTGCATATGTCATCGACCCCTCAATCGATTGTTGAAAAAATGATGACTGCCCTCAAGTTGCGTGAAATAGGAGTGAAACTCGAAAACGACCTACACGTTTTTGATACTTCTTTTTCCAAGCCATTTATTACGATATCTCGAGAGCCTGGGAGTGGTGGAAAAGTCATTGGGCAACTCATCGCAAAAAAACTCCACTACGCCTTCTATGACCACGAACTTATCGACGAAATCGCACATTCAACAAAACTTCGGAAAAGTATACTCGATCAGGTTGACGAAAAAGGTCGTTCGGGGCTTCAAGATCTTATTCAAGAATTGATCAATCCTGATTACGTGTCGGATATTACCTATTTTACGCATCTTTGTCGAGTTATTTTGACACTCGCATACAAGGGAAACGTGGTGATTCTTGGTCGAGGGGCGAACTTTATTACCCCCCAAGCGCGCGGCCTTCATGTTCGATGCACCGCTCCTCAAGCGGTTCTCGTGCAACGAGCAGTTGATTTTGAAGGTCACACTCCGCTCATCGCCAAAGAAATCGTTGCAAAATACTCAAAAGATCGTCGCGATTTTGTAAAACAGTATTTTGATAAAGATATTCGCAAACCTGAACATTATGATCTTGTGTTGAACACAACATTCTACTCGCCCGAGGAATCTTCAGAGTTGATTATTCAGGCAATGAAACATAAACTCAACCTATAAAATCACCTTTTTCCTGATATACTTGACAGAAATATGCCGGAATGGCGGAATGGTAGACGCGCACGTCTCAGAAGCGTGTGGGAGCAATCCCGTGGAGGTTCAANNCTGGTAAAATGCACTAGGTAATTGTCGGAGAGCGGTTCAAAATAAGAATCGTCTTCCGCACATACACCACTTCAACAATCGTTTAGTTTTGCTTCTGCCAAAAAAGCTTCAATTGATTGAATCGTTGCATTGTTCGCTGTTCAATTCCAACACGTCCCCCTTCGGCTCCTTTTTCAAAAATCAAAAAGTTTCCAATTGAAAGCACATTTCCTATACAAAAGAGGATGGTCAGTATATACACAATCGATTTTTGTTGGATCGACACGCTGAGTTGTTGCCATCCGAATGCAAAAAACAGTAGAGATGAGATAAACATTCTGCCTCCATACGCTGCCGCTTGCCATCCACCATGAATCGAAATAATCGCGTACTCAGCAAGAAAAAAAAGAAAAAATGGCACAACATATTTTTGTTGACCACAACGACGACAAAAAAATCCAAGGAGACTGAAAACAAGAATTGGCGATATCACAAACAATCCTCGATATGCGTGAAACAAAGGAGCGATCCATGTGGAGGCCTGAAACACTTTTGTTATCGATAGCGATTCAATATATGGATGAGTCGAAAGATCGGGATAGAGATAAAGGTTGGGGACAATCCATACTAAAAGTCCAGCACAAAGTGCAAATATGAACGAAAAGGTATGTGATCTATGATTTAAAAACCATACATACAGCATTCCAACGGCTCCATCCTGTGGACGATTCGCAATCAGTACTCCAAGTAACAATCCTAAAATCACATGCGTAATCCGTGGCGCTTCGCTTTTGTGTAGCGCTGATTTTCTTGATCGAATCACAATATAGATAAACATGTGAACTAAGAAAAAACTTGATGTATGCGAATGAATGACGTCGTAAGCGCCGTAATACAAGAGGGGTGTGGAAAATGCAAATGCCAAGGTAGTTATACGCGCGAATCTACGATCACCGAGTTCAACAAGAATCGCTTCAAAGAATCGAAGTCCTAGCACAACATACAAAATTGAACTTATCCCCGTTGCAAGTTGATATGGATCTCCAAATCCCGAACTGGAAATATTTCCCCCCAACCATTGGATTCCCAGAACGACCGCGTGAACAAAAAAGTATCCACTGCTCCACATCAGGGCGGGAACAACGCTATAAAAATTCAACGCTTGACCAGCATTTGAAACGGGAACAATTTGAACGGTAGGAGCAACCATGGGAACACGCGCGTTATTATTTTCCGGAGTGTAGGTGTGTTTATATTCGGGTGTTGTGTCAAATGATCGACGAATAATTCCTGCCCGCAGATGCGCATAGTATCCGATGCCGTCTCCATAAACTGCTTGACCTGTGATGACGTAATGTGCGCAAAAGACAAGCACAAATAGAGAAAAAATGACAAAAAACGGATATGTGCGAAAAAATGCGACCATATTCACGTATCCTATCAAGAATTTTTGAAAGAGAAAGGATAAAAATCGCTTTGGGAGATTCCATTGTGTTTGAATGTTTTTATCGAGGTGGTTTTGTGGATCAACGTCAAGGAGAGTAATTTTTCAATCTTTGCGGAAATCGAAAAAGTTCGATACAATAGCCCCAGATTGCCCGAGTGGTGAAATGGTATACACGTACGCTTGAGGTGCGTATGCCGTAAGGCGTGGAGGTTCAAGTCCTCTCTCGGGCACCAGTTGACTTTTTTGATTCAAAAAGCGATCGGGGCCACTTAGCTCAGTTGGTAGAGCACTCGGTTTACATCCGATCGGTCGGGGGTTCAAGTCCCTCAGTGGCCACTAGTTGAATGCGAAGTGGTGTGAGAAAATAAAAATTGATCACGAGTAGAGAATGCCAAGCTAGCCAAGGTGGTCACGGCGCATGTCTGAAAAACATGAAATTGAGGTTCGACTCCTCAGCTTGGCACAAATATATGAAGAATTTCCATATTATTCATCTCCGCGAACGAATTATCGGCATCATCCGCGCATTTTTGAAGCGTGAAGGATTTCACGAAGTAGAAACGCCAAAGCTTCTCCCAACCCCCTCGACAGAACCCTTTTTGGAGGTATTTGAGACACAACTTAAATTTTCCGAGGGCGATACATACCGCGCCTTTTTGCCTTCAAGTCCCGAGTTTGCGCTCAAAAAACTCCTCGCAAAAGGATTTGGAAGTTGTTTTGAGATCTGCAAGAGTTTTCGGAATGGCGAAGGCAGAAGTTCGCGACACAGTCCCGAGTTTACGATTCTCGAGTTTTATCATGTGAATGGAAACTACGAGACGGTAATGCGAGATGTTGAACAGATGTTTCAAGAAATCGCACGCGAGATTTTTCAAAAACAAGACTTTTTGTATCAGGGTCGACAGTTGAGTGTACGAGGGCCGTGGGAACGTCTTTCCGTTTCTGACGCGTTCAAAAAGTACGCAAATATTGATCAAGAAACGCTTCTCTCTACTCAACTTCTATTAACGAAAGCGAAACAAAAAGGCTACACCGTGACCAACGAGACAACATGGGAAGAAATCTATAATCAAATTTTGTTCAATGAGATTGAACCTCATCTTGGACAACGCTCCCCAACATTTTTGTATGACTATCCCATTTCCCAAGCAGCCTTCGCCCAAAAAAAGGCCTCCGACCCCCGATTCGCCGAGCGCTTCGAGCTTTTTTGGGCAGGATACGAACTGGGCAACTGTTTTTCCGAACTCATTGACCCAATCGAGCAGCGCAAACGATGTGAGAAAGATCTCGCGCTTCGCAGAAAACTCAGGAAAACCACCTTCCCACTCGACGAAGCCTTCATTCACGCACTCGAAAAAGGTTTCCCCCCAACCGGCGGGATTGCGCTGGGCCTTGACCGAATCATCGCGATCTTCGCAGACACCCCCTCGATTCACGACACGATCCTGTTCCCAGTTGATACCCTCTTCCCTCCCGAGGTATAATACTCGCCTATGTCACTCGTAAAATCATCCAACATCAAAAAAGGTTCGTACATTTTATTTAAAGATGAACCACATGAAGTCACAAAGACAGAGTTTTATGCGCCAGGAAAAGGTTCAGCCATTACGCGCATGAAACTTAAGAGCGTGCGAACGGGAAGTACCGTTGAGTTCACCTATAAATCCAACGAGTTTATCGAAGAACTCGACATTATGGCGAAGGAAATGCAGTTTTCATATCTTGATGCTGAGGAGGTGGTCTTTATGGATCCCCGAACGTACGAACAGGTTTCTGTGCCAAACACGTTACTCGAAGACAAAATCAAGTTTTTGATTCCCGAGCTCACGATGTACCTCTTATTTTATGATGAGCGCGTTATTGGCGTACGTTTTCCACAAAAAGTAAAGCTCACCGTGACTGAAGCAAGCGAGGCTGTAGCCGGAAACACCGTCAATGCGGCCAAAAAACCGGTTGTTGTGGAAACAGGCGCAACAATTATGGTTCCATTGTTTGTCAAGCAAAATGAGGTTATTATTGTTGACACCGCTTCGGGCGAGTACGTTTCGCGCTCGAATGAATAGCTGAATGAAGCGAAAATACAGCGCTGAAAAACTGCGGGTATCGTATAGTGGTAATACGCAACCTTGCCAAGGTTGAGTCGCGGGTCCGATTCCCGCTACCCGCTCAAAAAAGAGACGACAACAACATGATTTTTCTTCGAAACAAAGATATTATCGTTTAATCTCCTGCCGAACAATCCTGTGGACACGTTTTTTTGCTTTCTCCAAAATCAGATTCACACAAACTGTTTCCACATTTTCCCTGCTGAAAATCCTCTCTTTGGAGAATATCTATGTTCGTCCTGTTCAAGGAATTCGGTGTTTGTTTGTCAATAAATATAGTGAATATCGTGAATAAAAGAAAAACAAATGTCAAAAAAGACAGAATAAACATGAGTTTTTTATAGTTCAAATGTATAGATGAAACAATACCTTTCGAGCAAAAAGAAACAAGAACGTGCTTCATTTTAGAAAAAACAGAAACCGTACGGACAATCGTCAAAAATACGATCATAGTGAGTGATGTTAAGAAACCCAAACCAGAGAATATCCCCAGCACTCCCACCGAATTCTTTTCTACATGTTGATCTTCTTCCTTACTCAAATGAAAACTGCCCAATTTTTCTGTCTGCATTATTTCTTCAAAAGGTTCAGGCTCAATAATGGTCGAGCAAGAAGACCTGTTCCCTTCTGACCCTACAATGCTTTCAAAGAAATAAACCGAACCGCCTGTACCCACCGCCACATATCGTCCATCTGCTGATATATCAATCTCTTCAACATATTCTTCAAACGCTACTTCATGTTTTGTGTTTTGATCTCTTGATAAAATATGGATTTTCTTATCAGATCCTCCAACCACAATAAAACTACCGTCATCCGAAATATCTATCCCTCCCAAGGCAGCATTGAGATTCCAAGTTGCCACTGGCTGTTTTGATTCCCTTTCAAAAATATATGCCTGCCCTCCAAAAGTAGAAGCACCGATATACTTTCCATCTGGAGTAAAATTTAAGGCTCGTACTGAACTTCTACCCAATGTTGGAAATTCCCAAAGAGGCGTATTTGAGTCTTTAGAAAAAAGAAAAACAGCTCCTCGGTCAGCTTCACTCCCCACCGCCACAAAACTGCCGTCAGCAGAAACTTTTGCGCGATGAACCGGAGAATCGCGAGTGAGCATCTCAGTTCTTTGTAAAGGAGTATTTGAGTTTTTAGAAAAAAGATACAACCTTCTATCAGGACAGCCTGTTGATCCAGCAAGATACTGTCCGTCATCAGACAAAGAGACATCGTGGAAATTACCAGATGAATGATACTGCCAAAGAGGTTTTGAGGATTCGCTATCCCATAAAACAACAAGGTTTGAATTAGGGTTTGATTCCTCTCCCCCAGTCGCCACTGCCACATATTTGCCATCTTTCGAAATAGCGACATTATAGGCATTATTTTCTAAAACATAGCCCCAAATAGGATTGTTGCTTGATTTGTCAAAGAAGAGAACACTATCGCCGATACTAGCGATAATCTTCGATCCGTCACTGGAAATATCCACTCCGCCTTTTAGATCTCCGCCAATCATCACCGGACCTTCTCTGTGAGAATATATCCACAACGGTTCTTCTTTTGAAGTATCAAAAAAAATAATTTTATTGGACGTTTTCACGGCTAGATACGTGCCATCATCTGACAACGCCACTCCACCCACCCATTCTTCTTTGGTTGGATAATGAATGACTTTTTTGCCTGTTTTTGTATCAATAAGGGAAACCTCATTATCCAAAAAATCCCCCTCAAAAAGAATTGGACCATTATCAGGTGAGTCGATAATTGAAGCACGCGCTTTTCCCTTACCATTTGATGCCTCGAAGTAATAGAAATTTGAGCCGATTTTATTGGGAACGAATTTGTATTCGTAACGAACACCTTTTTTGTAATCTGCGTCATTCGAATCTACCCTTTGCATGTCAATCGATTTCCCATTAAAGATAATACGCATATACTCAGGAGGAATGCCTTCTTTGTCTCTATAGGTAACCGTATAGGTATATCGCTGGCAAACTGGACCCCACATCGGATACACAGAGTTATTAAAAAGTTCGGGATCATCAACGGTTTTTTGCAATTTTGGTATTATTCCCCCTGGTGCGTTTTTATCTTCAGCAAAAACTCCTTGGAAAAAACCAAAAAAAGATATCACAACAAAGATGAGAGCTGTTAGTTTCTTACATTTCCTTGACATTTTGCAACTCCATTACATCAGTAATGACAATAAAAATCAATCGAAGTCATTGCAATATGTTTTATATTCATCTATATTTAAACCGAGATGAGAAATTGTTTAACATCATTACAGTCTTCAATTGCGGGTACTGTTTTTTTCGTTATTCTCGTTTTCCCACAAAGAGCTGTTGCGGCTTCACAAAACAATCCCTTCTCACCTCCAAGTTTTTTTACTATTCAAGCACAAGAAGCAGTTGAATACTTTTTTGCTTTTAAGATTGAAAACAAAGTGGCTGTTTTGGAAAAACAAGCCGAGAAAAGACTTGTCAGTGCTCAAGAGTATGCTCTGCAAGGAAATGACAAAAAAACGCAGAACAGTCTACAAAACTATCTCAAAATTAAAGAAAGACAAACGCAACTATTAGGAAAACTTGACGATGAAAATGACTTAAAAACAGTTACAGATTCCACTATTGAACAACAAAAAGTTCTAGAAACAATAAAGACAAAAACCAATTCAGACACAAAACAGGAAGTTATTCAGGTTCAGGAAAAAGTAGTTAACCAGATGGCAAAACAAGTCATTGATGTGCATGGGTCAGAAAAAGCGACCGAGTTTTTAAATGACGCCGCACATGTCTGGGCACCGGGAACCGGCCCTGGCGATGGAGAAGCTGAAGTAGTATACGAAGGGGGTGGAAAGTTACTCTATGCTCCTGGAACTGGACCTGGAGGAACGAGTGGTGTTGTGATAGAGGGAGGAGAAATGAAATTTGCAACAGGAGCTTCCATGGATTCACCAGGGGCTGATGTTAAAACTATCGAGATTAAAACCGGTGGCGTTGTAAACGATCCAGTACCAGTTCCAGAGGGGTCAAACTATGCCCCTGGAACGACTGGTGATAGTCCTGCCGGAAGTGCAGTGAATATCATTGATCCTGGAGGGGTAGATCTGGGAGGAGTAGACCCAGGAACTTCTACAAACGGCGATACTTGGCTGGCTCCGTAAAATTAAACGTATCTTTAATTATTTTCAGAAGTTGTGAACATAAAGTAGAGAAATGAATACCAAAATTGCCAAAATTCCATTTGTTTTTCTTTACTTTATACTTGCAGGACTGACATCATTCAATTGGATTAGAGTCATTCTTTTTCAAAGAGATTTTGAGGCTTTCCGCACCGATCAACCTTGGGACTATTACCTCGCTGATTTTTTTTCCAACACATTTGGCATCACCCACCAACAATACTTTGTTTTTGCATTCCCAATAATTTTAATTATTCTCTACGTAATTCCTAAACTCTTTGGGAAATTAATGAGCATGGACAAAAACTCAAATGTTAAGGGCGATAATCATATTGTTGTTATTCTTATCCTTCTTACAGCACCATCAATTCTCCGCTTACCCCTTGTCTCAGGAATCATCCTTATTGTTTTATTTTCAATTTGGTCTTGGATAGATGAACAAAAAGCAAAAAAGAGAACGTAACTATCTCACCTCAAATTGAATTTCTGCTAATACTTGATGGTTCATCAGAAACACATATCGATATGTGCCCGAAGGTATGTTGAGCATACCTTGACCAAAGCCAAAGTCCCTACAACCAATGTTTGTAGGCTTAGAACTCATATCGTAGATAATATTCTTCCCCAAAGAGATCGCTTCCTGTGTTTTGGTATTGATAATTTCGATTTCAACTGCGGTTAGATTTTTCTTTGGGACAACGACCGAACAAAATTTATCCTTTTGTCGAGAAAACAAGGTTGTTTTTTCTACAGTCGATGTTTCTATCCCCGCACCCTTGGGAATTTTTGCAAGATAAAAGTCTGTTAAAAATTCATCAGAATCAAGAACAAAAGACTCTGCGTCCTGTTTTGGTTGATAGCTGGATTTACGTACATCAATATCTTTTGTGATACCAGCGATGTCTTCTAGAATCACATCATGGAGCAACTCCGGAGCTTTTTCATCGGAAACCTTGTAAACAATAGGACTGAGAGGGAGAACATGTCGGATGATCCCAAACCGCAAGTTTGCACCATCATGAAATAAAACAACAACGCCCTCGATTACATCTTCATTCTCGAAACAACGACTCATTTTTACTGCACTACCAGGGGTAATGAGGGGATTCATCGACTTTCCGACAACTGTTGTTGAAAAATCACAAACCACACGATCTACCAATGCGACTTTGCCTGTCATACGCGAAATGTATTTTGTCGGAACTGCCTTAATCCACAACGGTGTGGCAAGAAGAAATATGATCAGAGTGACAAACACATACCGTGTTACCTTTTTGAGTATTCTCATGGTTTTATGATAACTCAAATCTCTTTATTGGGAAACTTGAACGATGCTATGAATTTGGACGAATTGATTAGGTGAGCGAGCTGGAGTATCCGGAGTGAACGGTGAAGGAGGTAAATAGATTTCTACAGTACTGACTCCATTTTTACCAATTTATCTTTGATAACTAGTGTTGCAATGCAATCATCTTCGTTATAAAGCAAAATGCGGTCGAGAATTTTATTATCGCTTGTCTTAAGGTACTCGTTATACCATTGAATTGATAATGCCCCCGATGGTGTCTCATCACGCCATTTAAATCCAAGATACTGAGCTATGGCTTTTAACGAGTAACTACCAACCGGCCAGTCAGTGTGCTTAAGGATTACGTCCGTATAAAGATCTATTGCCCTATTTTTATCAAAAAGCCATTCGACATCTGCCAGAGTTGCCACATCGGGATATAGTTCAGCCATTTTTTTATAAGTAGTTTTTTCGTGATGTGAGTAGTAATACAGAACAAAATCGCCTGAGGGAAGCGACCTAATGTAACTCCAAAAACTTGCCCATGCTTTTGATTCTGATTCTGGAGTTACTGCTTCGGCAACAAAAGGGATAAACTTAGTACCTTGTGGGGTTCTTTCATAAACTCCATGGAGATAGACAAAGGCTTGAGTAGGATCATCCTCTATATCAAAGAAAAGCTCATACTGAACACTTGGAAAATTTAATGCTTCATAAAGAACTGGCATCTTCTTATTCGCCATGATTTCAGCTCGGGCCTTTATCTTTTCAAGTGTTTTCTGGCCGAGTCCTCTTAAGAACTGTTTATCAGAAACTTTTTGCGCTACAAGAGCATCAACGTCAAGATTTTGAGCTTCTGAGACTGTTGTCAAATCAATATCATCTTTGAGAGTATCTCTTGCACTGCGACCTACGTAAAATAGCCCCGTTGTATCATCGCGTTCAGTTACCCAATGTTTACAGCTGTCATACCACGGACAGAGTTTACAAATGCCTGCCATTGCCGGGTCATTGCGTTTTTCATTGGCCAGCAAGTGAAGTACTTCGACTTTTAACCACTCATAAAAATCCCAAAAGGTTCGTTTATCACGAACTCCTAATGGCAAATTCAGATCATATGAAACCTCTTGATGTTCAATGTCGTAGATAATTCCTTGCCGTTTTCCATTGCTGTGTCCAATCTTTTCTAAAATTTCTGTATACAAAGCTAATTGAACTGCGTAATGTCTCTTCAGTTTGGGACCATTTTCATCACCATTTTCTTCTGTTCCTTCAAACCCTCTACCACTTTTTACATCTACAGCGATATAGGTGCCATCATCCAAACGGCGTAAAAAATCAGGAATTCCCAATAAATTCTCATGTTGAATGACAGGCTGATACAAAAGTTGGGCACCATCTTCCAATGCCTCTTTAGTATTAATGATTCGTTCTTGTTGATCTCCAATACTCAAATCAACAAAATCACCCAACCTGCTAACTGCTTTCTGTTCATGTTGGACACCCTTGTCCCAGAGTAATTGAACAAAAGGATTAGTCTCCTTAATTTTCTCTACCTGAGGACCATAAGCGTCCCGCCACACTCGATGAGGGCATTGAAGATAGTTATAAAGTTTTGATGCTGTGAGTTGCATATTTTAACTTTGTGAATTCTCCACTAACCAGTTTCCTTTTTCGCGTCTACCTAGAGATATTTTTCCAATGACTTCCTCATCCTTTATTAGAAAAATAAACCCTGCATAGCGAATTTTCAAGCCTAACCACATCTTCACCTCCATACATACCGCCAACTTCTGTTTATCTGGAGATAGGAACGCAGAATCCACCCTGCTGCCTTTCATCTTTAGGATTGTTGAAGATTTTTCTGCGACTACTGCCCAAATCTCCTCCTTGTCAATCGTCCTTCTAATACTCCCTAAAAGGTCAACAAGCGGCTCTAATTGGCTTGGTTTTTTTCTAGTCACATACTCTATGTAAATAGGAAGGCCTGTTAGGTTGCAAACTTTAAGATCATCTGGATGGCATTCCCGATCACTCCAAGAGCACTTTTTAGCTTCTACAGGAGAACAGAAATTACCATTAACTGATCTAACTGCTTCCTTTTCAAGCAATCGAGCATCAGAAATACTGCTTGATACAAAGTATTTTTTAAGTGCCTTTTTACCTGAAAAGGCTGACTTCTCCAGCTTTGCTGGCAAAACCCTTTTGTTAGACACCTCACAAGTTTCAAGCAAACCTGGAACAACAATCTTCTTAGTTAACTCACAGGTTTCAGACTCTGTTGATAACAACGGTTGCCCTGTTTCGGAACAGAAAATAAATTCTTTTTTGTGACCAGTCTTTTTGGAAACCACTGATTGTAATTGTTCATCCTTTCTATATTTCTTTCCTGATATTTGACTAACTTCTAATTCGTCTTCGAGAACTTCTGAATCAGTAAACTCACACCTGCCAAAAAAATTAGGTTCTGCCTGTTTACCACTTAATGCAGAAGTTTTAAGTAGCGATTTAGAAACAAGTTCACCAGTAATTGATGACTTTTCAACCTCGTCACTAAGAATCTTTCTCCCAGAAAGAGAACAAGTCACGATGTACTGAGGTAGAGCTTTTCTCCCACTCTCCTCAGAACTTACAAGTAGATGACGCAATACTCTGTGTCCACTAATATCACAGATAGCTAAACAATCATAAGGAACCGTCTTCCCAGTTGATTCACATTTGAATAAATCGGGTGCTTCGATTACCTCTTTTTTAGAAGGTACAATCTGAATTGTACTTTTGTACTCAAAAGTGGAGTCAATATTGTATGAAACATCCATTTGTATTTGGCGATTCATTGCGCCTGCAAGTCCTACCAAGCTCATTTCAACTCTTGGCGTAAACTCATCTTCAAGTTTTTTCTTTTTTCGCAAATCACTGCCTGCGGCTGCCACTTCCTGAACCATTCTCTCGTTATAAAAACGACAGAATTCATCTATTCCCTCATCAAGCATTGCCTTTTCAGCCAACAAGTCTGGGACTACTCCGGTCTCTAACGGTCCATCAATAAGCTCTCCCAATGATTTGAGACTCTTTGGTTTAATTTCTACTCTATGGTCTTGATCTAAGCATTCAACTTTAACCAAACGTTCATAACTATCATGGGCTACGGTTGAGCGAACTCTCACAAGTGCCATACCTGAAAAACAATTCCAGACTTTTGTCGTCTCTTTCTTTTTGAAGTCACCACCAAATTTGCTGATCCAGTTCTGAACGGCTTGATGTGTGTCTGATTCAAGATCCAAATCTAGATCCTTTACATCATGAAGTCTATTACTGATTACTTTGCTCACTAAACGCTCAAAAGCAGTTGTTCCCTGTGCGTAAAGAACGCCATCTATTCGACCATTACTTTTCTCTTCAAAATAAATTGACTCTTTCTCATCGTCAAGTTCACAAAGATATACTCCTTCAGGCTGAGGAGTAAGTTTGGAACCAAAGTTTTTTTTAGCTGTCAAAACAAAACTGCATATATCCATCGAGCGATCTAGTTTCGGCAAACTCGGACATCTAGGTCCAAATTCGGAAGGATCTCCCATAGAGCCAAGCATAGAACTTATGTTTATCTGTTCTTCTTCCAATTTAAGTTTGGCTTTCGATATGCTTTCACTTGCTGTTTTTGTTGCCGTCTCAACATCTTTTCCTGCTAACGAATCAACTACTAACCTCCTCACCATTTCCTCAAAGTCAACTGATCCATTTTCATCCTCATCCAAACCGGACGCCTCAAGCATTGCTTCAACATCACCAATTGCCTGTGATGCCATTTGGAGCTTTTCCATAAGCCTAGCAACGATGTATTCCTCAAATGTATTTGACAAGATAATATTGAAAATACTTACCTTTGCATGCTCGGAGGCCAACCTCTGAATCCGACCTACCCTTTGTTCAACAATCATTGGATTCCAAGGCAAATCGTAGTTAACTAGCACATTAGCTGCTTGAAGATTTATACCTTCAGCTCCAGCTTCTGTAGAGACAATTACATGAATGTCCGGAGGTTTTTGTTTGAACTGAGCTATAGTTTCTTGATTTCTTAGCCCAGAATCACCATTAATTAACCCACAAGTAATGTTCCGTTTCCCCAAAAATTCCTCAATTGTGGTTTGAGTTTCGCGACGGCCAGTAAAAATAACTAATCTCCAGTCATCAGGTCTTTCAGCTTCAAGTTTATAGATAAGAGTACTAAGACCTTTTAGTTTTGCCGAGTCGCTCATGTTATCAACAACAGCACTAACGTCCAATGATAATGACTCTGGTATTGTTTTATTACGAGCCATATTTTTTAATTGAGCTGACAAAGCATGAGGACTACTTGTGAGTGCTTGGAGGATTGAGATTTGTGCTAGACGATTCAGCTTTTGAATTGGCTCAGCAATGATGTCAATTAACTTCAATTCGTCAGGGGTCGGTGTCACCTTGTGAAGCTGTACAGTTCTCTCAGGAAAATAAAGATTTGCGTCTGCCCGTCTTACCCGCGACATATAACCATAAACAATTGATCGAAACTCATCTTTCATTGATGGCACTAATTGGCGGGCTTTTGTCTTGGCATCCGCAATGAATCTGCGGGCAAAAATCCCCGGATTCCCGAAGGGATTTTCGTGCCCTCTTGCAGTAGTCAGTAAGTCAACTAGGGAATAAATATCCCACAGCCTATTTTGAATCGGCGTAGCGGTAAGCATGAGGACATATTTAAATAATCGATCCTCTAATGCCTGCTTAAAACGAACCGCCCTTTTAGGGGGAGGGTCAACACCATACAAATTCCGTAGCTTATGAGCCTCATCTAAAATCAACATTTCGTAACCAACGTCAGAAATTTTTTCGAGATGTAGACGGGCAGAATCATAAGTGGTTATAACTGCTCCCAATTCTCTTGGTGGAGTAGCTTTGATTAAGTCTCTGCCAGTAGCAATAACGGAAGATATACCAAACTTAGTTTCCAACTCTTCCATCCATTGAAACATTAATAATTTAGGACAAACAATTAGTATTTTTGTTACTCTGCCACGAGCCATTAATTCACTTATCACCAATCCAGCACTAATTGTTTTACCTAAACCAACATCATCAGCTAATAAAGTAACGGGCAATCTGCGACAAAATGTAATCAGGTTCGTGACTTGGTGATAATATGGCTCCAATAACTCACTCCATTTCTTTTCGGAGCGCATATCATCACGGTCTTCAATAACAATTGGCTCTATAAGATCCCACTCAATCCCAGCCACGTACAAATTAAATTCATCGCTGTTTTTTGCTCTTTGGAGTAATTTTGTCTGGAGTGGTGGTGAAGAGTTGCTCATAATTTACATTTTGGTCGCATTGTTTCTTTCATTAATTTAATCTTTTGTTTGTCTTCATTTAAGCTTTACTGTTACTAGAAAGCTCTTCAAATTTTGCAGCCATAGTAGGATTGTTTTTGATTAGCCGTTTTACCGACACGTTCTCTACCTTGTTACCGGCAGTAAGCAGATGCTTGTTAGACAGGCGTAAAGCCTCCTTAATGCCCTCCAACTTTTTGATGGTCAGATCAATACCATCCATAGCATCTCGAAACTTGTTACTAGAATCCTTGACGTTCCTCATGAAGCCATCTTGAAAGAGTTGTAAATCATTCTCGAAGTTGGTGACATCTATGTCCTTATCACGAACAAGTGCTAACTCAGCCTTATATTTCAACGAGTCTAAAGCACCATTGCGCAACAGGGTTATGATTGGAATGAAAAATTGTGGACGAACAACATACATTTTGTCGTATGCATAGGATACATCGGTAATGCCGGCATAGAGTTCGTTGTCTGCCTCAAGTACGCTTACCAAAACTGCATGCTGACATTTCTTTTCAATACGATCTCTATCAAGCTTCTTGAAGTAGTCTTCGTTTTTCTTCTTTGCGGCGGTATCGTCAGATTCGTTCTTCATGTCAAACATGATCGATAAGATTTCGTTGCCTGCCTCATCAATTTCACGATAGATATAATCACCCTTACCGCCGGC
This sequence comes from Minisyncoccota bacterium, assembly GCA_003487265.1. Lineage (GTDB taxonomy): Bacteria > Patescibacteriota > Microgenomatia > UBA1400 > UBA12028 > UBA12472. The sequence continues at coordinate 29,480 of DNEP01000013.1, forward strand.
ACTAGCATCATTGTCTTTTTCAAAGTGCACATTCCTAAAAGCACCAGCGGATTGCCACTGCCTAAATGCAATCTTGCAGTGCTCCTCAAGGCTTCTACCCAGTAGTTTAACTGACTGCTTGGACTTGAAGTCCTTATACTGGGCAATCTGCTCATCTTTGAGCTTTAGTTCAACCTCATGCCTTTCTTTGAGTGAAGACTCTAACGCCTTCTGTTCATGGTCTTTAATTTCCAGCTTACTAGCCAGCTCATCGCGTTCTTTTTCGACTACATTAACAGCCTTAGTCACAGCCAACTCTTTTTCTGTTACAGATGACTCAAGCTTTGCACTAAGTTCATCTCGTTCTTTTTCTACTTTTGATACAGCTTCAGTAACAGCTAACTTCTTATCAGTGTCCGCAGCTTCCAGCTTGGCTTGGAGTTTAGCAATCTGAGCATTCTTTTCAACCTCGGCGGACTCAAGTTTTGCCTGTACCCCAGCCATCTCGGTTTCTTTTTCAGCTAGGGTTTTGGCAAGCAAAGCGTCTATTTCCGCCTTCAATTCGGCTATTTCTGCATCTCTTTTTACAATGTCTACTTGTAACTCACTTTTTATATTTGCCTCAGCAAGTTTAACAGCACTTTCTTTTTCTGCTTTGAGCGTAGCCAGTTCCTTGTCCTTTTTGACAATGTCTGCCTGCATTAACTTTTCAACATCGACCCTAGCGAGTTTAATCGCATTCTTTTTTTCTTTTTCAGCCAGTTCTAGTCGTTCGTGGAGTTCTTTATCAAACACATGATCACGGACTTGCTTGAGGATATCGGCAAATCCGGCCTCATCAGCCTTAAAAACCTTTTTGCATTGTGGGCATATAATATCGTTCATAGTCATTTATATTCTTATTTCCATCGAAATTGATGGATTTACTTTTGTCTTTTCTTTTCTCCTTTGATCAACCGCTTCACCACTCGGTCAAAATCAGACTCAATTGGCTGGATCTTGTTAAACTCTCTATATTCAGCCAAGGCTTTCTTATCAGCATCATCCTTTGAAACTTTTCCTTTATCGTCCAAAATTCTGTACTCATTAAACGTCAGGAATTTATTAACACTTTCAGCGAACTCTTCCATGTTGAACGTCTGTCGATTTTCAATCAGATTTTCGATGTAATCAAAAAACCCAGTGACAGTTCGTTCAAGTTTTTTAATCTGATCTTCTGGTAAATAATTCTTGGCTACCGTAACATCAGTAGATAAAATTCTGCCTGCTGGTGCTTGTTTCCAAGTGGTCAAGCCCATATGGGGTTGGCGACGGTCTGCCCGCTCATCGATCAACTCAGCTGCAGTGTGACCAGTGATGGCGTAATGGAACTTGTTCTGAACAGTGGCAAAGAAATCTTTAGTCGTTTGGGAGTGAGGATCGTAGTCGATACTACATTCGGCAAAGATATCGGTAATTTGCTGATAAATACGGCGCTCGCTTGATCGAATCGAACGAACTCTTTCTAGCAACTCACGGAAATAATCCTGACCAAAAACTTTCTCTCCTTGCTTAAGGCGATCGTCATTTAGAGCAAAACCCTTGATTATATACTCTCGAAGCACTTGGGTAGCCCAAATGCGGAACTGAGTTGCTCGTCCAGAGTTCACCCGATAACCAACAGCAATAATGGCATCAAGGTTATAGAAATTGGTTAGATATTGTTTTCCATCTGTGGCAGTTATCCGGATTTTCCGGACAACTGAATTTTCCTCAAGTTCTTGCGTTTTGAAAATGTTTTGCAAATGTTCATTAACAGTACGAACATCTACATCAAACAGCTCTGCCATCATTTTCTGAGTCAACCACAATGTTTCGTCTTGAATAAAAACATCCAGCTTTATATCCCCATTGGGTGAGGTGTAAAGAATAAATGTTGATGTTTGCGTCAGTTCATTCGCCATATTACTTCTTTTCAATAAATCTCCTAATATCCTCAAGACGGTAACGTCTAATTTTTCTCTCACCGATACGTACCGCAACCAAAAGGCCTTTGCGATCCCAAAGACGAAGGGTGTTTGGGTGGACGCTCAGTATCTCTGCTGCTTCTCTGAGTTTTAACAGTTTTTCCATATGTACATCACTTACTAATGAATGACACTAGCATACAAAATCTTGTCCATTTTATCAATACGATTCCACACCGTTGTTTCTCCACCACCATCTTCCCCTCGTGTTATCATACAGAGATGAAAACACAGGCAATCATCTTCGATTTAGACGGTACCGCCGTCGATTCCCCTGTCCAAAAGCTCCCCACCCCCCGCCTCATTCAAGCAATTCAAAATCTTCAACAGCACTATTATTTGTGCGCGGCGACTGGACGTTGCTGGACGTTTGCGAAACAGATTGTGCGCGCACTTCATCTAGAGGATCTTTGTATTATTTCCGCTGGCACGCAAATATGCGATCCAAAAACAGGAGCGATTCTTTGGCAAAAAAATATTCCCGCGAACGCACTTAAAGAGGTAATTGCGGTTTTTTCTGAAAACGAATCTCAAAAAATCATTTTTAATGATTACACTGAGGATGACTATTTTTATGGTGGCGTTTTGCCAAAAGAATTTTCATTTTCACAAGAGGTCAACTGGATGTCGCAGAGTTTTGTTCCCGACGAGTTGGCAATTCAGCTTCATCAGAAACTCTCACAGATTTTGGGAATCACCTGCGTCATGGTTGTATCTCAAAAACCAGGCTGTCGAGATCTGCACATCGTGAATGACCGCGCCACAAAAGAACACGCGATTGCCGAACTCCTCCAACGACTTGGTGTTCATAAGAAAGACACCATTGGCATTGGCGATGGTCACAACGACCTTCATCTTTTTCAAGCGGTTGAGAGAAAAGTCGCGATGGGGAATGCGGTGACGATCTTGAAGCAAAACGCGGATCTCATCATTGATTCTGTACAAAACGACGGTCTCGCGCAGTATTTTGAGTCGTTATATGAATAAAGCACTTTTCCAGAAATATTTGATTGTTTTGATTATTTTGATCGTGACGCTCACAAATTACCAACTCGCAAAACACACACAACAGTTTATCCTTCGCGCATTCCCATCATTTTCGTATATGTGGAGTCTTTCACTCCCTTGGATCGCAATAGGAATTATTCCGTTTTTATGGATATCAAGAAAAGGTTTCTCTTTAGATTGTAGGTATATTCAAAAAAATATTCGTTCATTACTTTTTTATTCTCTTTTGTTAGGACTTGGCTTAGGATTATTTATTGCCCTACGTTTTTCTTCCTCATTTCACGCTGTAAAGTATCCCTTTATTTTTTCCGTGATTACTCCCATTGTTGAAGAACTTATTTTCCGAGGATGGATCTATTCGGTAGTCGAAAAACACATGAAGATTCACCCCGTATTGGGGTCTGCGGTTCTTTTTGGTCTCCATCATCTTCAATATTTTGCGTATCGGTTTACTCCATTTGCAATTTTTCAGATTGTATATACATTTTTTCTTGGGCTTATTCTTGGAAAAATGCGACAAAAAAGCGGAAGCATCTATTTCTCAACTTTTTCTCATATGATTATTAATGGAGCGAGTTATATCTGGTGAGATGTACAATATGAAACTTGCTCTTTTTCTCATCTTCATTAGCGTTTTTTCATTCGCTCTGATTTTCTTTTTTGAGGATAAGCCCTATCTTTTTTCGACCGAACAAAAACAAATATCAATCCAAACCACAGTCGATCCCTCGCTCGAACAATCACAACCGTCATATCTCATCATGAATTTTTCAACGATGAATGAGTTGAACTGGAACGCACCCGAATCGGAATGGCAATCGGAAATCAAACCAAAAGTTGTCAATGAACTTCAAGATATGATCTCAAAACTTTCTCGTGGAAACACACAAACAAAACTCGGATGGAGCACCTTGAACGAGTACATGAACATTCCTGCGGATACTCCTTCAACAACCTCTGCGTATGTTGTGAAAATCAAACGAATTTTTGAAATTTCAGAAGAACTTGAGTTACCTGTTTTTATCCCACTCAATGGTTTTCAGTGGTGGGATGAACAACCCGAACTTTACAATTGGTGGGATAACGATGGGACAAAAACCCCCGCCTCGTTTTTCGCGCGTCAAGACAATCCCGAAGAGTTTAAACAACGATTCATTGCTGGATATGATCCAAACAATAGAAAAAATGTTGACTGGAAAAGTTGGTCAGAACCAATGACATGGAACTATCGCAATTGGGGATCGGGTGAATTTATCCTCGCTCCGCCCCCAAATATTGCACGAGGATCTGCATATCGCAAAGTGCTTGAAGCACGATACAGCGCAATTATGGATCAAATGCGATTCTCTCTTTCTGAGCTTGAACAAAAAAACAAACAACATCTATTTCTGGGGTTTTCGATCGGAACCGAGTTAAGTTTGAATGCCTCAACAACTCCAAAAGATGAATTTGAGCCGTATGGGTATCGAGCGTTATTAGATTCTGGGTTAAACTCGAATTCGAATCAGCAATCAATTCAAAACATGCGAACCGAAGTTTTGCACGAATACATAGAATCACTTGCGCGTATTTCTGCACGAAAAGGGTTCGATTCAAACTACATTCACGCGCATGTCTGGGGTGAAGAAGATCCAAAAAGTAAAAAATACGCACCGTATGCACAAGCAGCTTGTTCCCCGTACGTCATTCCAAGTGTGAGCATATACGGAAACGAAAAAAATCCAATGAGCTCCAAACAGTGGAGTTCGGCATTGCAAACATGTAACACACCAAACTGGTCGATCGTGGAAACCTCGATTTCTGCAGATACTGCCACTCAGGAATTGAGCAATCTTTTTTCATCAAAAACTCCTCCAAGAATAATCGTTCTCTATAACTGGAGTGAGCATCAAGACCCATCGCAACAACAGGCAATTGCGAACTATGTACAAAAAAATCATATCGAAAAATGCCAACCACCTATTCTTATCAGCAGAAACGATTTTCTAACCCACAATCCCGACTCACTTTTCATTACCCTTCCTCCGTCAGCAACCTCAACAGCAACCCTCACAATCTCAAAAGGATTTTCAACAAACGCGCCGATTCAAACGTATCCCCTCGCTCAAACAACCACCGTTTCGCTACCTCAGGGAATGTACTCCTGGTACATCACAGCGCCAACGTGCGATAATACACGAACATCGTGGTCGCAACCTCGACTGATTACCGTTCCTCTGACGTTTTCGAATCAGAGAAACTAATGTACAATACCTCTGCGCCTTCTTAGCTTAGTGGCAAAGCAGCGGTATCGTAAACCGCGGACGACAGTTCGATTCTGTCAGAAGGCTCATATGACATCACATTCTTATAGTCGAATCGAGCGAAAACGGTCAAAAAGGGCCATTTTTCAGTCATTTTTGCTGATTTTTGGCGCATTGGTTTTCCTGTTTATATTTGTTGTGTTTCTTATTCCGCAAGTTATCCGCATCTATGATGCGATGACATCTTCAACAGTCTCGTTTGATGACAAAGATACCATTCCACCACAACTTCCCGTCCTCGATCCTCCACTTCCCGAAGCAACGTTTAGCGGACAACTCGTGTTGAAAGGATACACCGAACAAGATGTCAAGGTCGCTTTGGTTATTGACGGTGAGTTACTGCAAGAAGTTCAAACCTCTCCCGACGGGTTTTTTTTGTTTGATGAGCTCGATCTTTCTCAAGGAGAATACACTATTCAAATCACCGCAGAAGACGCAAATAAGAATGTTTCAAAAACATTTGAACAGCATTTCACCATCGATACCGAAACACCAAAACTCGAAGTACTCACACCCACCGACGGAACTACCATCACACGCCGACGTGATCAAACAATCCCCATCGAGGTTCAAACAGAGGCCTCGGCAACCGTAACGGTGAATGGACGTCAAATATTTGTCGACATCACAGGAAAAGCGACTGGGTCATACTCACTCGTCGAGGGAGAAAACCTTCTTGTTATTGAATCAAAAGATGTCGCCGGTAATATCACAAAACAAGAACTCAAGGTCCAGTTCAGTCCGTAAGCTGTATTGAGTTACTCATCGCCTGCAAACTCATCAGAAAAAACAGCCCTATCGAAGTGAAAAAGATTGCGTTCATTTGACTCGCAATACACAAAAAAAGAATTGCTCCAAACACCTCTGGATGTTTGAATGAATCGCGCAACAACTGAACAAGCGCGTATCCAAACACAAGAATCCCAATCGCCCCCGTAAACTCAAAGACTTGTACAAACACATTATCTGGTGCTGTCGCGTGCGAAATTGTTTGGTTTTCGCTCAACTGAAGCGTTCGACGTAAATACCATCCTTTTCCGAAAATCGCTGTTTTCCATGTGATACTTTGAAATGAACTCAAAAAGATCGTTGTTCTCGCATTCACACTCACGGTTCGCTCAAGTAATGTTCCCTCACTTGCTCTGCGAGGTAAAAACGGAATCGCGACAATAAACAACAAAAGTGTAATCAGACCATAAGATAATAGTTTTTTCCGATACACAAGTACAAGAGTAAATATTGTTACAAAAAATGCAACATATGAACTTCGTGAGTATGTTAACAGTAATAGACCAACGTGAGCTAGGGTAAGAATCAACGAACCTGCATTTTTTTTCTGCAACAGAAAGATTGCACCAACACCCGCGATTAGCGCGGTAAACGGTGGATCCAGAACGGTAGAGATTGCTCGAAAATAGTGATCGTCATATCCTTCGGCAAAAAATGAGCGCAAATCGGGAACAAAAAGATATTGAATAAAACCCACAAAAACAATTCCTGTTGTGTACAACAAAAGGGCGCGAAGGATATCTTTTCCAGCTATTTTTCCGTTTCGAACAGCAACGGCAAGAATGCTGCCAAAAAAAGCGTAAAGGAGTGCTCGAAACATATACACAAATGAAAGAATCGTTCGATCTATAGAAACTTCCGCATGATTCACCACAACACTCAGTACCATAACAAAGAAAAACATTTTCCAAGAGTTTGGAATGGAAATGAAAATTGTTTTTCCCCATGTTCGCAACCCCTGAATCACGAAAATCAACACCCCGCAGTCAAGAAAACTCACGCGGAGTCCAGAAAGAGGAGAGAATAAGAACAACTGTCCAAAAATACCAAGAAATGCGATTGTATATAGAAGTGAGTTCATGAATCGTGCGTCTCCCATTGCTTTATCCGAACAATCAAACTCGACAGCGACATCATATATGCCATGCACAATCCGCGATAGCCATCAAAAATGCCACGAAGAATAATGTAGTTCCACAAGAATTTTCCAACTGGAAAAGTGAGAAGTTGTAACCAAAGCATAATGTGCGAACCTTTTTCTCTTTCCATCGCATCAATTGATGTGTATCGGTTGAGCTTTTGAAAAAACATGGAGATTGAAGCATGTGGATGATGAAGCAAGTACGCAGAACGGAGATGAATTATTGGCAGTTTTGAGTTCCAAACCTCGTGTACTGCATTTTTCCATGTCCCTTGGGTTTTTTTCATGAGTCGAGGGAACCACAGATTGGCCGTCTCTCCATGTTTCAGCACTTGATTGAAAAGAAAATCGTGGCGACGGAACGCGTACTGAGCTGGACAATGAAACAACTCGACAATGCCACAAAACTCTTCATCGCTATCAAGAAAAAGCACCCAATCATTTGACGCCTTTTGCATACCGAGTTCTCGAATTGCATGAAAGCGATTGCGGTACGAATCGGCGTATGTCACAAATCGAACGCCCTTTTTCGACTGAAAAACTGCTGATGTATAATAAATCATCACGATTTCATCTGCCCAAGCAACCGACGCGATTGCTTTTTGCAGCAATTCATCATCTCTATGCGCCAAAATCACAACCGAAACTTTTGGTTGTACGAGCATTTTTCTACAACGTATGCGTTGAAAAATGAATTTCCAGATATCAACAGTGCACAAGACAAAACCGAAGGGCAAAATCACTGTCAACGGAACAAGATACGCTTCGGATGGATATCCATGGACAAGCGTTCCCAAAATAACGAATAGCATTGCGATCCACAGCGGTCTTCCAAGCAGTGTTCTTCGTTGAACGGCCACGCTGTACATAGAAAAAATGACCAACATTGTAGAAATGAAAAAGGGAAACGGAAAAAACTCAGCATACATACCAATTATTTTTTGCAAAGAAAGAAAAGGAGTAAGAATCGACTGCGCGTGTTCAGAAAACATTCCTAGTGGTGCGACCATGCGATATATTGCCCAAACTGCAAGTCCACACGTCTGAAAACAAAAATGAGAGAGATCATACAACACCCAAGGAAAAATTCCCAAACCAACACCCAAAAAATATCCTAGCATTGATTTTTTTCGAAAAGAACTCATCCACACAATAGGTAACAGAATAAAGAGCGGGATATGTGCAATTTCTGTCATGAGCAACAATCCATACAGCACACCACCAAAAAACCACCCGCGAATTGTCCGTTTTGCAAAAAGAAGATGACGTACCAAGAGTAGGAAAAACAACGGAATAAGATGAAGATAAAACGGAGAGCGATCATACCGAATACTTAACGGAGAGATCGCATACAGGATTGTCGCGAATGTCGCAATCCACATCCCATTCGTTTTCCTGATACTATCAAACAAAACCCACGCGGTAACTCCAAACACAATCATCGACAGAAGTACCAACGAATCATACGATTCTCCAAAAAGCCGAATCGCCGACATCACAAAAAGAATGTTGCTTGGACCTTGATGAAAACGCGGGACACTTGACGCAATACCAATCAACGGCAACTGTCTGCGCTGAATCATTTCTTGTGCAACAGTAAAATCGATACGCTGATCTGGCAAGATTGGAAATGAGAACTCGCGCAGACGCAAATACAAACCAAGAAACACAATACTTCCAATAATAAAACCGTTCATCACCGTTCGCTTCATATGTGTGATTTCGATCGTAAAATCCAATACGCATACACCGGCTGAACAACAATTCTAGAGAGAAGAATCGCCCAAGATGCGCCCAAAATACCAAGCGAGGTGATCAACGGATAAATACAAATTCCCAACATGACTAATTGAATAAAACTAATCACCGTGTATTTCTGTGGATGATGTTCAATATAAAAAAGTGGAAATGTAATATTGTTGATCCCTTGCAATGCGAGAGCAATCGTTAACACAGGAAGTATTCCCGCGACCGCCCGCCAATCTTCACCAAATAGCGCTGTCACCCCCCAAGAACCATACAGTGTGACCGCAATATAGACGAGCAAAAAAAATAATATCAACACACTGAGATTGATAATATATGATCTCCAGACATAGTTCGAGGTGTTTTTGTGTTTTGTCTGAATAGGAAACATTGCCCCACCAACAACCTCACCTACATCCGCAGTTGAAGATTGTGCGATGTTGTACCCCATTTGATATATCCCTAGCGCCGAGGTTCCCAGCATCTTTCCAACAAAAAGATCATCGATGTTATTACTCAAGTACCCAAAAATCCCACTTAGATTAAACCATTTTGCAAACTGAAATATCTCACGAGCCACCGAGGCGCTCCATCGCAACCGAGGAGGTTGTTTTGAAATCACATGCGACACAATCATCTCAATTACAGTCATGACGAACATTCCCAACAGTAATCCAAAAACCGAGTGAAGAAGATACACAAAGAGAATCATGGAAAGATTTTCGATAACCGAAAGCGCGAGTCGAAGTTGAGAATAGGTTCTAAAATGAAGCTCTTTTTGCAACACGACAATTGAAGGATGGATACATCCACGTATGACAGGAATGCTTGCCGCAAAAAAGATGAGCCACACCAGCGATTCCTGATGAAATACGACCGATAATGGATACGCAAGAATCGCCATACAAAGAGAAATACCAAACCCGCGCAAAAGCGAAATAATCCACGCTGTATCGATGTATTTTGCGAGAGGTTTCTCGGATCGAATAAGAAAAATATTAATTCCTGTTTCGGAAAAAACTTCGGTGAGCGCCAGAACAAGAGTGACAATTCCGAAAATACCTAAATCAGATGGAGAGAGAATTTTTGCAACAAGAATCACGCGCATCAGCGCAAGTGCTTTTGCCACAATCTTCACAAACCCGAAGGCACCAATCCCTTTTACTGCATGAACGGTTGAGGTTTGCATATCTTGATCACTATATCACTCGACGATCCCAGATTCTACGAACACTCCCAAGACAAGTTGCAAAAAGCACTCCGAGATCCGTAACCCATTGCATACACAACAACATCATAAGATCAACCAACGAATGAACAATGGATTTGTGTCGCAGATAGGTGTAGAAAAAATACATCAACAATAACGGCAACACATAAACACCTTTCCAAAAAAACAAACACATGAGAATCAGCACTCCAAACGATTTTACGATCGTTTGTGTTCGCACCACTCCCAACTGCGCGTCCATATACGCGAATGTGAAGAGCTGTTTAAAAAAACGTCGAAGAGAGGACGGTGGAAACCAATCAACTATGGCAAGAGGCGCAAAAGCAATTGGCATTGATAGCGGTATGCGTCTGGAAAAAGCATAATCCTCACTTGTGTTTGCAGACTCATCAAACATTCCAAGTTGAAGAAAAACGGAACGTTCTATGAGCATTGAGCGTGTTGCGGGAAGAAAACGGTCGGGATGGTGTTTCCTAGTAAATGCCGAAAGATTATCTGGGGACACAAGCATAAAACGTGACGCGATGGGATGCCAAGTTTTTGTGTGAATGGCAGAATAATATCCCGCAACGATCCTCGTTTTTTCTCGATGTGATGCGCCGAGCAATTTTTCAAGCCAGTTTTTTCTTGGAACACACCCCGCATCGGTGAACGCAATCCACGTTGTCCGCGCCTTTTTCACACCCGCGTTTCGCCCAATCGAACGATTGCCTTTTTGTTGAAGAACGGTAAGCGAAAAAGATCTTGGATAGAAGGCGTTGAGTATCTTTACCGTATTATCGGTTGATCCTCCATCAACAATTACAACTTGAAACGAAGAACAAGTTTGCGCGTCTAACCCATCCAATAGCGCCGAAATGGATTTTTCCTCATTTAGCACAGTAACAACGACCGTTATGTCTTCCATAGTTCCTCGTACATATCAGCCATATTTCCCCATGTTTGCCGAATAGCCCATCGTTGAGCCGTTTGAATGTCTTCTTTCTCTTTTTTAGAATTTTTGAGCAGATGAGTGAGTTTTTTAGCAAACTCTGCGGGTGTCGAAAAAGTTTCTATTGTCGAAAATTGTGGAAAAGAAGAGAGATAGTCTTTCTTAATTTCGTTGTTCCAATGTGCAAAAACTTTTCTCCCAATTTGCATTGCTTCAATCATTCCAAGATATCTTGAAACACACGCGAATCTGTGCGACCGAAGCACTGTTTTAACATCTGAAGTAAGACCGCGGTACTGAATAAAAGGCGTTAACTCAATCATTTTTTTGACACGTCGTGTGAGCTCCCCCTCACCATAAATATCCAGTGTGAGTTCTCCTGAAAGTAATTGAATCCCTTGGATGTATTGAATAATTCCAACATCTTCAGACAAACGACCAATATATACTGCCGAGTTGTTTTTTGGAACTGGTGACGGAGACTCATTCCCTGCACCGTACATGACAGATTCTGGATTCGCGCCGTACCATTTTTTCATCCATACCCCAACGCAGATCGTTCCCCACGAAAACCACTCCGCAAGCTTTCTCGAGCGAATCGCTTTCTTTGAAGGTAGCGCCGATCCTTCATATCCATGAAATGTGGTGTACACCTTTTTCCAAGGAAGGAAAAAGCGCATGATGAAATACCACCAATACACATCATGTGCGTGAACAATATCTGCTGAGAGAAATACTGGAACGTACCGAAACATCTGCATCCAAACCTGAAATTTGTTTAATGGATCGCAAGAAAAACGGTGGATTTGAATTCCTTTATATGTTTCATTTCGCTCACCTTTTGCAGATTGAGTCACAATATGAACCTGATATCCGCGATCTATCAGTTCTTGTGAAAGATAAAGCACGTGCTTTTCAACTCCTCCGATATGAGGATAAAAAGACGGAGTGAGAAAAAGAATAATTTTGTTCATTAATTGAGTTGATTGTAAGCCAATTGTAAACAAGATGGTACATCATACCGATATGAAGTTCATATGTACATTTCTATTTTGTTTTTTTGTTTGGATATTTTCTGCACACCCAGTGTTTGCGTATGATTTTTTTGATGACTTCAACAGTGGACTCAACCCACAGGACTGGGTTGTTGTTCGAAACTGGCATTGGTTAAATCGCAACGCACCGTGCACGTATATGGGACTTCCAACAACTTGGCATACAACTGCTGGAGAACTTGAAATGCAGATAAGCACAGGATCCTGCACATCCGAACTTTTATTAAACAAAGAGCGTTTTCAGTTATCCGATTCATATATTTGGGAGTTTGACATGACGTTCGTTGGTAGTTTAAATCAAGATCGAAACTATCTTCTTTTTTGGAAAGATGAAGAGAACTGGTACGATCTAAAGTTTTTGGGGAACACCATTTTCCTTCAGCGAGTTGTTGAAAATCATCACAGCTCTCTCCCTTCTGGATCTACAACGTATCCGTTCCAACCAGATGGAAAATATCATTTCCGAAATGAATGGAACGGAACAACAGGAGAACTTCGTGTGTACATTGATGATCAACTGGTCATTTCAACCATTGAAGAAAATCCTGAAATCACCGATGTACAAGTTGGATTTCAAGCATCAACAGGCGCGATAACATTCTCGCATGTCAAGTTTGACAACGCCCACCTTCATCTCACTTCCGCACTCGCGCCACTCGATATTCCATATTACTCACAACGAGACCCCAACTGGAGTGACGAGGAATACGACAGCGCATCCGATTGGGCAGAGCATGAGACAACAATTGAAGCTTGGGGATGCGCGCTAACATCTGCTGCGATGATTTTGCAATATCACGAGATTGATGAACTCCCCGATGGAACAGAAATAACCCCCTCAAGTCTTAACACGTGGCTTATTGCACAGCCAGATGGATATGTACAAAGTGGAAATGTGAACTGGCTGGCCATCACACGACTTTCCGCACTCTATCATGAAGATCATCCGACCGTCCCAACGCTCGAGTTTTCACGAGACTCATTTTCGAAGGAAACGGTTGAAACAAACATTCAAAATCAAGACCCCCTCATCGGTCAAACAGGTGGACATTTTGTTGTCATTCGAGGAACCACACCCGAGCACGAACTCATTCATGATCCCTTTGATGCTGCGAATGAAAATTCTGAAGATTTAACAACTCCCATTACGTCGTTGCGCATTTTTACTCCATCGTTCACCGACCTAAGCGGTATTCTCATTACCGCAGACGCAACCGTTCAAGGATCGTTTATCAATACCTCTGAAAATCAACACAACAACGTTGAACTGCTTCAAAATGATCTCTCTGGTGAAATCACTGAATCATTTTCTTCGTTTGTATTAAAGCCTGAAGAGTCGCAGTATTCATATCAACTTCAAGCGGAAACGGATGGGATATATGAAATTGTGGTATATGCCTACACATCTACAGGATCTGTACAGGTACTGAAAAAAGATATCGTCCTTCAGAATGGAGTTGCAACAATCACAATCAACTACGAAAAAAATGGTATTTCATCAGTTGCTCAACTTGAAACTCTTTCATTGCCTGAACTTTTTTCGTTTTTGTATCAGATTGATGAACTACACGCCTCGGATGCCTTCGACTTTCTTTTTCGATTCTCCTCTCTTGTTTCAGAAGAACTCGAAAGTGAAACGCGTGCGCGATACCTCAATGCCCTCCAATCATATCTTGAGCAATTCACACATGAATTTTCTGAGCGGGGGAAAAGGATGGTCGAAGAAAAAATCGAGGGCATGAGATAATACGCCAATGCATACGGTACTAGGACTAAGCCCAATGGATGGTGTCACCGACTATCCTTTTCGACATATCACAAAAAAATACGGCAACCCCGATATCATGTTCACCGAGTTTGTGAGTGTGGATGGGCTCGTGCGTGAAGTTCCAAGGCTTTTTCAAGAATTTCGATACGATGCGCAAGATCATCCCATTGTTGCACAGATTTTTGGCACACATCCTGAAAATTTTTACAGGTCTACCGTTTTACTCTGCTCGATGGGTTTTGATGGCATCGATATAAATATGGGATGTCCAGCAAAAAGCGTTGAGGAACGCGGTGGCGGTGCTGGGCTCATTCAAAATCCTTTATTAGCAAAACAAATTATTCAATCGGTACAACAAGCCATTTCTGATTACCACAATGGATATCAATCACCATTATTTCAATCTCTTTTTATTCCCAGTTCAAGCATCGCCCGACCGATCACCTGTAGTGTAAAAACGCGAATTGGATATCAACACAATGAAGTTGAAAGTTGGATTCTCAAACTCCTAGAAGCTCAACCCGATCGCATCGAAATTCACGGCCGCACATTTACACAACAGTACGGTGGAAAGGCAAACTGGGAGGCGATTACTCAAGCAGCGCTTCTGTGTCACCAAGCATCGGTTTCGTGTTTTGGCAACGGCGACATCATTTCGTTTCATGATGCACAAGAAAAGGCCGCACGTTACCAATTAGACGGTATTTTGATTGGAAGAGCTTCGTTTGGAAATCCGTGGGTTTTCCAAGCAAGTCCACCCGATTTATCTTGGACAGAAAAATTCAACGTGATGCTTGAGCACGCGCGTTTTTACGAGCACGCCTACCCCGATCGATTTTTCCTCCCAATGCGCAAACATCTTGGGTGGTACGTTAAAGGACATCCACATGCAAAAGAACTCCGCGAACAACTTTACCTGACAAATTCCTCACAAGACGTTGCAAAAGTTCTTAAGAAATTCACGGAGTGATTTTTCGTACGAAAAATTATCGATCAAACTTCAAAAAATATTCTTTTGGAAGTGATTCCGTTTTTAAAATATCTATCCACCTAGGCTGTATTTCCGATAGCCTGCGTATTTTCCCTTTTACTTTACATAGAGGATCCACCACCCTAGATTTACAAAAAACGCTTCCGACCCTTGTTTGCGGATCATTTTTGAATCCAACCTTGTTGTTCATTCGATCAAATAGCAACTGCAGATGTGAATCCTCTTTTAAATGCGGGTTTATTTTTGTAAAACCTGTTTGTCGGTAGTATAGAGGTCTGTTTTCGAAATATATTTTTTCTGAATTGCATGCCGAAGATAGTCGCCTACGGTTCGAAACATGACCGCAGAAAATATCCCAGAATAATATTCTGTGTTGATATGTAAAAATAACTCAGCAAATTTTTCCGCAGAATCAAGATCGATGAATATCCACTGATCATTCTGTACAGAAAGATGTTCAATAAAGTACTGCGCACTCTGTATTTCCCGAAACGCCATCGCCGATCTTAGAGAATAATCAATTCGATCCGCGCATAAATCTGGTAGATTTTTTTCCTTCAATGGGAAGTTTTTATCATGAAGCATGTAGTCAAGATGGAAACCATACTTTTTAAGTATGGCTGAAATCTCGGAATTTTTACAAATGTGGCAAAAATTCGATCTTGATGGTTGTGTGTTTTTTCGGACCCTTCATCCAACACATAATCAATACAGTGAGAAAACGCAGAATGTGATACGTCGTGAATGAGTCCCGCAATTTGCTCTTCAGTCGAGGCGCCAAATTTCTTTAATAGAGCATACACACCAACTGAATGTTCGAAACGCGATAAAAAAGATCCAAGAAAATACGGTTCAATATACCCCGCTTGATCAATATCTCGCAATCGCTGAACTGTTTTTGATTGGATTAATTCTAATACAACAGGATCATCAACGTGCACAGTTCCATATACTCGATCCGTGTATTGCATATTTCTTTGTTGCTATGACTGTCTTATCGAACATTCTCTGTGCTCACACCAAGATTCGAACTTGGGACCTCACGAATGTGAATCGTGCGCTCTAACCAACTGAGCTATGCGAGCGTGCGTTTTACCGTCGCGAATCAACACATAACGGTTGCAATTGTATCATATGCGACGCATAATAAGGAAATGTTTTCTAAAGTTTTGAAGAGTATTTCAGCGGTGTTTGCTGTCCTTGCGGTATCGATTGTTGGCGTTATTGAATCTGGAGTAATCGCAATATCCGTTTTTCTTGTTGTGTACTTGTTTATTGCACAACCGCATCAAGTCGACGGGCTGTCCATGTTCCCAACCTTTCACCACGCCGACTTCGTTCTCACCGATAAAGTTGCATATCAACTTCATTCTCCTGAACGCGGAGATGTTGTGGTGTTTCACGCACCTCCTCAAGCACAGTGTCCTGCGGGAACAGGATGCGACTATATTAAGCGCGTCATTGCGTTACCCGGAGACTCTGTCGAGGTTAAGAATAATGTGATCTATATTAATGGGCAAATTCTTCAGGAGCCATATCTTGATTCAACCATTCTCACAACCCCTGGTGCTTTTTCGCAAAATCGTGTGATGAAGATGAGAACAGATGAATATTTTGTTGTGGGCGACAACAGACCGCATTCTAGTGATTCGAGAACTTGGGGGCCGGTCACACCAAAAGAAATTGTCGGAAAAGTGATCTTTAGATACTGGCCGATTTCTTCAGCCCAAGCAATCACAAAACCTAGTTACTCATTATAACTTCAAATGTTGAACGTTTTTTGATTCAAGCTATCTATTTTTTCTCGGCAATCTGTAAAATCGCGTTCAATTGTTCTTGTGTTGCCTCAGGTGATCCTTTGAGCGCTATTACCAGTTTTGTTTCTCGGATTGACCGAGTTAACTTCACCTTTGATCGTTCACCGAAATACCCTTGAAGTTTTTTTGTCCATTCGTCGATCTCTTTGGCAACGAGAAAAGGTTTTTTTCCATGATTTGTGGATAATGGTTGTCCAGATTGATCTTTCATTCGGCGAGCCAAGTCCTCTGCGCGACGTACCGATGCGTTTTCTTTCAACACAATCTTATACGCCTCAATCATCAATTTGGGATCTTCTATCGCCGAAAGCGCCCGAGCGTGACCTTCGGAGATTAAACCGCCTAACAGCCCATCCTGAAGCGCGTCGGGAAGCTTGAGTAAACGGAGGGTGTTAGACACATATGCTGGAGATTTTCCCAATCGCTCCGCAATTTCCGATGCTTGAAGTTTAAACTCTCGTTCAAGTTTTTGGAACGCTTTTGCACGATCCATCGCATTTAAATCAACCCGTTGCACATTTTCGATAATCGCCATCTCGAGCATCTGCCCCATGGTAGCCGTTTTGATAATCGCGGGAACAGTTTCCAATCCCGCCAATTTCGACGCCCGCCATCGACGTTCACCTGCAATAATTTGGTATCCTGCGGGAGTGTGCGCGATAACCAACGGTTCCAAAATACCGTGGCGTTTAATGGAGTCGACAAGCTCTTTGAGAGAGTCCGGATCAATAAGCCCGCGCGGTTGCAACGGATTTGGTTGTAATTGATCAACCTCGATTTGTGAGATTTGTGTCATTGAAGGAGCCATGACCCCTCCTTAGGATGTTTTAGGTAAAACCGAGACAAGTGTTTTTCCGAGTTTTTTGCCAAATGTAACAATGCCGTCGATCATCGAATAAATGGTATTATCGCGACCAACCGCAACATTCTTTCCTGGCTTATAGACGAGCCCTTTTTGTCGCAAAATGATCTGTCCGACTTTAATTTGTTCACTTCCGAACTTTTTTACGCCAAGTCTTTTCCCTGGACGTGGTGCCGATTGTCTTGTTGCTCCACCAGATTTAACGTGTGCCATAGTGCTCCTTTATGATGCGACGTATCGAAAAAAATGAATTTCCCGTTGTACGATACGATCATCGTGTTGATATTGAAATGCGTTCTTTTCACGAGTATACCCAAGCGCCTCTATCTTGTCAATTGTGGTCTGCATGTTTTTCACAACTTTTCGCGTGTGAAAAGATGGAAAAATCATACACACCACCGCCCCAGAACAAAGAACCTTTTTCCATGATTTAAATGCGCCGATATACAGTTTATCCAACCCACGAACAATGTTTTTTACTTCAAGTTCGGTTGGTTGTGTTTTACCCATAAACGGTTCAGTGATGATACAGTCAATCGAGTTCACCGATACATGTTGATCTACATGTGTGGCATCGCTCAAAAATACCTGAATCTGACGAGAAACGGAGGAAACTTCGGGCTGATTTGCAATCCACTCCAAATTCTTTTTTGTTCCATCAACCGACATTTGGTCAAGATCAGATTCAACAACGGGAAGACCTAACTCGGAGGCTTCCATTAAGATTGTTCCCGATCCACAAAAAGGATCAAAAATGGTGGGAGTTTGAACTCCGATCGCAAGCGCTCGAGAAATATTCACCAACATACGTGCCAATTTTGGAGGAATCATTCCTTTTCGAGCATCGCGGTACGGTTTTCCCATGTCTTTTTTTGCAAACCAGTCAACACCTTGAAAATGTCGAAAGATCACAAGATATGTCTGTGAGGCTCGTCGAAACACTCCAAACTCGGTCGCCTTATTATGCTCAGACTGCGCGGAAGATAACCCGAAACCTCCCCCACGCACAAACCGCGTTGATACTCCTCGATCCTTCATTTCTTTTTTTATTTCGGATGAAAAGTCGTGCGTGCTCATCGGCGCATAGATACTGAAGGTTTCCACTTTCTCTTGAATCATGCGCTCGACAATTGCTTGAACAACGTTTTCGTTTGCGTCTGACTCAATTTCTGCAATCACCTCACCTGATTTAATCGATCCACCAGACACAAAAAGCGCATCACCATATGGAAAATCATCCTCGAACTCAAAAAGAGAGACATTTGAAAAACCATCCGCAGAACGACCAAGCAAACATTCCAACTCATATCTTGCAAGATCTGGGTATCGACCGTGTAAATAGAGGATGTGCTTCATGAATGCGTTACTTCGCCGAGATTTTCTTGACCAAACACTGCGTGAGCTCTTGGCGATGCCCATGCACTTTTCGATAGCGAGACTTAGATTTAAACTTAAAAACGCGAATTTTTTCGCCTCGAAAATGTTTTTGGACTTCAAGTTCAACTTTTGCAGAGGTAAGAGGCATTCCCAGATCAAGCGAGTTGTCGTCAGAAAAAAGAAGCACTTCTGGTGCAAAAAAGGTCTCGCCTTCTTTTTTATCAACAAGGTTGGTTTCGATGACATCACCCTCGTGAACGAGTTGTTGGTTGCCCTGCATTTGAATAACCGCGTATTTCATAAGACTTGGATTCTAGCAGATATGCGAAGGGGAAACAAGAGACTGTTTGCGGATATATCTGCAATCAGTTACGCGACCAATTTAATCAAGTATCTCGGCCTTCGATTTTCATCTACCATAATATGAAAAACAACAATATTTCCGTGTAAAATCATCTGACGGAAATACTTATCTTTCATCATAATTCTCATACGATCAAATAATTCGTACAATCCATCCACAAAAGAAATAACATCGTGAATTTCGACTTTGCGTGAGTTTTCTGCCGAGGCGTTATGCACGATTGCCAAAAGCTGAGATCGTTTCCATTGCAACACATTCATATCATCCCACGATATCGTGGAAAAGATCTTATCGAGATCGAGCATTCGAAACACTTTCCAACTTTCTTCGCGAATTCCCTTCAAAATCGTTTTATTTGAGACAAATACAGGCGCCGCAATGAACTCATCTAAAGTAAGATTGGATTTCTGAACCGTGTCTCGAATTTTTTCAACCCTTCTGGAATTGCGAATTAAATCAATGGTGAGTTTTGTATTTGGCAATAACGCGTTAAGATCCCGAGAAAAAACAGCAAACGCATCAATTGCAGAAAACGGCGCATAGCCCCCATCTGTAATCACCACCATTTCCTCCTGATGACTATCATACGGCCAATGCTCTTCAACACCAGCAATGGAGTATCGCGTCACACAGTTTTTTAATAAGAATTTCGCTTTTTGACGAATCGTCCGATCCGATATCTTTTTTTCGATAAGAACATCTTGGTCTCCAATAATCCATCCCGCATTTTTATATATCACCAGCAAATCCTGATAGAGCTTTTTAAATACCTTTCCTGATCCATTCGCATATAACGCATCGATTGCTCTCCAGTTTCGGAGAAGTGATCCGCCATAATCGTTTCGAAAATCACTTGTTTTCGCTGATATGGTTTTCCCGATTTCAGAAGCAATCGCATCATCGTGCAACATGTGATAGGTACTGACAATCTTCCCTTCTGAAACAAGTTTTTCCAACACATCCTGCGTGTATCCCTGTTTTGCAATCAATTCATCGTCAACATAGAGCTCGAGGCCAGCAAAAGTCCCTCCTGTATGCGGATCATATGAAAAGAACGTTGGGATTACTTCCGCAACATTTTGATTATTTTCCAAAAGTTGCGATCGAAGATGCAAAATACCTTTTGCTGTCATGATTTTACTTAAAATATCCGATCGTAATCCGCCATCTTTTTGCTCACCGCCTTCGGTTGCATGAATCTGACCACGTGCTGCACACCCCAGATGTGAATCAAGACCGTAGAAAATCGTATCATTTTTCTTTTTCGTAAAAAGCTCTTTCAACTGTTGTACAACGAACGATTCTGTATCAATAAAAACGCCACCCGCAGTTTGAGCAACCATAAATCCTGTCACCGCACCTGCTGGAGCACGCAACACCCCTCCTTCGTGAGGTGGCTTAGAAAACATGACTGTGGGCATGTTTCGACCATCGACGCATGTCACAAAAAAATCGTGATTTTTTTCACCGATGAATCGTCGAGCAATCGTTTTTGCCTGTTGAACTTCCGACGACTCTAAATCGTCAGCCCGCTGAATTCTAGAAATATAGTGCTGTTTTGCAAATGCCTCTACCCAAGAAAAATACCTTTTCACTTTTTCGCGCAATTTTGATTCAGACTGACGTGAAATACAACGGACTGCTTGCAGTTCGACAAATTGATGAATATCTGATTCTAAACATTCGGGGATTTTTCCTGAAACAGTTGGCGTGTTCATGTCGAGTATTGTACTCCCATCTTTTTTGTATTGTCTAGTATTTTTATATTCAACTCTTGCGAAAACAACCATTATTGAAGAATCATTTTCTCTGTTCCCCGCACGATACTATTTACCTTTGCTTTTTGTTTGATTTCTTCTTCATACGCAACCGGCCATTCAGGATACTGTATCTTCACCCAATCATTAAATGACACGCCTGCGTTTTTTCGCATCTGCTGAATATCTCGAATAATGCGTCGCACCTCTCCTTTTTCGATCAATTCGGGAGTCAAGTTCGTGTTGAGTTCCACATACATCTCTGCGTCGGTCTGAACCCACTCGATCTTTTCGATATTTGTTTCAGCTTTGATCACATCAAGAATTTGCGGATTGTTACTCTCTGTCTTTGCCATGATTTTCACAGATGCCAATGGTTGTCGCAATGGAATTTGCGCCTCTTTTCGTTTTGCGTGCATGAGTTCCACAGCGAGTCGCACAGATTTCATTTCGGATTCAACCTGTTCATCACGTACTGACTCAGGACTGTTTGGCCATTCGGAAAGATGTACCGACAGTTCGTTATCAGTCAATCCAAGATAAATAACTTCTGCGGTTGCAGGACAAAATGGCGCAAACAGTTGCGCGTATACGCGCAAAACATATCGCAACACCGCACTAGCTTGCTGTTTATCCTTACCATCAACTTTCATCCGATCACGACTTTCACGAACGTACCATGTTGAAAGATCATCAATAAACGAAATTAACACTCGCGATCCTGCAACAACGTCGTATTGGTCCATCGCTTCTGTGACTTCCTGCACTAAATGGGCCGTTTTTGACAAAATCCATCGATCAAGTACATGTGCGTTTTGTAAATCGAACGTTTCAAGATTTAATTCCTCTGCGTGATCCCCATAAATATTCCAAAATGAGTACACATTCCACAAAATACCTAACACGCGACGGCGCATCTCATCCACCGACGCCTCACTAAAGTTCAAGTTTTCCCCATTCATCACGGGAGAGCTCATCAAATACAATCGAAGCGCATCCGCTCCGTGCTTGTTGATCACGGTCATAGGATCGGGGTAGTTTTTCTTTGATTTGCTCATCTTCGAGCCATCCTCGGCCAAAATCGTCCCCGTTGTGAGTGCATTTTGAAACGATGGTTGATCGAAGAGGCCGACCGAAAGCACGTGGAGCGTGTAAAACCACGCGCGGGTTTGCGCAATATACTCAGAAATAAACTGTGCGGGGTAGCGACTCTCAAAAATCTCTTTTCGCTCAAACGGATAATGGAGCGATGCATAGGGCATACTTCCCGATTCAACCCAACAATCAAAGACTTCGGGGATACGAGAGCCTTGCTCTGTTTTTGCATCATCAACCCAAATTTTTATCTGATCCAAGTATTCGCGATGAATATCGGTGACGTGTTCTGTTTCTTGAGGATGAACTGCCCATGTTTTTAACTCCTCTATCGATCCAATGATGCGTTGTTTCCCCGTTTTTTCACCGATCCATACGGGCATCGGCGTTCCCCAATAGCGCGAACGCGAGATGTTCCAATCGGGAGCGGACTCAAGTCCTTTTTTAAATCGACCATATTTAAGATGCTCAGGATACCAATTCATTTTTTCGTTTTGCGCTATTAAGGCAGGTTTCAGTTTTTGAACATCGACAAACCACGCGGGAACTGGCGCGTCGTACAACCGCGTGTTACATCGATAACACACCGGCACGGCATGTGTGAGTTTCTCACTTGCATACACCAATCCACGCTCGGTCAAATCAAGATTTACCGCTTCATTCGCTTCTTTGATCGACATCGAGGCGAACTTTCCGTAGTGCGCCTTCACACGCCCAAGCGCGTCGACGTGCTCAATCAATAAAATATTGTTTTTTCGCAACACGGGATAGTCTTCCTCACCATACACTGCCAAGGTCACGACGCCAGTACCTTCGGAATCGCTCACGAAATCATCCGCAACAACAACCCCAACCTGCTCACCGTTTTGAGGGAGATCAAATGAATACTGCATCTCAAACTTCAAACCATGGAGGTCAGAGCCGCGTTTTTTCTCGAGAATTGTGTAAGGGCCTTGTTTTTCGAGCATTTCCAAACGTGACTCGGCCAGAATATATTTTTCCTCATTTTGTTCAGCAGTCACATAGGTTAGATTTGGATTCACCGCCAATGCGGGAGTCGCCAGTTTATTCCACGGGGTTGTGGACCATGCCAAAATATACGCTGATTCTGTTCCAACAACTTTATACTTATAGGTCGTGGAGAAATCAGAATCTTGCACATATGAGTTGTCCATCGCTATTTCAAAGTTTGATAGAGGTGTCTCACATCGCGGACAGTACATGATCACTTTTTTGCCTTCGTATACAAATCCTTTTTTGTGCAGTTGCGCAAACGCCCACCACACCGATTCCATGTACGTCACATCCATCGTTTTATACGAGTTTTTAAAATCCACCCATCGTTCGATTCTACGAATGATTTTTTCCCATTCTTTGTCAAATCGTAAAATTGCGGATCGACACGCTGCGTTAAACTTGTCGATTCCTAGTTCCTCGATTCCTTTTTTTCCACCTTTCAATCCCAACTCTTTTTCGATCATGTTTTCGATCGGAATCCCGTGACAATCCCACCCCCAAACCCGTTCGACACGGTAGCCCTTCATCGTCCAGTAACGCGGAATCACATCCTTGATCGTCGACGCCAACAAATGCCCATAATGGGGCATTCCCGTCGCAAAGGGAGGGCCGTCGTAGAACACGTAAGGCTTGTTCGATGGTCGCTGATCGATCGATTTTTGAAATACCCGTTCATCATCCCAATACTGCAACACACGTTCTTCCATTTCTGCGAAGTTTGGTGTTCCTTGTGCTTGATCAACAAAAGTTTTGTTCGACATGTTGCTCCTTTTTTACTTTGATTTCTGATTGTTTTCTGTACGGTTTTCCTATAAAAAAACCACGCTCACACCCTCAAAAAGGACGTGTACACGTGGTACCACCTTGTATTCACTCGTTCCAGCTATTAGGGGCATACCCCGACCGGTCTAGTTCGCTCTCGCTCGACGCGAGGGCGTTTCTTCGGTCTGCTCGCCGTTGATAGAGGCTTATGCGCAGTTAAGGAAGTATAACAGACGTAGTATAATTTGAACATTGTACAAAAAGGAGCATATGTCAACTTCCCAAGAAGTAACGCCAATTCCAGAACATCAGCAGGATTTTATTCATGAAATTCTTGACTACAAACAAGGGGATCCTATTCCTAATGCAGTATCTCTCATACTTTCAATCGAGCTAATGAAATTTGAAAATCCAATATTGAAAAGCGGAAATAATTTACGAATTTTTGTAAATACGATTTTCAACTTGATAAATTCATCAGAAGCAAATAGAAGATCCTTTGAGCTGTTATTTGCTACACTTCCTTTTCATGCCATAACCGAATTAGATTGGGACTCTTGGAAATGGATTACCTCACATTTTCAAAAGCATCCAATCGATTTATTCTTTCTCATTGTCCATCGAGCAACCGAAAACGAGGTTTATCCCTCGCTATCAACGAGTCTTAGATATATTGAGTCCATTAATTTAGGAAGTGTATGGAAGAATATCCTTCTAAGCTATAAACAAAAAATGCCAAAAAAGTTCACCACCGCTTATTTAATTGAAATGAATGTTAATCGCGACTCACTTCCAATATATTTTAAAGATATGTTTGAATAGGAAACTCTATTTCCCCCTCTGCCTCAAAAACGCGGGAACATCAAAATCATCATCAAGCGCACTGGATTGTGAAGTCGGAGTATTTAACATTGAGTTTGAAGGAGTTGTCATTTGTTGCCCACCTTGAACTTGTGGTTGAGCTCCTGTTTGAACACCCTGCGATCCTCTGAGTTGCGTATTCGGTTGCATGTTCGTTTGAGCGTACTGATTGAATGGCATTGTTGTTTGGCCACCAACCTGCCCACCTTGAACTTGTGACTGCTGTTGAGGTTGTGCACCCGTAGTGAATTGTTGATGCGAAACAGCCTGTCTCGCAGATGCGTCGTACGCGCCGAACGAAGGGCGTCGATGACCACCGCGTATCTTCATCTCATCGAAACCCGTCGCAATCACACTAATCTTGATTGTGTTTCCAAGATCTCTATCGATTGTTGCACCAAAAATAATGTTCGCATCGGAATCAGCAACAGAACTAATGATTTGCGAGGCTTCTGCAACTTCGGGCAAGGTAAGATCTTCACCACCGGTAATCGTGTACAAAATTCCATGCGCTCCCTCGATCGAAACGTCCAACAACGGCGAGGAAATAGCCGATCGAGCAGCGTTTACCGCACGATTTTCACCAGAAGCCGTGCCGATTCCCATAATCGCGCTTCCGGACTCTGCCATGACCTTTCTCACATCAGCAAAATCAACATTCACCAATCCAGGAACTGTAATCAAATCGGAAATCGCCTGCACACCTTGACCCAACACATTATCAGCCAACTTAAATGCGTCGATCAAAGTCATTTTTCGATCAACAACATCGAGCAATCGTTGATTCGGGATCACAATGAGCGCATCAACTTTATCTTTTAAGGACTCGATTCCTTCTTCCGCCGTGCGTGATCTCCGACTTCCCTCAAACAAAAATGGTTTTGTGACAATCGCCACGGTGAGCGCACCCGCTTCTTTTGCGAGTTCCGCAACAATCGATGAAGCGCCTGTCCCCGTACCGCCACCCATTCCCGCAGTAATAAAAACCATATCCGTGTCAAACACCAGCTCTTTTAATTTTTCGCGAGATTCTTCCGCAGCCTGATGCCCAACCTCGGGATCCGCTCCGGAACCGAGTCCTTTGGTATAGTTCATTCCAATTTGAATTTTTGTGTCCGCTTTATTTGAAAGAAGTGCTTGCGCGTCGGTGTTCACCGCAACAAACTCAACGCCACTGATCAATTTTGAATCGACCATCGAGTTTACGGCATTCCCACCACCACCACCAACACCAATCACTTTAATTTTTGCAAATGTATTATTTGACGGTTTTACAAAAGCCATACAACCCCTTTATTCTGGGCAAGAATGCATACGCAGGGCAGAGAATATGAGCAGATCATACGGCACAAACACATTCAGATCAAGAATCAGATTCATGCGCATGTCTCGTTTTTATGGAAGTAAGGATCGAATAAATTGAATAATTTTTTTCGGCACACCCGTCACAATTGAAAAATCAAACTTCACACCTTCAAAAGGAGATGAAGGTTGTGTGTTCGAAAACGATTCATGTGTTGCGTATAACAACAATCCCACCGCCGTTGAAAATCCCGTCGCGTCAACTTCTTCACTCAGTCCTTGCAAACGCAACGGTCGAGCAACACGCGCCGGCAACTCCAGCATCTTTTTACACATCTCCATCATGCCGATTGTTTCTGCGCCACCGCCCGAAATCACGACACCCGCAGGCACAAGAGGAAACAGGTGATGTTTCTCCAACTCTTCACCAACAATGCGAAACATTTCTTCTAATCGAGGTTCAATGATCCCTTCAACCACATTTTTACGAGAAAGTGCACCGAAAACATCTGGAAGACCCAAACCATCAACATTCAACTGATCCTCTCGTTTTTTTCGCTCGCGCATTTGATCGCGAGTTTCCCCTTCCGCGGGCGGAATTGTGATATACCCCTGCTTTGAAAGAAGAATTTTTATTGCCTCCGCAGAGTTCAAACTGATGCGCAATCCCAATGCAATATCTGACGAAATGTGTCGCGCGCCAATCGGTAACACCGTGCTGTGCGCTAGCGCGCCATCAACATACACACACAAAGAACTCGAACCACTTCCAATATCAAGCATCACAACTCCCAATTCACGTTCGGTATCGGTCAACACCGCATACGAACTGGCGAGTCCGCTAAACACAAATGCCTGCGTTGAAACACCGGATTCGTCTAAACACTTTTCAATATTTTTAATTGCCGTTGATGAACCTGTAATTAAATGCGCCTCCGCTTCCAGCCGCACTCCCGACATTCCCACGGGATCCTTGATCCCATCCTGAGAATCAACTTTGTACTCACGTGGAATAACATGAATGATTTCTCTAGCAGTTGGAATTGAAACCGCGCGCGCAGCCTCAATCACACGATCAACATCCTCCTGACTTATCTCTCCTTTGGGATTGGCAATGGCAACCACACCCTTTGAGTTTTGAGATTGCACATGCGAACCACCCACGCTTGCAAGAACCGTCTTCACGCCGAAACCCGCCATACGTTCTGCGGTATCGAGAGATTCCGTAATCGCGGAGATTGCTTCATCTAAATCAACAATTTGACTTTTTTTCATTCCTTTTGCAGGGACAGATGAAGCGCCAACAATACGAATTTCGTCTGGAGATGCACCAACTTGCGCGATAAGCGTACTCACTTTGTCGGTACCAATATCCACCGCTGTAATTGTTTTTGTTCGTTGCATATCCTTACCGCTCCCGTACTACAGGACGTTGAAATCGAAGATCAATCGCCTTATGTGTAAGATCCATTGTATCCGCTTTTAAAATCTCTTGTAAAGTGAGAAGCTGTGACTCAAATTGATCCTCACTTGTAATCCATTGTACATCGCGATAGGAAAAATGAACTTCATCGAATGAAATGATTCGTATCTCGGCAGGAAAAAGGTTTGGACGATACAGCGTTGTCAGTAATAAATGCATGATATTTGCCACACGATTCAACTCACTTTTTTCTTTTGGAATCGCATCAGAAAGTTTAATCACGATAATTTCTGGAGATTTTTCTGCTGATTCCAAGTTTTTGAGATTACCCTCTGCGTCGATTAACGCAGTTTGTCCCGAATCTGTTTCAATATAAAATGCGTTTCTGTTTGTCTCGTACGCAATGTCCAAAACGCCAAACAGTGAAATCTGTTTTGAAACCAATCGAATATGCGGAAAAACATGTTCAATTTTTGAAAATGACTCTGAAAGTTTTGAAGATCGATAAGAACCTCCCGCCAATTGTTCAAGTTTTAATCGAATAACATCGTCGCAAGGACCACTATCAAGCGAACACCGAACTTCACGAATCGGACGAAGATATGCATACACACCAGCACAACCCACCAAAAACACAAACAAAAGCATCACAAAAACTTTTTTACGCGAGCTTTTCGTTTTTCTTGAGAACATCCTCACATAATCGCACAAGTCGTGCCGATCCATCAAGGATTGATCGTCGTTTCAATCTTGAAACTGCGAGCTTCATTTTCTTCTGTGTGCGAAGCACTGTTTCGAGCGCTCCCCACAAACTCTCTTTGTTCAATTTTTTCTGTGTGATGATCATCGCACCACCGGCCTCTTCGATATACTGCGCGTTTTTCACTTGTTCATTGTCATGTGAGAAAGGAAGCGGAATAAAGATTGCGGGAACCTCGGATAGCAATATTTCTTGCACGGTGTTTGCACCCGATCGCGCAATCACAACATCCGCGTGTTCAAACATCCACGCAACATCAACCTCGTCAATCCACTCCCGAATAATCACTCTTTTTTGATTCACTTTTGGAAGTTTGTCGCGCAACACTTCGAGTTCTGTTGCGTATTTGGATTCATGCGCCGATCCACACTGATGCACAACGTAACATTCTCCAGACAGTTTTCGAATGATTTCTCCAACCGTTTTGTTTAACACATACGAACCTTGACTTCCGCCTGTAATAAACACAAGCGGCTTTGTGAGTGAGGGAAACATCCAATCTGGCCGAACAGTGGAAGGTTGGAGAAACGCGGGACGCACGGGATTTCCCGTGATCACCGTTTTACCTTTTGGAAAATGTTTTACTGAATCTTCATGAGACACCGCGACTTTGGTTGCAAGATGTGCAATGATCCTGTTTGCCAATCCCGCTGTTCGGGTTTGCTCATGTGTGATGATTGGAATACCAAGTATTTTCGCAGAAACCGCAACTGGAAACGCCACGTACCCACCGAAAGAAACGAAAATATCGGGACGATGATCTTTTAAAATGTGATACGACTGCACAATAGAAGGAAATAATCGAAAAAACTCACCAAAATTTTTCCAAAAATACGTCCGATGAAACTTGGATGCCAAGATTGGATAAAAAGGTATTCCCAAGGATTCCACAATTTGCTTTTCCTTCGAAACCATTTTTTCTTTTTCTTGTGCGAATGTGCGACCAATAAAAAAGAAAAACGCGTTCACATTTTCTTGACGAAACGCGTGAATAAACGCAAGCGCCGGAGTTAAATGTCCACCTGTAACAGCTATTTTCATATCTTTCTTCCCATCCCCACCAGTATACCGCTCATTGCAAGTAGGATAACTAAAGACGACCCCCCATACGAAATAAACGGAAGTGGAACGCCAGTCAAGGGGACTAGCGCAACAACCGAAGCAAGATTCACCATCGTTTGACTCGCAATCCACGCAACAATCCCAGAGGCCATAAGTTGTTCATATCCTGAATGTTGTGATCTAGCAATCACGAATCCCATGTGGATAAGAATTGCGAAAAGGGCAAAAATCAACAATCCACCCATAAGGCCGATCTCTTCCGCAATAATCGCATAAATGGAGTCCGTGCTCGCTTCGGGGATGTACTGAAATCGCTGACGCGACTGCCCAATTCCCTGTCCAAACCATGCCCCCCTACCCAACGCAATGGTAATTTGCCGAATTTGATACGAACGACCGAGAGGATCCGAATCTGGATCAAGAAAGGTTCGAATTCTATTTCGTCGAAAGGGAGAAAAGATGATTACCAGTGCGACCGCCAGCACGCCGAGTCCCGCAAAATACGCAAGATGGCGCCATCTCCCTCCAGCGGTAATGTACATCGTCGTCCCGATAGATCCCACGATAAGCGCGCTCCCCAAATCGGGCTGGAGCATAATCAGCCCGAAAAAAATGGCCATCAAGAAAAAAAACGGTCGAGCGCGTTGATGCCGAGACAGCCAATGTGAAAAAAAGAAAATCATACTTGCTTTCAACACCTCAACCGGTTGAAATCGCAACAACCCAATTCCGATCCATCGTCGCGCCCCCTGAACTTCCATCCCAATACCAGGAATTAACACCAGCACCATAAAAATCATAGAAATTGGAAAAAGCACATACGCACCTACACGAATAACTTGAAGTGGAATGCGCGAACTGATAAAAAAGATGAGAAGTCCGATGCTAAGCCAAATCGACTGCATCTTCACAAATTTCCACCTATTTCCGAACTCGGTAAACGCTTCCGCCATGCTCGCTTCAAAAACAAAAAATAATCCAATGAGACACAACATCATCATGACTGCAAAAAATATCCGAGATGGATGTTTCATACGGTACTCACATTAAGTCGATCCACAATCCAAAAAGAGTAAGAACGAGTCCTGTTAAAAAGGCCCGCTGAACAATTTTTGGTTCAGGCCATCCAATGTACTGTAACCAAATATGAAATGGTGCCACAGGGAAAAGTTTTCGTTTCAAAAACCGTTTGGACAACAACTGCGCAAGACTAGAAGAAATTTCGAGAATGAATATTCCGCCAATCACCACGAGCGCGATCACCTTTCCCAGTAACAATCCCACAACAGCTAAAGTTGCGCCAAAGGAGAGCGAACCAACATCGCCCATCATTAGACGTGCGGGGAAAATATTAAAGTATAAAAATGCGATCAAAGAACCAATCCAAAGAGCCAAGAAAAGGGCAATTGGAGTATCCACGATCGACGCAGACAGAATCCACAATCCGAATAAACACACAAGCAACACGCTTCCCGCAAGTCCGTCGAGACCATCGGTAATATTCATGGCATTCGTAAAAGCAATAATAACAAACATTGAAAACGGTACCATGAGCCACCCAAGTTGAATAACACCAACAAACGGAAGATTTAACATGGTAATTCCAAGTCCAAAGACAAGTTGAAGAGAAATAATCAATGCAAGAATACATTGAATAAGTAATTTTTGAGACATGCGCAGTCCAAAAAATCCCGTTTTCTCAAATCCAAAAAACTTTTTTGTATCGTCATACAGTCCGAGCAGTCCGAAAGAAATGAAGGTAAAAAACAGCACGTTCAACTCACCTTGAAGGGGATACACAACCGTAATTGGAACACCCAATAGTCGGAGAACGGGAAAAATAAGTGCAAACATCACACTCACCACTACCATCAATAAAAGACCGCCACCAATCGGTGTGCCGGTTTTATTTTTATGTAATTTATCAAAAATCGGAGTCTTCGAACCAAAAGCATCTTTTGATTTTTCATTTTTTCGTTGAAAACGGAGAGAGTACAAAAGATCAATGAACGGAACAATTGAAACACCCGTCACAATGAAAGAAAATAGTAATACTCCAAGAGCCATAACCATACGTGTCCTTTCAGGATACCTCAATGCAGAGGAGAGTTCAACGGCTGACTCGAACGATTTCTGCTCCCATGCTGCGCAGGCGCGTATCGAGTTGTTCATATCCACGATCAATCTGCTCGACGTTGTGTAGTACGGTAGGTTTTTTTGAAACCAAACCCGCGAGTACTAACGTTGCCCCAGCACGCAGATCGTGCACGGTGAACTCACCACCCTTAAACTGCGATTTACCGAAAATACGAACGGCATGAAAATGAGGATCTGACTGAGGTACGATGAATTGATATACTTTTTCTGGACGAGCCACTTCGGGATTAAATAGTTCAATTTTTGCTCCCATTGTTTGTAAGTCGGGCACATACTGGAACCGACTTTCTGAAACGGTTTCATGAATCACGCTCACCCCCACCGCCTGTGTCAATAACACCGACCACAACGGTTGCCAGTCTGTCATAAATCCTGGATGGGGAGTTGTTGTCACATCAACCGCACGCATCTCTCCTTTGTGATAAAAGCGAATTCCATATGACCCAACTTCATATCCCGCGCCCATTTCGTCGAGTTTATCAAGAAATGCTTCAAGATTTTCTTTCCGTGCATTCTGAACAATAATGTCACCTTTTGATGCAATCGCAGCACACGCATATGAAACTGCCTCATTTCGATCCGGCATAACTTTGTAAATTGTTGGATGGAGTTCCTTGACCCCATCAATCTCGATAATGGCATTCTCTCTGCGACGAATATGCGCACCCATTTCATTTAGAAATTGGATAAGATCGTCGATTTCCGGTTCTAATCCCGCATTTTCTAATATTGTTTTCCCAGAAGCGGTCGCGGCTGCAATTAACAACGTTTCTGTTCCCGTGTGAGATTTTTTATCGAATCGAAATGTCGTTCCTTTGAATCCTTTTTTGTCGAGTGATGCATACAACGTTGAACCTTTTTGAACGATTTTTGCACCTAACGCTTCTAAACCTAAGAGATGACGATCAATCGGTCGTTTTCCAATCGCATCACCACCCGGCAATGGAACTTCTGCGTGTTGAAATCGCACGAGAAGCGGTGCGAGAAACATCGTGGATGCTCGTGAACCCGAGCCGTACTTCTCGGGAATTTTATACGAGGATAATCCATCTGCATGAATGAACATTGTGCGCTCACCTGCGTTTTTGGTTGTACCACCCAAATCTTCAATGATGTCTTTCGTGATCTGTACTTCATTGATATGTGAAAAGTTCAAAAGACGCGTGACACCTTTCGTAAGCAAAGATGCGATCATCAGTTTAAAACTCGCGTTCTTGGCACCACCTAAACGCACCGATCCAAACAATGGTTTCCCGCCGTGAATAATAAAGGTTTCCATGTGTTCCTTTCTTGTACTGACATTACGGAATGATAAAAATTTCTTTTTCTAGTACAACTCCCGTTTTATCTTTCACCTTCTTTTGAACCAATTCTGCAAGCTCCAGCACATCATGAGAACTCGCTCCCCCTCTGTTCACAATAAAGTTCGCGTGAACCTCACTCACCTCGGCTCCGCCGACACGCGTTCCCTTTAAACCAGCATCGTCGATAAGTTTGCCGGCAAAAACTTTTTTATCGGCAACCAGTGCATTTCGAAAAATGCATCCGCTACTTGGGAGTCCAATGGGTTGCGTTGCGTTTCTCTTTTGAACATATTGTAAAGATTCTGCGCGAATCTCTTCTAGATTCCCTTTTAGAACACGAAAGGACGCGCGAAGCACCACCGCGCGTTCATGATGAAAACGAGAATAATCATATGCGAACTCTAAATCTTTTTGAAAAAACCTTTGCGTCCCCGCTGGCGTTACCACATCAACGTATTCGATAAAGTTACCAAACAACTGCGTCGAGGTAAAATGAGAGTTATTCACAACCGCACCGCCTACTGTTCCAGGAAGTCCGAGAAAACACTGCATTCCAGTTGCAGAATGATCTATTGTTGATTTCACCAAAATGTTCACAGGTAGTCCGCTGTCGGCAATAAACCTCACATCATCGGCTGATTCTTCCACGAGGAGTTCTTTTGTTTTGTTCAAGATCACAAGCGCATCAACGCCTTCATCTCGAATAAGAACATTACTTGCACCACCAAAGACGTGAAATGGGATGATATTTTCGTACGCAATTTTTGCAAGAAGTTCAAGATCATTTCTACGATCAACTGCACAAAAAATGCGAGCAGGTCCGCCAATTCGAAAATAGGTATGTTTGGAAAGAAGTTCGCCCTCAAGAAAATTGAGGTGTGGAAGTTTACTTTGAAGAAGCGTCAGCCATTGATTAGCCTGCATAGGCAGATTGTATCATGTCGTGAAGATGATACACATCTCCCGCGCCGATCGTCATCAACACATCGTTCGGCGTGAGGAGTTCTTTTAAGAGTTCAACTGTTTCATCCAGAGAGGAGGGGGAAAAGGCGAGTTTCCCTTGACTGGTCAGAGCAGAAACAAGTTGGTCGCTTGTAATAGATGGATCGAATCCCTCTCTCGCACTGGCAAAAATGGGAGGAATAATCACAACATCCGCGTCATCAAAAGCATGTGAAAATTCGTGAAACAACGTTTTTGTTCGCGAATAGGTGTGCGGTTGAAACACCACAACACGTCGAGCGTTTGGATACCACTCTCGCAACGCTTTCAACGTGTGGAGTATTTCCGATGGATGGTGCGCGTAATCGTCATAACAATCAATGGAGTCCAACAGTCTCATTTTGTACTCAAACCTTCGCACTGTACCACGAAATGATTGCATGTATTCAATTGATTCTTCAATCGGAATGCCAAGAATTGAACACGTCGCAATCGCACTGAGTACATTTTTTATATTAAAAAGCCCTGGAACCGAAACGCGTACTGTATACTTTCTTTGTTCATGTGAAAAGCTGAATTGATTGAGTAATGGCTGTATTCGATACGAAGAAAGATCATACGAAAATGTGCTAGAATCAGATTTTCCGATTGTGATCAGATTACATGAAAAATCCATCTTTTTAATATCATCTGAGTATTTCTCATCTTCGAAATATATGAGGGATTGTGAGCGTGAAAGCTGTGAAAAGAAAGAGTTATATGCAGAAAGTGTATCAGAATACGTTGGATAAATGTCGGGATGGTCGTGAAAAATATTTGTACAGACAATAATTTCTGGATGTTGGTAGGTAAACCGCGGTCTACGATCAACAAGCGGATCAATCGAGTATTCATCAGCCTCGGCAACAAAAATATTCCCTTCGGTGTACGCACCTGTTCGTTCCATACCAACAATTCCACCAACCCCAACCGAGAATGAAGGATTATTTTGATGTTTCCATAAAATCCAAGAGATCATCGCTGAGGTCGTCGTCTTTCCTCCAACACCACACACCGACACTCCCCGTTTCCCGTCCATGAGTTTTCCCAAAACTTCAGCTTGACTCATTGTCGTGATACCTCGACGTATCGCTTCCTCAACTTCTGGATTCTTTGAACCTTGATGTGCGCCGCTGTACACAACCAAATCAACCTCCTGCATGAGATGATCTGGTGAAAACCCCACCGCCACCTGTGAACAAACCGTTTTGAGGATGTGTGCGGTCACAAAATCATCAGCGACATCGCTCCCAGAAATCGCGATTCCCAAATCAGCCAAACACTGCGCCGTTGAGGTCATCCCAACACCTTTAATTCCAGTAAAATGCGCGTGATGAAATTGCGAAAAATACTTATGCATCTGTACGTACCCCACAGATCATTCTACCACGAAGGTCCTGATCCACCGTTGAAAATCGTCGATGAGAAAAAAAGCGCGAATCAAGATGACAAGTGCAGGATCCGTGACTCTGAATGTTCTCTGAGCGGACTTTCCGTTCGACCAGCGCCTTCGTTATTCCATTCTGTAATGACAAAAACGGCATTCCTTTTTCATATCGAACGGCGTATTTCCACGCGGGATCTTGGATCATGCGATCATTCGCTGTTCGTTTATGACAACAATCTTGAATAGAGGGACCGATCCAAACCTGAAGGTCGGCACGATCGTTGGGATCGGGGCAGAGTTGTTCAAGCGTTTTGAGATGGATTTTTTTCCACGCCGATTTCCATCCCGCATGCACAAGTGCTCCCATATTCGAACTCGGATTCCACATAACCACAGGGACACAATCCGCTACTGTCATCCAAATCATGCCACACTCGAGAAGACTTTCAGAAGAAAAAAGAACTGCATCTGCGTTCCACGTTTCAGCACGAGTAACACTCGAAAGCACACGGACACCGTGCTCTAAGATCAACTGTTTTTGCGCTGTTATTCCATTTTTTGAAAAAAATGATTCTCGAACAGTCATCTCTCCCATATCTCCATCGCGTTTTTCCGAAAAGAAAATCTCGATCGGTCCAAGAAATGACCGTATCATATCTTTGCAGTCCGTTTTTTCATTTCTTGTTCTGCCACAACCAGTTGATCGGGAGAGTTCACACCCATTCCCAATGCTTCGTCACGTCCATTCCACGATTGAATCTTTGCTCCTAAACGAACGCCTATCTCAAACACATCCGTAAGATAATACTCTTGACTCACTTCGTTCATTTTTACCAGTGGGAGCGTTTTTAATAAAAACGATTTTTTGTACACCGCATTCCCTGTGTTAATCTCCCGAATTTTTTTCTGTTCATCAGTTGCATTTTTTTCCTCAACAATACCAGAAACCTCACCGTTTTCATCACGAAGAATTCTGCCATATCCAAACGGATTTTCCACCGTTGTAGAAATGAGCGTGACATCAGCCTGTTGAGCTGTATGAAGTTTAAGAACAGTTTGTAGTACTTCTTCCGTGTAAAACGCACAATGATCACCGTACAGAACCACAACATCAACACAATCTTTATCTACAAATGGAAGCGCAGAACCAACCGCGTCCGCGGTTCCAAGCTGTTGTTTTTGTTCCGCATAGATAAGTGAATCCCCAAAATATGAAAAAATACTTTCCTTTGCGTGACCTACGACAACAATAGGATGTTCAATTCCCATCCGCGCTAACCTTTCAACGGGATATGCCAACATCGGTTTTCCATTTAGTGGAATCATGACTTTATTCTGCATCTCATGGACACCCATTCGCTTCCCACGGCCACCTGCAAGAATAATCGCTTGAACGTGTTTCATAATGATCTCCAAATTGCTTGTGCGATACGCGTTGGATCATGTCGAAGATACGAGCGTTCAAGAACATCGCCGGTATGTTCGTGAACGGGAACAGAAAGAACATAATCCTCAGCGATTGTACTACACGAAATCGTATCAATCTCAACTGGAAACTCATCGTTTTGCGCATAGTGTGCAAGAAGATTGGCGGGAATTTTCCCAGTATTGCAAATCGCAAGATCAATTTTTCGACCAATCGCCTTCTCAATTCCTTGAATATGAGCCGATGCGGGCATCCCTCGCGTTTGATTCACGGTTGTCATAAGGTTTACGACAAAAATAATTTTTGCTGTCGTTGCACCAAACGCTTCTTTCACTCCATCTACGCAAAGGGTCGCCAAAAGACTTGCATAATAGTCTCCAGGCCCGATCACCACACAATCAGCGTGTTCGATTGCTTCAAATGCTGGTCTAAAAATATGCGCCGAAGGAACAAGTGAAATACTGTTAATTCTTTTTGCATATACACTGTGTGTATTAAAATAGTCCTCTCCCATCACGGTCGATCCATCGGTAAACGTCGTTTGTAACTGCACATTATCTTCTGTTATCGGCAACACTTTCCCCTGCAAATGAAAAGTTTCCTCAATAATTTCAAGTGATCGAGCGGTACTTCCTGTCATATCCTGTAGCGCGGTCAGCAAAAGATTTCCAAGGTTATGTCCCTGAAGTCCATTTCCTTTTGAAAAACGATACAACAATATTTTTCGAATCCATTCTTTTTGTTTCTCGTGCACTAACGCAACAAGCGATTGTCGCACATCACCGACAGGTTGAAATCCAAATTCATCACGAAGTCGTCCCGTTGAACCACCGGAGTCCGCCATGGATACAATTGCCGTTAACTCAGCAGGATAAGTAGCAAGTCCAGAAATAATGGTGGATGTTCCCGTTCCTCCACCAATCGCAACAATTTTTGGTTTCTGAGTACTGTTTATATGCATAGATTTACGTAAGCGCACGAAGCAACGCCTCTTGATCTGACCAAGGTGTTTCGTGTTTCCCGTCTAGATTGAGCGATTTTTCATGTCCTTTTCCGAAAACAGCGATTGTATCGCCTTTTTTTGCAAGAGAAACCGCGAATCGAATCGCTTCATCTCGGTCGGCTATTTCGTGTATATGTCCCAATGCCTTTTTACTACACCCATCTTTAATCTGACGGGTAATCGCTTGAATTGACTCCGTTCGAGGATCCTCCGCTGTGAGAATCACCTCATCTGCAAGTTCAGACGCGACTCGTCCCATCATGGGTCGCTTCAAGCGATCGCGCAATCCAGCACATCCGAAAACAACAAGAAGTTTTCCCGTTTGCGATTTTTTTGTTGTTCGCAATGTTTGTAACGCACGTTCCAATGCGTTTGGTGTATGAGCAAAATCCACAATCGCACGAATCCCTTTTCCGTTTCGAATTTCTTGCATTCTTCCAACAACCCCAGGAAAAGACGCGACGGCATCTCGAAACACTTCCTCTGAAAGATGAAGAAGCTCACACACTTTCCAAACCCCACTTGCGTTTTCTTGATTGTACGATTCTGAAAAACGTTGCGAAATCGCGTGCGACACCAAAGGTGAAATATGCTTTGTATCATATTCAAACGATGCAATCATTTTTGACTCAATCTGCATCCGCAGCGTTTTCTTGATCAAATGGTACGAATGATCAAGCCGATTTATCACGATATTTTTTGAACGACGGAGCAATCGTAGTTTAACTCGCGCGTATTCTTCATATGTCGCATGATAATCCAAATGTTCATGTGTGATATTTGTCAGCATTGTAATGAACGGTTTTATTCCAAAAAAGCGATGTTGATCAATTCCGTGACTTGTAACTTCCAACACCACATATTGAATCCCTTGTTTCTTCATTTCAAACAGAAACGACTGCAGTGCGAATGGACTTGGAGATGTAACATGAAACCCCGTATCGATTTCTTTTTCTTTTATGTAGGCAGCGACGGTTGAAACAAGTGCAACGTTTTTCCCAGCATGTTTAAGCACATGATATAAAAGTGTTGCGGATGTCGTTTTTCCATCCGTTCCCGTAACACAGAGAATTGTCAGCGCGTTCGAAGGATTTCGATACCACGTTGTAGCAAAAAAACCTTTGAGAAAGTGGTATGGACGTTTCACCGTTTGAAGCATTCTTGAAAGCGACATCATTTGATTATCCTATCCCTTGAAGTATTTCTCAAGACCGCCTTTGGCCATTCGTTTATTGAGATGGAGCAATGCCCATACGAATAAAAAGATCTTTCGCAATCGCAAACCACAGCGGTGCCGCGGTCTCGGATCCCCAAGGAGATGATGTCGGTTCCCGCAATTTAATTAACATAACAAACCTTGGATTTTCTGCTGGAGCAAATCCTACAAAACTCGCAACCGTTTTTTCTTCGTCATAATGACCTTCCACGGGGATCTGGGCGGTCCCCGTCTTTCCCGCTATTCGATACCCCTTTGGAATTGCCCATTTTGCATCACCATGAGCCGCGGACTGCTCCATCATTTCGGTGACCTTCCACGCCGTTTCCTCCGAGATAACGCGTTCACCGACTTTTGCTTCCTGCTTCATAACTGTCCCCTCATCATCCATCGATTCAAGCAGTGTTGGTTGTACGAGAAGGCCTTTGTTGGCAATTATTTGCGCGATCTGCACCATCTGAAGTCCATTCATCGCCACCCCCTGACCAAAACTCGCGGTAGCGATGTCGATCTCTCTCCAGGTTTTTCGTTCGGGCGCAATTGTTTCTTCGCGCAACTCAATTGTGGTTTTTTCAAAAAGATGAAATTTTTTCATGTAGTCTAAAAATTTGTCTTTCCCCAATAACTCAGCAATATGAATCATCACCGTGTTATCCGAATGAACAAGTCCATCGGTAATCGTTGAGTTGGGATAATACTCATTGTTCCATGTTTTTATCGTGAATCCCGAGATTTTTCGAGGACCATCACACACAGGACACACAGAATCAGGTTGAATCACACCCGCATCAATTCCCGAAGCCACGGTAAAGATTTTCATGGTTGATCCAGGTTCATACACATCATTTGCTAGCAGTGATGAGTAGGTTTCGGGTGGATATTGATAGTATTTTTCAGGATCATACGAAGGAAAAGAGGCCATCGCAATAATTTTTCCCGTCGCGGGATCCATAATCACTCCTTCGGCAGTTTTACTTCCGTATTTCTCCATCCCTCTTTTCAAATGTTCTTCCAACAAAAACTGAATATCACGACGCAACGTCAGTTGAATATCCCGACCGTTTCTCGCACCGATCGTCGAATGTGTGCCAATGCTTAGCGGATTCCCCAGCGCATCCTTTTCCAACACAGACAATCCCGAACGCGGACGGAGCTCCCGATCAAAAAATCCCTCTACCCCAAAGTATCCCTGATCCTCTCCCTCTTGGTTTTTCCCAACAAATCCCAGAATTTGCGCAGAGAGCGATGCTTCGGGATATAACCTCGCCTCTTGTTCTTCAAATCCCAAACCATCAATGGAAAGTTGTTCAATATCATCCTTCACTTGCAACGGAATGTTATTTTTCACACTCACCCACGGCGATTTCTTTTGTAACCGATCAAGAATCGAACTCGTCCATTCTTTTTGAAGTTGTTCTAGAACAACCTCAGCAGAACTACTCGCATACAATGCCTGATCATCCTCGTACGAAAGCTGTGCAAAAAGTGGGGCGAGCGTATTTGCAATGTGATCAATTGGAGCAGTAAGATGAATTGGTTCCACATACAATCGAAACACGGGTTTGTTCACCACAAGAGGATATCCATCTGCTGAAAAAATTGTTCCTCGACTTCCTTTGAGTGTTCGTTGCGTTCCATATTGCGCATCTGCAATTGCCTGCAACGACTCCGCGCGAATGATTTGCCAATAATATAAACGCAAAATAATCAACACAAACGCAACGCCAAACATGATTTCAATGAATCTTGAGCGACCAGCAAACTGTCGAGCCGACTGAACTTCCTCGTGCGTTCTCATTGTCTTTATTCTTGCACATACGCAAGGGAACTGTCAGGCGACAAAAAGATTAATTGAGCAACGGAAACGTATCCTTCAAGTGTTGCGTGTTGTTTTATGTCCTGAAGTGAGTACTTCGAAGACAATGATGCTTGTGCGTATGTGATTGTTTTTTCTGTTTCGGCAATCGAGCGTTCGAGTTTTTTCATTTCAGCACCTCGAGAAATACCAACACTACTCACAAAAACGTAGGAAGTTAACGAAACAACCAACGCGAATAAAGAAAGAAAATATCCGCACATCATCACTGGTGAAATGGTGATCGAATGGCATCCGCGAGAACGAATCATATACGTCCTTTGTATTGATTTTTTACAAATGCGCGGAGCTTTGCACTTCGTGCACGTGGGTTTTTGTACATTTCCTGATTCGTTGGCGTGAGCGGTTTCTTAAAAACATTGAATCCCCGTTTTTCGATCTCCCAATCCTTCATCACATTCTTCACAATACGATCCTCACCTTCATGAAATGCAATAGTGACGATGTGACCACCTTCCGCGAGGCAATCGAGCGAAGTAGGCAGTGTTCGCTCGATTGTTCGCAGTTCATCATTTACCGCAATACGTAAAGCCATAAACACTTTTGTGGCAGAATCGATCCCTCGCACACGATCGCGTTCAAGCGCGTTGTGAATAATTTCGGTGAGCTGTCGAGTTGTGGTAATGGGACTGAGTTTGCGCGCATCCACAATCGCGTCCGCGATTTTTCGACCAAAAGATTCCTGCGCGTAATGGAAAAATAAATTTGCGAGTTCTTTTCTACCGAGCGCTGCGATTAAATCCTGTGCCTTTACGGAGAGTCGGTCATCCATGCGCATATCAAGGGGGCCCTCATGTTGAAATGAAAATCCGCGCGAAGCATCATCGATTTGTTGACTGTTCACACCAAAATCAAATAATATTCCTGCAACTTTCTCTTGAAGGTGATCTGCGAGATGTTCAAATGAATCGTGAATCAGCGTGAGTTTTCCTGCGCTGATTTCTTTTTCAAATGTGACGGTGTTTTGCTCAATAACCGTTCGATCATGATCGAATCCGATAACTTTTCCACCTTTTTTCATGATTTCTTTGCTGTGTCCGCCAAATCCAAAGGTCGCATCAACATATGTTTGATTTTCTTTCACTTGAAGTGCGTGAATCACCTCAACCAACATTGCGGGAATATGAGGAGCGTTATTCATACACCTCCTCGAATGATTCTGCGGATGATTCAACTGTTTTTTCGAGCTTTTCAACATATTCCGCATAGGATTTTTCATTCCAGATTTCTACACGCGAGAATGCACCTGCAAACACCACGGATTTTTCAAGCGTTGCCGAAGCACGGAGGTGGTCGGGGATGAGGACGCGACCCGTTTCGTCAAAGGAAACCACATGTGCCGAGTAGGCAAATGAACGAACCACGTCTCGGTTCGCTTTTTTCATCACACTCGCGTTTTCAAAAGAAGATGTGAGTTTTTGCCATTCTGCTTGCGAAAAAAGAAATAAACATCCATCAAAACCTTTTGTGATTATAGGATGTTCACCGAGCAACTCACGAAACTTCACAGGAACCGAGACTCTTCCCGAGGATTCAACGGTGTGATAATAGGTTCCTGTCATCATATTCTAGGACACTTTCCCATTTTTTTCCGAACTTCATTTATTTCACACCAAATCTTGCCTTGTGTCAAGACAAAGAAAAGGCGAAACATTAGTACAGAAAAACAAAATCGGAAAACAAACCTTCAATAGAAAAGAACGATTATAGGATCGCGTTAAAAATGAAAAAGCAAAAATTACACACGGGATTGAATTGTTACACTTTGCTCTAAACGATAATTTGGATCTGCATAATATGGCACGAGTTCATTAATTCCTCTCCTATCTAAAGTGCCCACTTTTGTATGTACTGGAATTTGCGTATGATCTCGCGCAACTGCTCCTAATACTGTAATAACAATAAGAGCAAGTTTTGTGGTTATGTTTTGAAGCTTATTCTCAAGATCATGAAACGGGTCAGCAAGTTCTGCATTAATTACAGCAAATGCAGTCTCAAAAACATAATCAGGAAGCTCTTCTGATATTCCCACAAATACGACAATCGTAGCGGTTGTCACCATTTCTTGAGCTAACAGTTGTACTTCCCAATCTGATGCATCAATCTTTGTACGCAAATGAATAATTTCAATAACCGACTGATGTAAGTCAGTTCGGCCAGAATCTGGTGCTCGAACGCCAGCACTATCTGCGTTTTCAAATCCCATTTTTTTCGCAAATGCTTTGGCAATATTACATCTTCCCACACCTTGATCATCGACAAATAAAATGTGA
Source organism: Minisyncoccota bacterium (assembly GCA_003487265.1). Taxonomy (GTDB): domain Bacteria; phylum Patescibacteriota; class Microgenomatia; order UBA1400; family UBA12028; genus UBA12472. Next base: position 72,510 of record DNEP01000013.1, read on the forward strand.
AGATCGCTTTTTTCGACAGGTTTTTTAACGATCGAAGAATCGGGTAATCCTGATGATTGTTCCTTACTCATGCGGGCATTTTACCAGATTTTCACCGTTACTCTGTTACAACAAACAGGAGATTCGCAGTCGCTTTTTCTGTAATGAGTTTATCTTTCACCGTTACTTTTTTAGAACTCCATTCTTTTCCATCCCATGTATGCAAAGTTGCAGTTGAAACTTCCTTTGAAACACGAACCTCGGCCGACCCCGCTGATGTAAACTCGGAGACGCCTGCTATGGAGTACGGCCCTGCAATAATCTCTCCTTCGATTGGTGCAGGCAACCCGGGGCTTTGATACACAATCATATATTGCTGAGATTTCTCGGGTTTTGTGAAAGTAAAATGAAACTTTCCATCCTTTGAACCCACGGACTCTATCGATTTTTTCATCTCGATATAGTTCCAAGTGTTTTCGAGTTTATAGTTTTCATCATAAAATGACAGCGTCAACATTCCACCAGTCACGTTTTCGTGATAGGTGATCTTTCCTCCGCCACTTTTTGAGCCCAACAGAATCGTTTTTGTTACAGGAAAGGTTGTGGACATCGGTAATGATCCAATCGCCGCTTCTTGCTTATCGCCGGACGCATACTGCAACTCAAAATCAACCGAGTCCGCCTTTTTCTTCAAGTCGTGCATGACCAACACGACTTCTCGACCTCCTGTTGGTCGAACGGTCACGTACGGACGCTCGGAAACGGGGATCGTATTTGCGGGGATCGTTAATTTTGGCTTGCGAGATGGAACGGGGGAGGCGGTGGGTTCAGGGTTACCAGAAACAAATGAAATAATGAGTGCGACCAACGCAACAAAAAGCGTTCCCGCGATTCCTCCAATGGCCCACATCTTTTTCATACAGCTCCTTTTAGTTCATCAATTGATATACGAATTTGCGTTGTCGTGTCGCGATCGCGAACGGTGACCGTGTTATCTTCGAGCGTTTGAAAATCAACTGTCACACATGAAGGTGTCCCAATCTCATCCTGACTTAAATAGCGCTTTCCAATATTTCCACGATCATCCCATGCAACCATCATGTCCTGCGAAAGTGAATCGTATACTTCTCGCGCTTTTTTCACGAGTTCTTCTTTGTTTGATAACAGCGGAAACACCGCAACGCGGTACGGCGCGAGTGTCTTTGGAAGCGCAAAAATGACACGACCATCATCCATCTTTTTCAACGCATCACAAAGCAAAACCAAAAATAACCGCGTGACTCCGACCGCAGGCTCAATCACATGGGGAACAAATTTTTCATTGGTGTACGGATCCATGTATCGCAAATCCGCACCGCTGTGTTTCATCTGTGCGTTCAAATCATAATCCGTACGGTATGCAAGTCCCCATACCTCTTTAAATCCGAATGGAAAGTTATATTCGAGATCAACCGTTCGCAAACTGTAGAACGATCGCTCTTCCTCAGAATGCTCGCGCCATCGCACACGATCGGCATTCACACCCAAATCATCCACAACAAACGAATTCATGCGCTTCTGCCAGTCCTCAAACAGCGCTTTCCAATCATGTGTCTTTGGATTGAAGAAATATTCGATTTCTGCTTGCTCAAATTCAAGAGTGCGAAAAATAAAGTTTCCTTTTGTGATCTCATTTCGAAAACTCTTTCCCATTTGAGCAAGACCAAAAGGCAATCGAACGCGCACAGAATCCAAAACCGATTTAAACAAATAAAACATTCCCTGTGCGGTTTCACCTCGAAGATACGCAAGCGACTGCTCACCTTCAAGGATTCCCATTTTTACCGGAAAAAGCAGATTGAATTTGCGAACCTCGGTCCAAGAAAACTTTCCACACTTTGGACAAAGAATATGATGTTCAGCAATCATTGCAGAAAATTCATCAGTCGATTTTCCTTCCACCTTCACTTCCGATCCATCAGCGGGAGGATGCGCAACAAAAAAGTCCTCAATCAAGTGATCCGCGCGCATGCGCGTGTGACATTCTTTACAATCGATCATCGCGTCAGCAAAAGATGAAACATGTCCCGAAGCTTTCCACACATCAGCATGGGAAATAATACCCGCTTCCAAAGGCAAAACGTCGGTTCGCGAATAGACCATTTTTTTCCACCACAAAGCGCGAAGACTTTTCAACAACAGCGCACCCATTGGACCAAAATCATATGAGTTGGCAAGTCCACCGTAAATTTCAGCAGATGGATACACAAATCCTCTGCGTTTTGCAAATGCAACGACCTCATCCAAGGTAAATTGATCCATAGTTTCCTTGTGGTTATTTAATCCTAGACACCAGACACAGTCAAGTAATCGAAACTACGAAGTTTTTTTTCAATTGCATGCTCAACATTTTGTGAAATTGGAAGTTGAGGATCAACATAATATCCCTGCAAACGCAACATTTGTTGAAGACGTTCAACAAGCAACTCTCGTCGATTTCCGGACGTATACGCATCCCATTCAACAAGCACTTGAAGCGAAGAAGCGAGAAGCGAGTACATCTCAGCATCTGGCTCACCATCGGCCAAAAGTGCATCACAAATTTCAAGAATTTGATGCAACGCTTTTGAAATGTGAAGATCTTTGTACGCGCCCTGAACGTCCTGAATCAGTACCGCCTGCGTGATGATTGGCATTCCCTTCCCCATCGAAAGTGAGCACGAAATGGTGCATCCAGGTTCCAATGCTGACTTTTTTGAGGATGAAACTTTTCGCACACCTTTCGCGATACAACTTACCCGTCCAAATTCTTGTGTAAAAAGGGTAACAACGCGATCCGCTTCCCCCGTCCTCGCGTGACGAAGCACAATAGCCTCTGTAGTGGAGTAATCGCGCATAATTAAAACGGAATCACAACAGATTTATCCATATCGAGTTTGAGTTCCGTTTCACCACCCTCAACATCAAACAAATGCGTCACATCATCTGTTCCACCTTGTTTCTGCATAAACAAACGGTATTCAGTTGCAGTGTACGGTACTTGATAACTCAAAGTGATTTTGGTTTGCCCCATAGGCACAACGCGAAACACCCCTTCAATTACCATATGATCGCCTTCTTCGTATGTTTTCACCGAATCCGTGTTAAACCCAAGAGACTCATCGAGTACAGAACCTTTGGGTACGTAGGCGCGGAACCAGTCGGTTAGCTCACCATTCAAACAGAGTTGTCCTGCCTCAAGATTACAGTTGGAAGCGGGAAACGCGTTTTTATACGTAAGCTCAACGGTTTTCTTCACCATTCCATTCTGTGGAGCGCTCACGGTGTGTTTCACCGATTGCTTCACAAACATATTTGATTTCGCTCCACCTAAGTTCACGTCAACAAGCATCAAATAGTCTTCCCCTGCGACAGGCGCCTTCAAACGTCCCGCGGCGCCAACTGTTTCAGCCGCTTTCTGTGTTTTTTCATCAAAGAAATAGAACTGCACGTGTTTCCCTTGAACATTCGCCCACGCTGATTGGAACAGTGTCGGCCATTGCGACTTTGGCGCGTCGTACGCCTTCGAAATGATCGCCTGCATCATCGGACCGATGATTCCTTTTCTATCTTCGCGAATATACGGTGTGGGTCGATCCACGATCTCACTAAGCGCGTAGATAATCTGCGCACAGTCACATCGTTTATCTTTTTCTGCGGTGAACGTTCCATACCCAGGAACTTGAATCGGGCCCAGCACCTCAACGAGATTTTCAAGTACATGCGTATCCATCGCGATGATTCCATCAATTTCATGTGGTTCACCGGGGACATCCTGAAAGTGCTCCCAAAAAGTGTCCATCGATTTCTTAAAGTCGGGATCAATGTTCATGTCGCGCAGGTTCCATTTTTTCTCTGTGGTCAATCCAACTTTCAGAATTTCTGGGATTGCGGGCTTTTTCGCAAATTTCTTATCGAGTTCGTAGATATCATCGGATTTTTCTTGTGTCACAACGCCATTTTCAACAAAAATAAACGCATAGGCGGTCATAAATCCACCCGTGGCGCGCAACTCCTTGTCGTTTTGAAAAATCACCAGATATCGTTTTCGTTTCCCATCCGCTCCCCCAACACTTGGCAGTACCTCAAGTACAGGGCGACCTTCCTTGATCGCAACAGATGCCTGCGCACTCAACTGTTTTGCTTTTGTGATTTTTGATCGGATCGAAATACCGCGAACGGACTCTGGGTATCGATTCTCATCAATCATTGAAAGTTCCGTATTAATTGTGTCTAATTTTGTGGATATTTGATCCATTACCGGCATAACCTTGTCGAGTGTCGTCAACGCGAGTTGAATACGGTTTTCTACCGACCCACCCGTAAACGTCCCCTCGCCAGCAAATCCAAGCACATCTGCATACGGTTCAATCGCTTGTAATGCAAGCTCTCCCACTTCTATTGCAGTCTGCCCAGCGTTCATCGTGTGTTCACCATCTTGATAATAGGATCCCGCAAATGGAATCTTGCCTGTCCAGGAAAGCGCCGAATACGCACGATGAAGCTCTTTCATTTTTTCATCAGCAGAAAGGAGGTGTTTTTTTGCCTCAACTAAGTTTTGCGCCTTAATTTCAGCGTACGACCCACGAGCAGACACTTCGATTTCTCGTACAATGGCAATCATTCCTTGAGCATGTTGATAAAAATAAAATCCCAATGCGCCGAACACACCTATTATCACAAAAAGGGAAAGAAAAATCCCAAGCACCCATTTTCCCAGTTTTGATTTTTTCTTTGTTTTCGCAATCTCAACGGGTTTTTCCCTAGAGAGAATTTGATCAAGTACAAGTTTTTTCTCTCCAACATCATCATCTTCATCCTTATGAAAAATGGAGATCTTTCGAAAGGGAACCGCTTTTCTTTCATCTTCGTCATCATCATCTGTTTGATTTACGGAAGGCATTCCACCGAGTGGTTGTTCAAGATCAAGTGTTGAGATTTCTTTTTCTAAATCATCGAGCACAGGAGGTGTTTCTTTTTCAACTCGAGCATCTTCGTTTAAACTCGACTCAGTTGATGTGACTTTTGGAGAACTTGGGTTTGCATCAGATTCATCTAGAATTCGACGAAGAATCTCGAGCGGATCCTCTGTGTTTCTTGATGTGTTTTGTGACGGGGCAGTCATAGCGGTTCCTCTTTCACCATTTTGAAATCATGGCTTTGGGCGTCTTCAATATAATCAGAATATCATTATATATGGATTTTTGTCCAGCGTACTCGGCATCCATCTTCGCTCGCTGGTTGAATGGAATCTCGTTTCTCCCCGATGTTTGCCATGGACCCGTGATTCCAGGTCGTACAGAAAGAATGGTGTTAATAAGTGGCTTAGTTTCAGGATATTTCTCCATTTGCTCATCCAGTTCTTTTCGCACATATGCGCGCGGGCCAATCATACTCATATCACCTTTAAACACATTAAAGATTTGAGGAAACTCATCAATCGTCAGGGATCTCAGAATCCTTCCAAGTCGCGTGATGCGCGGATCGTGTTCAAGTTTCCAGTCATTGCGCTTAAACTCAGCGAGAAGTTTTTTGTCTTTTTCATGTAAAATCTCATCCGCATCCTCAACCATCGACCGAAATTTGTACAGATAAATTGTTTTTCCATCTTTTCCAACTCGTTTATGTGTAAAAATAATCGGCCCCGTTGAGTCCAACATAATTAAGATTGGAACAATAATCCACACAGGGAAGAATAGAATCAATAAAATGGATGCAAGAATAAGGTCAAGTATTCTTTTTTGTTGGTTGTAGGACATGACTTCTCCTATAAAAGATGCAGTTTTTTTTGTTCTTTTAATTGTGTGACAATTTTTTTCACATCTTGTGAACGATGTTTAGGGATGACTAACAATATTTCATCGGTGTCAACAATCACCATATCTTCAACGCCGACGATCGCCACACATTTTCCATCCGCATAGACCAAATTTCGATGAGCATCCAGCACTTCGATTTCACCAGAATCTTTTTCGCGTAAAATTGCGTTGTCAAAAGCGTCTTTTTTTGAGAGATCATACACCACAGACCAATCTCCAATATCATTCCATCCAAAATCCCCAGGAACAAGATAGAGATTGTTCGCCTTTTCACTTACCGCGTAATCAATCGAGATTGACTCAACAGATTCATAGGCCTTTTTCATCGCGTCACCAAAAGAATCCGTTCCAATGGCGGGAAGAACCGCATGAATCGCCTGAAAAATTTGAGGCGCATATGTTTCAAGCGCCTGAAAAAGAGCTTCACAAGACCAAGTGTAGTTGTTTGCATTCCAAAAGTACTTTCCAGACGCAATAAACGATTGTGCCAACTCAAGATTCGGTTTTTCGCGAAAACTCGTAACCGAGTACACGGGAAGGTTGTGTAGCGTTGCGTTTTGCGATCCAATTTGGATGTATCCTAAACCCGTATGGGGAAACGTTGGAGAAATACCAACCGCCACCAACTTCGACACATCTGTGGCAACCTCAACCGCCACCTGCATTACGTGTTCAAACTCTTTCTGATCTGTCACCACATGATCAGAGGCAAAGTTCATCACCACGGCTTTTGGATCACGAGAATAGATCGCCATCGCTCCCAATGCCATCGCCATCGCCGTTTCACGTTTCATTGGTTCTTGAATGATCTGCGTATCGGAAAGTTCGGGCACCTCACGACGAACATCAGCGTACTGTGACGCGTTTGTAATGATAAAAATGTGATCCCAATCAACAAGCGCTTGTACACGATCCACGGTCATTCGAAGTAATGTTTTTTCGCCTCCAAGCTTGAGTAATTGTTTTGGAGATTTCTCTCGAGATTTCGGCCAAAGTCGAGTACCTCCGCCCCCTGCTAAAATTAACGCGAATGCGTGGTTATCCATAAATGATCCTCCTCCAGTTCGTTTCAAAACTCAATTGATCAAGTTTTTTTACATCTTCTCGAATAAGACGAGAGTTCCACTGTACCCCATCATACCGTTCGATACCAGCATCAAGTGCTTCGTCCATCTCATTTTGTATCAATATCCCTGTCACATTATCACGAATGAGTTCTGCGTTTCCGCTTTTTACATGCGTGATCGCAGGTCGGCCAGCACGCATCGCCTCAATCGCACTTAATCCAAAATCCTCTTCACCGACCATCAGTAACGCTTCACACACCTGATAGTATCCGAGAACTTCTCCTTCTGTCAAATAGCCAAGAAAATGAATATATGAAGAATGATGTGCGAGGTGTCGCAGTCTGTTTTCGTCGCTTCCTTTGCCGATAATGATCAAGTGACGTTTTTTCTTCATGCAGACACGAATTGCGACATCAATTCGTTTGTATGGAACAAGTCGAGATACAATAAGAAAAAACCGATATGTATGCTGGGGAAGTTGTATTAGAGGCATTTTTTCCAAATCGAGTTGGATCGGAGGATAGATCACACGATCACACACACGTTCGTAACATGCCTGAACACGGTGCTGAATCACATTTGAAATCGCCACATATTTGTCTGGTCGTTGTGCGAAAGCAAGATCCGCAATCCGCGCAAATTTTCGATACCAACGAAACAACGGTCGAAGCACTCGAAAGATTCCACGAAAAAAATCATGCTCATATCGCTCCGAGTGCGTCCACAAATATCGCGTAGGAGTCAACATATAACAAATGTGTTGTGTATGTGGTTTCGTGAGAACGCACTTTGCATACTCACTCGTCACAGAAATAACGATATCGAATTCGGAAAGATCAAACTGTTCAAATGCAAGTGGCATCAGTGTGGATAGTTTTGTATGATCTCGAAGAAATCTTGGAAGATATTGTAAAAAACTCGTTTGAACTTGAAACACCGATGCCCACGGCGCGAGTTCTTTCTCGTAAACTGAAGTAAATAACGGCGCAGACGGAAAAATATCGTGCAACGCGAGTAAAATCCGCTCGGCGCCTCCAATCGAGTTTATGCGATCGTATACAAGAGCAACGCGTGGATTAGTCATAATCTTGATACGTTTGAAAAACCGTTTTGGCGTGATTCATCCAAGAATACCGTTTTGATTGAAGAAGACCTCGTTTTATATACATGGCTCGCATAGACGAATCTTTTAGCACATTCATCGCATCGGTAAAAGATGACTCATCATCAAAATGCACATATAAAACCGCATCACCGTACACCTCGTGAAAAATTGGAATATCTGAACATACTACTGGACATTCCCGCGACATTGCTTCAAGACCGGGTAATCCAAACCCTTCCGAACTACTGGGAAATAAAAATGCAAATGCATTCGTGTATAACTCAGCGAGTTCATCATCCGAAGGATGTTCAATAATCTCCACACGAGAATCCAGTTCATATTCCTGAACTTTTTGACGAAAACGATCCAAAAACACCGATCGCGAAGAGGCGAGTTTTAAATGAAGCCCTGAATGTCTTTTAAGATGTGGAAGAACACGATCAATGTTCTTATGTGGATAAAGACTCCCCACACACAACAGATATGGATCTTGTGAATGTGGCGTTGTGTGTACGGAAGAAAAAGGTGTCACGCCTTCGTATGCTACGGTGATTGGGGCATGCTGGGGATAATATTTTTCAACAATTTTCTCCACCACCTGAGAGGGAACGACAATATGTCTCGCATTTTCCACCGCGTGTTTCACAATCATCCGATAAAAGGCGTACTTCATAAAATGAACAATAGGATGAAGCGTTGTGGCACGAGTATCCTTCTTTTCATGCCACAACAGGTCGTGAATTGTCACAACAAACGGCGTTGGACAAATATACGGCACATTAAAATGCGGAATGTGCACAAGCGAAACTCCTGAGCGCCAAATGACAAATGGCATCACGAGTTGTTCTAATACTGAATAATGAGAAACCTTAACCTCGACCAAACGAAATCGAGTATCTTGGGAAAGCCACGCAAACGCGGAAATGTCTGAAACAAAGATAACAAACTCATCAGAAAACGACAAGTTCGCCAAAGCACGTATGAGATTTTCAATATACCGACCAATCCCCGCGTTTTTTGTTCCAGAAAGTCGAGCATCTATACCGATGCGCATGCAGTTATTTCTCCAGTTGCGCGAGCTCGTTTTCAAGCATTCTCATCTTTTTGTATCGAAGCACGTTCGAAACAATGACGAATGTCCCAAACACAAGCGCAACCACATTGAATATCACTGGAATCATCGTTAACATTTCAATATTCACCACGCGCTCCGACTTTCCGGAATCATACATATAGCGATAGATAAGATCTGGAAGCGCACTGGACGCAACAAGAGAAAAGGCAACAACGAATAATCCTTCAATCGCAAAAAGAATTTTGTCTAATCGCAACTGTTGAATTTGAAATTGAAGATCTTCACGAGTAACTTTTGGAAACGCGTGTGATTGTTTTTTACTTGCTGGCATGAACTGCTCCTTTCAAAAAACGAATACATCGAATACCTATAATGACAAACCATCCAAAAATCGTGGAACGATAGTGTTTCTTATAGAATATCTCCATTGTATCAAAAAAATATCGAAAAGCACGCGAATGCTCAGATTTCTTTCCCAAACCCGCTTGATACTTCAAATGTGTGAGTTCTGTGCGAGGATCGTACACAATCTTCCAACCCGCCTTTTTGAATCGATAACACCAATCTAGATCCTCACCATAGAAAAAGTAATCCTCATCAAACAATCCCACTTTTTGCATTGCAGAACTTCGAATCAACATTCCCGCACCCGTACACGCATCGATTTCATGTAGAGTATTGATATCTTTCCAGCGCTGATGATATCCACAGAAAATTCTGTTGAGTACAGGAACGTGGGCAAAAAGTTTTTCTGCACCCAAAAAATACCAACTCGCATTCCACGGAGTTGGAATACCACGATGACTCGACCAATCAAGATCTCCCGACGGCAACACAATGCGAGGAGAAACAACCGCAACGGTTTCATCTTCGAAATTGGAAAGGAGTAACTGCAAATCAAATTGTGATTTCAACACGGTGTCCGCGTTTAATAACAGCACAAATTCCGTACTAACATTTTTGAGCGCAACGTTATTCCCCGCCGCAAATCCCAAGTTTTTTTCATTTTCAATCAACAACACCTGAGAAAATTGTTCTCGAATCATTTGTTGCGATCCATCCGATGAACCATTATCAACCACCACAACGTGTAGCGGAATCGAAACATATTGAAATAATGATTCAAGCGCGTTTCTCAACACATCTTTTGTGTTATATGAGAGATACACCACCGTTACGTTCGGAACAGTACCATCAATAGATTTAAACATGATGATCTCCCACCTTTAAATAGATTGAGTCAAGTTTATCCGCGATATTTTTCCAGTTGTACCGATCAAACACCCACTTTTGCGCTTGCTCCGCAAGCGCCTCACGCAGATTTTCGTTTTGAAGAACTGCAATCGTGTGCAACGCCAACTCATTCGCCGTCGCCCCCACAAGCGCATGTACACCTGACTGAACGCCGAGACCTTCAACGGCGATGGGTGTTCCAACCACGGGAGTACGCGTCGCCATCGCCTCCAAAACTTTATATCGCGTTCCCTTCCCGCTGAATACCGGCGCAACCAAAACATGCGCATTCGCGTATGCATCACGAATATCCTCAACGCGACCAACAACCTCCACACCATTGTGACGTTTTGCGAGGGCGTACACAACATCTGTAGGCGCATTTCCAACAATCTTCATTTTTGCAGTTGGAACAGTCTGCAAAATAATCGGCCACACCTTTTCTACCAGATATTGCACTGCCTCTACGTTGGGAAGCCATTTGAATGTTCCCACAAATAACACCGTCGGGTTTGGTAACACACGCTTTTTTGTTTTCTCAAAAAACTCAACATCAACACCATTCTCAACAACATTCACGTCTTTGTCGGGGGCGACTGTTTTCAGCATAAACTGTCGATCTTCTTGCGACATGGCAATCAATCGCGTACACGCACGCCAAAAAAATTCTTCCCACAGTTTAATCTTAAAAATATCAATGTACAAAAGGGGTTTTAAAAACCAATAGCGAAATGATTTTGCGTAGCTCAGATAACCCAAATATTCAATTGTTTGCTCAACAAGTAGCACCGGAACAGAAGTTGCGGGAATATTTGGCATCATGTAAAACGTCTCCGCATGAATCGCGTGATATTCTTTTGCTTGCAGTTCTTTACGAACCTCGTCCTTCACTTCATCCACAAAATTGCGGATCACCAAAAAAGGATACAGCGAAAAACCTGCACGAAAAATGTTGCGCAATGTAAACGCTTTCTCTGATCGTTTGAACACACGGATCTTCACACAATATTTCTGCAACTCCTCAATGTACGAACGTTCGGACTCATCTTTAATCAGCGAAAACAACGTGATACTGTGCTTTTTGCTCAAACTTTTGAGCAGATTATATGTGCGAATTTGACCACCAGAATGAAGCGGGTACGGCAGATAGGGTGTGAGCATTAAAATGTTCATAGATGTTCGCGAAGATCGAGGAGCAGAAAGCGATCGGTTTTTTCTATTGTTTTAAATCGTTTCTCAAGTTCGCGCGCCTCGTCATCGTAGGAAACCGTCACGTAATGTGTTGCACCTTGGGATATCTTTTTATCGATCTCAAATCCCAATGGCCAACCCGAACGCTTGGTGTGAAACAAAAAGGCTGTATCACCGTTAAATGGAGCGATTATCTTTGCCGTTTGTGGGATTACTTTATCAACAACCTCTCCCGCAATGACAATTTCCCAGTGATTTACATTAAAATATCCTCGTACCTCATACCATGAAACAAAGATTGAAAAACCTAACAGACCAATAAGTACAATTCGCGAAAATAATACCAAAGAACCCGCGATTCCATTCCACATCCACGCCATTCCCTGACCCGCGATCATGCACAAAATCGGAAGAATTAAGAATTGATAATAATCATGTCGCACATTTCCACCCGCAATTGCCAAAACATACACCAAGATTGCAGATAAAGAAACTACAAACACAAGAAAGGCCTTTTGTTTCCGAATCATTCCCAAAATCAAAAACGAAACTCCACCAATACCCAGAATCAATCGCGAGATGCGTTCTTGAAACACCCAATGCACGAACGCCCCCGAAAATCGAATGTTTTTTTCGTTCCACAACCAATCGGAAGCAGGGATGCCCTCGGGGAATTGAAGAATCCAGTCTCTCCAAAATAAAAATGGAACAACTGCAAACAATGAACTTATAGCGCCAACGAGAGAATGTTTGAGATTTTTTGTCAAAAGAAATCCTGCAGTGATGAAAATAGGAACATAAATCAGCACAAACGGTTTCACCAAGATTGCCATCGCCAGCAAGAGAGAATACAACGCAAACGTAAGATATGAACGCGAAGTAATCGCACGGAGATACGCTACCCCACTCCACAGCACAAGACAGATCATAAACGGCTCAGGAAGGATGACGCGCCCGTAATACACGCTGTACGGAAGAATCGAGAATAAAATCAAAGAAAACAGCGCAACGCGCCTCCCAAGAAGCGTCTTCACAAACAAATAGAGCGCTAGTCCAGCAAGACCAGAAAAGATCACAGCAAACAATCTTCCAACCAGCACTTCCTGCCCATCAAGGTTAAACGCAGAAATAAAAACTGCAGTTCCCGCATTCATGATCGGAAACTCAACCATGCGATACCCCTCGGGGTTTTCTTTGCCCGACTGAATGTTCGAAAGATCATGATACTGAGGATGCAAAAGATCAACTCCGCGTCTCACAAACTCTCTCGTAACAGAAGCGGTATCAGCTTGACGAAAAGAATGCCAATCGGCAACTGGATTTGAAATACGATACATACGCAACGCAAAAGCAAGAAACATCACACTTAAAACAACAAAGAGCTCAAGCTTTCGCATGCAACTTCCTTTTTTGTTTTTGTGAACTCTTTCGAAACGCATCGGCAAATGAACCTGATGAACTCGACGACCCTGTTACCGACTCTTGTGAAAACATCACATATCGCAAACACACCGCCGCCAACGCCCAATACGTCTCAATTACTTTCGAAGAAACAAACACGTCAATATATACCGCATTCACAAACAAACCCGCGGTAATCGAAAGCATTCCAATCGCGATGATTCTCGAAAATGGATCCGCGGAATGCTTTGAAAGTCGTAAGAGATTTTTGTTCAAGACAACAAACACACCGTAGAACGTGATGAATCCGAGTAACCCTGTTTCCCCGAGCGTTCTCAAGAAATCATTATCGGTTGATTCTGCTTCGGTAAACTGTTCGATTGTATATTTCGTCAAGGTCGAGTAGCCCGATCCAAAAAGTGGATTACGCAAAAAGCCTCGGATCGCAAATGGCCATAGCGTGTCTAAACGAATCGCCGCGGATAGTCCTAAGCGGTGTGCGTTTTCAGAAAACACGCGAGGAATGATGATCTCAATATCTTTTCCTTCTGCCGACTTTGTCGAGATTATCGCATCTGGAATATCCTCAAAGACGTCGGGGGGAAGATCGGCTGGTTTTACAGGAGTGGGTTGAGTATCGCTGCTCACAATTACTGGAACAGTGGTGCGTTTTGCCGCCTCCTCAGCTGCTTTATTGACATCATCGATAGAAATACCATCTTTTGGTGGCTCAACGAGTGGTTTGAATGAATTTTCTTTCACTTTATCAACCGTACTCACCATTGCCTGATACGCTTCGTTACCTTGGAAAATCTGCGCGAATCGTTCACTCAAATCTCCGAAGAGAAACAAAAATGAAAACGTAAAGAAATACAAACCGACGAACTTAAGCATTCCTGTCTTGATTGATTTTTTCATCATCCACAACGCAAACATGGTGATCGCCAAAAGATACGCAAGAAATGATGATCGTGATGAAGTCATCATGAGCGACCACAACGAAAGGAAAAAGGTCGCCACACTCACCATCTTCACCCAACGACGACGAACATAAAACATTCCAATGATCGAGATCATGAGTCCCATAACTAAAAACGCAGCAAAATCATAATGACCACCGAATGTTGATTGCACGCGTGCGTGCTCGGTTAAAAACAATCGCAATCCTTTACTAAACTCACGATTCATTGTTGAGTACACCGGCCAATACAAATATTTTTGACCAACGCCGTAAATCGAAACCGTCAATGTCGTGAACAAGAAAGTCAACAACACCCAGATTGCGTGTTTTTTTGTTCGAATCGCGGCATAGAAGATAAAGAACACCGAGAAATACTCAACGCGACGAATCAGATGAAGAAAAAGTTTCGAGACGTGCGCAAAGTTCGCAGGAACCGTTTTCGTCCAGATGATTGCAAAAATCGAGGAAAGCAATCCAACGATAAGATACGCGATGATCCATTTTGTCAGTGGCGTTTTCAGTGACACTTTTCGACGAAGTAACTGAATACCAAAAATAACTGCACCTACCGCAATCACCACATCTTCGGTACGCAATCGAACAATGTATCCAGGAATTAACTCTGCAAGTGGAATCTTTGGAAAAAGTGGAATGAATACCGCTAAGAAAAGCGAAAAGTACAATAAAAGATTCGCATCAATAATTCGCAAGAACGGTAAAAATCTTTCGATAAGCCTGTTTTTTGTGTTCATCACGCAACAGTATACCAAATAACACGTATCGCAACCATGCGCCGATCAGGAGCAAAAGGATAAGAACAGGTTTTTGCCAGACAGGAAAATGTTTCTTCCAGATGTAAACTATTCCCTCAACCTCCCCTACCAACGACCTCTGGCTACTCCCTGTACTCTTAAACCGCAAATGCGTAATCTCAGCCTGAGGATCAAGTACAATCTCCCACCCTGCACGATCAAGGCGAAGACACAACTCCACATCTTCACCATACATATAGATGTTTGGATCCCACCCCCCAACCTGTTCGAATGCCTCTTTTTTCACCATAAGCGCTGTTCCACCCAACCATCCAAACTGTTTCACCTTTCCATCCGAAGATGAAAAATATGAACTTCTACGTTCCTGATAATGAGAAACAAGTTCGTGAATACTAGGAATATCATCAATCGCGAACATCCACATGCACACAACGAGCAATGAAGGGAGAGAACCTCCTTGTGGTTGGAGCGACCCATCAGCATTCAACAATCGCCCACTTATCGCACCGTAGTTTTTCTGAGACCACAATGTCTGAAAAAGTTGATGAACTGCATCAGCGCGCACAAGAGTGTCGGGATTTAAAAAGAACAGCGTGTTCGCACACGCTTTTTCAACGCCTCGCATGTTACTTTCAGAAAATCCAATTAATGAATCCAAGGTGATCAACTTCACCTTCGGAAATTCTTGCGTAATCATTTTTGATGTTCCATCGGTTGACGCGTTATCAACAACAATAACCTCAAATGAGATGTTTTTTTCACGAAAAATGGAGTCCAAACAATCAGCAAGTTCTTTTTTTGTTTGATAACTCACAATAATAATCGAAATATCTGGAATGTTTGAGATTTTGTTGGAGGTACGAACAGTCATGGTTATTGAAAAAGCCTTGGTCTCCCAAGTCGATAGGAATATTCTTTGAGTTTGCGTTCTCCAATTTCTTTTGCGGGAACACCTGCAACGATTGTTCCTTTCGCAACATCTTTTGTCACCACTGCTCCCCCCGCCACAACCGCTCCCGTATGAATAGTCACTCCGGGCATAATCATCGCACGGGGACCAATAAATACATAATCCTCAATCACAACCGGCGCATGAATCGCACGAAAATCAGACGCGCGAACATCGTGTTCGCTGTTAAAAATCATCACCTGTGAGGCAATATCAACATGATTTCCAATTGTTAATGAATCTCGACCATCTAACAGAATCTGCTCTCCAACAAGCGATCCTTCGCCAATCGAGATATTTTTTGGTTGATAGATGCGCGCACCCATGTGAATCGTTGAACCCGATCCCAACTTCACACCAGCCAACTCATAAAAGAATCGTCGAATAAAGTGGAACGGAACGTTTCCAACACCCCACCACAAAAATCCTGTAATACACTCTGTCCAAATACTTTCAAATCGAAGCTCAATTTTGTGAACAGCCTCAGACCATTCGAGTTGTTTTCCCGATTTATCATAAAATGGAGAGTTCATTTCCCTCGCTTTCCCACAGATGCAATATCTACAAGGTAATTATACGCCTTTTTCCCCGATTTCTCCCAAGAAAACTCGCGCGTGAACTCACGCAATTCATGCAGATGATGTTTCTTTTCCTTGACATTCATTCGTATTGCCCTCTCGAGTCCGTCAGCAATTGAGTGCGTGGAAAAAGGATCAACGGTGATTCCCGTTGGCCCCACGACTTCGGGAAGACTCGCGGTTTCGGACACAACCGGCACACTGCCCCCCTGAATTGCTTCGAGTGCGGGAATCCCAAATCCCTCGTATAAACCAACAACAGCAACACAACACGCATGTGATAAAAGTGCGCGTTTTTCTTCATCGTCAACAAAACCCAATACATGAATGAATTCTTTTTTTCGAGATCGCCCGATACGCGCCTGTATGTTCTCACTCATCCATCCGTATTTTCCGATACACACAAGGTGAAGTTCGGGATGTGTTTCATGGAGCGTTTCAAACGCTTCGACAAGTCGGATAATATTTTTGCGCGGTTGAAGTGTTCCTACATGAAGCACATATTCATATGGCACTGGTCGCGACACAGATTTCGTAGGCATCGACGACGCAGAGTCAAGTTCCGTTGATGAAAGTGATGGGTAACAAATTTCGATCGGTGCACGAGGACGAAAAATTCGAAGAATATCATTATGTGATGATTCTGAAATAGTGATTATTCCTTCTGCGCGTAACAACGAAGCGCGCGTGAGCGCGCGTAACTTCATCAAATCCCCTTTTAAAAATAATTCGGGGTACCGTTCGTAGGCTACGTCCATAATACATACAACGCTTTTTGAACCTGTGTAGATTGGTGCGTAGTGACCCAACGAAAGAAAAACATCAAAATACGGACGCTTTTCTTGAAAACATTTGAGTTTTTCACGCAATAACGCAAAAGGTAAGCTTACAATCGACCACAATCGCGCAGACTGCAAAATCACATATGAAACGGTCGGGGAAGGTTTTGGTAAATCATCTAATGGGGGAGTCGGCAAATAAATCACAACCTCATCTTGATGTTGTTCTGCATGATGCACAATCTGATGAAGCAGATGAAATGCGTATACGTTGCTTCCAACTCGATTGAGAACATTCGCTTCGTACGCGTTAATTCCAATGCGCATCGGTTTCATGTACTGTTTTTTCCTTGTAGAATGGCACGATACACTAGTTCAGTTTCTTCCGCAGCGCGGTCCCAAGAAAATTGAGTTAGCCGTGCTGTTCCCTTTTTCACAAGCGTTGCACGTTGTTCAACTGCCTGTAAAATCCCCGCTGAAATCGAGTGAGGATCATCCTGATCAACCTGNNTACAATGAAGCAGAATCCTTAGGATCAAGATATCCAACGTAGTGAATACCTTTTTCGACTGGCATTTTTTCCCACCCCTTCGCTCCACCAATCACAAGATCAAACTCTTTTTTCATGTCTTTCCACGCCTCAATAAGCTGCAACACATTTTTCCTCGGCTCTTGCGTTCCTAAAAAGAAAATAAACGGCTTTTCTATCTGGAACTTCTTTTTTGTTTTTAAAATATCGTCTTTTGTTGGGACAATACGCTGTTCCTTGGGAAGCGCTTCGTACACCACGTGAATTTTTGAATCGTCTAACTGCAAAAGTTCCACACAGTCGTTTTTTGTCGCTTGAGAAACCGCAATCACATGCGCATGATCTTTTTTGATTCGATCCCAAATGATCTGATGCGTTTTCAATAATACAGGATGTGCGGATTTCGGAAAACGTAACATCGCAAGATCATGAATTGTCACTACGTAAGGTATACGCAGTGTATGTGGAAGATACTCCCACGCGTGAAACAACGAGGGGTCGCGAATAATTCTATCTGGAGTCATCACACCGTACTTCCACATCGATTTCAGCACGCGATCAGGAATCGGGAACAGGTGATTATTTTTTGCAGGCGTGCCTTGCAGTTCAGCGCGCAATATCTGATACTTTCGCAACGATGCACCTAAAGCGTACATCTCAATTGTTTTCCTTTTTGAAAGTGCCGAGAAAAGATTTTTCGTGTATCGAGATACTCCTCGACCATACTGAATCGAACTCACATCCATAACGATTTTTGGTGTCATAAATCTATTCTACCCTGCTATTAGCTTGATACACAATCTTTTGATACACACGAAGAAATCCAATATGCTGATAAGGAATACTTTTTTCTCCGATGTACCCAAGTTGTTCGAGTTTTTTCTCAATCATCCGATTTGGATCGGTGAGATCGCGAAGATAATCAAAAATAATGATTGTCTGATATGCGCGAACTTTTTGATCTAATTGTTGAACTTCCTCCGCTGAAATTGGAATTGTGGAAAACGCAACTTCATCAAAAGGAACTTCTTGCTGTTGATCATAAAACCTCCAAGGTGCAAAAGCATCGGTGAATCCAAAGATTAACAGTGTTTCTGATGGATCATATTGCTCGTATATTTCACGCGAAACCGTTCTCCAATCCTCGCGCTGTAAACTCGTATCGCTCCAGTACGAAAAAAGAACGAGAACTTGAAGAGTGATAAACACGCCCAGAATACCATTCGAAACGCGACCGAATTTTTTTCCTAAAAATGCAAACATCATAAACAAAAATGGCAACACAAATAGCACGCGTTTTGGCGCAAGAACAGGAACAAAAAATGAAACAAGCCAAGCCAAAACCACAGGTAGTACCGCAGAACAAACAAAAAAGAGTCGCAACTGTTTCTGCGTTCGAAGAACAAGAAATAGTCCAAAACCAAATAACAACACCATACCTCCAGAAATAAGCGCGTAGAGTCCATCATATGGAATCTGGCCTGTGATCAGTTTTGCAAACGACATCGCAAGTGATTTCCACTGAGGAAGCGAGACCACCTGCGACCATCCGCTTAAGGTCGCACTCAAGGTTGTTCCTTCTCGAACTTGGTTTAAAAATGATGGCAACCAAGGAATAAATCCGATCGCGCTCAGGAGAATCGAAATCAGATACCACTTTTTTTTCATTGTCGAAAAAAGAACAAAAATAAGCTGAGAAATTATCAAGAACGGATACACATACATCGAGTACAAACCAAGAAGATGAACGCCCGCAAGAAATAGAGACCGAACTCGAAGAGAAAACGGTTGCGTCACCACCAGCCACCATGAGACCGAACCAAAAAAAGTTGCCAACATATACGAACGAAGTTCTTGACTATAAAAAATGTGGAACTGAGAAAAAGTAATTAGCGCTACCACAAGCAAAGACACTCGAGAATTCTTGGGCGCATGCGTTTGCGCGATTAGATATGTAAAAAAGATCGAACCTACTCCAGCCAGTAACGAGACAGATCGCAAAAACGCCTCATTCGTTGAGATGCGAACTAACCCCCAGACAATAACATGTAGCAACGGCGGCTGAAAATCATATCCAATCTGCAGTTGCTCAGAAAAACTTCGCTGAGATTCCAATACTTGCGCGGCCTCGTCAAGCCAAAATGAACCATTTATTAAGGGGAAACGCACGACAATCGCCAAGAGAAAAGTAAGAATGATCCACCGGCGTATCATGCGTCCATTGTACCAAGTTCTTTCTTCGTCGTGCTAAGATAAAAACATGATGAACTTCAAAGGTAAACGCGTCATTGTCACTGGTAGTGCGGGTTTTATTGGTAGCCATCTCTGTGACGCGCTCTTGCAATCGGAAGCAGAGGTGCTCGGCATTGATAACCTTATCTGTGGATCCGAAAATAATCTTTCAAATGCAAAAAAACATCAATCGTTTTCATTTATCAACGCAGATGTTTCATTATCACCCGCATCATATCTACCACATAACTATCGACCAGATTATGTTTTTCATTTTGCTTCTCCAGCAAGCCCACCCATTTATCAAAAATATCCAATCGAAACATATCTTGTGAATTCGCAAGGAACACATCAGTTATTACAATATCTTGTCGCAAAAAATCCCAGCGCACGATTTGTGTTTGCATCAACTTCAGAAGTGTACGGCAACCCCACCGTTCACCCACAACCCGAGTCGTATTGGGGGAACGTGAATCCAAACGGCATCCGATCATGTTATGACGAGTCAAAACGGATGGGAGAAACAATCTGTGGTGTTCACGCTCGATCGTTTGCAATTGATACCAGAATCGTTCGCATCTTTAACACCTACGGACCACGAATTGGAAAAGATGATGGAAGAATCATCCCCAACTTTATTTCTCAAGCACTCGCGGGAGAACCTCTCACTGTTTACGGTTCAGGAAAACAAACACGATCACTTTGCTACATTGATGATCTTGTCCGAGGAATTTTACTTCACGCTGTAAGTGAAAAGACAAAAAACGAAACGATTAACCTTGGAAATCCGCTAGAGCTCACCGTCCTCGAAATCGCGTCGCTCATTATTAAACAGACGCGTTCATCGAGTAGTATTTCATATCTCACTTTACCTCTCGACGATCCGGAACGCCGAAAGCCCGACATTTCAAAGGCACAATCACTGCTTTCATGGATTCCAGAAGTCTCGGTTGAGACGGGACTGCAAAAAACAATTCAATATTTCACAAACCTTGGTTAATTTTTTGTACTCGCTCTAGGTTTCGTTGCGCTGTTTCATATGATGGATTGAGTTGCAGTGTTTCGCGAAACTTTTCCTCTGCTTTTTTTGTATCTCCAAGAATTTCGTAATATAACCCTCTGTTGTTTGAGATGTGAATATATTTTGGATAAATCGATTCAGCAATGGTGATGTATTTATCTGCGAGTTCAAGTTCCCCACTCAACAAATACATTGCTCCCGCATTCGAGTTTGCCAGAACGCTGTTCGGCGCATCGCGCACCATCTGGGTGAAAAAAATAAACTCGTTTTTCCAGTCCGCATTTCGGATCCACACACGAAACCAACTCCCAAGCATCCAAATGCTCAACAACGCTACCACTCCCCGCCGAATCCACTCATTCGAGATTGAAAAAAAACCAAAACCAAACAGAAGCAAATATGCGATCACTCCGTACAACAGGCGTTCCCCAAAAATTGTTCCAATCGCAAAAAAAAGATTGCTTGTAATCATGTACTGCGCGCACCCCGCAAGAAAAAATGGGAACATTTTCCCATGCTTGAAAAAAATCCAGACAGCCAACGCACCAACAACAAGAAATATTCCGATTCCTCCAACCATCAACCACGACCACGTTTGCACAACCTCAATTTGACGAAAAGAATAATCGGCCGAAAGGTGAGCTGGGAANNCTCTGCAACTGTCGCATCGGTCCCTACCATGTGCGAACCTAAAACCAAAAATCGAATCGAAAAATAGGCAATCAAAAATAGGATGAGCATGCCTCCGCGAACAACTTTATTTTTTGCAAGCAAGAAAACGGGAATGATCAACGCAATCGAGGACTCTTTTGAAAACACCGCAAACATTGCGCTGAAAAACACAAGTAGTTCGGACTTCCAGTTTTGCCTCCAATTCAACGTGATTAAGATTGCAAAAAGAGAAAAAAGCATCCCCAATGATTCCGATCGGTTCACCACACTATTCACCACCTCGGTTGCCAGCGGATGCACTAGAAACAAAAACGCAACAATCCACGAACGCTTACTCGAATGCGATATCACATACACAATCTCACCAATCAAAAAGCCAACCAGTGCGTGAAGAAAAATATTCACGATTCGATACGACCATGCATTGTCCCCTGAAACCGCCCAGTTCATCGCAAAACTCAGCACAACGATCGGTCGATACGCACCCGCTACGGGATTTTGATACACATACGGTGTTGAAAAGTACTCAACAGCCGTCTGTGGAGTTAACGTGCGAATATTTTCACGACTCAAGACATGAATTCTGTCATCAAACACAAACTCATTTGAAAAGGTGTTCATGTACAAGAAAAACGACCACAAAACGCACCCAATAAAAAGAAAACGTCGCCTCATCTCGCTTCTCTTTCTAGAAGATGCAGACGAATATTTCCCTCGCATGCGAAAATATCAGTTTCTTTTGAGTCGCCGAACAAACTCAACTCATTAAAAACCGTTTTCCCGTGTGTGTATGAAGATTGATCCACAACTATAATCATTGAATTTGAAAACGATTGGGGTGTTCTCGTAATGTCCTGCGCGACACATCCATGTTTATTCAACAAGAAAATCCAATCTGCAGCGAAATGATGTTCAAACCATCCTTGCGAAGCGACAAAGCTGGGGTTTCGGGGAACCGAACAAAAACGCTGCGCACATTGTTCCATCTGCTCAATCGTTCTTCGAGCGGGATGAAGGTACTTTTGTACATACGTTGGGGCGGTCCAGTTTAATACCAATACTGCGATTATTCCTATGCGTAATGCTTTTGGCAAAAATGAAATGGTGATAAGAATTAAGCATAGAACCGAAAACATGTAATGCGAAAGCATCTCAAATGGTAACGCGAACAACAGAACAAATGCCACACAGGTAATAAAAAAACTTTGAAGATACTGCGTTCTGCGTTTTTCTTGTGTAGCTCGAATCATCCACACCACGCCCCAAATTCCAACCAAAAAAACGACTATCGCGAGGAGGTCTGTTGGAAAATACGATCCGTTAAACAAAAAACCCAGATAGTTTGTCATTTTCTTCCCATAATCCATTGCAATCTGTTGTGTAGGAAACGGATCAACCATCATGCGACGCAAAAAGAAAAAGTTATGACGAACTTCAAATAGCAATACCGGGAAAAACGCTAATAAGAACGCACCAATCATACTCAAAAAAAGCATAATTCGCGATCGAACTCGAAAAAGAAGAATCAAAAACAACAAACCCGCGACAGGTAAAAACGAATAACTCACCGCAACGGGAATCGCCATACAGATTGAGAAAAGCATCGCCCGCTTGCGAGTAACGACGCCTTCAAGCATTTGAAAAAAAAGAAATAAACCCGCAAAAAAGAACGGCGGACCAAAAGAAGGATTCCACGGATATCGCAGTTGATACACAAACTCAGGATGGAAACTGACCAACAACGCAACGCAAAGAAACGGAACGAAATGTTTTGTGTTGCGCAATGAAAAATACCCAACACAGGCAAACAAAAGATAGTAGAACAGAATTGCATACACTGCACTGTACACACTTGCCCCCGAAATCAAGAAAAATGGCATGATCAAAAAGTAATACAACCCACTTTGCGACAAAGGAAAAAAGGAAATTGTTGGTCCTAACAACGGAGGTTTTCCCGTTTGTTTCCACATCATCAGAACATCGAGATCTCGACCCATATCTGAATAAAATTCAAGTGAGGTATTTAATGCATACAGTCGCAAAAAAAGAAAAATGATAATGATAAAACCAAAAAATATCGCAGATAGGTACTTCATTGTTTTTCTGTGACTTGATACACGTTACACAGATCGTAACAACCATCCGCAATTTTTGTAAGGAGAAACCAGGAATTCAACTCTTGAAAGGATTGATGCAGTTGTGGAACATTTCCCAATCCGTAGTTTGAAACATACACGGGCACACCAGCGTCCAACTCCGCTTGATACATCTGTTTGAAATCGGAATAATCGCGGTCACCCCACACTTCTGTTTTAGCATAAGGAAATTCTTGATGCGGTGATAGAGGTAACAATCGATATGATTTTGAGGAGTAAAAATCAACAAAATACGGCACCAACGCCGAGATCACCACGGGCTGTTTTTCGGATTTTTTCGCGATGGGGTCAATCACCTCGTTCAGTTTTTGAACAGAAAGATAGTACCAAGGCGTTTCGGCATATTTTAGATTTAGAGCAATTGCAAACCGCAATCGAGTTGCGCTGGATATTAAATACCAAACTAATACCAGTGAAAGCAACGCATATCCACAATATCGAACCATCCGATGTTGATTCTCCCACATAACCTGAAAACCTATTGCCAATCCAATATATAACACCGGCAGAAGTTGGAGAATGTACCGTGAATCTGGTGCATAAAAACTTGAAAGAAACAACACTTGAGAAAAAACCGCTCCAAGAATGTATATCGAAGCTCTTCGATGTTCTTTTTTGAATAGCGCAAGAACAAGTCCAGCAAATATCATGAATCCAAGCGGGGCATAGATAAACGGCTCAGCTCTCCAAAGAAGAGCCAAGCCTTGTTTCCCAAAAATGGAACGAAGATAAAGGGGAAAATGTTTTGGAATGTAGGCAGTAGAAAAATACCCCGATCCCGAAGTGCTTTCAACAGACTGAACAAACTGCGAAGATTTCGCAATTTCAAAGATAGCTCGAATCGATTTTCCCTGATCAAACAACATAAAGATAATCACAAAAAAACACACAAACAATCCAAATATTTTTATTCGATCTCTTCCTTTTTGTTCAAGTAGAATGCGCAAACCGTACAGTGCTCCAAATAATCCAACCAGCGGAAAAGTAACGTATTTGATTTCATATAAGGCGATCATGGCAAATGCAGAAAAAATAGCATTTTTCTTTGAAAGCGGAGCCAAAAAAAGATACACCACAAGCAGCATCGTAGGAATAAGCAGGTTTTCGGCCATCGCCAATGTTGGAAACCAATACACATATTGATGCGTCACATAAAAAAACACAGTTGCAAACTGGATAATTCGATGGATCTTCAGACGACGTAGAATCACAAAAAATAATCCAACTGAAATAAGGGTAAAAAGGACATTCGCAAAATAAAACATCCGAGGGTCGTTACGAATCAGGAAAAATGGAATCAAACTCATCGCATAAAGCGGGGGAACTGAAGTTTCAAGCTGTCGTCCTTCTCGACACAACGAAAATCCCTGCCCTGCTAAAAAGCACCGCGCCGAGGTAATATAATGAAGCGAGTCGGGATATGGCTCAAAATTTGGGATAAGCGTTCGAACGGAGAATGGATTACGGAAAAGGAGAAGGGATAAAAGAAGAAAAAGTGAAAGAAAAGCAAGTTTAAATAACAAGTCGACATGTTTCATAAAAATCATGATACTCTATGACCATGCAATCAGAAAGTACAAACTATAAATACGCGTACAGCGTTTCGTCGGTAAATAATACTGGAAGAGTAGTTGCTGAGTTGTTAAAAGGAGATAAGAGTAGCCAATCAGAGTATGAGGAAAAAAAGAAAGCGTTTGAAGAACTGCGAGCACGAGTTGCACCAGAGTTTTTAGAAAAAGTAAACACAATTGCTGAGATATACAAACAAGGCGATGAGCTTTTACCAACTGATGACCCCTTAGAAATAAAAACACAGGAACGTAAACTGAATGAAATTTTCTGTGAGATCTCAGATATTGCAAACGATTCTCCGATTGAGGCATATTATTTTTATAAAAATGCACTTCATGCACTTCAACATCGACCTAAAGGAACAAGAATCTCTTGCTTTCAATACCGTCGGCAAAGGATCGAAGATGAACTTGCGCGTTTGGAAAATCAAATCTCCAAACAACCAGCTCAAACCATGGATTATTTACACTTGTATATTTCATTTTTGGAAAAAATACTCCGCGCGGAGAAACTTGACGATTTTTCAAGACAAACGCTTAACCTGTTTAAAGAGATTGCCGAAGATCGCCTCGCGCAAATGAAGAGAGAGATGCCTTCAGCTGGCCCCTCAGATCCCGTCAACCTCAGTGCGACGCATAGCCCAGAAGAAGATCGGTGGACTACCCCCAAGCGATAATCTTTCTGCTACAATTCACCTATGTCAACTCTTTCACTTGTCATGAACGTCCGCAATGCAGAGGACACCCTTGAACGCGCCCTCCGCTCCGCCCAGGCTCTGGCAGACGAAATCATCATCATGGACATGGAAAGCACAGATCGAACGGTTGAGATCGCTCAGGCGTTTACTTCAAAGATTTTTTCGCATTCCAATCTCCAATATGCCGATCCTGCGCGTAACCTCGCGATCAAGGAAGCCTCTTGCGATTGGGTGCTCGTGCTCGACGCAGATGAGTGGCTCACTCCCTCACTTATTGAAAAGATTCAGCACATCACGCAAGACTCACATTCTGCCGATTGTTATTCCTTCCCTCGAAAAAACTACATTTGGGGCAAATGGATTCAACATACTGGGTGGTGGCCCGATCATCAATTGCGACTTTTTCGAAATGGACAAGCGAAGTGGCAAGGTGATATTCATCAAAAAGCAACGCCGTTGGGATCACATATCGAACTTGAAGCTACAGAAGAAAACGCCATCTCTCATGATAACTACCCAACCGTTGAACAATTTCTTGAACGATTGAATCAATACACCTCGATTCAAGCCTCACAAGAGAAAAAAACTCAATCATTTACTTCATCTGACGCACTCCTCCGTTTTTTTTCCGAGTTTATGCGCAGATATTTTGCACTTGAAGGATATAAGGACACACAGCGTGGGACATCACTCTCCCTATTACAAGGAATGTACGAACTCGTCGTCGCATTAAAATCGGCAGAAGCAAAGGAACTTCTCGACTCATCTGAAAAAAGTGATACCGCACAAACACTTCATCGAATTTCATTAGAACTGATGTACTGGTCTCATCATATGCAAGCGCAACAAGGGAAAAGCATTCAAAAGATTTGGCACACGCTTTTGAAGAAGCTCATTGCTCTATTCATAAAATTCTCGTAAGATTCCACACATGCAAGATACCGAACTTGGATTACCAGATTATATTGTTGAAGATTTGAGATTTTTTGAAAATAGAAAAATACTCACATATATCTACGACATTTTAAGGGACGAATCGGAGCCACAAAGAAAAGAGTTTGCGCTACGAGCCATTGCATTCTTATGTGAAGAAAGACCCAAAACAGGCAATACAGCTTTTCCAGTCAAGTTTGTTCAGTGAGTTTATTGAAATGCCAAAGAATGAAGATACCGCGCTTGAAATTATTCGCGGTTTTTTGTTAATCCACTTTCTAACAATCCCCGAAACTTCTCAACAAAATGCTGCTCAGCAAACATCTTTGCTCTCTCAATAGAATAATCGGACATCATTTTCCACAGTTTTTCATCTTTTGAAAGCGTTACAGTTGCGCGAATCGCCTCCTCGGCCGTTTTCCACACAACTCCGCAGTCCTCACTCACAATTTCACTCTGTGCACCCGCGTCGAACACCACCGGCACACACCCAGCCGACATCGCTTCGACAGTCGAGATCCCGAAATGTTCCATGCGCTCGGGATTTTCATTCATATCCTCACCAAAACCAGTCGCATGCCAGTAGATTTTTGAATGATTCAGCACCTCAATTAACTCTTCCGAAGTTGCATTTTCATGAATCACCACCGGAAGGCCACTTGCCTCAGCAACGACCTGCTCAAAATACGCGCGATTCACATCCCCATTTGCAACGCTCCCAATCAAATGAAGCTCCCAATCTTTCAAGCCATCAGAAACACACTGCCTAAACAGTCGCACCAACTCCAATTGTTTCTTTGAGTGCCCCGCAGTAAAAAAACGACCAATATGCACAATCTGATTCTTTTTTTGTGTAGCGGGTGAAAAACGCGAAATATCAACCGGCGGATACAACACACGCGCATCGACACCCCAATATGTTTTGATCCATCGCGTCGTATACGCAGAATTCCCGACAATCAGTTGGTATGACTGCAACTCCTGTTTTGTTGTGAAAGTTTCACCTCCATGTAATCGCATCTCCCAAACAGGATTTAACCATTTGAAGATGTAATATAACGCTCCACCAAACGAACGGACGCGAGCGGACTGTAACATCACTCCCCGCGCATAGGGAGAACTCGAATCAAACTCGATGCGAACACCTTTCTCGTGAAGTCCACGTAAATCAATAAAATGATACGTTGTGGTATTTGTGTGAATATTTGTCGTTCGCGATTCGAAGAAGATTTCATCTTCACCGACAAAGAATCGTACAGAATCGACAAGCGAAAATGCATACGACTCAAATTGAACTGCAAGCTCAATAGACGCCGAATCCACTGAAAAACAGATTCGCGCGCCCGACTCTAGAAACTTTTTCCCATTTTTTTCGGAAACGCGCTCGAAAATCGTTGAAAACTGCATAATTTTTCGCAAAAATGGAACAAGCACACGTAATTTCAAACGACGTTTCCAGCTATATCGCATATCAAACGGGAAAAAAACAGATAGCACTGATTTTTTTGCTAACGAAGGAATGACATCAAAAATCGAACAGGAGAGGAACAAATCGTATGGACGTGTGTACTCACTTAATTCTTTATCGACTCGATTCGGCAAGATTTTAATCGACATGTTCGACAAATCGACACCCAATTTTTTCTCCGCTTCATCGATCGAGAACTGCTGATGACACAACAACTCAACCGAGTACCCCATATCCCGCAACGCCTCGGCAAATCCGAACGCGTGTTTTTCTCCACCACCCAAAGTGTGAAACCACCGATCGTACACCGCCGCTTTCCCAAGATGACCGTCGGGAGTTTTTACAAAAAGTTTCGCGGTCGTGGTTGACATTAGTACATCTCCTTTTCTATCTGCACCCACCGACGTTTTTCATCTGAAGATTGTGAGAGACGATATTTCAAAATTGACAAAAGTTCGGGAACCAGCGAAAAAAGAACCTTGATCGCAAGAAATCGCACCAAAGGCCGATAAAACACAGAGTACAATGCGCGCAGTTTATACATTGCAAGCTCTCTAAAACAAACAGACCAAGAAAAATGTTTCAGTAAAAAGATGAGGCGGGAACGCTTTGAATGGTACAAAAAGAACGGTGAGTTTTCTGAACTTGTTTTTGCATGTTCATGATACGCTATTGCTCGAGGTTCGTATTGAATGCGATACCCCGCTTTTTGCGCGCGAACGCTCAAATCTGTATCTTCATAATACAGAAAAAAGGATGGATCAAATCCGTCCAACTTTTCGAAAACATTTAGACGTAGTAACACAGCAACGCCACAAAAAGCTTGTACTGAACACGCTGAATCATACTGCCCCATATCTGACTCATATTTTTGCCTTTGATCCTCTACCACTGCTCCCCGATCCCGTCCGTATCCCGCACCAAAAATCGCCGATCCTGCATTCTGAATATGTGATTCATGCATTAAAAAGGTTTTCCCGTTTACTGCAAAAACAGTTTCATCCGTCATTGGCTCCAACGCATACAAAAGCCAATGTTCGTCTAAAACGGCATCCGAGTTCAACAATAGGATGTAATCATATTCATCACGAATTTCTTTTACTAACGCAGTGGCAACATTAATAGGTACCCCAAAACCAAGATTTTTCTCCGATTTCATGATAAACACGTCTGGATATTTTTCATGAAGAAATTCAACCGATCCATCAGTCGAAGCATTGTCCATTACGATAATTTTTTGTGTGACTTCTTCCGCTATATCTTGCACAAGTTGTCGCTGAACAGACTCAATTGCACGACCAATAATGTCTTTTCCATTATAATTCACAAGTATTGCCAAAATTCTCATGTTGTTTCCTTAACCAGTATCATATGCGATTCATCTGAAAAAATCGAACTCCATCCATGTTCATTATAGGTTTCAGAAACGATCACGCCCCAAGAATCCGGCATCGCAGAAAAAGATACCTCAAGCACTTCAACACCAGTTGATGAAATAGTCGACCAAAATCCATCCGAATCGCCATCTTGTAGTGTTTGCTCTATTCTTTCTTGTAAGTTGCGATGATACTTGGGAAAGAATCCACTGTACCCATCACTCATTATGCATGAATGACTCGTTGAGTCGAACATATTTTGCGACCAATACTGCACAACTTGACCAATCTCTCGATCTTCTTTGACAAACATCATGGGGATATGTAATAACTTTTTGTTTTCTTTGCACGCAGAACGTAAAACAGCAATTGTCGGACGATATTCAACAAATGAACGAGGAGAGTAAACAGGAAATGACTCAAGAATATACAAAAGAACGACGAGAATAAGCCACCAACTCGAATTATTTTGTATTTTTTTCATTGTTTTGCCAACAAAAAACAGCATTCCTAAAATAAGAAGGAAATACCAGCGACTCGGAGCTCGAACAATTTCCAAGAAAGGGAAAAGTTTAATGAACACAAGAAAAGGTAAACGAATGGCGAGATATTCACCCTGAAATGTTAATCGTGTTCCGATTGAAAAGAGAAATCCCGCAATCATTAATGCTAACGCAAATGAATCAAGTTTAGACCAATGTTTTCTTGCGTTCCAAATACCAAGTAGCGCTAAAGCAGTTAGCACAACGGTTGGAAATGCAACGCTCCCATTCGAACGTTGCATTGATTGATATGTTTGAAGTAACGGCAACTTGTTTAACACGGAATTATATCTTCCCGTAAAACCATAATCTGCTAAATCTGCCGCGTATCTCACATATTCCCAAGCTTCTCGCTTTATCTCAAAACGCAACTGCGTGTCACCATAGCCAATAATTACCCAACCAGAAACCAATAAAAAGGGAATAAGTGCAAATATTGAAAATCGTAGTTCGCGAAAAATCCAAGTTTTTGTCAACGAAAAATGCGTTGCTTGCCAAACTAGCGCAATTACAAAAAGAAACACAGCAAGATACACACTGGAAAGCACGGTAACTCCGAACCAAAATCCAAACCAGATCCAATCTCGTTTCGTTTTATCTTCAGAAAGAAAAAAAGAAAGAGCAAAGATCATTGGCCAGAGGTGAACCATTTGGAAGTGACCATAAAATAACAAAAAGAATGGAGAAAAGGTGCTCAAAAAACTCAAAACATACAACGTAGGTCCAGAAAAACATCGCTTCCACAAACGAACAAACGCAAATGCATTCAAAATCATGCCGAGAAAAAATAATACATTGATAATCAGAACATCCGAACTGATGAAAAATGATAATAGAGTTGCAAAAACACCTGTCGGAAAAAGAAATTCGGTAAAGAGCATGCTTGTCTCATTGTGTGGATAAAATGCGTTTGAGGAAAATAATTGTTGCAGTTCCAGATTCCGAAGATGAGCAACATGTTGAGAATGAATCCAAACAATTAACGGGTAATCATTTGAGTCAATCAATGAAGTTGTTGGATACCTCATAATTCCACGAAAAAGAAAAATCGCGACAATCAAAATCGAGAAAAAATACCACACTCTCATAGATTCATTCTATGTCACAGAGTGATAAAATGAAAATCACGTGAATGTATCTCGTTCGAACTTGCCACTTATCATATTTATCAGCTGTGTTGTCCTGTTTTTTGGCGTGCTATGGTCAAGGCTGCTTTTCTATTCAGACGGCTCACTCTATACCAGAAATAGTAATCTTTGGGGTGATTGGGCTGTTCACCTTACTCATACATCTTTTTTTGAATACCAATCTTTAGCACCAACAGTTCACCCTCTTTTTTACAATCATCCTTTTAGTTACACATTTGGATCAAGTTGGATAAGCGCGCTCATTGTTCGCTTGGGATTCTCAAGTATTTTCACCTTAACAATTACCAGTTTGTTTTTTTCGATACTGCTCGTCAATCTGGTGTGTATCTTTTTTTATCAACTTTCAAAGTCACAACCAATCTCAATACTCGCCACAATTCTCTTTTTGCTGAATGGTGGTTTTGGATTTCTCTTTTTTCTGCGAACGTTTTTTCTACAACCCTCGTTCGCACTTTTCTTCAATCCTCCTCACAAATATACACATATGCCCGAATACCTCATCCAATGGGCAAATGTGATCGATTCTCACATTATTCCTTCTAGGACATTTTTATTCGGATTTTGCATTGCCCTCATCGTTGTACTCATTGTTCATCGCATTCTTATTCAAAACCGCCTAGGAAAACACGCCAATCTCACCCTGCTGTTTGCAAGTGTGTTGTATGGCATTCTCCCCATTTTTCACATGCACTCGTTTCTCGCAATTTCATTTGTTTTCTTTTTTTGGTTTATGCTTGAATTTCGGAATCGCAAAAAAGATCAAGCAATACGCCTGTTTCGGTGGACGCTATTTGGATCCATATCTTTGATTTTGGCTTCAGTGCTATATTTCCAATTTCTTCGCGATCCTTCTCATCAATCGTATCTGCGATGGTTTCCAGGCTGGTACACGAATATTTATCCATTCCCAATTATACTGTTTTGGATCATGAACTGGACATTTACACCGTTCATCGCCACAGTTGAATTTTTCTCACACAAAAGACAACATCTTCATTTGATTCCATTTTTTGTACTTTTTCTTTTAGTAAATTTGTTTCTCTTTCAACCATTCATTTGGGATAACACAAAATTTCTCGTCTGGATTTCGTTAGGATTTTCGTACCTAACTGCAACCTACTTTTGGACATACTTTCAAAAAGGATTGTTCTGGAAAGTGTTTGTTGGAATTATTTTTTGCATCACTATTTTTTCGGGATCGCTTGAAGTGTCAAGAATGTTGTTTTCGAATGCAGATACAAGAATCATGCTTGATTCAACCGAAACAAGCGCAACAAACTGGATTCAAAAAAATACCACATCCAATGCCATTATTCTTACCTCGGACCATCCTTATCACCCCGTACCAACTCGAACAGGTAGGCGCATTCTGATGGGTTATCGAGGATGGCTACGAACATACGGATATGATTTTGCTGAAATCGAAAGGGATATTGAAAAGATGTTTGAAACACCAAATAAATCTAGACCGATATTTGAAAAATACAATGTTTCGTATATTTATGTAGGAAATCATGAACTTCTTGAGTATCAAGTTGACGTAGCTACGCTGAAAAGAGAATTTCCAATCGTATATTCGGACACAGAAGTTACTATTTATCAAAGAAGCGAATGAAAACCATACTCCTTAAACCTTTTTTTGCTACCATCGTATTTTTTATCGGCATTTTTTCATTACTGGGCACGCAACTTTTTCTTGTACAAACCTACTACTCAAAACTAGGTATTGAGTATGATGAGGTCTTATCAATTAATGCGGGCTCATTTTGCTCACTCCACAGCTCACTATTTTTAGAAAATGTCATTCTAAGAAACGAGCTCAATGGATTCTGTATTCCCATCATGCTTTCTCCATACATTGGGGCCCCCACCGCACTACCCATGATGCTTTTTTATCACTCAAACATGCAAGGAATATATCAATATCGCCTCCTCAATTCATTGTTAACATACGCCTCATTACTTCTTTTTATATACCCCTTTTGGAAAAACAGGGTCTTTTCGAAAAAAGAATCAATACTTTTCTTTGTCTTACTCCTTTTTGATCCACTCCTCTTCATGAATCATCTCAGCGATAGAACCGTTGTCGTTCCATTGCTGCTACGTGCACTTTTCGTATATATTTTCTTACAAAAACAAAAGAAGTTTGTACCAGTTCTGTTTTCAGGCATTGTGCTTGGTGTTTTTTTATGGGCAAAAAGTGATGGCTTTTTTCTGATTACCTCTTTTTTTATCTCCACCTTTGCACTGCATAGTGTTCAATATTTTATTCGCACAACTCGAATTCGAATTTTTCTTTTAGGCTTATTTGTTGGATTAGCTCCGTTTATCTTCTATCTTCGAACAAATCTTTCTTCCATTATTTCTTCGTTTCAAAGCGTTGCAGCTCCCACATTCTCGATAGCCGAAAAAAGCAAAAAGATTCTTTTCTTCTTTTCTCCGACTGATCATTTTCGATATATCTTTCAAGACATTTGCGTTGTTACACTAACTTACATAGATTTGTTTTCCATTGTGCTATTCGCATGCTATTTATTTGTCATTTCTCTTCTTGTACAAAAGGGTTCAAAGATACATCAAACATTTGCTTTGATGAGCATCGTTTATTTGTTATTCTTTTTCTTCGTGTCAAAAATGGGTTCAATACATCACCGACTACTGTTATTTCCACTACCACAAGCGTTGCTCATCTTAGGATTGCGATATATTTCACGAGAGAAAAGAACAACGATAATCACATCTGTGTTACTTTCTCAAATTTCTTTACAACTGCTGACACTCATTACACTACAAGAGGTTTTTTCATATTCATGTGGGAAAAGATCATTTGATTGCACTATTTACAATCTAGAAGAAAAAATACGAGCATATCCAGGTCCTATATATGTTAATGACTGGGGGATCACAACCCAATTATTGTTTTTAACAAAAAAACCTATACACGATATTTCATTCTCGACAAACGAACTGGAATCTTCTGAAAAAATAACTATTGACACATTCCCTATGACTTTTTTATTTATCCAACATACAAAAGAACACACATATTTTGAAAATAGTCGAACATTTAGTGAAGATCTTCAAAACAAAGCGCGCTGTGATATTCATATCCTTGAAAACAAGTACGAAGTGTTAACATGTACCAAAGAGTAACACATGATTATCCTTCAACTTATTTATGCTTCCATAAAAAATGCAGTTTTTAATTTCCCAGATTTCTTCTGGCAATTTGGGCTTGCGATACTGGTTTACATCCTTTTTGCATCATTTGGAAAAGCCTGTTCTGAAAAAATAGAATGGAAGTATTCAAGTTCCAATTTTTTTTGGGGATTTGGCATCTACGCGCTTCTTGCCTTTCTCTTGCTTTCAATCCCACTTCCTATCGATGATCGATTGTTGCTCAATATTTTCTCAATCGGATGTTTCTCGTATACAATTTTCAAACGTTCGTTTCTTTTCCCGATAGAAAAGTACAAAATCTTTTATTTATTACTTTTTGGGTCCTCCTTGATTTATTTCAATTTGATTTATCAAACAGGTATGCACGATGAGTATCAACATCACGCTGTTGTCAAACATTTTCTAGAAACTGGAACCCACCCTTTTCCATATCAGTTGAGTGAAGAAGATATTACGTACAATGATTTTTATCATGTGGGATGGTACTACCCAATCGCGTTTTTTGCACAATTTTCGATAAAAGATCTTCCTATTGTGATTGATATTATTAAGCTCAGTTTGCTTATTGGAACCATCACTTTTGTATTCCAGTTCTTCAACAAAAAAACATCAACATTTTCTGCGACGTTTTGGACAATCGCGATGCTTTTTTCCGGACCTGCCCTCTTCTTTTTTGATACGTATTCGCGTAATGTTATTTTTCACACATCTCTTCCCACAATATTTCCTCCAATTATCTTTGAACTCGCAGGAATCACGTGGTTTGGATTAACGTTTTTGTTTGTATATGCAGAGGAAATATTTCTTTTAAAAAAACATAAAGGTTTCCTATTGTATTCCATTGTTTGGCTAAGCATCCTCTATAACTTAAATAGGTTTTTTTGTGGTTTGGGTTTGCTTTATCTTACTTACTTAAACTTTGAATCTCTTGTTAAAAAACCCATAACAACACTCGGTTTTATTTTTCTATCTACTATATTTATCTCATTCTCGATAAAGAATATTGAACTCATTACAATTCAAGCCTATACTAAATATGGTTTTCCTATCAATACCGACGCTGGCATTACCAAAACATTGCCATGGGAACAGTCATTTATTCTTTCCTTTGGCCTTCTACCTATTCTAGTTATCTACTTTTATAAAAGATTTCCGATTCTTTCAGCCTCGATGGTGCTACTCTTATCGATAATGTACTTCTTAAATTATTGTGATCTAATTGCTTTAACAAAAATGTATAAACCAGTTCAAATTCTTTCTGTTTACGGAATATTTCTTCTATCTCAATCAGTACGAAAGAACCGCCAGATTGTACTTTTCGTTTTGATTACAACTTCTTTGGTTTTTCCGACACTACATCTTGCAAGCGGAAAGTTTACAGGAATGCAGGAATGGTGGAAACCAAATGGGGAAGTTGAAGGCGTGTTAAATGGCTATCTTAAATCCGACACGGAATCTATCACCGTAGATACAGATAGTATTCGATACTATCTAATACAATTAACTCAACAAAAAGTTCTGCTTAGACAAAAGAATTCATATATACTTGAACCCTAATGAAGTATCTCTATCTACTAATTTTTCTTATTCCAATAGCGCTCATTTTTATTCAAGGATCACTTTCAGTACCAACCACAACCGATTCGCATGTGTATCGACTCTCAAGAATGTTGTATTGGAATCAAAATCATTCCCTCATCCAAAAGGAGCCGTTAACTAGTCATGAATATATGCCTATTTTCCCTGAACTTATAGCTTTACTCATATTCGTCATTACAAATAATGTTCATTTCCTTTTTCTCACCCAGTATCTTTCATACTTAATTCTCATTCTCGTTATTTACAGAATGAACCAAGATAAGGATTATGCTTTCCCATTAACGATACTTATTGCATCAATTCCAATTATTGTGCTTCAAGCTTCAAGCACGCAAACGGATGTATTATTAACCGCATTACTTGTGACAGGATACTTTTACATATCGCAAAACAATCAGCGCTTATACCACACCATCTTAGGTGCGATTTTGTTCGGATTAGCTTTATCAACAAAAACAAATGCAATTTTCCTCTTACCCATCTTTTTAACATTCTTTACTCAACAAAAAATAATAAAAAAAGGTGTACTTTTTGTTCTCATTAGTTTGTTAACTTTTTTACCATTTCTATTCAGACAAATATATATGTATAACCGCATTCAACACAATCCTACCTACAGCGTTTTTGTTCAACCAGACTATCTCATTAATGCTGTTGTTCCCAACCTTTTTAGAAACATAGTGATGCACTTTCCTATGTTAACTGCATCAAGTGTGATCACAAAATATAGTTATTCTTTCTTCAAATTAATTCGTTTACCACTTGATGAACCTAGAACAACTTGGCCAGATACTCCATTTTCGTTTTCTTCATATCCAATCCCTCATGAAGATCTTGCCCCCGCTCCATTACACGTATTATTAATCTTGTTCTATTTAATCTTCACAAAAAAGAAATCAACGAATGTTGTAGTGCTTGCATTATGTTTTTTATTGTTTTCTACAGTAATGCGTTGGCAACCGTATCACATTAGACTTCAAATACCATTTCTTGTATTTGGGACTATCTTCGTTGTTCCCAAAATCTGGATAGTGCATAAATTATTCATTAAATGGATTGCGGGTTTTTCTTTCATCTCTGGGATCATTGTGATTATCTTCAACATCACCAGACCAGTCGTACTTCTTTCAGATATTCCAATACTTCAAACATTTCAAACTGATTTTCAACAAGTTTCAATATTTTCCCGAGCGGACACTGCTCAACTGTTCATTTCACGACCATACTGGGAAAGACCATACAGTGATGCTGTCCATTTTCTATCTCAATCAAACATCAAAAATGTAAAACTTAATTTTTACGATGAATATTATTTTCCATTTATGCATCTCCTCTACAGCGCTGACCCCAGCATTACGTTTCTAACAAAGTATGATCCCAATTCAGACGCCACAGTCATCACTTCAAAGAGTCCTATTGACCAAACAGGGGAGTGTTTTGAATCGAACAAAGATACTTTTATCTGTGTTGAATTACATAAATAATCGTGATTTCAATTTTTGAAAAATCACGTTTAGTTTTAAGATTTTACCTTGCGACATCAGACATGATGGATGATACATATCTGTAATACTATTTGTAATTAACTTGCGAAAATGTTTAATTCTCGCATCTTTTTTATTCACGTATAGAAACGCGTTTTGCGCATACCACCACTCAACCCGAGTGTTGTCCCAAAACACACTCCGGATACAATCTATCTTTTCAAAGTTACTATCCGCAAAAAGTTGCTCCCAATATGATTGGTTTCTTTCATTTATATGATCAACTCCACCCTGAAAAGGAATAGCTGCAGAAAAAAACACAACATTGGAAAGTGATGTTAAAAACTTGACAAGATTTTTTGATTGGGAAGGATGGAGATGTTCTGCTACTTCCAAACATTGTACTAAATCTGCCCTATCTGAATACTCAATCCTATTTACTAAATTCAAATCATAAACTTTTATCTTATCTTTCTTAATTTCAGTTTTCACAGCATCGATCCACTTACCCTCAATACCTTGAACTCGTTTACCGAGTCTTTCCCAGACAGAAAGCCATGCGCCAATCCCACATCCAACATCAATAACACTTTTGGGATGCAAAAGCTTTTCTAAAAAAGGAATGATTTCTTTTGCGCTTTTTAATGAACCCGCTCGCTGCTCATCATAGAATTTCACATCATAGGAATTCATCTGTTTAGAATATCATATTTCAGCATCGTTTTTTCTATGAAGATTCAGTACAATACCTGTATGACGATACTTGTTACCGGATCTGCGGGATTTATTGGATATCATCTTGTGAAGAGGCTTCTTTCTATAGGTCATAAAGTCGTAGGGATCGATTCAATTTCAGATTATTATGATATATCTCTTAAAGAAGCGCGAAATAATGACAACCTCAAGTCTTCAGATTATTCTTTTGTCAAAATTGATATTTGTGATCAAATAGAAATGAATAAAGTATTTAGTAATACTCAATTTAATTTGGTTATTCACCTAGCAGCACAAGCAGGTGTAAGACACTCATTAACACATCCATATGAATATATTCATTCAAATCTTTTAGGTATGACCGTGTTACTTGAGTGTATGAAGCAACATTCGGTCCCAAAACTAATATTTGCATCATCATCATCCGTGTATGGGAACAACCCTCTTCCTATTGATGGATTTTCTGAATCTGACCTTGTAGACAACCAAGTTTCCTTGTATGGAGCAACAAAAAAATCAGATGAGCTTATTGCGCATGTGTATCATCATCTGTACAACATTTCCTGTATCGGACTTCGATTTTTTACGGTTTATGGACCGTATGGTCGTCCCGACATGGCATATTTTTCTTTCACACAACGTATTCTCCGTCAGGAGCCAATCGTTTTATACAATTTTGGAAATATGGAAAGAGATTTTACATATATCGATGATATTATCGATGGAATTATGCTATCAATTCTTCACGAATCTTCGTTCTCTATTTTTAATATAGGGCATTCTGAACCAGTAAACCTACAATACTTTGTCTCAATACTTGAAAAAGAACTTGGGATGAATGCGAAAACCATACTTCAACCAATGCAAAAAGAGGATCTTTATCAGACTTATGCGAATATATCAAAGGCTGAACGAGAGTTGGGTTATCATCCAAAATGGTCAATTGAAAAAGGCTTACATGAATTTGTTGCATGGTATCAAAGTTACTATCATGAATAAACAGTTATCTATTATCGTTCCAACTCACAATAACGCTTTTTATCTTGATAAAATGCTTTTTTCGTTTACAAAGCAGAAAAGAACTTCATTTGAGTATGAAATACTTGTTATAAACAACAACTCTAATGATTCCACGAATCAAGTTGTTCAAAAATATCAATCAAAATTGCCAATGCAATTAATTCAAGAAAACAGAGAGGGCTTGCTCTTCGGTCGTCATACCGGACTCAAGAATGCAAAGAGCGAAAATTTGGCATTCCTTGATGATGATGTGATAACAGATGAGAATTGGTTATTCGAAGTAATCACAGCATTCGAGAAATACCCAGATTATGAACTGTTTGCGAGTAAGGTATTACCTCAATTCGAGACTAAACCACCTTCGTGGTTTTCTTCATATTGGAAGCCCAAGAAAACGAAAAATATAGTAGAGGAAGTAAGTGTTATTAACTTAGGAAACAAAAAAATAGAAGTTAGTCCGTATTATGTTTTTGGATGTAACTTCTTAGTTCGAAAAAACACGTTGCTCAAATGTAGAGGATTTCACCCAGACGGTTTTCCTAAAGATAAAATCATGTTTCGTGGGGATGGAGAATCGCACGTCTCAACTTGTCTAATGAATCAAAAAAAGAAGGCGTTGTATATTCCAAAAATCATTGTGTTCCATCAAGTTCGAGAATCTCGAATGACATATGAATATATGATCCACAGAGCTTATCTACAAGGAATAACTGATTCTTATACTGATATTAGATCTTCTGCAGAGAAAAATAATAGAAAAATACGCGCGGTAATTCAAATAGTAAAATGGATTAAAGGGAACATTTCATTCAACGTTTTAAAAAGAAAACAATATCGCGCATATAGGGAAGGATATGTCGCACATCAAAAAACCGTTCAAGATGATGAACAAATTAGACAATGGGTATTAAAAAAGGATTATTTATAGGCCTTAATGATAATATCTGCGCTCAGCAATGAGGGCCAAAATTCTCTAATCTGGTAGATAAAACCGCTTGCGTGATTTCTTATCTCTGAAAAGTTTTCAGCCGTCAACGCAACATGAAGTGATTGAAACGTAAATTGATGCAATCTACCTCCCTGCCAACCATGAGCGTGAGCAGAGCCGGGAAGAATCCCAAATAATAATTTCATTCTCTCAATCAAATAGGCAATATTGGGAACCTCGAGTATAAGTATTCCATTTTTCATTAATACTCTGAATATTTCCTTAAAGATAAAAAAAGGGTCAAGTGTATACTCGAGAACACTCGAACACGTCACTATTTGAAACGTGGCATCTTCGAATGGTAATGGTGTATCTAAATCGTGATTAAGATACTGGATTTTCGAATGAGTGTTTTTTCTAGCCTTGAAAAGCCGGCTTTCTAAAATATCAATTCCTACTAAATGATTTGACCGATCGGTGAGCCTATCAAGCATCAGTCCTTCGCCACATCCGATATCTAGAATTGAATCTATCTTAGTTGGCAACAACTGAACAATTCTTTCTTCACGATCGGTAATATATGGACGAAGCGCTCTATACCAAGTAGGTCCTTGGTACTCTCCTCCTACATATTGCTTATCATATAGCTCGATTAAGTTTTTTGTTGCCATATATTTCCTACAGCATCTGATGGATCTTCTCTCCCACTTCTCTCACCTGTGCTTCGGTGATCGCCAAGCCACTGGGTAAATACAATCCTCGCGCTGACAAATCATCACTCACTGGGAACGCAGAATCATCATATGTGAATCGTTTGCGCAAAACGGGCTGCGTGTGAAGAGAATAGAAATAACTCCTTGTATCAACCCCCTTTTCTTTCAAAACTCGCATAAATTCATCTCGAGAAAACGGTGCATTTGACTTAATTAATATCGCAAACATCCAAAACACCGACTTCGCATATTGTTGAATCTGCGGAATCTCAATCCACACAACATCTTTCAAAAGTTCTGTGTACAAATTCGCCATCCACAGCTTTTTTTCTATGTATTCATCTATATGCTCCAAATTCCCAACCCCCAATGCCGCCTGTAAATTTGTCATACGGAAGTTATATCCAATATGTTTATGGAAAAATCTTTTCCCCTCAGAATGGGCAAGATCCTTAATCACTTTTGCGCGTTTAAAAATACTTTCATTATTTGTAACCACCATTCCACCCTCACCCGTTGTCACAATCTTGTTCCCATAAAACGAAAAACACGCAA
Organism: Minisyncoccota bacterium; assembly: GCA_003487265.1. Taxonomy (GTDB): domain Bacteria; phylum Patescibacteriota; class Microgenomatia; order UBA1400; family UBA12028; genus UBA12472. Next base: position 113,977 of record DNEP01000013.1, read on the forward strand.
TATCCCCGAAAGATCCGACTTTTTTCCCTTTATATTCTGCACCGTGCGCTTCTGCCGCGTCCTCGATAACGAATAAATGATGACGGCGCGCGATTTCAAGAATCGGATCCATATCAGCTGGATGCCCATACAAATGAACCACCATAATCGCTTTTGTTTTCGGCGTGATCGCGTGTTCGATTTTTTGAGGATCAAGATTACCCGTTAACGGATCCACATCAACCAAAACAGGTTTCGCGCCAACATACAACGCCGCGTATGCGCAAGAAATGATCGTTAAATCAGGAATAATAACTTCATCGTCTTTTCCAATTCCAAGCGCTTCCATTGCCAAATGAAGTGCTGTGGTACCGTTTGTTGTGGTGGTTGCATATTTCACGCCAAGATACTGTGCAAAGTTTTTTTCAAATAAGTCAACATATTTTCCTGCCGAAGAAATCCAACCCGTATCAAGCGCGTCGTTCACGTATTTTTTCGCTTCATCGGAAACGAGCGGTTCGTTCACCAAAATCATGTGACATCCTTTTTTTCAAGGTAGATCTTCGCGTGTTGTGTTCCAGGATAAGGTCCTTGTTTCACTTCATAAATCCGTGCGTCCTCAAGAATATCGACACCATGACCCATACTTATCTGAATGATGCTATCTCCCTCCGAAAGTTCGACCACATCAATCACATCTCCTTCAATGGTGTACTCGGTCACGCGGATTTTTCCCTTCACGACGTATAACACTTCTTGAATTTCGTTAATCACTTTTGTGTTTGAAAGATGAATGTGCGGTGTGAGTTGCAAACCCGCAGGTTTTTGGTGAATTCCAACCTGAAAAGGCTGTTGCTCATCGGTAATAAACTCAAGATTTTCAACTTGGTGATCTGCTCGCACAACAATCGCCACCAGCTTCCCCAGATGCGTGATGTGAAAAAGGGTTGGATCTTTGATGTATTCAATCATATTCGCAATCGTATCAGGAATGTTGCAGACCTTCAACTTGTTTTTGTATTCGATCAGTCACTTGATCCCATTGATAATTCTTCAGAATATGTGTTCTTCCACACGCACCCATTTTTTTCGCTTTTTGAGGGTTACGGATGAAAAACTCCATCACCTTCACTATTTCTTCTGGATTTCTTGGATTTACGTATACTCCCGTTTGATTCTCAAGAATTTCATCATCATTTCCGATGGATCGAATCACTGGAAGCTCGCAAGCGGAGGCTTCTAATACTGACAAACTCGCTGAAGTTGCACCTTTCGATTCTGGATCACCAACAAACACGTACGCATCACTCTCCTGATATTTCTTTTGCAAATCTTTGTACGATAGCTGACCGAGAAACTGAACGTGTTTTTCTAATTCATTTTCCTGAATATAGCGTTGCATTTTTTCAAATTCAGCATTATCACGAATAGTTTCGGAAATATTAACAATATAGTTATTCACTTTCATTAATGGTAGTGCATGCAATAAGAACCACGTCCCTTTTAAAGATGTGAAGTCGGTACTGTGAAAGAAAGTGAATCGCTCATTCTTTATATTTTTTTTCGGTTGAAAAGAATCAGTATTAACACCTAAATATGAATACCCATCTGGAACTCTATCATAGACAGAAGCAACACTTCTTCCGACAGAAGGATTTATTGAAATCAAAAGTTTCGATTGACGCACACCTTGCCTGTCCAACCAACCATAACACGTTCGTAACACGCGTAATAAGATTTGCTTCACTTTTGGAAAAGTGCAGATCAATTCCGAGTCGTGGAAAAAAGCAAATGGCTCAAAACAATAATAAATGGTATTTATTGAAAGTTTCGTTGCCAGACTATGAAAAGGAAACATCGTTGAAATTACCATGGCATTTTTTGGAAGAATCGCTCGTAATTGAAAAAATCGCACCAAATAAAAAACTGGGAACAACAACCAATATATGTTCGATGTTGAGCTTAGCCCACCCAACTCAACAACCCGCACATACTGTGATTCAAATTTTGTACGCCATTCTTTCGACGTTTTTTCAACAACAAGCGTAACAGAATGTTTCTTTGCGAGTCTTGAAAGAACCTCAAAAATAAATCTCGTTCCCCCCGTCGACATGAGCGTGTGTGAATGAAGCCAAAAAATCTCAGACTTGTTTTTCATACCACTCGATTGTTTTTTTCAGCCCAACTTCAAAGGGGGTGGTTGATTCAAATCCGAAGAACGCTTTCGCGCGGGACGTGTCGATTTTTCGACGCGGTTGGCCGTCGGGCTTTGAGGAATCAAACACAACCTCTCCCGAAAAACCAACCAACTTCGAAATAGTAGTTGCCAACTCCTTAATCGAAATCTCAAACTGCGATCCTAAATTCACCGGCTCAACACCGTCATACAGTTTCGTTGCTCGAATAATGCCCTCGACAGCGTCCTCAACATATAAAAATTCGCGCGTGGGAGTTCCCGTCCCCCAAACCGTCACCTGTTTTTCACCAGAGTCACGCGCATCCACAAACTTTTTGATCAACGCGGGAATCACATGCGACACTTTTGGATCAAACTTATCTCCAGGACCATACAAATTCGTTGGCAATAAAAAGATAGAGTTAAATCCATATTGTTGACGATACGCTTGCGACTGCACAAGCAACATTTTTTTTGCAAGTCCGTATGGTGCATTTGTTTCCTCAGGGTACCCGTTCCACAACTCCTTCTCTTGAAATGGAACTGGGGTAAACTTTGGATACGCGCAAATTGTTCCCAATGCAACAAACTTCTTCACACCCACCCGATACGCCTCATGCAACGCATGCGTCCCCATAAGAATATTGTCATAAAATAACTCGGCGGGATGGTCCTGATTGTATCCAATACCACCAACGTTCGCAGATAGATGAATCACAATATCAGCGCCATCAAACGCGCGCGCGCAGTCTTCGGATTTTCGCAAATCGTACTCCGTACGAGAAAAAGTCTTTAAAGAAGTGGGATGAAACTTCTCAAGTGATCGCATTAAATGCGTTCCCAAAAACCCGCGCCCACCCGTCACAACAATTTTTGAAGAAGAAAGATCAATTGCCATGCATGAATTGTAACAGACGATGAAATAAATGGGATATACTGTTTGCTATGCAAAAAATGGGATCACCGAACTGGAAAAAGCTAAAAAACCTTCTCCCGTACGCTATTCTGTTCTTGATTACATTATTTTTTGTCCGACATTTTTTCACAAACGCCCTTTTAGATGGGGATGACGCACCACATCATTCCGGTCGTGTTGCGGCATACTATCTTGCATTAAAGCAGGGACAGTTTCCCGTTCGATGGGCACACAACTTTGATAATGGCCTTGGAAGCCCGCTTTTTGTTTTGATGTATCATCTTCCGTACGCAACAGCTGCATTTTTGTACGCAGCTCTCCCAATCACCATTCAGTTTTCGATTAATCTTTCATATATATTGAGCACACTTCTCGGGGTGCTTTTTATGTACAGTCTTTTTCGATCGCACACATATTCAACGCTAGCATCGGGGGTAGGCGCGCTGACCTATTTGTTTTTGCCGTACACACTCATTAATCTTTTTGCTCGAGAAGCATTTGGAGAAATGTTTTTTTTCGGATTTTTACCTCTCACACTTTTTATAATAAAAAAACAGTCTGAAGAAGAAAAACTCTCGCATTTTTCAGTTCTGCTTCCCCCGATTCTCTCACTTTTTCTGCTTTCTCATCCAATCAGTCTCTTTTTTGCTGTTCCACTTATTACGATCTACTGTTATGTGCTTTATCGAGAATCTTTACACTGGAAGCGGTCGGTCGTTTTATGCAGTATTGGCGTTGCAACATCACTTTGGTTTTGGATTCCTGCGTATGTTGAGCGAACATTCACAACCTTTATCTCTAATAATCATTTTGATGAGTACCTCACGCACTTCCCAAATCCCATTTCATATTTTTGGACGGCGAATTTTTCTTCAATACAATATTCTGCAGTTCTTCCACACGTTACCCCAGGATTAACCATATATGTCGTTATGGTATTTGCGGGAATTCTTTTCTTTCTCAACAAAAAGATTTCTCGAATATTTATTGTGTTTTTTGCGCTGTTTTTGCTTTCAATTCTTATGCAAATGAGAATCTCAACCCCTTTATGGGAGATGATCTCGTTATTGAAAAATACCCAGTTCCCGTGGCGTTTCCTCTGGATTTCAGTGATTGCAACAAGCGTGCTCGTTGCCGAACTCGTTCATCTTTTTCGTACGCATCCCCATACTCAACGTATTTTTTTGATTCTTGTATGCGCATCACTCTTGCTCAGTATAAGAAACTTTGGAAATCCAAGAAGTTTTACAAAAGTCGTGGATAATCAATGGCTTTTGTTTGGAGGAACTGCAAATGCATTTGATGAACATCGGCCAATTTGGCTAAACGCCGCATCCTCGAGAGAGGAACATGAAAACGTCGTTCTTCTATCTGATAGCACTGAGCGAAATGAGATTACGCCACTCGATTCAAAACACATTCAAACTTGGGACTCAACAGTCCATCGCTACACTGTTGTTCTTGATAAACCGACCCTAATTATGGAACATACCGCCTATTTTCCTGGATGGAAGGTGCTTGTTGATGGAGTCGAAACGCCCATTAACTACACATACGAGCATTCCCCAGGGAAACTCATGTTCACCGTTCCCGCAGGCACGCACGCAATCGAGTCGCGCTTCACCGAAGACACTTGGGATCGCATTCTTGGAGACTCACTGGCCATTTTTGGATTGATGATTTATGCGGTTTTTGTTTTGGTATATATCAAAACAATGATTCGAACCGCTAAAGCATGAACTGAACGTAATAAAATGTTGTTCGTGTATCGCTTCATCACCTCATGTTCTTCGGCAAACTGTTTGACAAACTGCGTCGTTCCTTTTGAAAGCGAATGAATGCGGAAATTCGAAAGAATGTGCGAAACCACAACAGGTTTTGAACGTTGGATCAATCTCATCCATAAATCATAGTCCATGCAGTACCGGAGAGATGAATCAAACGAATTCACTTCTTCAAGTGCAGAACGGCGAAAAAACGTACTCGGTTGTGCGATCGGATTCATGATACTTAAGAGAGGAAAAGAAAGTCGCGATCGAAAAAACGTTTTGATCTTGCGCACATACGATTGAATCTCAACTCCTTTTTCATTCACAATGCGATAATCTCCTGTCATCCACATACAACTAGGGTTGCTTGAAAACACCGCCCCTACGCGTTCTAACGCCCCTTTTTCAAGATAGTCATCGGAGTTTACGTAGCAAACGATCTCGCCAGTGGTTTCACGTAATCCTTTTAAAATCGCATCGGTTTGACCATTATCTTTTTCACTCACCCAACGAATTGCAGAACCATATGAACGCAACACCTCAACCGATTCATCACTAGATCCACCATCTGCAACAAAAATCTCAATGTTGGGATACTGCTGATCAAGAACAGATGATATTGCTTCGCGTAAAAAAACACCCTGGTTGTAACTTGGAATAATCACCGAAATTTTTGGGGGACGATTATTTTTCATGTTCTTTTTTCGTATGTTGAATCGCCCGATCGCGCACAAGCACTTCGATTTTTTTCTCTAACCTACGGATAGCAATTCTATTCTGCATTGACAGAAAAACGATGATCATCAACGCGATGATGACCAAGAGGTCAAACACGCGCGAGATATGCATAGTCTCGATGATTCCCTGCACAGTTTGAGGAAAGATTGCTAAATACACAAACAATAACCAGATCGTCATCCACCCGCTGTATTCGTATATCGAAAAATGCTTGCGCCGGAAGTGAACACGGATCCAATACAACATAAACAATCCAAACACAACCGAGATCACTTGTAATGTAATCATGAAAATAACCTCCATTCGATCATTTTCTTCGCAATTCCCAGCGCATCCAACACATTCATCCCCTTTTCTTTATCATGATAGATCGCCTGAATCGGAATAATCACATACGGTAATCGATGTTTTGCAACTTTAGATGCAATCTCCGCCTCAATTTCATATCCCGATGATTGAAGCTCCAGTTTTTCATACGCGTGTTTCGAGATTGCCTTATATCCCGATGGAATATCGGGAATATACGCACTAAATAACACATTTAACATAACTGATGCAAACTTGTTTCCTAAAAATCGGAAAAGGGGCATGTTTCCTGTAAACGAGCGCACACCAAAAACCACATCTGCACCTTTTTCTAAGGCTTTAAAGAAATGAGGAAGTTCCGCGGGGTCATGCTGATTATCCGCATCCATAAACACAACCGCATCTACCTTCAACGTTTCAAAAGCGTAGGTACAACCCGTTCGCATTCCCGCGCCTTTTCCAAGATTTGATTCATGAACAAGAACGTGAGAGGTATACTTTCGAGCAATCTCAGCAGAACGATCAAACGATCCATCGTCGACATACACACTCAACGAAGTATACTTTTTTGCACCCTTCAACACCAAATCGAGATATTTTTCCTCGTTGTATCCAGGAATTACCACGGCGATTTTCATACGCATATTATGACATAAAAAAACTGATATGATTCAAGCATGCGAAAGATTGCATTTCCATTGTTGGTTTTACTCTTCGCAGGATCAATCTTTTCTAAAACATTTCTGTTAGGATCATTCGTTGATGAGCAAGAAAACTTTACCGCTGGATGGTTTATTACTCAAGGATTGACGCCATACCGCGAGTTCTTTTTTCACCACGCTCCGCTCCCTTTTTACATTTCAGCAGTTCTGACAACGCTCGCTCCAACTTCTTTTGAGATTTTTCGCTATTTTATTTTTTTTCTTCATGTTGGTGTTGCCTTAGCAACGTTTTCTTTTCTTTCTCCACGAGCAAGAATCCCCTACGTCTTAACCGCACTACTGCTTGCGATAGCGTCACCCGCATTTAACCTCCAGATGTTTTTGGCAGGAAGTATTATCGTTCCGTTTTTTCTTTCTCTGCTTGCGTTCGCATATGACACGATCTTTTTCGATCAAATTTTTTCTCAATATCATATGATTTATGCAATCGTCGTTGCAGGAATTACGTTTTGGAGTTCTACTCCCTCTGTTGGATATATTCTTTTACTTGTCATTTGGGTATTGGTTGTCCGATGGCATGCGCGTATTTTTTTCTTTGCAAAAAAGAAAGTGATCTATATTACTTCATTATTTGTTTTTGGATTGATTCCTTTGTATTTTTTGCTTGTAGGGGGGATGAAAGAAATGATATGGTCAGTATTCACCTATAATACACGACATTATTACCATCTTCGTCTTGCAGAAAACGATACGCAACGAAAGTTTGGCATTGGATATCGGATACTCGAAGAAACGGGAACTCAAACCTTTGAAGCAGTTAAGCAAGTGACATTTGCACATTTTCGATTCGCACAAACTCTTTTTGGAATTGCACAATCATCAATATCAACACAACAGACCGATGGTGGCGCACTTCGCTCGATTGCCGTTCAAGAGTATCTCGCACTTTTTCGAGAAACGAATACCTTGATTCTTTTCTGTGGAGTAGTACTGATTGTCATTCAAATGATACGCAGAGACTGGAAAAATGCTGGCTTCTTTTTTCTTATTTTCCTGCTCACACGAGTGCGAGACTCCGAACAGTTTCATCTTGCTCCAAATCTCACGTTTATTACATTTTCTGTTCTAGTTTATTTATTTCGCCCAAATATTCACAAACACATACGACATATCCTACTCTCATGGTTTGCACTTCTGTACATCACTTCCATCAGGCAAGAATTTGAAACGGTGCTATCTCAGCACGCGCCTATTGTTTCATCATCAAGTAAAACCATTCAAACACTTCGCGAAAAACCCGCAGGATCTTTGCTTGTGCTTAGTGGAAACACAATTATCTATCGGCTCAGCGAACGACTTCCATCAACAAAATACATGTATTACTACCCATGGTTCGCGAAAGTTCCTGAAATGAGAACACAAATCTATCAAGAACTCGAAAATAAAAATCCAGACTATATTGTGTTTGACGAATGTGATCCAATCACGAGCTGTGAAACGTATTTTGATTTATCTTTACTATCTCAACTCACCCAACAATATTCCCATCTTGAAAATGGCGTCTTTGTGAGAAAATAACATGATGCAAAAACAGGTTCAATCACTAATGGGACTTCTACTGTTACTTCTTCTCGCGGGAACGGTTCGCCTTGTGCCTATTTTCCCCACATATTTTCCCTTCCAATACGATCACGCGAAAGATGCGCTCGCCATGCACTGGATGATCCAAGAAAAAAATCCCGTTCTCACCGGAGCTATCACGAGCATTGATGGCGTGTTTAATGGGCCTGCATACTACTATCTCGCATCTCCCGTTTTTGTTCTGTTGCGATGGCATCCAATCGCAGGACCGATATTTGTTTCCATTGTCGTTTTTTTCTTGATCTGGTATGCGTGGAAAACTCGCTTTAGATTTGAAGCGGTGCTTTTTGCAACATCTGCGGGAATCATTGGAAGCCAACAGTCAGCATGGACTCCATATATGACGCCGCTACTCGTATTTCCACTACTTATTTTGCTTACAAAATCGCAAAAGATAACGGTTATAAAAAGTGTGGCGATTGGAATCCTTTCGGGGCTTCTTTTTCACACCCAATCCGCATTTGGAGTTCCGTTTTTTGTTTCTTTGATTTTCGTTGCAATTCTGTTTTTTCGAAAGAGCATGAATATTAAGGCTGTTATTGGATTCCTCAGTTCCTTTGCAAGTACTTGGATTCCTTTTTTTCTTTTTGAACTGAAACACGGATGGATTCAAACACAAAACATCCTCAAGTTCATCGCTACTTATAATGAAAGTGCTAAGGTTCTAAGTCAAAACAACCAATCGATTACTGGTAGGATTTTAGAGGTCGGGTCATTTGCATTTGAAAAGATTGGGGCATCAATTTCTCCTCTTCATCAACACTGGATTTTGCTTGGGATTGTCTTTTTTTCTTTTTCTTTCGTTGTTTCCATAATAAAGCGCGATCGCATTCTCCTACTTCTGCAAACACTTCTCATAGGGATGGTGTTGATCTATCTTGTTTTTCCTTGCAAGTCGTACTATTTGATTGGAGCAATGCCAATCTCGATCTTTATCTTTGCCCGATCTATTCGCATCGTTTGTCGAAAATGCATTTTCTTTATTTCTACAATCCTTATTTTTCTATCACTAATCCAGGTTCCTTTTTCATACATCACTTATCGACAGATGAGCGAGCAATCCACAGCACTTCTAGATTCAAAATTGAAAGCGGCGCAGTTCATTTACGAATACGCGCACAACACTCCTTTTGACTCAATTCATTTTGTCCCAGAACAGTACGACTATACATATCAATACCTGTATGAATATCTTGCGGAAAACGGGCTGCAAATGCCTTCAACCTACACGTATAACTGGAACGATCGCGCATACAATCCATGGAAAAAAGAAGAAATAAAAATGCGGGAAGAACTCGTATTTACCATTATTGAAGACATCACAAACCCTCGAATTCAGGCATGGACAAACGAAATGCAACAAAATACGAGGATAATCGGAAGATACCAAATTTCTGATTCAATTATGGTTGTTGTTTCGGCTCACGAAACTCAATAATATGTGAGCGAATTTCATATCGCGAAACTAACATAGTAGCTTCATCCTGTTGAACACCAAACTGATCCTTTAATATTGCATCAATTGAAAAAGAAGGTTCGTAAATCACAACGTGAATCTGTGCGGGGTGATCGCTGCTCAGTAGTATGCTTTCTCCAACATACCCCTTCGCGTACGGGCCGAACCAAATAGGCAGTTCTGAATTATAGTTTGTGGCATGACGAAGAAAATAATAACTCCATGTTGTTTTTACTCCAAACGGCGTACCAAACACCGAGACTGAAAATGGTTTGTTTCCATTTCGTGAATGAATAAACGAAACAATTTCATCTCGCTCCGACAATGTTACGTTTTGCTGAATAAATACGTACGGAACTGAAGCCTGCTCAAAGATTGTCCACAGTTGAGTAGTTATGATAAACCCGCAAAGAAAAAACAAAATCATTACATGACGTATCTTTGAAAAAGCAAACGCAACTAGAAAAAATACTGGAATATTCAAAGCAATAAAGAAAAAGTTAATTGGAGATTTTCCTGTTAAAAAGATGGGGAGAAACAGCACAATCGATACAAGACACAACTCAACAGCATATCGAAAATGTTTTTCTTTTTTTGAAGTCAGATATGCCAGAACTCCAATCAGAATGAGAAAAAGAACACCAATATTTTTCGTTTGAAGTTGAAGAAAAACTGAGTTTTGTATGCTGATATTTAATGCGCTGAGTACACGTTCAAGCATTGTCACCAATGGAACGACACTATGATTTTGCGTTGCAAACTGAATAAGACCTTTCATCGCTTGAAATCGGAATAAAAACTCTGATAGAAAAATAGGCAAGGAACCAAAGAAGAATCCACCAATCCAAACAACGATAGAAAAAAATCTCGTTTTACGTGGGGCTCGAAAAACAAAATACAGTCCAGTAAGCATCATATACCCCATCAAGAGTTGCGCTTGCATCATAAGTCCTGCTAAACACCCAAGAACAAACAGCGTTTTATACGAAAATAATCGAAAATATCGAATTGAAAAAATAAGAAAGAGCATCCATAACGGAATAACCAAGACAGGATTACTTATCCATCTTGCATATGCGTACATTTCGTACGAAAAACTAAACAATACTGTAAAAAGAAAACCTATTCGACGTGCGTGCATGCGGTCGAAAACGATTGCAACAACAATATTCATGATAGCGAATACTCCACTCATAAACAAAACAGCAAACTCGGGTGAGTAGCGAGAAATTCCATAGACAAAAGTTAAGTAATAATAAAAGATCGGACCATGGTGGACACCGGTAATATCCGTTACAGGGCCAAGAATGAATAGGTTTTTTTCCTGAATTGATTGTTTGATAAACAAAAGATCACGAGTTTGATCGTAGGGAAATGCGATTGTTGATAAAGATGGGTAGATTCGGAGAAAAAAGCCCACGATCACAACAGCACATATCAGAAGAAAATACACAACTCGCTTTTTCACTTTTGTAGTATAACTCGATTGTTCATCGCGGTATACTTCATACATGAAGATTCTTCCACAACTCATCACGATTTTGGGACTATGTCTTTCTCTCGCTTTGCATTGGAATTCACTCGTAACTAAAGTTGATCCAACTGAGCTCGCAGGACAGTTCAATCAATCAAAGTATGTGCTGGGGGGCGCAGGAGGGGATAGGGAGATTTCGGATGAAATTGTCTACATGCACGCTGGCAACGAGTATATAAAGGGAGTTAGTCCGCTTCAAATCAATTTTGAACATCCACCCTTTTTCAAATACTTGTTTGGTCTATCTCAGAAATATTTTGGGACCCCAACTATCGTTATCGCAATATCGTTTATCATATGGTCAATCTCGTTTTATTTGCTGGTTCGAATTGGTATTCGTCATCCAGTTTTACAATCACTCGCACTTCTCGTTTTTTTCCTCAACCCACTCACACATCGATTTGTAACAAAACCTATGCTCGACGTTCCCCTTGCAATGGAAATGTTGCTTTGCCTCGTTTTACTTCAACGGTTACTAAATACTGCACGCGCTCGATATGCCATTCTTATCGGAATTGTCGCAGGACTTTTGTTTTCAACGAAGTATCCCATACCAATCTCGATCACTTTTGTTGGATTAATTACCCTATTTGTCCTAAAGAAACGCATTTTATTTGCTGTTTTGATCTCATTTTTTGCACTCACAACGTATCTGACAACATATCTGGGCGCCTTCTCGAAAGATCTCACATTCATTCAATATCTTCAGTTTGAGCGATGGAGGCTTTCCTGGTTTATGGGCAAAACCGACAGTCCGAAAGGATATATCTTTTCGACAATCTTGTTTGGAAAACATCCGCAATGGTGGGCAGATAAACAGGCATTTGTTTCGTACGATTCATATTCGATAATCTGGCCAATAGTCTTTATTGGATTTTTATGCAATTGTGTGCGATTACTGCACGAGAGAAAACTCAACATACAAGCGCTCATGCACATTCAAGTTGCATTCTCACTTGCCTTTTTAAGTCTTGGAGCATCAAACGATTTCTATCTTATTCCGCTCATGCCGATTTTCACGCTTTCAACTGCACAATTTACAGAATATCAATTTATGAAAAAAGGGTTACTTTCCACGCATAAACCAGTCGACCGTCTTCCGTAATCCTTCTTCAATTCCTACCTCTGCCTGCCACCCAAGCACTTTTCCTGCCTTTGAGGAATCAGCATACAGCTCCATTGGATCACCTGGTCGCGGAGGGAAAAAGCGAATATTTGCTTGTTTTCCAAGGATCTTCTCTAACAGGTGAATAACATCGATCACCGAGGTCGAACGCTGTCCAGAAAGATTCATATATTGATATCCATCCTGCAACTCCAACGCGAGAAGGTGTGCGCGAACAACGTCATCAATATAAATATAGTCGCGCAAATTCAATCCCTCACCCCAAACCGTCACCTCTTTGTCTTGCATAATTTGAGAAATAAAACGGGGAATCGCGTGCGTTTCTGGTTCGTGATCCTCGCCCGGTCCGTAGAGATTAAAATATCGTAATGCCACACCAGTCATTCCATACGATGCAACATACGAGGACACAAGACCTTCCATCGCTAATTTTGTCATGCCATATGGATTGATTGGTATCGTTCGATCGTCTTCCTTGATTGGAACCCGAATCGGTTCGCCATAAACGGCCGCACTCGAACTAAACAAAAACTTTTTGACACCAGAACGACGCATCGCTTCCAACACCGAAAGTGTTCCCAAAATGTTATTTTTGATATATTTTTCTGGTTTTTCTACTGATTCTCCCGCCTCAATATAGCTTGCGAGATGAAAAACGGCATCAACTTCATGAAAGTACGGTAAAATCGAGAATTGATCCAAAATGTCGACCTGAGTTGTAGGAAATAGTGCACACGGTTTCACATCCAAATTGTGCACACGATGACCTGCTTGCATCAACGCAACTCCCAATTTTTTCCCAAGAAATCCCGATCCACCAGTGAGCAAAATATTCATATCACATCTCCTATTTCTTTGTTCATTGTTGCACAAATTAAAAACTCACGCCACCCAAACTCCGTGTAGGAAAAGTGCGGTGTTGAGAAATAAAAACGGAATCATTGCGATTATCGTTCCCACCCAAATCTTTGGATGTGTTACACGAAGACGCGCGAAAAAGAAAAAGATTGGAAAAACCGTCAAAACGTATCTTGGCATGCTTTGAAATGTTCCCGTAAGTGGTGGCAATAAAAAACAAAACCAAGAAAAAAGAAGATACTCGATCGACGTCCGATATCGTTTTGTGAAAGTCATGAAAAGCAAAATACACAACACTCCCATGGTAATCACAAACTCCTGAATTGTGGCGTACATCGCCCAAGAAAATGAAGAAGCATTCCAAATCATATTTAGGTAGCGGTATACTACTTGAGGAAAAAGAATAAGTGATTCTTGTCGTCCCGCATTGAAATCCGCTTGAACATGAAAAAAGAGCAAAGGATCTTGATAGCGATACCATAAGTAAGCCATATATGATCCAATTCCCAAAAATCCAATCGCAATTTTTTTTGAGGAAGAAAAAAGTGAATGAAAATGACGTTTCGCGAGAGAAAGCCATGGAACCGAAAGCGCTGCGAGTATTCCAAAAACACCGACTAATCTTGTTGCCGATCCCAATGCAAGTATCAAACCCGCCAATAACCAGTTTTCTTTTTTTACAAGATAAAACGCGGAAACCATCAGCAGAAAAAACAGCGATTCTGTATATACGGCGGCGAAAAAGAAGGCGGTGGGGAATACCAGAATTGGAACGAGATTAATCAACGAGTGATCCATCTCTGTGTACTTTAATAAAATCGTCAGACCCACAATAAAAAACATTAAAGACATTACTTGTCCAAAAATCACTGGATTTATTGACAAACCCACCGCTACCTTCAATAAAAGCGGAAATAAAGGAAAGAACGCCTGAACAAGTCCTGTTCCAAAATATCCATTGGTTGCGATGGAAAGATAATGCACACCATCAAATCCAGACCACGCATTCACAGATCGAGGTCCATACGTTGAAATTACCTCAACATATGGAAAACTCGGGTGATACTCACCTAAATATTGTCCCAGAAACTCGCCCGACTGTAAAAACACCCGCCAAAGAACAACCATGCCAGCAACAATTAAAAGTTTACGCATATTTTTTCTTAATACAAATTGAAAAGATTCCCACCCCAATAACACCAATGACAGAAAGACTATTTCCAATCAAACGTGCGGGCGTATTTTGAGTAAATCTCGATTCTATCTCATGTTCCCCTACTGGAACAGAAAATGAAATTAAGCCACCAGACTTTTGATGCTCAATTTCAATCTTTTTCCCATTTATTTTTGTTTCCCATCCATGAAAAAAGGCGGTTGGTTCGGTGACCAAACCATCTTCAAACATACGAACGGTATATCGATGGTAAGAACCATTCCATTTTTTTATTTCAAGGACTTCTCCACTTTTCAAAATTGGATATTGAGAACTCAGATCTTGGGGAACCTCGGTTAATGTTACAGGTTGATTTTCATGTTGAACGGTTGATGTTTCCGCAAAAGAAAAATAATACGCATTATTGTGATGTATCCGTGGTAAGTTTTGAATGCGAGTGAGCGAAAGGACCATTAAAAAACTCACCCCCAGAAGGAACAATTTCAAGTTTGAGGATGCTTTGTGATACACCATCACTTGCAAAGGAAGAAAACATAAAGCAAAAATGCCAATTAATCTCCAAGGAAACTGCGTGAACTGCAGTAGTGGAAACGCTTTCCAAATAAAAAGTGAAATGGGTTGCATCAAAAAAAGAATCAACAGAGACAGTACAAAAATTGAAAAATACGGTTTTTTGTTGTTACGCATAAACACGAGCTGAGCAAAAAACAGGGGTATTGAAACGATGGTCAGCAATCCAAGCGAAAACGAAAGTGCATCGACGGGGCCTTCATATGAAAACCCTCGATCAAATGGGGAAGAAAACAACTGAAGCATTGTGGGAAAATGACTTGAGTAAAATTGGGTAAGATTGACGTACTTCATCACCACAAACCCCTGTTCAAACATGGCGGGAATCCAAAAGAAACACGCGCTTAGTCCAGCAAGTAGATATGGAATTGCGTATAGGAAAAACGCATTCCATTTCGCTTGATACATTCGCACAATCCAATACGCAGCAAATAAAGGAACAAGATATAAAACAAAAATGTTATGCGATAAGAGGAGAGAAAGAACCATCGCGTGAACATACAAAAATCGTGCAACAGTTTGCTTTTTTAAGAAAAGATCAAATGAAAGAAAAAGATGAGGAAAAATCGCATATGCCATCATTTCGCCAATGACTCCGCGAGCAAAAAAGTCTGAGTATAAAAATGGAGCTAAAATAAAACTCAACACACCAAAACTCGCAACTTCTTTTGTGGTGTGCTGTCGAAAGAAAACAAATACACCTCGAGCACCAAAAACAATTGACACAAACATCAATAATTTAAACGTGAACTCAATAGAAATATCAAAACTTGTGAAAGGAATAGCTAAGATATTCGGCAGTGGATAGTTATAGTTAAATACAGGGTAACCGTATCCACCCATCATATACGGAGCAACGCGCGGAGGAAACTGCCCCTGTCGCAAAGCAAGATAGTACTGCGCAAATCGTGCGAGATGATTTTCTCCATCGTGTGTTTGAACTACTCCTTCACCCAACAGTGGAAGTAAAAAAGCTCGCAAACTTAGAAAAAGCATGATTGAAATCAAAACAAATCTTATTCTAAACATGACTTGTATACCTCTAAGGTTTCTAACGCACACTTCTCCCAACTAAAGCGTTTGAGATTTTGTTTTCCTTGTTCGATAAGGCGTTGCTTTTGTGTAGGAGTAAAATCAAAGACGGTTTGAATCGCTCGTGCCAAATCATCTGCAGAAGGGGAATCCGCATAGACAACCGCGTCACCACCGACCTCTGGGAGCGATCCTCCGCTCGTACTCACGACAGGAACTTCGCACTGCATTGCATCAAGAACAGAAAGACCAAACCCTTCATACAGCGAAGGCTGAACATAACAACTCGCCATAGAATAGATTGAGGAAAGAATCGAAGCTGGTGCGTGGGGAATGTTTGACAAAATATGTACGCGATTTTCTAGATGCAGTCGTTGAATTTCTTCGTGAAGCGCGCGACCTTCAGGAATTGAGGTGTTCATCAGCGATCGACCCACAAGCACAGCGTGCACTTCCTTTGACAGTAGCGCTACCGATCCTAGAAGTGAAAGGAGATTTTTATTGTAGTTCATGTCCCCAACATACAGAATATAGGTACTAGGAAGGTAATATTTTTCTTGTATTTCTTTGAGTTGAGAATCATCTTGAATCTTTTGTAGCTCTGGATTTCCTGCTAGATATGTAACAACTATTTTTTCTTTTGGCACATGAAGATATTTTTGAATATCTCGTTTCGAACATTCTGAGTCAGTTAAAATCATTTTTACCGAGTTAAGCGAAAGACGTTGAAAAATATGAGAAATATATCCACGTATTCCAACTGGATATGCATTTGGATAAACAAAAGGAATAACATCGTGAATTGTAACAACGGTTGGTTTCTTTTTTTGTAATGGTAGTGTGTGAAAAAAAAGATCAAAAAAAGGATAGTGAACAAGATCGGGATTGTTTTCTGAAACGCTCACATTGGGCATTTTTGAGAGTGCGTGTTGCAACTGCGTAGAATACATTCCAATACCGCGAAAGGTGTTGGCGTTTTTATTTCTATCATGCCCAAAAGAGACAGTAATCATGGTGATAGTGATGTTCCAAAAAACTTATGTCCCGCAAACTTCAAAATCAATCGGAGATGGCGGAATCCATCCCGATACGTATTTAATTTCGAGTACGATTTGTTATGTCTCTGCCCGTATGAAATGGGAATCTCTTTCATGCGAAGGCCGACTAGACTCGCTTTCATCAACATTTCTGAAGCGTACTCCATTCCCGTATACTGGAGATTCATTTTTTTGTATGCATCGCGCGTAAACATGCGAAGACCACAATGCCCATCACGAATAGGCGTCCAAAAAAAGATGTTGAGAAGTAGTGTAAGTACTGGTACTCCAACATATCGATGAACCCAAGGCATCGCTAAAGGATCGATGTCCCCCATTAATCGATTACCGCTCACAAAATCATAACCGTTTTGAATATGGGAATAAAATTGCGGAATCTCACGAAAATCATAGGTGTCATCCGAGTCGCCCATCACAAAAATAGAGCCTTTGGCTTCCTGAAACCCCGCCATTAACGCTGAACCATACCCCTTTCTCTTCACTTCGATGACTCTCGCTCCGCTTTCTTTTGCAATTTGAATCGAACGATCGTGTGAACCGTTATCTGCAACAACCACCTCCCCCTCAACTCCGCAGGCTCGGATTCCCTCTAACGCCTTTTTAACAGAAGCTCCAAGTGTTTCCTCCTCATTTAAACAGGGCAGAACGACCGATATTGATGGTGTTTTCATGATTCCTTTCGTATCATGTATCCTGACACAACGATGAGCATAGGCGCAAGATGTAAACTTAAACGCGAGATCGCTGCGGCGATAAAGGTCGCCTGTTCTTCAGGCGCAATGGTGAAAATAATCATATACACCACCAGTTGAACGACAAAAGCAGTGATCAGTGGGAAAAATCGCGAGCTCATCATCTGTTTGACATGAAAGATGCACTGTAAAAAGAAAATATAGAAAGTAAGATTCCATTTTTGAATATTGCGAAACTCTTCTCGAAATGCGTGAACGCTGTACACGGCGTACTCAATCCAAGGTCGCGAATACAGTTCTGAAAACTTGAAATACTGACTACTCATACCAACAACTTTTGTAAACAATATCCAAACAGTTGCAAAAAATGTTGGAATGATTAATCGTGCAAATTTCTTCGGCGCGAGCAAAAAACTCATCCCCGCTGTTGAAAGATACCACACCAACCCCTCAGATTTTGCCCAAGGCGCACCCACCCAAAACCAATGTGCGAGTGTACGTTTCCCCTCCAACCAAAGCATCGTCCCCGTCGCGATCGAGATTCCAACAAAAACATCGGACGTTCCGACATACTCGCCAGAAATATGCTCTCGAAAAATAAACAAGGAGCAAAGCAGTGCGCTGAAAAACAGCGCATATTTTTTGGGAGTTGTGCGAAAGAAAAAACCCACCACCGCACAAATAAACGCAACTGAAAATCCAAACGTACTCACTTTGAGAGCCATCTCGTTGTGCGTTCCCGTAATGAGAAACGCATCCGCCCCCAACATGGGTAGAAAAAGAGGATACTCGGGGTGGTTGAATCGCTCAAATGAGTTTGGTTGGATCACTTGGTCATATGCCAATACATACGTTTTTGGTAACCAAAAAGCGATTGCGTCCCAAGCATAAATCGAGCGTGAATAACTTCTTGATCCAAACAAAAATAACGTAACAAAAAACGGAATCAATAAAAGGAGTACGAATGAAAAACGAAAGTTATATATTCGAGAAACGTATCGAGTCCAGTTTTTTCTCAACAACACAAATGTCTGAGCAATTGCAAAAAGATGGAGAAGAATAAGTGAATAGAAGATAGAAAACTGAAAAAAAGCAAAAACTGTTTGAAGCAGGGTGGCATAGATCGCACCCAAAATGATCGGCAGTCCGAGTTTTTCAAAAAAAGAATTCGAGGTGAGCGTTTCTTTTAAAAGCCTTATTAACGCATATCCAACATTCCACCACATGAACCACGTCAAGATTCCTGCGAAAAACCAGTTCACAACATGTTCAAATAGATTCATTCATCGTCTTTCAAAAAATAAACAATTGTACGCGAGTCAATTACAGCAACTGAACGTGTTCTTGGATATGTGTGCAGTTCTTGATTAAAAACGAGTGCGTACTCCCCTTTTCGCGATGAGACGGTTGCGACCGGATCGATCCCCACAGGATATGCGTACATGCGTGCAAAATACATCTCTTTCGTCGATAATCCTTGGATTTGAATCGTTGCTGATGCAGGGAGACTCCCTCGGATTTGATCGTGATACAGATGATAATAACTTCCCGACTCATGCTCGCGTTTGCTCAACGCGGTATCTCGCAAAGATTTTACTGATTCCTCGTATAACCCAAGCTCTTCAAAAAATGATAGTCCGATAAGATAACTTGAACATATCATTGTAATCGTAAGAACACCGACATGAATTATGTTTCGATATTTGCGAAACACAAACGCAATACTGGCTATGACAAAAAGAGACAGGTAAAACCATCCCAGAAGTGGCAAAAGGGCTACCAGTTTTTCGTTCACGTTTTATCCTTTTCAACATCTTTTTTGAGATGATGTTCAATCACCTTCATATACGCAATTGCGTAATGCAATCCCGAAAAAAGAGACCACACAAATCCTCGAAATCCATCAAGAAATCCTTTATGTCGAATAAACAATAAGAGAAAAACAACAACCGGTTTGACAAACATAAAATTCACCGTGTTCAAGATTCCCAAACACATACCACTTTTAATCCAGTGTTGCGCCGTCTGCGTGGTGTAACGATCGGCGCGATCAAGATATCGAGCAAATGTGGGATCGCTCAGATGAAGAAGTGGCGCCGACAACCACGCAACAGCTCCATCAATCTGAATCTGTTCGTGCACTGATTTACATGGGAAATGTGCGTATTTTTTTTGAACCAATCGAATAACCCCGTCTGGATAAACACCCGCATGAAGAAGATATCCACCTAAGAAATAGTTTTTCCGAGGAATACAATATCCGCGAACCGGCCCATTTTGTTGAGAAACTTCTGGATCACTTTTTATCACCGCTTGAAAATGACGATCAAATAGTTTTTGATCTTTGTTTGAGATCGTAATCGTTTTTCCTGAAATTACATCTTTGATTTGTTGCACAAGGGCGGGAGTTACACGCTCATCTGCATCAAGCTGTAAAATCCAATCATTCGTACATGTTTCGAGTGCGAGTTGTTTCTGTTTATGAAACATTGGGTCATGGTTTGCGTGAACCACAATCGCATCAAATTTTTTTGCGATCTCGACGGTTCGATCATCGCTTCCCGAATCAACAACCACAATTTCATCCGCAATCGCTTGTATCGAATGAAGACAATCACCAATGTTTTTTTCCTCGTTTCGAACAGCCAGAGCAACAGAAAGCATGCCTCCATTGTATCATCCTGTGATAGGATATATTGATGAATGGAATCACGCGAATCCTTCGAGGCCATTGGCACATCCTGCTTATTTTTTTCTTCGCGCTTTTTATCCGTGTCTTTCAGTTAGGATCCGTTCCAAGCGCGATGCACCGCGATGAACTTTCCATTGCGTATAACGCGTACTCTATCTTGAAAACGGGGAAGGACGAGTATGGGGTGCCTTTTCCACTTAGTTTTAAAGCTTTCGGAGAGTACAAATTACCTGGAATGATCTATCTCACTGTTCCAAGTATCGCCATGTTTGGATTAACTCCTTTTGCATCTCGCCTACCTACCGCAATAATTGGATCAATCACGGTGGTGTTTGTGTACATCTTCGTATTGGAGCTTTTTAAACGAAGGAAAATCGCAGTCTTCTCGTCGCTTTTTTTTGCGATGGACTACTGGCACATTCATGGATCTCGCAATATTTATGAGCCCGTTCTTCAACTTCCGCTCATGCTTTTGTTTCTCTTTTCACTACTTCGGTCACAAACAAACAAAAAATGGTTGATTGTCGCGTATGTTTCGTTAATCACCTCGTTCTTTTCTTATAATTCCTCACTTGTAATTGGAATTCCACTCGCCGTGAGCGGTATCGCGTACAACATTCTTCTCTCAAAAAAAGTTCAAGCAAAACAGATTTTAATCTATCTCGTCTTTGTATTCTTGATTGGAATTTCTTCGGTTGTAATGTACTTTGCGTTTTCTGGAATAAATAGATCAAGAGAAAATTCGTTCGTGTTCACAGAGTCATCAAAACAAGAAGTTGATGAAAAGATTTTGTTCCTTCGCTCAAAAAACACCCCCGAATTGCGTATTAAAATGTTTACAAACAGTATTTCTCAATATCAATTTTCATTTCTAAAAAGCTATCTCACCGCCTTTGATCCAACCTTTCTCTTTATTTCTGGAGATGATAATCAATGGCATAATCTTGAAAAACTCCAACTTGGGAATATTCAGCTTCTTTTTTTCCCATTAATCGTTATTGGTCTTGTCGCATACACGCGTAGAAACACTCCCGCTGGTCTTCTTTTATTTACGATACTTCTTACATCAGCGCTCGCACACGGATTAACAAAAAACACTCCTAGCATCAATCGATTGTTCGAGTTTGCAACTATACTTGACGTGTATGCGGGCCTTGGAATGTATTATCTCGTTGTTCATTATAAAAAGATTGCGATGGGAGTTTTGGCTTTAATATTCATTTCAACGGCACTTTTCATTCATTCGTATTTTATGATGTATACACATCTCCTCGATGGAGTCTGGCTTCCTTCTTTTTCCACAGCGATGCTGGATCTTGAAGAGATAAACAACAAAAAGAATCATCCCCCGATGTTTATTTCAAAACTGGCATCTGGATCGTATATTTCATATGCGTTTTACACTCAACTCGATCCGCTAATTTTGCAGAGAGACGCCAAGCGCAACGAACAAACACAATTCACACAGTTTTTACAACTCAATAATTTCTTTTTTCATGAAGATGTGGATCATCTTTTTACTTCTCCAGAAAAAATTCAAGAACACTTTCCTCAAATCGACAGCGTTGTGTATATTTTGTCGCAACATGCGCCCACCATATCTTCAACACTTTCTTCTGAGATAGTGAAAACATATCCAAACACATATCACAACGAATCATGGAAACTGTACAAACTCACTTTCGTACCACTCGATATTTCGTCTGAGTAGGCGTGGAGTAGGGTTCAACAATCAGCCCGTTGCCTTGAATTTCAGTTAAAGTTTGAACGATCCTCCAATGACCAAAAGCTTCAACAAATGCATCCTCTCTGCGAAAATCGTTTGAGGAATATCCTGTGATAACCAAAGGATACACATAGGCATATTCTGGACTATCAATAAGATAAATAACTTCTTCGGGTTGTCTCATTTGTTCAGCTTCAAGAATCGCCTGCCTAATTCCAACTTTCCATTCATACTGCGGAGTTTTCATACGAATACCATATATGTACACGTAACTTCCTGCAGATATCGCAAGAAGACCAACAAATACATATTTCATCCGCATTGATGATTCTGAAATCAGAACTCCCATCGTTACTCCCGACAAAAGCAAAAAAAGCAGACTCCTCGTCGCATGTGGGGCATCAAGCGTGATAACTGCGGGAATTAAACTCACACTAAGCAAAATCAAAAGAAGAAATTCCTTCCTTCGAACAAGAAAAAACACTATCGAAAAAATAAACACGGGATACAGTGCCCCAAGATGGGCATATCCAGAAACCTGATGCCAAGGGTTTGCCCCTCCCGGACTCACAAGAAAAGATGGAGAAAAAGATAATCCAAATCGCAATAAAACTTGCGAAGGGTAATACACGATGGGATTAAGATAGACGCGCTCAACAACCGTATCCGCTTCGATTCGTTTATCCTGTCGCATCTGTTCAAATCCTGCATTGCCCAAAAATGAAATGGAAGATTTTCCTTTTGAAATGGGATACGTAATGAACGTGACGCTAAGAAAAACCAAAGTTGCAACTACGACAGATTTTTTTGATATTTTTTTTGAAAAAAACAAAGTTATGATTAAAAACGGGAGAATTAACAGAGGCGCGTTGTAGGTCATTGCCGACAAGAAGAGAATCAACCCACCTATCAAATCCTTCTTCTTTAACAAAAGAGTTATTCCCAATACAAACAACAATAAACCCACATGTGCCTCATATCCTACATGTGAATAAAAAATCGCCCATGGGCTACAGGCCAAAACTGCACTCGACCATACTGCGCGAGATGTATTTCGGAATAACGAAAAAACAAACCAGTACAAAACCGGAATCAGTAACACCCCCGCAATAAACGAAGGCAATCGTACTGCCAACGCAGTAACTCCGAATGCCTGAACAAATGGAGCGAGAAGATACACATACACTGGCAACTTATAATCTCCAAAAGATCGAAAAACGATTGGAAAAGATTTTCCATACTCATCCTTACCTGTTTGCAAAATCGAGTACGCGTTGTACCCCAACGCCAACTCATCACGATTCATTTCTGCGGGCAGCAAAGGGAAATTCACCAGCCGAATCAAAAAACCAAGAATCGTAATGAGCAACAACCATTTATTTTTCATCTTGAAGTTCTTCCTTTGTCATATACCCATATCTTCCTTTATCTGCGATACCATCAATCATATGATGTGTACCTTTTGGAAGCTCATCAATCAAACCAATAAATAAAAGAGATCCTTGTCGCAATGTTTCATCCCGCATCGCTTCAATCCCAAAACTCATATTTCGAAATGTCTGTTTTCTAAACTTGACGGAGGGAATGTTTTGAATTTCTTGAGCAGGATACTTTCCTTCCGACAACACCCACAAAAACGCTTTTTCATCACCAGCAATAATCACACGGTCGTATGTCTGCGCGTTTTCTACCACAAACCGCGCGAGTTGTTGCATTCCATCTGCCCACCACTTCGCAGATCGAGAAGGATACGCATACACATAATCAAGGAAAAACAATGTTTGAACGAACAGAATAATCGCAATCCAAATCATGAAACCAATTCGGAAAAACTTTCGAGATTGCGCATACAAATACAGTTCATAAAAACCAAGAGAAACAACAATACTCAACATTCCAAACGCGTTCAACGACCGGAGCGCGTGCGGAATCTCCACAGGAACAGAAGCGGGGAGAATCGCAAAAAGCCACCATAATAAAAAATAGATTGCCATCTTGAAATGTTTTTTAAACAGCACGTACCACCCCGCAAAAAATGCTGGAAACATCGGCCATAGGAAAACTCCGTGCACCCCCGTACCATGTCGTAAATTCGGATCACCAGTGAAGAATAGATATGAAAGATCCAACTGACCTGAATAGTTAATTGCGAGCGCGCGAGCTAAATAAAATAATCGATGATGAAAAAGATTCGCCCATAACGGATATCCTTCGACCTCACGCAGTTCGTTTGAGTATTCCACATATTTCCAAAAATCCTGTAGCACGTTTTTTGAGGATAATCGAAATGTTTGCGATGGAGCGTAAAATTCAGATTTTGTCATGGGAATCAGCAAAAGAAAAAACACCGCCAGCGAAGTAACTCCAACCGTAAAAAGTATTTTTTTCCAGTTCATTCGGTTTATCTGCAGTCCAATCGCCCCCAAAAACAACACTGGAAACACAAAACGAACCGAGTAATAGGTGTACACTGCCAAAGCGCCAAAACCAACCGAAATAAAGCTGTACCACCATTTCTTTGAAGCGTGTAACGCGAATAAAATTCCAAGCAACACAATACTTTGCGCAAGGTGCCCTTCAAAACCAGTCCGTGAGAAAAGAAAAGACCAGGGAGAAAAAGCCACGACACTCGCAGAAATCGTGGAAACCGCCCGAACATACTGCGCATTCATGTTTACCAAGGAAAAAACTCGTTTTGAGATCAAATACACAAGAAGAACTGTGGTTGTTCCTGCAATAGCGGAAGGAAGTCGTGTTGCGAATGCACCTGCTCCAAAAAATAAGGTTGTAAGTGATGAAAACCAAATATACACTGGTAATTTATAATCACCGTAGCTCGGAATAATCGCAGAGAAAAAAGATCGACCATGCATATCCTTTCCCGTTTGAGCAATCACATGCGAATCCAGCGTTATCGCTATTTCATCGACATACTGCCCTACCGGGATTTGTCCTAAACCTAGGACACGAATAAAAAACGCAATTCCTAAAATGAACAAAAGAATAATCAAGTGAGTTCGAGCATTCATTGTTGATATCTCCAGATTATCCATATCGGTTCACCTGATGGTAACCACACCTCATGTTCAATGATCGCATTCGCAGGCACTTTATCCTTGGATGATGCGATGAGCGCCGTCCGATCATCACCCTTTGGATCACGGAAAAAGACATCCTGAAAAGTGAGCACTTCCTGTTGATCTTTTAACGCAATAGTGTCATTCTTTTGTACCTCAACAGGATCAATCGCATTAAACACAAAATAATACACCGACGGTCTCCCCTGTTCACGAGTAATCACTGCCGGCCCCGATCCTTTGTGTTCAAACACATACTGCACCATATCTTTGTACCCGTACTGAAAATCTCGGGCAACAATTCCAGGATAGTGAATAATTAAAAAATGATAATACACAAAAAACTCAAGCGTGATTCCAATTATCACGCCCACAAATGCACCGAAATACAAAATTCGCGGAAGAAACTTTTGAACACCTGCTAGTAGAAACACAATCCCGATCGCAGAAAGAATGGCGAAAGCAGGACTCGCTGAATGAAAACGAAGCGTGTGAGGAGTAACCGTGGTGAGCGATGCGGGCAACGCTGAGATTGCAATCCATCCGAGTAGCTTTAGTTCGGATGCTTTTTTGTATGAAAAAATCGCAAATACACCCGCTAAAACACTCAATAATTCCCAATGGTACAACAATCCAAACTCACCCGTTTGATGTCGTGTATTTTGATCCCCTTCAACGAACAAAAACTTGAGCGAAAAGTTTTGCGTATATCGAATCGCCACTTCACGGGCAAAAAAGAAATAGCGATGATACGCGATTCGCGCGAAAACGGTATTCCCAAAAGCATCGCGCATCGCATTACTATTTTGAATTATAGAAAGATCGGAAAAAATCGAAGTTTCTTTTGCTCGTTGTAATAATTCTGGAGAAGAAGATTTCATAATAAACGGAAGAACGCCAATGGAAAAGATCAAAAATGAAATCGACATCGGTTTCCAATACACTCTCCAATTTCGCAAGAACTCAAAACCAAATAGTGCGAGCAACAACGGAGCGACAACGCGCGCGCTGTGATAGGTGTACATTGACAAGAGAAAAGCGATCGTTCCAAAAATAATCCATAATCCGTTTGTGTGTTTTTTCACACGGAGGAAAAAATAGACTCCCACACAAATCAAAAAGGTTGCAAGATTTGTTTCAAATCCAACGCGCGAAACTCCCACGCTCCACGGTTGGATCGCGGATAGTAATCCTGCAATTCCGGCCGTCTTCAACCCAAATAGGTGTTCAACAATCAAGAAAACAAAGATTGCGATTCCAACACCTGCCAAAATCGATGGCAATTTCACCGATATTTCTTGCAATCCGAAAATCTTTACAAAAGGAGTAATCGCGTAAAAATATAAAGAAGGTTTGTAATCACCAAATGAGGGAAATGCTATCAACGGAAACGGATTTCCATGCATATCCTTACCTGTTTCAGCAATTGAATGCGCATCATATAAAAGTGCGGTTTCTTCCCAATACAAAGAACCTGGGGATCGTGAAAGTTGAAATACGCGAAGAAAAAGCGCCAATAAAGCAATAGCTAGCAATAGAAAAACGCGCAGTTTCATTCTGGAATCCTCGCAACCCGAAGAATAACGCGACCAGATTCGTCGGAGAATTCTTCAACAATTTCTTTTGCTCCCGCAGGAATTTCTTCGGCAGTTCCAACAATCGTCGCCCCTTTTTCATTTTTTTCTCGTTCCCAATCAATGATTCGAAAGGTGTAGTTCGCGAGCGCCCCCTGTTGCCATTGCATGGGCGTTAATCGTTTTGCAAATAAAACATAGATATATGGTTGTCCAAATGAATCGGTCATCACAACCTTTGAGGATCCCGCTTCATATTTTTTTGCAAGCATCGCCGCCTCGAGCGAGCCATACTGAAACGAAGAAAGCGCTTCAGGATTCGATGAGTAGATTTTGAGATATGTGGAATACAAATAGACTGTTTGGACAACAAGTAAAACACCCACCACTCCCAACAAAAGTTTCTTTCTACGAAAAAGGAGGAAAAGTTGTCCAACCCCAAATCCAGCGATTATTTGCATCCACGGCACAATCCCATGTGCACGATTACTGTGCGGAACACCAACACTTAATATTGCTGGCAACAACATGATAAAAATTGCTCCTACTAAAAATATTCCCGTTTTCCGAACATCGCGAGTTGAACGAAACAAAGCAAAACTACCAATCACAAACGCAATCGCTTCTAAAGGAGTTAAAATTCCAAATACACCGTTGCCGTGTCGAAGCGTATCGGTTTTTCCAAAAAGCAAGAATTGTGGATCAAGATGTGCGAAAAGATTTGTTGTTACAATCGAAAAGATTTCACCAAGTGGCTTCAACCTTTCTCGCGTAGCAACAGCTGAAGTCATGTAGAATCGTTCACCCGCCATCCCAAAGAAAGACTCTTTGAGAAGTGGAAGCATAACGATACCTGAAACAAAAACCGCTAACAGAATAATGAGAAAGTCTTTTTTGATCTGTTTGAAACGAAACCATAGAAGTAGAAACAACAAAAAAGGAATTGATAGTTTTGTGCTGTGGTACGCGTACAAAGAAAGTGAAAAGAAAAAACCGCTGAAAAGGTAAAAAATGCGCTGTCGTACACCATCTCCTGCGTGTAAAAAACTGAGAACGGCAAGTGACACCAACGAAACAGCAATACCCGATTCGAATGCAATGCGCGAATAATGAATATTTATCGGTGAAAGCGCCACGAACACCATTGTTGCCAACGACGCGTGTTCAGACCACCCCAGCTTTTTTGCAATTCTATAACTCGCACCAACCGTTACCACTCCAGCAATCGCCATGGGAAGCCGTACCGCAAACGGCGTTAATCCTAATACCAAAGTAAAAAGCGCATTGATATAAATCGCGAGTGGCGCCTTAAAATCACCAAACGATTTGAAGGTGATCGGAAGTCGATTGAGCCACTCATCCCTTCTCACGGTCGCAATTCCATATCCGTTGTAACCAATAGCCACCTCATCCCAACTCATACCCCGAGGAATGTTTCCTAATTGATAGAAACGCAAAATGGAAGCCAATAAAAGTATGCCTAAAAAAACAATAAAACTTGGTTTATGCATTGTCATTTTGAATCTTTCGAATCACTTCATCATCATGCAACACACATTTGCTCTGAAATGAGCGCGCTCGAATTACTTCGGGAAGCTGAGCAAGAGCGAGAAAAAATCCCGCAAAAAAAGCACCGCGAGTTCGCAAACCACCAATAAAAATATGATACGGCAACCACAGAATGTGTGAAATCCAAAGTGAAATACTGGTATGACATACATTTTTCCAAAAAAAGAGCAGTGAATTTTTAAAAGAGTACAGTTGAATTTTCCAGTTTCCATAGACCGTTGCGTTTGTGGACTCATGATCGTGATAGACCTCATACTCAGAACGAAATAGCACCTCGTACCCCATCGCAAGCGCGCGATAGGAAAAATCAATATCCTCCCAGTATGCCGGCCGAAAAAGACGATCGAATCCGCCAATTTCTACCCACAAAGATTTTCGCAAAATCATGCTGCCGCCGGAAGCCCACGCGGTAACTCCAGAGTTTGGTCGAGATGCTGAGTGTTGGTACATCCCTCGTTCGAATCGAGCGGTGGATCTCCCGAAATCGCCATTCTTTTGATGTTCCAATAATCCAACAGTTGCAACTTTTTCTGAAAACAATTGTGAAATATCCTTTTTCAGTTTTACAATCGCATTATTCACAGGATACACATCAGAATTCAAAAGCAAACAAAACTCGTTATTTGCACGAGCAATGCCATCATTTACGCTTTGCGCAAATTGAAGATTTTTTTGATGTGCAACCACAATTATCTTTGGATATGTTTTTCGTAACCACGCAATAGAATCATCTGTTGAAGCATCATCAACAATAACAACTTCATCATTATCACCAAGTTCATCGAGAATAAGAGGAAGATTTTTTTCCAATAAGTGTTTTCCGTTAAAGTTTGGAATCACAATTGAGATCATGCGCGTTGCTCTTCCTTTTCCCAAAGTCTTTCGATATCATCGTCGATTTTTTCGTACTCTTTTTCGAGGGTTGGTTCCTGTTGTAGTTCCCACAGTTGTTCATACACAATAAATCGATTCATTGCTTGCGTAAAAGACTCAATGCATCCTCGCACACCATCTTTCCACCCTTTTTTCCAAATATATCGATAAAAAAGCGCTCCAAAAAAGATGCGGAAGAATCGCCAACTTTTCATTTTCGGATGATGGGCATCAAACATCAATGAAGCTTCAAGCGAAGTCCACGCCATTGTTTTCTGCATTCCTTCCATAAATGATCGATGTGTGAGGTGAACAACCGCTTCATGCAAAAGGCCCGTTGAACCAATAACCTCGGCGTGTTCATGAATTGAACCTTCCCATTTCTGTAATGCCGATTTTCGAAAAAGGCGTACCACCGTATCATCTTGCCACCCACCGAACTGCATCCACGCTCCGTAATGAATATTGCGACGAGGAATCATGTAGGCATCGAATGTTTGCGCTCGAACAACTCGCGAAATCTCATGTTTAAGGTGGGGGGTGACACGCTCGTCGGCATCAATGTACAAAATCCAATCAAACTGCACCAACTCCGCTCCGCGGTTTCTCAACTCCGCAAATGACCCATCTTGAAGCGTCTCCACAACCGCCCCCTCACGTTCGGCGATATCCACGGTCAAATCTTTTGATCCGTTATCAACAACAATTATTTCGTCGCACCACCGCAATGTGTTAATGCAGTTTGCAATCATTTTTTCTTCATTTTTTGTGATAACCACCGCTGAAATTTTCATTTTGATCCTTTCCACATTCCACCTCGAAGGATAACTGCATCTCGCACCGCCTCCTTCTGCACAGTCGTTCCAAATCGAACCAATCGTATCATTTCTTTTATCATAGCAAGTTTTACTCGCAATGACCCAAATCGTAATCCAAACCACACGCGATTTCTTGTTTGATAGTACTGATGAAGCTCCGACCCACTTCCTGTTGTTGAACCTGCGTTGAGATGCCACATTTTTGCAGAAGGAACATACCAACAGGTGCCACCCACTTTTTGCACGCGGAAACAATACTCAAGATCTTCTAAATATAAAAAGTACGCCTGATTCAGCAAACCCACACGATCAATCACTACTTTTGGAATTAACATACAACACCCCGTACAAAAATCGGTTTTTTGTGGAACTTGGGCATTACCATGATCTACCTCATCCACACCCCGATGCCAAGCAAGCATCGTTTTCTTATCAACAACTCCACCTGCATACCAAATCACATGTCCTTTTTCTTGTTCTGTGTATCCTTCGTGAAACTCCGCGTTTCTCTCAAAATATATTTTTGGTGAGTACAATCCCAGCGTGTTTTGTTTTTGCGCAAACGAAACAAGTTCAAATACACATTCTGGATCGATTCTGGTGTCATTGTTCATCAACAGCACAAAATCATATGAGAGATTTTTTTGAATGTATCGAATAGCTTCGTTATTTCCACCAGAAAATCCGAGATTTTTCCTGCTTAACACCGTCACGTCAGAAAATTTCGCTGTCCAGTCATTTTTCTTCTCGGAATCACCTTCAACTTGAACTAAAACAGTGTGAATATTGATAGAATCTTGATGCAGTTTAGAGGCTTGAGCAAGAGTCTGGAGACAGGTTTTTGTAAGATCATCTTGATGAAAATTAAGTAACACCACAATGACATGAGAGATCATGCGAGTATTGTACCATTCAGGTATACTATAGATCATGCGGAACTCATGGAAACTCATCCTCATTCTTGTATGTATTTTGATCTCTGGAACTACGCTCCGCATGTATCGACTCGGTTCTTCTCCAGAAGGCCTTCTAGTCGACGAGGTAAGCTTTGGATACAATGCGTACTCCATTTTGAAGACGGGGAAAGACGAACACGGAAAAAGTTTCCCGGTGATCTTTGAAGCTTTTGGAGATCAAAAACTTCCCGGATTGGTGTACTCAACTGTTCCATTTATTCAACTCTTTGGTCTTTCTGCAGTTGCAGTCCGCATGCCTTCCGCAATTGCGGGATCAATCCTCATTCTTGTTTCATATTTTCTTGCACGAGCAATACATGTACGAAAAGCTACCGCTGTTGTGTTGTCGGCGGTTGTTGCGTGGTCACCTTGGACCATTATTCTCAGTAGGTTTGGTTATGAATCGAATCTTGCACTTTTAATCTGGTCAACCTCTCTTATTTTTTTAATTCAGTCGATAACAAAAAAGAAAATAACATCTCTTATCGTATTTGTTTCACTTTTGATTTTTTCTTGGTATTTCTATATCGCCTATCGAGTTGTTGGAATGCTTTTCCTTCTCGCATTCGGGCTTTTTCTACTTCTACAAAAACGCTATCGAGAACTTGCGGTGATGGGAATCGTGGGATGCATTCTTATGGCACCCATTCTTCCAACTCTTTTTTCTTCTCAAGGAACTGCGCGCTTCACTCAAATCGGAATTTTACACGATCGAGGAATTGGAGCTCAATCGCTTGAATCTCAGAATTATTGTTTTTTCCATTTTTCTTCAAGGTTCTGTCGTATCTTGTGGAACGAACCTTTCATTATTGGGAAGGCGCTTGTTGAACGCGCAGTTACCTTCATCTCTCCTTCATACTTATTTCTAGAAGGAGATCGCTATCTCCCCTATCTCCACGACGGTCGATATGGATTATTTTCTCTTGTGTTACTTCCCTTTTTCTATTACGGAATCATGCACCCACCGAAACAAAAAAAGATTGTATTTCTTATTTATGGGGGACTTCTCATCTCGATTCTACCGATGATTCTTGCGGGGGATCCACAGAAAGTTCGCGCAACTCCTTCATTTCCTTTTTTACTTTTACTGATGGGGATCGGAATTGAGCAAGCATCCACTATCTTCAGGAAATATTCAACGCATATGTACGCCATTTTGATAGGCGGTATTTTTGTATATGGAATACACTTTTTTATCTCATATCTAACAATTCATCTTGATAAATATGACTTTGCTGTGAATACACATGTGACCAAACTGTTCAAATACCTTCGCGATACGCATCCGCAAGACGAAATTCAAATCGTTCACGCTTTTTCTGATCCGGTGATGTACTACGCCTATTTTTTCCAAATCGATCCAACACGATATCAAACAACGGTGGTCTGGAACGATCAAGAAAGTTCTGGCTTCAAACACGCGCGCGCACTCCAGCGATTCTCGGTAGGACAAGATGCGTTTATGAAAAAAGCCTGCGTGGTCTATGTCACCGATCAACCGCAAGATTCATCTGAGTTTCTCGAACACACTATCACCTCAACGAATGGTGTTGATACGCTTTTTCGCATTTATCAGGTTGTTCCCCCAGAGGGTTGTCCCAATCCACAACACGAGTATTCCCAAACTTCCAATTGAGATCCACGCATAAAGATATATATGTGACGGCAAATATTCAAATTCAAGTTCTGTTGCGTCTTCTTGTTCTAACACTATTTCCATTCCACCCTCAACTCGACGAGGCACAAGCCAATTTCCTCGGTTTACCCTATATTGCCATCCTGGAAACCAGTTCATCGCAACAAATATCGTTTGCTTTTCTTTCTGCGGATGAACAAGAAACGAAAATGAGTTTGTGCGCAATCTAAATTCAGAAATCGACGCAGATTCGTCTCTAGAGCGAACAATCGGTTTCGCCCGCTCATCCTCGAATATCGCATATTGATCCGTTTTTTCGATCAAGCGAAGATGTGATTGAAATTGAGAAAGATAGGACTCTGGATAAATGAGAAGATCGAGGAGATAATATCGCACACCGTGATCACGAAGTTTCAGATTCGAAAGCGTGGTTTTCCCCGCTGTGTTCACCGATATCTCTTCGCTATCATCCCAATACGTATACGCATCCTTCAAAATGAAAGTTGTGTACGCAAATGGCGTGCCGAGCCGATAGGTTTGATTCCATCCCGAGCTCAACTGCGAAACACGTTGCCGTAACTCCGCATAGTTCTGCGCTTCTGTTGGTGTAAAACGCGAATCGGCAAAGGGAGGACGAACGGAAACATTATAGAAATAAGTGAATAGATCAGACCAAGGAAGATAATCTGTCGAGGACGCAATTCGAAATAACGCTCCATTTCCTGACGCCATCACTTTTTGCAATGCTTCTGCCTGAGGAGATTCACTATTCACAATCGACGCTGGTGCAAAAAAGAGGTTCGGACGATGTGCGAAAAAAAGATCTCCGATCATCACCATACTGATAAAAAACCAGTGTATTTTTTTTCGAGAAATCAGCACAAGTTGCACACTCAAAAAAAATAAAGCAATACTTGCCGAGTAAAGAATCGCAGACAAAATAACATAATCGCGATCAAATGTGTGAAATGAACCTCGAACGCGCGTGGAAAGTCCAAACGACTCCCAAAAGACAGGAAACCACGCATGCATCGACGTCTTCATTCCCAGAACTATCACGAATAAAAACGTGACACCAACACGAAGCTTTGCCACCAAACTTTTCTGTTCTGCTATTTCTGATATCGCCGGACCCACCACAAGAGAAACGCACAGACTCCACAACAAAAGAAATCCCGATGGGTTGCGCAAGATTTTAAGAAATGGAAGATGTGTTACAAAAATATTCGAAAAAGGAAGATATGCTAATGAAGCAAAAACCATTGAAAAAATCATCAGAAAAAGTATTGTTTTATCACGATGGTCTCGCCTGCGTTTTGAGAAAAGATACCAGATTACTGCAATACACGAAACGAGTCCAACATATACGTTTGACTGTCTAAATGAGCCCCATTCTGGACCCCACGCCATCCCAACCGATGGATTGCTAAAGAAATTCGGGATACCCAAATTTATCCATAATGCCGGATGAAACGAACCTTCGAGAAGTTGATTCACCGACAACATCGTTCTCGTTGAGTTCGACGCGAGTTCAAAAAAAGGTCCAATATACAATGCCAATAATCCAATTGTAAGAACTGCAGATAACATCCAAATCAAAACGTCTTTTTGTATTCCTTCTGGTTTTTTCCAATATCTTGAAAAAACAAAGACAGCAGAAAAAATACACGAAAGAATAAATGGTTGTGGGTGACCAGAAATAAATGAGAAAAAGAGAACTACTGGTACCAAAAAGAACGCTTTTCTTGAAAATTCTGTTTTGAGTATCACAAAAATCATCCACGGCATCCACGAAACAGAAGCGAGGATACTCATGTTACTCATCACAGAAAACAGCGTCCCCGAAATCATCCACGTGAGGATTCCAAGAAATGCCTCGTGTGGTTTTCTGTGAAAAAATAACTGAAGATACCACAATCCCATGGCTCCCCAAAGTATGTGCAAAAAAATATACGCATTTGATGCAACAGCAGGAGAGAAAATAAAAAATAAAACCGTCGCAGGATACAACGAACTGTTACTTAAATCGGCAAAAAACGGCGTCCCTCCCATAATGTACGGATTCCACCAAGGGAACTCGCCCGATCGAACTTGATTCACAAAGTACACCTTGGTTGGAATGCTCAACGCCAAGTTGTCTCCGTAATACAACATTTTCCCTTGAAAAATTGCTGGGGAAAAAATAAACACAAGAACAAAAATAATTCCAAAAATCGATTTTTTCATGAGCCAGCGTTATTTTACCGCTTTTACAAAGGTATTTAAACCAAACTCAAAAAGTTCAACCTGAATTGAAGAAAATCCAACCTTTTTGCAGATTGTTTGAAGACTTTCTGGGGTAAAATAATTTTCGTGTTGTTCAATCATTTCATGCCGAACAAGTCCAATTTTTGAAAAAAGCTCCAATAGCGGTTCGTTCTTTGGAGAAGGAACCGTGATTAATAACACTCCATCCTTTTTTAAGATACGATAACATTCCTTCACAATATCCTCGGGATACTTCATATGTTCAAGCACCGCCATCATGGTCACAGTATCTGCGATTTTATCTTTCAGTGCGATACGTTTTTGGAGATCCTGTTTCATGTAGGTGATGTTGCCAATTTTTTTATTTTTTATTACAATATCCAGACCAATACACCGTTCCATTTTTGGAGCAACTTCATTCAAAAACACCGAAGGCTCATCGCATCCAACGTCAACATGCACTCCTCCCCACTTCATATGAGGAAGAACTTTTTGAATGCGCAATCGCTGAAATAATGGTTCAAAAAAGGGTGGATACATCATACAGAAAAACCTTTCATACGTAATGAAATAATTGTTTGAAGCGCATAAATGCCGTCTTTCCACGTGATCTTTTTTCCTTCTTCATATGTTCTCCCAACATATGAGATTGGTACTTCCATAATTTTTTTCTTAAGCAACAACAACTTGCATGTGATTTCCGGTTCGATTCGAAAATCGTTTTCTTCAAGCCGCAGTTCGCGCATGATCTTTGTTGGTATGATTTTGTAACACGTTTCCATATCTGAAAGAATCGTGTCAAAAAGAATGTTGATAATAAAATTCAACATTTTGTTTCCCAAAAAATGCCAATAAAACATGTTCGTTCTCGCGCCGATAAATCGCGAACCAAACACAATGTCCGCTCTTCCTGAAAGAATTGGATCCAACAGTGTGGGTATATCAAAAGGACTGTATTCAAGATCCGCATCTTGAATTAATACATGCGAGCCAGTTACTTTCCGCAATCCTCGTTGAATTGCTTTCCCTTTCCCTTGATTTTTTTCTTGTTTGAGATAGATGATTTTCTTGGATTTCACAGAACGAACTTTTTTTGCGGTTGAATCGGTGGAGCAATCGTCAATGACAATGATTTCTTTAATTCTTCTAATTTCCAGAAGTTGTCCAAGCACTCGCTGAATTGTTTTTTCTTCGTTATATGCAGGAACCAAAACTGATAATGAAACGACACTCATGTTTCTCCTTTTGAGGTTCGAGTATACGAGAAAAGAGATGATGTCGCAAGACGAAAAATGATCATTCCGATAGAAAAGATCAGGATACCTCCAAAAGAAGCAATGGTTCCCCAAAATCTCGCGGGCGTGTGTTCTGTAAACTGCGCAAATACCAAGTGTTTCCCTGCGGGAAGACGATATACAATCACCCCAGGATATTCATGATCGTCGTTGATAATCTCTATGTGTTGATTATTTGAAAAAACCTCCCAACCCGGAAAATAGGCAGTTCGTTGAATCACAAATGTTTCGCGGTCAAGAGAAAATTGATACTTCATTTGTGTCCCATCCCAAACTGAGATTTCATACGGAATCGACTGAAGCTCACAATCAAATGCATCTGATGGAACACAATCGGAAAACCGAAAACTCACGCGATCTTGAACATGTCGCTTGGTATACTGCAACATCCAAATAGGAGTTAATTCTTCGAAAGAACTTCCCACTCCCGTATACTCAAACCAATCATAATCAGTCACCGTTGCGTATCCGCGAATCGAACGATTGATAGATGTTGAAATAAGAAGAGCGATAATAATACCCACACCTAATACAACACGTGCCCGTTTCCAATCGGCATATATCATCCCCACCAAAATAGAACTACAGAACAGTACGATGTACAGTAATCGCCACGGAAACTGGAGGTATTGGAAAAACGAAAGGACGTTCCAAAGAAATGCAGAAACAGGCATCATCATAAACAAAGAAAAAAAGAAACACCCCCAAAGGTACGATTCCAAAATAGATTTCTTTTGTCTCAGGCGAACCGGAATGATAAACATGAGGAAAAGAGGGATCCATCCGAGATACGCGTTTTTTCTCGTATCAAACTCATGAAACCGCGTATTCCAACCCGTGATAAATAAACGTACTGTATCTGGAAACTGCTCAACAAATCCTATGCGCTGACTTCGTACCTCAAACTCAGTGTACTGACGTTCAACAAATGCCGGGATCCAAAACCAGCACGTTGAAAAAATCGCGGTAATTCCCAAAAAAACGAGTAATCGCACGCGCTTCTTCTGTACTGCCTGATAGAAAAAGTACGGTCCAAAAAGAAACGACACCACGAAAATCATTGGCTGATGGGAAAGGAGGAATAAAATCAACGTGCCATACAAAAAAAACATCGTTGAGAGTCGTGGCTGTTTTTCAAAAAGCAGTTTTTCAAGAAAATAAAACATCCATGGAAAAATAGCAAAAAAAGACATCTCTCCAAATGCACCGCGACCCAACACATTCAGGATTGTATAAGGAGCAAAGATATACGTAAGAGAAGAAAGAATCGCCCCCATCCAAGGAACTCCTCTTCTTCGAACAAGCATCCACATTCCCGAGGCTCCAAAAATGAGAAAAAGAAGATACGTGGACTGATATATTGCTGTTAATGAAATGCGAGACGATCCGAGAACAGAGTACAAAACAGAACTGACGGCATACGGAAGATGATACACAAAAAGAAATGTGGGATATCCATATGAAGAAAAAAGATGTGGTGCCCATCGCGGAGGAATTTGCTGATTTTGTAATGCCAATACATAGTTCGCGACTCGACCCAAATGATGTTCTGCATCATCTGTGACAATCATCTCGTTTGAAAGCAATTGATGATATGGTGACACGACAAGCAATACGACGACAATCACACAGAAAAAAAGAGTTTGCTGAAAAGAACGCCTCATTACCACAAAACGCTTTCAATAGAACTCGCTTCTATCACTTTTATATCTGGACTAATCTGAACTTCTGAAAGAATTCTCGAGTACCGCTGTTGCCCCCACCATTCATCAAAAAATCGCTGAACTCCTGGTTTTTCGATAATAAAAAATACGCGTTCGGGGGTTCCCTGTTGTTGAGGAAGCGTACGGAGCAACTCTTCTTTTTCCGGAATATAGACCGTTTCGTTCGGTTTATATGAAAACTCAACCGGAAGAGGTTTTCCTTGCATCGCCTGCCACAAATATATGTACTGATACGAATAATCGTAGATATCTGGAACGTAATGAAACGACCGATATCGAAGTGTTCCTGCGCGTTCGCGAATCCACTCAATTGCACGGAGTTTGACGGGGAGCATTTCTTGGCTCTCGTACAATCGATATTTTTCGATTTTCTGATATTGATGCAGATGTGCAATTGGAGTTGTAATCATCAATACAAGATACACTCCATAAAAAAACCACGGAAGTGTACGGATCATATCTGCAACAAGAAACACAACGACCGGAAGCAACGAAATAACATACCAAACATTGAAATGAAGAAAGAAATATCCAAATATTGGGAGAAAGAGAAAGATCGCGTACTCTCTCCAGTATGAGGGAACAATTCGCGTGCGAAGAATTGAAAGCATCGCGCCAATAAAAATAAACACGAAGAGCAGTTTTGTGTATAACATGATTTGCACATCGAAACGAGAAAAAAGTTCAGGGAAAACCGCTAACTTCAGTTCACCTGTTATTTGTCGAAAAACATCCAATGACCGCGACAAACTGAACGCATCTTTCGAGGTGGAAGAAAAGTAGGCAACTACCGAACGCGTTTGCAAAAAGTCATGTCGAACTTCAAAAAGGAGTTGCGGAATAAAGGGAATGAAAAATCCGAGGATAACAGCGCCTATTTTTTGTGCATCAAGCATTTTCTTGCGAAAAAAAAGAAAGATTGGTAAAAATGCCAGATAAAAAATGGCAAACGCAGCGCTGAAATGAAAACCCATCGATGCGATAAAGGCTAAAAGAAAATAGTTCATTCGCTTCTGAGGATATGCGTCTATTCGTCGTAGAAAAAGAAAAAACAGTATTGTGATGAGCGACATTGGAAACGGATTCCACGCGCTTTTGGACATAATGATCCACGATGGTGCGGATCCCAAAATCACCGCTTCGGTTTTCCCAAAGTACTTCCACAATATGAATATTTGAATCAGCACAAGAATCTGCATTGTGACTATAGCTGATACAGGATTTCCATTCGAAATTGCGTACGCCGGCGCAAGAAGGTAGTACCATCCCGATCCAAAAAAGACGCCTGGAATACTCGTCCACGGCCCAATGAGTTTTGGACTCATCGTTCGGATCATATGAAGAATCGCGACAGAATCTTTTCCGTGATCAAAAGAAAATGGAATGACATTTTGTGAAATATAGGGAACGCGTGTGAAAAGAAAAATGCACGCAACAAAGAAATATGGGAAAAATCCGCGTGCTCTTTTCAACCAATTTTTGCTCAAAAACGTTTTCATTTTCGAAGAAGCGTTCCAAACTCAAATATAACTTTCTTATATCCAAATAAGAGTATCACAACAAGAAAACTTGTTCCAGAAATCAAGATTCCTTGAGCAAGCGATGACACCGATGCGA
The DNA here is from genome assembly GCA_003487265.1 of Minisyncoccota bacterium. GTDB lineage: Bacteria > Patescibacteriota > Microgenomatia > UBA1400 > UBA12028 > UBA12472. The sequence continues at coordinate 153,468 of DNEP01000013.1, forward strand.
TGTGCGATGTGTTCCAAAATATTCCCACTGCGATAAGTGCCAAACTCGCGACAAACTGTCTCCACACTTGATCAAGTACAGAAATCGCAACAAATCGTTTTACATAAATCACGGGCAGGATTGAGGTAAACGAAATAATCGCAGATGCTAACGCGAACCCGTGATATCCGAAAAAATACATACAAATCGGCGTGACCACCCAAGTCAAAACCGTCCACATCGTCATCAATCGCAAAGTGGTATTGATTTGACCAATTGCGCTCAACGTATTTGTGAGCGGAGTTGAAATTCCCGCCCATGCAATGTTCACACAAAAGAAATATAACGAAAAAAGAGCGGGTTGCCACTTCAAGTAGCGTGGCAATACTTCGATGAGCGGTAGAGAAAATACTGCCAATCCTGCGAGTAATGGAAAAATTAGCAACGTCACAAAAAACATAGACTTTTCAATCGCCCGTTTTAATTGTTGAGGATGATCTTGTAATCTTGAAAACGTTGGAAAGGTTACCGCCATCACCGAGTTCACCGTGAATTGATAGGGAAACATTGACCACCGCTTCGACCAACTTATGTATCCCATCTCGGTATCCTTGATCATCAACGAAATGAACACCACGAAAAAATCATCTTTGATTCGTGCCAAAAAATCGTTGAGTTGAAAAGCAACACCGAATCGAAGCAAACCCTGTAATGCTTGACGTGAAAACGAAAACCCAATTTTCCAGGATCGTAACGCGTACATCACAACGACGCCAACAACGCCACGCGCGAGCACTGCGTACGTGTAACTGGAAACGCCTTTTCCCTGAGAAGCTGCCCAAATCGCAACACCATAGAAAACAAGATTTTCAAAAATCTGTGGAAAGACTAAAGTGTTGAATTTCAATTCGCGTTCAAGCAAAATTGAAGGAATTGTTTTTAAAGAAGCAAGAACAAATGAAAAGCCTAATGCGTATAACAGATATAGAGATTGTCCCGAAATCTTCGAAACGTGTATCCAAAATGGCGTTAACAGTACAATCACCAAAAAAATAAGCATCGCTAAACCCTGTTGAACAGTAAAGGTCGTTCGAAGTTCGAGAAGTGTTGGCTCTTCTTTTTTTTGGATAAGCGATGCAGCCAAACCAATATCAGAAAGAAAAGTAAATACATTTACCGCAGAAGTGACAACAAAAAATACGCCAAAATCTGCTGGCACAAGATAATACCCCAACAACAATTGCGCAACAAATCCAATCCCTTGCAGAAGCAGGGATCGGAGTGCATATCCAATCACTCCACGGATAGATCGTTTTCTAATGTTTTCGATAGTCTGCATACAGCGTTACTCCAATATAAACAAACCACGCTACAATTGAGATACCATCCGCAATACGTCGTAAAGGCGTTGATTCAAAACGAGCACTTACCGTCCACTCTCCCGCCTCTAATGGTACCTCATATATTCCCGCATCTGTGATGATCGGTTCTACTTTTTCACCGTTTATATAAAATGTCCATCCAGGAAAGATGGCGATAGAAAAAACAAGACTGTTCGGATCGGAAAGACGTGTTTGGACAAGCATCTCATGCGTTCGATCAACCTTTGTATCCACCGAAGGTCCTTCACGCTTGAACGAAACTCTAGTATCAGGGACGGGTGGTTCTGATTGCGAAATGGTAATGGGAATATAATCGGGTAGGATTCCGCTCATTTCTTTCTGGATTTTTTTTACATCTGTGTAGTACAGCGCTTCGGGGTTTTCCATCCGCTCTTTTGGAAGATATGTGTTTCCAATCGAAAGCAATAGAGCAAAAATACAACTCGCGGCAACAGATGCGCGGACAACTGCCTCACGAATGCTCGTGAACAGCGAACCTATTAGCAAAGGAATAATCAGCGTTGCGATGCTCAAGAATCTCCAAGGAAACTGAAAATAGGACATCAGTGGAACACGGTCCCAAATAAAACTCGATTTAAATGAACTCAACAACAGTGATGCCCCAAGAACAACGATTGCATACAATACGACTTTATGTGTAGAACGCGAAAATTGTCGAAACGATCGAAGGTATGCTATTCCCGCGATACACATAAGCGCAATTTGAATTACACCTAAAGAAAACGAAAGTCCATCTTCAATCCCCAAGATCGATCCACCATATCCCCATGTCCCCGAAAACAATTGGCGGAGATATAAGAAATGAAACTTATAGTTTCCATATCCCCCAATCAAAGTATCAACTCGCGTATACTGTTTTTCAAAAAACGAAGGAAGGAGATAAAACATCGCCATCCCTCCACCCAACAGAAAACCAGATCCAATAGAAAGGAGCGCTCGCAAATTTTGACGTGAAGCGCGCACCAATGCGTACCCCACCAGCACAGGAACGAACATCAACGTCATTAAGTTGTGTGAAGTAAACATTAAAAATGAAAAAAATGATATAAACAGTATGCTTTTTGCATGTGATTTTTCATAGGCGAGCTCTATTCCATGTAAAATCCAAGGAACCATTGAAATTGCGAACATTTCGTTCCACGCGCCTCGAACGTAGATGTCTAACATTCGATACGGAAAGACGAGAAACGCGACCGAAGAAACCGTCGCCCCCACAACTCCAAACCACCGTTTTGCATACACAAACATCCCCATTGCACCAAGGAAGGTAAATACAAAATACAGCATCTTGATTGAAAAAATCGGCGATTGCGAGAGGAAAAGGATGCCAGAAGCAATATAGTACGGCGTTGGACCATAAAATTGAAAAAGTGGCATCCCATACCCATATCCAAGATTGCGGGACCAGCGCACAGGAAAATGGCCATCCTGTAACGCACGATCCATCTCCACTAATCGCGTAACAAGCGTAAAGTCGTGAAGCGGAAAAAATCCCTTCCAAAAAAAGGCACGAGAAGTGAGCACAATTGTAAGCAAAATAACAAAACCGGCGAGCCACGTTCTCATATCATTGTCCTTTTGTATAGGTCACCACAAAAAAATGCTTATTTCCTAACGATACCTCATCAGCGTGAGAAAACGAATACCCTTTTTGGAACGCATCAAGATCAATTTCTTCATTCGGAATACTGTTTTTATATCCAACGTGCGAGTTGCACTGTTGATCACCACATCGAACACCTTCTTCACACACATATATATAAGTTGAGACTAAAGGTATTTGCGCTGTTTGGCTTGCACTGTTCGAATTTACAGATTGATGCAAAACATATTTCCAGAGGTACATAAATGTTGATTGATAATATACGTCTCGAAACTGCTCAAGCTGTGCTGATGGTGCAGTTTTTTGGAGGTGAGATGCCAAAAGATGAACTGCTTGATAATCAACCAAGCCCCGATAGTTCGTAGCCGCTTGAACACGTAAAACTAAATACAACAAAAACAAGGTTGGAAACACAAAAAACTTTTGAAAAATGAAATCCAGCGCCAAAGAAAGAAATGTTGAAGGAAGATAGAGCATAAACAACAAATAATAATCAAGCTTGTCCCCTTTGTACATCCGAAGACAGATCAGAGAGATTAGAAAAAAAATCAGCAACAGCATACTTGGAGAACGCTTTGTTCTTCGAATCTCAGTTAAAAATCGAATACCAAGCAACAGTGATGAGACAAAAAATATCACCCTACCGAAAAAGTAACCACCTGTTTCTAATCCGATCGATAATTCAAAAAATCGAGGAATCTTGTTCCAAAAATACGGAATCGTGCGCACCGTTTGAAAAACTTCACCCTGATTAAGAAAAACATGTTGCATTTGCGTGAGATTTTTCGCACTCAGTTCAAGATCAAATAAAAATGGAAAAAAGGTAAGCAAAACAACTGCAAGTGAGATGAGCCATGTTTTTAGATTGCGAACATCGCGCACAATATCCATTGTGGCAACAAATACAAGAAAAACACACAAAACCGCCCCCTGAAAATGCATATCAAACGCTCCAACAGCCGCCAATCCCCCCAAATACGCACCCCAATGTCGTTTTTTAAACACGTACATAAACACTCCATAAAGAGACAGAAGCGAGAAAAATGGAACAAGATTCGGACTCCATGCATGACTGCCAAAAATAATGGCAAACGGAGAGATCGCATACAGCACTCCTGCAATCTGAGCCGATCGCAGATTCCAAAACCGATAAACAAAAATAAACAACAAAACCGGAGTAAATGACTCAATCAACACAATCAAAAATGACATCGAAAATGGGTTCCCCTGCGTCAGCATCAGTGGGACTGACATCACGTAGTAGTACAGCGGATGAACGTAAAACTCACCCACACTTGTTTTCGGCCCCAACACAAACGGTTTTTTTGCTTGAATGTGTTCCATAATCACCGTAGCGTCTCTGGCGTGATCGTCGCCGAAAGGCATTCCATTCGAGAATTTATAAAATCGTAAAGAAAACGAGAACACGTAGAGCAACACTGCAAAAAACATCAAGGATCGAGAATGATTCATTCTTTCTCCGGCCGAATCTTCAGTAAATACAAACCGTGTTGATTATTTGGTCGAGGAAACAACGACAGCACTTCATAATGATCAACATTTGTATCGGAAAATCTCGATTGGTTCACAATAAGATACACCGGCCGCGAGCGAGCCGAAACGCGCAGATGAAGTGGAACTTCTGCGATTGGTTGTCCTACGCCAATAATCTCAAGTTTCCCCGAATAAAAACGATCGGTAAAATACACTTTTAGTCCATCGGGAAGTGTTCCAAAATAGCCTTCGGTTGCCACAAGAATATTTGTATTTTCCTTGCTCTGTTGTATAAAAAACTCTCGAACTTCAGGAATTCCATAACCCGACGACCATTGAAAAAGATACTGATTTTTATCTTCTTTGGTTAGCGGAGTTTGTGATGGGAAAAAAACAAAAATAGAACTGAAAACAATCACATGCAGTACAAAAAGCACCCAGATTCCTCGAAGCTTTTTCCAGTATCTCTCGTACTCACACGCCGCAAGAACTGCAGAACAGCTCAAAAGATAGACTGCGGGAAGAAAATAGCGAAAGGTGAGCACTTTTCCAATCAAGATAATTGGAAATATAAACGCAAATGCTGAGAGGAGAAAAACCGTTCGAGCGCGGTGTTTTGCAAACGCAACCACAAAACCCAATAGAGTCATATATGTCCCGAGCCAATATACAACCCGAGGCGATGAGGTAAACAAAACATATTTCCATTCACCTTGTAGTAATTCAGAAATCGTAAAAGAATAATCGGCGCTACGCGAGAAAAGACTGGGGAATACGGGAGAGATTTTAAGAATCGCAAAGATTCCACCAGAAAGGACTCCCGCTAAAATAAATATCACTCCTCGCTTCGATAAAAGCCATCGAACAAACGAGCGCATGCGACCCACATACGAACCGCTCATTTCTTGATGTAAGAAAAAAGCGAACACCGCATAGATTGGAATAAAAAAGAACGCCGTTGTTTTAATCCAAAGTGAAGCTGAAAATCCCAAGATAAAGAACAAAATCGAGATCATTCTTTTTCGAATAACATAATCAAGTAACCCCCACAAAGAAAAAGCGAAGGCAAGTAAAAATAAAGACTCAGCAAGTGCCATCCTCGCGTGAAAGAAAAACGCGGGAAGAAAAAGAAAAACCGCAAAAGCAATGGATTCGTGTCGTGCTTTGAGTGAAAAAACTCGAAGCGTCCTCACTGCAACACACGCGGTCAACAACGAACAGATCACAGAAAATGCGCGCGCAAACCATAACGGATCGGTTCGGAACGTCGCCACAATTGGCATCAACGCCCAAACGTGAAGGGGAGGTTTTCCATCCAACATGGAAAGAAAGAGGTAGGATTGAGGATCCCGCACCGCCGATTGAGCCCAGTGAATGTAAATCGCTTCATCAGAAAAAATAGGTAAACCGGTAAGATTCCAGAGGGAAATGCCGAGAAAAAGTAAACTTATGAGAATCTTTTTCATTTTCTCATTCTACCATGAAGCCAAGACAAAGATGTCCAGATCATAAAAATTGTGAATGTTCCACCTATCGAGATAGATTGTTGAACAAAGACCGAGGAATCGGTGTAGTTTCCTGTAAAAAAGTATGGTGCGTATCGAAACATCGAGGCGAGTCCTGCCGAAAAAAGAAGCGCGCGTACCCATCGAACATGTATCGAAGGGAGAAAACTCAGTGCCCAAATGAGATACCACGGATAAAACCATTGCGTTCGGGGATGAAGAAGAAGTAACGAAAGCATTCCCGCAGAAATTTCAGCATAGTACTGTTGAAAGAATTTTGAACGTGTGCGAAAAAGCTCAACCGGAATTATAAGAATTGTCGCGTATTTAATAAAAAGTGAAAAGAGAATCGAGATCACCCCAACAATTTTCATTCGAACGTTTTTTTGAATCAACACAACACCAAAAAACCACAAGAACATCATCCACGCATCGTTATGACCAACCGCTATTGTTTCGACAAGAACGAGGGGGTGTAATGCAAAACTCCACCAATAGTTTTCTTTTCTCTGAGTCCAGAGAAGTAACAGGAGCCCAGCAAGTGAAAACAGTTTAAATGTGAGAAGCGTCAACAAGAATTTTCCTATTCCCAACACGTATGGAATCAATGAAAACGCCGTCCACGCATATCCGTACGGGGCTGAGGTGTGCGTGTTATGCATGAATCGCGTCCATAAATCATTCGAAAATTCCAGCGCCGTGTGCGTGTGAGGGTTAACGCCGTACTGCACAACCATTCGCGCGTTAAACATGTAGTTAAAAATGTCGTGAGAAAACAAAGGATAGCTTATTAACAAGATAAAAATTGAAAAAAACAGAGCCACACGTTTTATCTTTTCTGATGCGTGATTGAGCAATAATCCATAATCAACAAAAAGTAACGCAACAAGAACGACATAGAGCGCCGTCGCTAGGGGCCGCTGATGATATCCGATCTGCCAAAAAAACTGTTGGAACTCCATCCACACAGGATGATTAAGTATTGTGAGGTTAGGATCTGTCTGGGTAAAGCTAAAAAGAAAAAACAGAACATACACTACGCAATGAAACAAAAACAAAAAAATACTCCCATTATGATTTTTTTTCATATTTTCCAAGAAGATCTGTAACTCGAATGCGGATAAGATCGATGAACATAATAGCCGAATCTTTTATCGGATTCACCCTATCGGAAGTAACATGTTTCCAGTGTACGGGAACCTCTGCAATCTCAAAACCCAGTATCTTTGCAATATAGAGCAACTCAACATCGAACGCACCGGTGAATGGCGAGTGCGTTTTTTGCTTTGATCCATACACAATCATTTTTGGAAATAACACCTCGGTGGCGCGCGCAGAAAAAAGCTTGAATCCGCACTGTGTGTCATGAATGCCTTGAAACGCAAAAAGTTGAACAAAAAGATTAAATCCTTTTCCCATGATATGCCGATAAAAAGGCTCTTTGTCTCGACGAGAGCCCTCGACTTCTCTCGATCCAATCACAACATCGTATCCTTTTTGAGTAAACGGAAAAAGTTTTTCTATTTCTGAAATCGGCGTTGCTTGATCAAAATCGGTAAACAATCGAACATTTCCTTTGGCGCGCAACATCCCCGCCCGAACCGTCGACGCCTTTCCACCGTGTTCGTTCTCAATAAGTACGGTGTGTTCATGTGAAGAAACAAACTTTCGCAGTTCTTCGACTGTTCCGTCCTGAGAACCATCGTCACTCAACACCACTTCCCAAGAATATGTTTGAGTTGAAAGATAGGTGTACACTTCATCAAGCACCGCTCGCCCGATATTTTTCATCTCATTGTATGAGGGAATCACCACACTCAAAAAAACATCATTTAGCATAGATATAACTCCGTATTCCCCATTGATGCGCCTGCTGATGAATTAATTGTACATTTTTTGATTCCAAAAAGAACTGTCGGATCTCATGAATCGGCGCAGTCTCGACTTGTTCTCCATTTTCAACAATCACCACCAGATACTCAAGGTTGGTGTAGTCGTATTGTGATTGTGGGGCCTTTTTCGCATCAATATCAAAAAAGTAGCGATACTTCATTGCCATATACTCACGGTTGTCATTCAACAGCGCAATGTTGTACACCGCTCCTTCGGGAATAGAGGGGAGAACTTCGTTTGAGATTGTTTCAATTGTTGGAATTCCCGGAGAAGCTGAGTTCCATATTGAGAGTGAACGCACATTCATGAATGCAAACACGATAACAAAAAGCGAAATGATGCCCGCGATTATTTTATGTACTCGCGAAAGCGACGCAAGCAACACCCCCGTAGACAAGAAAACCGCTGGAAAAAGATACGCAAAATAATGTTCAAACATCGTATTTCGATATAACGTTAGTCCCACGATTCCCGTCGAAAGAAAAAGAAATAAAATGTTGAGTGCATGTGACCGTTTTTTGAAAACGAGAACTGATCCATATACCGCATACGCGATAACAAGATATGTGTTAAACAATCGTTGTTGATTCGAAACGCCGAGAATTTCCACAAGTACACGCATCGACACCCCGTGAATATCTTGCGTGAACAATCGCACTCGGTTTTGCATTGAAGGTGCCCCATTTTTCATGGATTCAGAAAACTCTACAAATCCTTTTCGAATAATACCTTCATGTCGATAATCAAAGAAGATGAGCGGAGAAATGAGCGCGAGCAAAAAGATGACGCCAACGCCCAAACTGAGTATGAGATTTTTTCGTGCGGTTTTCTTATAGATCATTTGATAGATCCAAACAATCATTAGTGGTGCACCCGCCAACAGCGCAACATAGTGGAACTGCGTCAGCACCGCCCCACACAAAAAAGAAGCGATCCAGTACCGCAAGCGCCCTGTTTTACTTGCCCGAAACAACGCATACACCAGCAACAATCCAAAGAGAGGCGCAGGATTAGGTTGCCAACTAAATCGAGAAAGTTTCACCACAACAGGCGCCGTCGCGTACAACAACATCGAGATTAATGAAGCGCGATCTCCAACCATTCTTCTGCCGAGAATATACATCAACGCAGTGGTAAGAATTCCCATTCCCGCTATCGCATACGCGGGACCCGAAGGATTTGGATACGTTAATGCAAGTGCGGGGATCATCGCATAGTAGTACAACGGCCCAAGGAACATGTTTCCCACGCTCGTTCGAGGACCAAGCAAGGTTACATCGTGATTAATAAAAATGTTCTTGATGATATACACATCACGACCTTGATCGTCTAAAAATTCAATATGTGGAAGAAACTGATAAAGACGCACAAAACTTGCGAGCAAAAAAATACACAGAAACGCGATGGAACGCAGGTGGCGATACGCAAAACGAAACGCACTCACGTTTTCTTTTCCCGCCAAATAATGCGACTATACACAAAATAGTTCACCACCATCCCCACCGCCGTTGCCACGACCAACCAAAACATTCGAGAAAGTGTTTCTTGTCCTGTTAAAGAAGTTCCAAAACCTACAATCACAAACTGGATTGCAACCGCTCCAAACGAGGACAGATTAAACTGAAGGAATTTTGGAATCAAACGCAACGGATTCGTTTCTTTTCGATCTTTAAATGTCCACGCATTGTTCAAAATAAAGTTTGAAACAATCGCACACTCTGCTCCAAGCGCAGAAGATAATCCACTCACATTCACGAATGACCAACCAGTAAATGTGGCAAGGGTTGACGCAAACCCTCGAATCGCGTCTATTCTCGAAAAAATAAACAGTCCTAAAGTGTTCACTGAAAAACCAATCAGTCCAACAACACCAAACTTAAACACGCGCAAATGAATGATTTCTTGAAAACGGGCCTGCAACACATAAATGAGTGTATTTTTCACGTACTCTGCTCCGAGTTTCGATTTGCCATATGTTCGATCAATAAAATGAATTGGAACCTCGGAAATTGTAAATCCTGCGCGAATTGCTTTGTGCAAAAAACCAATCTGAAATGTGTATCCCGTAAATCGAGAAGATGACATCGCAAGATGGACGGAATCGTACACACGTTTTGTGATCGCACGGAATCCCGTCGTCCAATCGCGAATGGCAAAAGAAAACATCACGATATTGATAAACAGATTTCCAACTCCACTTAATAATTTTCGATGAACTCCCCAGTTGCTCGGAATAGATCCACCTTTCACATACCGTGATCCCAAAACCATATCAAAACCTTGATCGATTTTTTTCAAAAACTCAGGAATTTTCCTCATGTCGTGCGAAAAATCCGCGTCAAACTCGAAAACAACATCTGCTTTTAACGTGCGAAACGCAAACTCCATACCCGCGAGGTACGCGGAACCTAAACCCTCCTTTGTCGCTTTAGAAAGAAGATGCACATTTTCATATCTCGAAGCGAATGCACGCACAGTTTCACCGGTGCCGTCGGGAGAGGAATCATCAACAACGAGAACGCTCATGTTGTAATCTGAACAAGAATGAGCAAACTCCTCGCGTAGTGCGGGAATCATCTTTTTAATATTTTCTTGCTCATTATACGTTGGAATGATAACAACTACGTTCAATTTCGATGTTTTTTGCATATCACCTTTCTTATGCGTTCTTCTCTAATTCCAGTTCCGCTTTCACCATTTTCTCAACCAAATCTCTGAATGATGTTTTTGGCTTCCATCCAAGTTGCTTCATCGCTTTCGAAGCGTCGCCGATTAAATAATCCACCTCCGCCGGCCGATCGTAACGGACATCGTGTTCGTAGTACTGTTTCCAATCTTTCAGACCTGCAACATCGCATGCGATTTCCAAAAATTCTTGAACTGAATGAGATTCGCCTGTTGCGATCACATAATCATCTGGCGTTGGCTGCTGTAACATGAGCCACATCGCTTCGACATAGTCCCCCGCATATCCCCAATCGCGTTTTGCGTTCAAGTTACCGAGTTTTACGGTTTGTTGTTTCCCATACGAAATACGTGCAACTGCATTCGCGATTTTTCTTGTGACGAACTCAAGACCTCGACGGGGAGATTCGTGATTGAACAACATTCCCGAACACGCGTACATCCCATACGACTCTCGATAATTTACCGTGATCCAGTGTCCATACACCTTTGCAACTCCATACGGAGAACGTGGGTAAAAAGGAGTGGTTTCTTTTTGCGGTGTCTCTTGAACTTTTCCGAACATTTCCGAGCTCGAAGCTTGATAGATACGAGCGAGAGGGTGCGCGAGTCGGACCGCCTCCAACACACGCGTCACCCCTAACGCGGTAAACTCCCCCGTGAGCACAGGCTGTTCCCATGAAGCTTGAACAAAGCTCTGCGCGGCAAGATTGTACACTTCGTCGGGCTCGATTGATTTCACCGCATTTGTGATCGAATGCTGATCAATAAGATCACCACTAATCAACTCAATCTCGTGCACGATGTGTTTAATACGCTCGAAATTTTGCGTGCTCGTTCGACGAGTCAATCCAAACACCTGGTATCCTTTTGCCAACAACAGCTCGGCAAGATACGATCCATCTTGTCCTGTAATACCTGTTATGAGTGCTTTTTTCATGTGCTCCTTTATTCTATGCGTATCAACTATAATTTTTCTTTCTTTTCTATTGTAGTACGATCTTGAGTTGTTTGCGAGCGTGAGAGTTCTGTAAATGAAGTTAGGGGTGTGTAAGCGCCAATAATTGCGCATACTCCGACGATCGCACGATTTGTTCAATTACATCACGATACGCATCTGCCAACTGAAGATGTGGAAGAGTTGCGCCAACATATCCTGCAGTTCCCACAGGATTTGAGGTTCGCGATCTCACCGTATGATCCAACTCAACAAGCATTGAACTTAATGTGGTGACAATCTTCTCAAGTTGCCTTTCTTGCAGCGCATCTCCAATATCTTCTGGAACTGTGTATCTCAAAGTATCTGTAGTACCTTTTAATTCACGCTCTATCTCCTCTTTCGGAAAAATCGAGTTGCCGGATTTCTCAAGCACATGTAAAAATGCCAGGAGCACAGAAGTTGCAGCTTGATCTTCCAATATGAGTGCATCAAAAGAAAAGGACAATGTATCTTTCATATCTGGAAGTATTTTGTTGTTGCTCAACTCATCACAACGGTTTCGAATAAAATCAACCGTTGAACGCCAAACAATAGCGGAAAAATCATCTTTCATTTGGAAAAAAGATAAATTTTTCTCTGGCGTGGTGTTTGCGAATTTGTCTAGTTCGGAAAAAACGGCGGTAAGCCAACGCTTCATTTCCTCTTGAAACTTCTCAAGATTATGAAGATGTGTTTGGACTTTTTCTTCCTCTGACAAACTTGAAAGTATTGGTTTATGTGTTGAAAATGTGAAAATGTACTTCATCCATGGAATTTGAAGTAGCGATTCGGTAATCGCAGATTTTGAGTTCAGCCCAGTCGGCGTTCGCGCATCATTTTTCGCTTTTTCTACAAGATGTGAGTAAATTTGATCAACATGTAATCGTAAAATGTATTTTATCTGCTCAATACTTGCCGTCATATATTCTTGTTGTTGAGCGGTATTCTCTGCTGAATATTCTTTGATTTTTTTCAAAAAGAACCTATACAGCAACTGTCCTTTAAACTCATCCTCTGTTTTCAAAACATGAAAAAGCAAAAGTCGATCTTCAGGTGAACCGATAAACATCGCATGAATCATCTCAGCGATTTCGGCTTCATTTAACCTTTTATTAGTTTTGTTTTCCCACACTTCACGCGAAAGAGTGTAAAGTCGTCTGCGGACAATTTCCTGTGGTTTTGTCATTTCAAGTAACGAACGCATTTGCTGTACTTCTTCATCCGCATGAGCATCCCAATCTCTTTCGATCATGCTCCATAAAGATGCGAAGTTTTCTGATTCTAATGCATTCGAATACGCTCGATTTTTATATGAAGAAAGCTCGTCTGATTGAACTGAGAGAAGATACATCCATTCTGCCGGCATTCCATTTCGAAAAACACGTCCAAGAATCTGTTCGAAATCTCGGCGAGATTGTGGAAGATCGAGCATAACCAGAAGTGCGCCGTTCGTGTTCAACAACTCTTGCGTTTGCCCAAACCACGACTGCATCTCTAAGAAATGTTCATCATTTGTAAAAACATCTCGCGCGAGTTGAAAAATGACGTGTGGAGGCAGTTCATTTTCAATAACATCCAACTGAAGCGTTTCTTGACAATACAGTCTCATTTTAGAAAGGAGAGACATACAGTTTGTTGGAAACGCCCGAACCAAGTCCACACCCCGTCCCATAACGGGTGTTCCCATTGTGATAAAATCTGGATTTGTTGCTTGCGTATATCTTTCCCGTTCCAATTTTTGCACAATTGTGCGCGAATTCACAACTTGAACTGTTGAGTTGAGAAACACATTGGGATTGTCCTTCTTTAATTCTTCAAGCATCTGAAGCTCATCAGTTGAACAAATAAAAATAATGGGTCGACGCGATCCATCTGAAAAACTCGACTGCGTTTGAATGATTTCTAAAATCCGTTTTTTCTTTGCTTCCGAATTCTGCAAAAAATATTCTTTTGGATTGTCTTTTGGAAGTGCAAAACAAACCGTAGGTTCAGTTGTATCGTTCATTGTAAACAAAAGACGATTCCTATTTTCGTCAAACATAAAATGCTGTGGATATTGCGCTGGAAGCAACATCATTCTACGAAGAAACGACCTCGAAAATACATGATACTCATCAAGCAAAAATTGTTCCAACCCTTTCACGGTTCCTGTCGTTCCAGTAAACAAGACCGGTTTTTTGAGCATGTTTAGCGCATTTATTTCGTTGATCTGCGGACGTTCATCTACAAGCACATAACTCATATCATGCTTTACCCGCAACGCAAGTTCTTGAAGAAACTCAAAGTTAACTTCCAATCTCGGACGACCCGTTTCATCGAGTGGAATAATCTCCATATCGGTGCGCATGTACGCTTTGTTTTCTTTGAGAATGTACGCATTTAATGTTGTTTGAATAGCAACATTGTATCGAGAGATCGTTTGAAGAAACAGGCGAATGGGCTCAGAAATTGGAGAGTTCATAAACAACGGTTCTTCCGAAAGTTGCAGAAAAAAATCGAACAGTTGGCTGGGATGAGAAAAATCGAGTTCACGTACGAGTTTTTCAACGGTCATGGGAAACAACACTTGAAATGTTTCCCTGTTTTTTCTTTGCTTCCGATATGATTTCACCGAATACGCTGCGCTTTCTTGACGCAGAAGTGACGCGAGCGCGTTGTGCATACCCTGAATCAATCCAAGTTTCTCAACAAGAATATCTTTTCCTGAATCTTGAAGGTAGAGATGTTCGTCATCGGGTTGTTCTTGATCATCTTGGAAATCACCTTTGTGAAAATTTTTGTTGAGCAAAAAAAGATTTGCCTGACCACCCTCTTCTTGCCTACACACCGCGATTGTTTCTTGTATCACCTTTACAATGTTTTTTTTGTCTTGAAATGCGAGTTTTTCGCCCGCGATGATATAGCTCGTGTTTAGAGATTCAAGTAGTAACGCATCGAGTTCATCTGCCACAATAGAAAAAAGGTCAACGCCTTTTCGCCGATACTCCGATCGAAGCATTTGATGTGCTAGTGAACCGAGTGAAGAATATTTTATGTTTGAACGATTCAACGCTTGAAATAGTGGTTGAAATCGTTCTTGATCACGTTCCGCTAGCATATCGTTTGTAGTAGCAATCCACACATCTCGACCAAAAACCCCATGGGCCAGTGCCACAAGTGGAAGCAGGACCGCTTTTCCTTCACCTGTTTTTATCTCAGCAACCGCACCGAAGATCATCGTGATCGCCTCGATAATCTGAAGTTTATATGGCATCACCCCAGTTTCACGTCGCATCATTTCACACGATATCGCAACAATCTCAACAATGTTGGACTCTAAAAATGTAAATAAACGATTTCTTGATTCAGGGTCGTTTGCTTTCACTTGTTGTTCTTGTATAAAACTTTTTGCCTCGGCACAAATAGTTGAATACGCAAATTTAAGATTTTCTGATTCATTGTGTGAGAGTTTTTCATTTCGTAAAAAGACTTGTTCAGCAAGATGATGGACTTTATCTGGTGAAAGAAACGACTCTCTCTTATTTGAATCGCCGATTGTGCCCAAGAATCTCTCGATGGGATTGGAAGAACCTTCAAGAAACGATTGCATATCGCGACTTTCTATAGGTGTTGCCACCACTGAAGAGTACGCTGTAACGTTTCGTCGAGTGGGATTTGTGGTTGCCACCCAAATTCTCGGTGAATTTTTGAAATGTCCGCAATTAATGTTGGAATTTCCGTTGCACGAAGCCGTTCTTCATCGCGAATGATCGGAATGTTTGCATTAGACAATGCCAGTAATTGATCGAGAATCTCGCTCATTTTGTGACCAACTCCCGATCCCACGTGGTAGACCTCACCTGTTTTTCCCTCACGAAGGAGAAGTTCATATGCGCGCACCACATCTTTCACATCCGAAAAGTCACGTACATCTGAAAGACTCCCAACATGAAGCGTGTCCTGCTCCCCACGTTCAATCTTCACAATTTGCTCACACATCGCGGGGACAAAAAAGGCTGAAGTTTGTCGTTCACCCGTGTGATTGAAAGGTCGAACACGGACAATGTCGAGTTTTTTACCAATGGAGTACACATAGGAAAGCATTTCTTGTGTTGCTTTTGAAACGGCATACGGATTAACCGGAAGAAATGGTTGTGTTTCCACAATCGGGATTTGAGATGGGGGAACAACACCATATGAATCAGCCGAACCTATGGTGAGCAAGCGGACGTTGGGAAGCGCCGCTTCACACGCTTGAAGGAGATTTAAATGAAGAACAATGTTGTTTGTGAGAATTTCTCGAGCTTGTTCGAAGCTTTTTCCAACAACGGCGATAGAAGCAAGATGGATAATCGCATCAGGATGAAGCTCGCGAAGCATGTACTCAAGATCGCGATATTGAGTGAGATCAACAACGCGATATCGGTCTTCTGGTAAAAATTGATGCTCTATTGAAGGGATTGTTGTCGTGGTTCCCCAAACATCATCGTATCCTAATGCGTGTAGGTACGCGCACAAATGTGATCCAACAAATCCCGTTGCACCGGTGATGAGTAATCTCATACTCCGATTCCCATGTAGCGAATACCTTGCGACTCCAACTGTGCACGCCTATCGAGGAATTGATTTCGAGCATCAATAAACAACGCTCCCTGTTTAACCTGTGTAGCAATTTCTTCGGGAGAAAGTTGAATAATCGCTTTCCATTCAATGAGAACAAACACACAATCAGCATCTTTTAATGCGTCTGGAGCGAGTTCAAAATACGCAACTGCGAGATCGGGATACCACGATTTAAAAACGGGTGTCGCCATGGGATCATATGCGCGAACTGTTGCACCTGCATGCAAGAGTTGAGGAATGATTTTTGTAGAAGGTGCTTCGCGAAGATCATCTGTATTGGGCTTAAACGCCAATCCAAGCACCGCGACCTGTTTCCCCTGCCACCCCCCAAGAATCTGCTCATATTTTCGCAGAAGCATGGAGATACGATCTTCGTTGAGTTGATCAATTGTTACGAGTAAATTGTCGGACTGACCGTGCGCTTTCGCGTATGCGGAAAGTTCTTTTACATCTTTTGGAAAACACGATCCACCATATCCCAAACCTGGATACCAATAGTGCGATCCAATGCGTTTGTCATATCCCATTCCTTGAATAACTTCTTGAATATTTGCTCCGTTTTCCTCACAAAGATTCGCGATTTGATTAACAAAGGTTATTCGCGTGGCGAGATACGCATTTGACGCATATTTGCACATCTGCGCACTCTCTGGCTTCATGTGTAAGATTGGTGCACGAAATGGTTCATGCAACTCGGAAAGAACGCGTTTTGCAAACTCGGATTCAGAACCAATAACTACTCGATCTGGATGGAGTGTGTCATCGACCGCCGAACCTTCTTTCAAAAATTCTGGAAGTGAGGCAAGATGAAACTGTACATGTTTTGATATTTTTTGCAACTCTTGTTCAAGAAGTTCTCGAACTTTTTGATTTGTCCCCGGTGGCACGGTACTTTTAATCGCAATGATCACTTGGTCTTTTATATATGGTGCAAGGGACTGAATTGAAGCAAACACATATTTTAAATCAGCTTGACCGTCGGGAGCAGAGGGGGTTCCCACAGCGAGAATAATCACATCGGCCTGCGGGACTGACTCTGCATACGATGATGAAAAAGTAAGATTTCCCGATGTGATTCCTTGTTGCACGAGCTCTTTTAACTGTGGCTCAAAAAAAGGAATATTTCCTTGCGTAAGCGACTGGATTTTTTTCTCATCCACATCAAGACCGATGACTGTATTTCCAAATGAAGAAAACACTGCACTCGAAACAACTCCAACGAACCCTGTTCCTATCACAAGAATATTCATCATTCGCAAATGATACCAGTTTGATAGAATATGCTCAATACGCCATATGGAAATACACATCCTAACTTTGTTTCCAGAGATGATCACACACGCTGTTTCGCAAAGCGTGCTTGGTCGTGCGCAAAAAGCGGGTGTATTTTCTGTTCAAGCGCATAATCTTCGAGACTGGACCCAAGATGCGCATCGGACCACAGATGACCGGCCGTTCGGCGGAGGTCAAGGAATGATTATGATGATCGAGCCGATCGATCGAGCGCTAAACTCGCTCGGAGCGAAAAAAGGAACACCTCAACAGAAAATTATTTTGACTTCTGCAAAAGGAACGCTTTATTCCCAACAAGTTGCACAAGCGTGGATCTCGTTTTCAAAACTTTTTATTATCTGTGGGCATTATGAAGGTGTGGACGAACGCGTCGCGCAATACTTGGTTGATGAAGAAGTCCGAATTGGAAACTACGTGTTAACCGGCGGGGAGCTTCCCGCGCTTGTGATGGTGGATAGTGTTGCTCGCCTCCTCCCTAACGCGCTGGGAAATGAACAGAGTGCGATCGAAGAATCATTTATGCGTGAAGGATACCTGGAATATCCGCAGTACACTCGCCCAAGCGAGTACAACGGGTTGAGTGTGCCTGAGGTTTTAACACAGGGAAATCATAAAGATATTACAGATTGGAAAAATCAACACGCGCAACAGCTTCTCGAAGAGAAGTAAATGGAAGATGTGGGGCGGCTTGTCGAAGTTTGTCAGAACGTAACGCGGTATTTTGTTGATATGGTCGAGTAGCTTTTTTCAAATATTCAAGTAAATCGGATGGATGAATCTCCGCGTGAAAGTTGTGTTGTTGGTTTATGAGATTTGCGAGATCTTCATCAGAAACTTTTTCGTTCACCGTCGCATGAAAAATTCCCTTCGGTTTTGTTTGAGATGCCCATTCAAGTGCGTACGCAAAATCCTCGATCACCGTTGGTGCAAACCAATGGTTGAAAAACGGAGTAGCGCTCCCCGCTTTCAGCGACATCGCAAGTTTATGCAAGGTATCCAGCTTTGGAAAAGGATCTTGACGAAACGGCTGATCAATACGAAAAATCGTCCAACTTGAACAGATTTTTTGAACAACTTCTTCTGCCTTTGCTTTCGTCTCCCCATACCATTCGATAGGTGAAAGGGGCGCTTCTTCTTCATACATGTCTTCCGTTTTTCCATCGAAGACAAATGCGGTAGAAACATGAATTAAATGCTTTCCAAACGCATCACATGCTTCAGCGATCATCTGTGTACCAACAACGTTAACTTTGTAACACGCCCCCGCGGTATCACCGCGTTGCTCCCAAGCCTTTGACGCATCGGTAAATGCTGCCATATGAATCACAACATCCGAGTCCGTTTTGGAAAGAAAATCGCGAACTTGAGTAGCGTTTGTGATATCAACGCCAACGGATAAATCCATATTCTGAAAAAAATGCGTTTTCCCAAGAGTGTCAACAACTCTTGAACCAACCAATCCAGAAAGCCCCGTACCAACAATCGTCATACGTTCCCCCCTATTTATGAATCTCGTTCAAAATAATCGTTTATCCATTCACCGGTTGCCAGACTTCACTCAAAACGCAGTCCCAAGGAAATTTAAACTCGTCGGCAGGATCATACACATGTGATTGAAGATTCACCACCAACGTTTCGGTATTCCCGAGCGCTTTCCATCCATGCATGATGCCATTTGGAATACGAAGATATCGAGGTTTTGTTGACCCTAAAAACACCGTATTCACATGCAAAAATGTTGGTGATGCCTCGCGAAGATCGACGAGTGAAACTTGGAGTTTTCCTCGAGTCACGGTGAATTGATCGGTGTGCACTTGATGCGCGTGCCAACATTTCACCACGCCCGCATCGGTAGCGGACTGATAAATATGCGCAGGACGAATCACTCCCTCATCCGTCCATCGCTCACTCCACAACTCGGTGACATCTCCACGACCATCCAAATGAACCAAGAGGTCCTTTCGATACACATCCGCGATTGTAAGAACATCGGCTTTTTGAACCTTGAACTGTTGTTGTTGAAGCCAATCAACCGTTATTTGAGAAATTTTCATCTGCCCCCCTTATATTCGCTCTCCATATTGTACTTCATAATAATCGAGATATGCACCTGTTTTTATGCTCTGCCACCACTCTTGATGATCTGCAAACCAATCGATCGTTTTTTTCAAACCTTGTTCTAATGTTACACTTGGACTCCATCCCAACTCAGTATGAATTTTTGACCAATCAATCGCATACCGTACATCATGTCCAGGACGATCTCCCACAATTTCAATCATTTCATCTTTAAAACCCATGATTGAAATAATCATCTTTACAACGTCGAGATTTGAAATATCTTGATTCATTCCACCGATACAGTAGGTTGACCCTTCCGCACCTTTTTGCAACACAAGTTCGATCGCGCGCACATGATCTTCCACATACAACCAATCTCTCACCTGACTCCCCGGCGAATAGACAGGAACTTTTTTCCCTTCCAACAAGTTGGTAATCGCGAGTCCCATTAATTTTTCAGGGAATTGATACGGACCATAGTTGTTCGAACAGTTGGTGATACTGATTGGGAGACCATACGTGTCTGCGTATGCACGAACAAGATGATCAGAACCAGCTTTCGATGCGCTATACGGACTATGTGGTGCGTACGGCGTTTGTTCGTTGAATTTTTCAGCAGATCCCAATTCGAGCGTTCCAAACACCTCATCGGTGGAGATATGATGAAATCTTCGAATACCCACCTCTTTCGCACAATCAAGAAGCACCTGCGTACCCAACACGTTTGTGTGCACAAAAGCGGATGGGTGCATAATCGATCGATCAACATGCGACTCCGCAGCAAAGTGAACTACAACATCGGTCCCCCGCATTGCTTCAAGTACCGTCGCCCGATCACAAATGTCTCCCTTAACAAACTGGTATTGAGGAAGATGTTCTATTTCACGCAGATTTTCAAGATTTCCCGCATAGGTGAGGGCGTCATAATTCACCACTCGATCTTCGGGGTGATGCTTCATCCAATATAGAATAAAATTTGATCCAATAAATCCCGCGCCTCCTGTAACAAAAAGTTTCATTTTTCCCCTTGTTGTTGTATTGGTCGATCTAACTGCATTGGTGCGGTCAATTGCTCAATTTTTTTCTGCACCCGTTCCCGTGCGATTTTTTCTTTTCGGTACAGCTCCGCGTATAATCCCCAAAATAAAATTGCAACCGTGCTCAGACACACAAAAAATCGAAGAATCCATCGGTTTGTCGCACTGCTTTGCATATTGTTATTCTTTCACGTCCAGAAAATCTTGTACAGACAATCGCAATTCTTGAAAAGAAGGATCTTTTACCTCATATACCCATTGATTGTACTTCCGTAGTGGCGGGTTTACAAAATACGCGGAAAGATCATGCGATTTGAAATCAATAAAACCTGAAGGATGCGCGCGTCTCAAATGTATAAGAAGCGCGAGAATTTCTTCTCGTGAAAGTTCTGACTCAAATCGATGAAGATACAGTTGATATAAGTTGACAAGAACATCGAGATCGAGCAGTCTGAATTTTTCAATCATCCGCTCCTTTAAGCCAATCAACACAAGACGTTGCCGATACGAACGCGCCTCATCTGTTCCCTCTACCACATCTTTACTATGACGAGAACGCATATACGTCACCGCTCGCTCACCGTTCATATGTTCAACTCCCTGCACAAAAGATACTGTCTCGTACAATACGCTTGGGTTCGTTTCAACAGCCACATCAACACCCGATCGAGGGTAAAGCTCGTCAACAAAACTTCGCGGAACTTGCACATACACGCCACCAAATGCGTCAATAATTTCCTCAACAAGACGAATATCGACAACAAACACGTGATGAATCCTTAAATCAAGCTTTTCGTCAAAAAATTGCTCGAGATACACGAACGGTTTCAGAGGATCTTTTTGATTGCCATACGAATACAGCGCATTGATTTTTGTCTTGTACTCAACAATCCACAAATCTCGAGGAATTGAAAATGCGTCGATCTCTCCCGTATCAAGGTGGAGCGACAAAAAAAGAATCGTGTCTGTGAGTGGGAAATCTTGCGATTTTCCCTCAACCGTATCAACGCCAAGTAGTAACACATTCCATCTCCCGTTTTGTTGAGGGACTGAGAGTTCTTTTGCGGATTGATATATTGCTACCAGCTCGGAAAAATGCAAATCGAATCGCGAAAGAAATCTGGAAAACAAGAAAAACGCCACCAGAGAAAGTACTCCTATCCCAAGACAAAAATACCCCACCGTTTTGCCAATTACCGAGATCCATTTCATAGCTGTATGATAGTATATCAGGATTTGATATACTACCAGCATGATCTGGAAAATTCTCCTCGCAACGCTCCTTGGTAGTATTTTGTCACTCGTTGGTGGAATCGCGATTTTTTGGAAATCTACCATTTCGATAAAAAAATACACGTATTACATTGTGAGTTTTGTTGTCGGAGTGCTCTTAGCAACGGTGTTTTTTGATCTTTTCCCCGAAGCAATCGAGCTCGCCGAACATCCCGAGGATGTCTTTTCTTACGCTTTGTGCGGAATCATTCTCTTTTTTCTTCTCGAACGATTTGTTCTCTGGTATCATCACCATCACGAAACCCACGGTATTGTCCCCTCAACAACACTTCTCATTCTCGGTGATACATTACACAACTTTATCGACGGAGTTGCGATAGCTGGCGCGTTTCTGGCCAGCACACAGTTGGGCATCGTAACAACAATCGCCGTAGCCATGCATGAAATTCCACAAGAAATTGGGGAGTTCGGATTGTTGTTAAGTGCGGGATTTTCAAAAAAGAAAACGCTTCTGTTCAATCTCCTTTCGTCGCTGAGTTCGGTCGTTGGGGCAGTTCTCACCTATTTTTTCGCATCACAAACTGATGCAATTGTTCCAGTTGTGTTGAGTTTTTCTGCGGGGATGTTTTTGTACATCGCGAGTTCCGATTTACTACCTTCATTACATAAAAAAATGGAAAGAAAAGAAGCCCTTCAACAAACGTTTTTGTTTTTTGGGGGCATTTTGCTGATGTGGATAACCATGAAAGTGTTTGGACATGAGTGATTCTCTTACAACATATAGCTTGGGAATTCAAAACGATATTCATCACATGCTTTCCCGTTTTTTTGCCGAAAAAAAAGCGGAAAGCAAAAAGGATAATCTACAACTTGAAGACATGTACGATCATCTTCAAACATTTTGCATACGTGGTGGGAAACGAATTCGACCACTTCTTGTAAAAACAGTGCATCAGTTGTTTTCTCCATATGATGAAGGTGATGTATTACCCATTATGTGTGCGGTTGAGATGCTTCATCAATATTTGATGATGCTGGACGATGTGGCTGACCGAGATGAATACCGTCATCACGCACCAACACTCGAAATGACCTATCGTATGCAGTTTCAACATGAAAAAGACGCATTGCACCTCGGTCGCACGTTTAGCGAAATTTCATCCGCAATTCAAAACACATGTATTAGTGATTTGCTTTTTTCGAGTACAGCACCACTCGAACAAAAAAAGAACATCCTCTTGTACATGAACACCGTGATGTACCGCAACACCGTAGCGGGATGGAAGCTACATTTTCTTCAAAATCTGGTGCCGATCGATCAAGCATCACAAGAAGAATACATGCGAGGATTATTTTTAGTCTCCGCACAATACACTTTTGTTGGACCTATGCACATCGGAACGATGATTCGCGAATCAAAAGATTCCATTCGATCAAGACCGATCTTACAAACATACGGCACGGAAGTTGGAGTTGCCTTTCAACTCGAAGACGATATTCTTGGGGTTTTTGGGGAAACTGAAAAAACAGGGAAGCCTGTGGGAAACGATATTCGTGAAGGCAAAAAAACAATCTTGATTCAGGAGGCGTACGCGCGCGCCTCCTTGAAAGAAAAACAAATTATTCGTCGTTGTATAGGTTCTCCGCTGACTTCTGAAGATCTTGAGCAGATTCAAACGATTATCAAGAATACTGGAGCACTACAACAATCTCAGGAGCGTATTCGCATCTCGACACAGCGTGGAATCGATGCACTCCAAGCGCTACCAGATAGCGCGAATACAACCTCGATCCAGTATCTTATAGACCTTGCCAAAAAACTGCAGAACAGAGAAGTCTAAGAAAAATTACAGAAGAGCCACTTTTAACACATCCTGCATCGTCTCAGCGTACACAAATCGCATTTCATTTCGAATGCGATCGGGAATGAGTCGAACATCTTTTTGATTTTGAGATGGAATGATGACCGTTCGAATATCCGCTCGATGTGCAGCGATCACTTTTTCTTTGAGTCCGCCTATTTCCAAAACTCTACCTCGAAGTGTGACCTCTCCCGTCATTGCAATATCTTTTCGCATTTTTCTTTTTGAAAGTGCAGAGGTGATTGCAGATGCAATCGTGATTCCCGCAGAAGGTCCGTCCTTGGGTACCGCTCCCTCTGGCACATGAATGTGAATATCTGTTTTTGCAAGAGTTTTTATGGGAATACCAAGCAACTTCGCATTCGACTTTACATAGGTATACCCCGCTCGGGCGGATTCCTGCATCACTTTCCCTAGCTGTCCTGTTAAGACAATTTCTCCTTTTCCCGGCATTGTCGCCACCTCAACAAAAAGCACATCTCCTCCAACCGAGGTCCACGCAAGACCGGTCGCGAGTCCTATTTCGTTTTTTCTCTCTTTCATGCGCTCTAAATATCTTGGAGGCCCTAGATACTCGTCCAAGATTTTGTCTGTCACAACAACACGCGTCTTTTCTTTCGAGGATATTCTTTTGGCAGTTTTTCTCGCGAGTTTTCTGAGTTCACGATCAAGGGAACGCACTCCCGCCTCACGTGTGTATGCGCGAATGATTTTTTTCAACATCTCGTGCTTTAATTCGAGTTGTGTTTCGAGTAATCCGTTTTCTGAAATGACTTTATGAAGTAAATGCCGTTTCGCAATCTCGAACTTTTCATCATCGGTGTATCCCGCAAACTCGATTACCTCAAGTCTATCTCGAAGAGCGTAGGGAATCGTATGAAGCACATTCGCCGTTGTGATAAACATTACCTGAGAAAGATCAAATGGAACGTCAAGATAGTGATCGGTGAATTCATGATTCTGTTCGGGATCCAACGCCTCGAGTAGCGCAGAACTTGGATCCCCGTGAAAATCAGCGCTTAACTTGTCGATCTCGTCTAGCATAAAAACGGGATTTCTTGTTCCTGCAGTCTTCAATCCGTGGATGATCCTTCCTGGCATCGCTCCCACGTATGTGCGACGGTGCCCGCGAATCTCCGCTTCATCATGCACACCACCCAAAGAAATCTTCACGAACTCACGACCGAGCGCTTCCGCGATGGAACGACCTATACTCGTTTTTCCAACCCCTGGGGCTCCAACAAAACACAAAATCGTTGGTGCTTTTTTCCGTGATTTATCTGGATGTGTTGCGTTCAACTTCATCACCGCCAGATGTTCAAGAATTCTTTCCTTCACATCTTCCAGCCCGTAATGCTGGTCTGCAAGAATTTTTTCGGCTCGTTTTAAGCTCAGCGTCTCTCTAGATTTTTTCTTCCAAGGAAGTTCCACCATCACTTCGATCCATGTTCGAATATACGGCGATTCTGGATTTTGCATTGACATTTGTTCAAGACGACGCAGCTCCTTCAATGTTTTTTCTCGAATTTTCACGGGCATTCCAGACTGTTTGATTTGATCTCGCAAATCGTTGATTTCGCGTTGGTCGTCATCATCGTCTTCCCCAAGTTCTTTTTGAATTTCACGCATACGCTCGCGTAAGATTGTGTCCTTCATGTGTTTATCGAACTTTTTTTGTGTCTTGGACGCAATCGATCGATCGATCTCGACAATTTTCATTTCTTTTGCAAGAAAATCGGTGACCATTTCCAGTCGAACGCGAAGATCGGACGATTCAAGGACCAACTGTTTTTCGTGGGTAGAAAGATCTAGAGTTGAAGCAATTTGATCGGCAACCTCGCCAACTGCGACGCCATTCATTAACTTCATAAAATTGAGTAACTCGACCGATTTACCCATGTTTATCGCATGTTTAAACTGTTTCATGAGGTGGCGTGCAATTGCTTGCAATTCGTCAGACTTTTCAACTTTTTCAAGTATAGGTTCGTAGGATGCTTCGAACATCCCATTCTTTTCTTCAATCTTCAACACTCTAACGCGACTAATTCCACGGATAAGCGCGTGAATATCTTCATCTCCTCGTAAGATACGATCAATTGAGGCAAGCGTGCCAACTTGATAGAGATCTTTCAGTTGAGGCTCACTCACTCCGTGTTTTCTTTGCGCGAGAAAAATCACCTGCTTGTTGTTTGACCAAGCTTCTTCTAACGCCTTCACAGATTTTTTTCTTCCAAAGAGCAACACCA
This sequence comes from Minisyncoccota bacterium, assembly GCA_003487265.1. Lineage (GTDB taxonomy): Bacteria > Patescibacteriota > Microgenomatia > UBA1400 > UBA12028 > UBA12472. The sequence goes on from DNEP01000013.1 coordinate 179,343, forward strand.
CTTCTGTTGACGGAAAAAGAACCCCGTCGCGTAAAGGAATCACGGGGAGAACGGGAAGCACAGGAAGTTTCACCATTTTTTCATCGGTTGGTGCTGAGACGTGTTTTTCGTTGGGCTGTTTTACTTCGGACTCATCGGAGATAGTCATAGGATTAGCAGTTTATCGTACAGAGTGCCAATAGTCAAGACTGAATCACAAGTAATCCAAATAAAAAAATGACGGTTACCGTTAACAAAAAGATAAAAAGGAAAAGCGAAAACGAAAAGTTTTTCTTTTGCATAATTATAGTTTTCTAAACACGACCAACATTGCAAGAACTGCTCCGTATGTATCATACAGAATATCGCGTAACGTTGCTGTTCGGCCTGGAACATTTGACTGATGAAACTCGTCGGTCATTGCGTATGCGATTGTGAGGAACAACGGAAGGATCCACTGATGTCTCTGAGGCCTCATTGAATGTGTTCTGGCCATATACAAAAGAAAAAACAACACGAAATATACAACCATGTGTGCGATTTTTTTTAGAAAAAAATCTGCCCAAATAACATCGGGACCTGGAAGAACCGATTGTGCAGACAACAGGTAGATGAGTACCATCCACAAACCAGAAGGAAGATACCAGAAGATCGTTTTCATGCGGAGTTCATTGTATCATTCCACAATGAAATCAACCAAAAAACATGCACAAGGAGCATACCAAAACAACATTGCACGATGCGGTTGTTTAGCGAAGTGCGAAAAATACGGTAATACAACACCGTCTTGAATACATGCGCATTCTTGTGTGGAGAATAGCGAAACTGCGGAAAACCAATGAATCGTTGTTTTTCTAAAGGAAAAAGAGTGTTGTTTTTTTGAGTTGAGAAGTCGTTACCTTTATCTGCAACCCGTTCGATATCTGAAGTTGATTGACGCGTTTCATATGGATCGATGTTTTTTCCTTTTTTTGTTGGAGAAGCTTGGATCCACACGTTGTCCTGCATCCGTTGCCAGGATGTTCCCGACACACAAGAAGTATACGAATATGAATCAATCTCCTCTCCCCGAAGAAAAATAGAGATCGTATCACCCGAGTTATTCAGTGCACGCGTAGACCATTCAATCATAAATATTTGGTTAGGAAGAATTGTTTGATCGGAAACTTGATATTGAAATGTTTGTGAATCGCGCAACGTCATCCCGCGAACACTCAACTCTTCATTTGTTTTATTTTCTATCTCGATCCATTCATTTCCCGTTCCACAAGCGGATACCTCCGAAAGACGGAGGTCTGTTTGCGTGGCATCGCGTGCGGACAATTCAGGCAAGGGCGAGGCTAAAGGTGACGCTGTGGGAGATGGAGAAGGTGATGGAAAAGACGAAGGTTGAGGCGTTCCTGATGGTAGGAGTTGATCATTTTTTGAACCTCGAGTTGGCACTGACCATCCCCATCCACTCAACAATAATGAGAAAGATTTCCCTTCGGGAGAGGAGGTGACAATTCCCGTCCGCTGAATTCCCTCTATTGCTTCCTCTAATACAACCTCCTCTTTGTCGTTGTTGAGAGAAATCCCCGTGATATCTCTTGATAACACAGTGTATTCTTGTGCGGGGAAAAGAATATCGTTGAGGGAATAGAGATGTGTTGCCCCATATTGATCTGATACATTCCAACCACTTCCTTGAATATCACCGTCAGTGGTATTTAAAATCTCGATCCATTCCGTTGCATCATCTCCTTCAGGATTAATCATCACTTCTGTTAATTGAAGTGGCGGGGGTGAAGATGCAAGTACTCGAGTGACAAACAGAAATAGAAAAAGAAGCATACCAACAGAGTATCAAGACGATCCTACATAAACATAACAATTTACTGAACGTGAAGATAAAAACTATACACGTTATCACCATGATCAATATACACAATGTTAATTGTTGAACTTGACCCACAGCTTTGCGAGGAGGAATACAGCGTTCCATCAGCAGGCGCACGAATCACCTTTCCAGAGGTTGAAACCATATCAAATCCCGTGTGGATCCCACCTGAGTACTTATATCTCCACGAGTATGGAGTAACACCAAAATGTTGTGTTAATCGAATCGTGTCTGATATTGGCCAATCCCAATTGCCATTTCCAATCGTCGTTTCCCCACCTTTTTCCTCATCTTTAATCGTTTTTGATTTCAAGTAGTCTGCGGGATTCACCCAAGTATTATTCTTTCTAATCTCAAAGTGAAGATGTTCTCCAGTTGAACATCCTGGATATCCCGAGTTACCAACTAATGCGATTGCATCACCTCGTTTTACACTTCCAACCTTTTTCCCGTGAACGAGCGCTGACTCTAGCGCATTTTTTTCTGCCAAGGCTTGTGAGAGTAATGATTGATATTTTTGTTCATCATTTTTTGTTTGCTCAAGCAATGATTGTTTTTGCTTTCGTTGGTTCGCGAGTTGCGTGCGCTGAACTTGAAGTTTTTTCTGTAAACTTTCCATCTCCGTTTGTTTTTCTTCTTTCTTCAATCGTTCCTGATCAAAAATGATTTTTTGGTGTTCGGCTTGTTCGATGAGTACTTGCGTTTTTTGTTGCGTTTTTGAAAGGTACTTCTGGTGGAGAACAACCTCGCCAATCCCCTGCGAACTAAAAACGGAAAAACTGGAAAACGTTTTTCTGTTTTTATAGTCCTCGCGAATTTTTTGAATCAACACCTCAGAAAGTTTCTGAAGTGAAATCTCCAAACCCTCGATGCGTTGCTCTAGCGCCTCGATTTGAATTTGAAGCGCAGCGATCTCCAGCTCGGTTTTTTTAATCTCGCCTTCAGTCAATCTTGTCTGTTGATCAACTAAAAAAATGGTCGATGACAACGACTTTTGCTCACCTTGAAGCTGGATAATCCTCGATCGATATTCCTCAATTTTTCTTGTAACACATTCGTAGTCATCTGCAGAACAATCATCGACGGCCTGCACAAACGCCAGCGAAGGGATGAAAAAAACACCCACCGCAAACAGGATTAAGAAACGCTTTATGATTTTCATAGGCAGTTATCCGCGTTTTGTCGCTATATAACTCGAAAACATTCCGATTATTGATCCACCAACAACTCCCGCACCAAGTTGCGCTCCAACAAACCAGTATGGCAATGGGAGAAGTGGAATAGAAGGAAGCATTTCGAGCACCCAAGGAAGGCCGTACATACCACGAACATACGCAACTCCGCATCCAAGAAGTGCGGAAAGTATTCCAATCATCACCCCTTCGAGAAAGAACGGAGTATAAATATATCCAAATTTTGCACCAAAGAGTTTCATGGTCACAATTTCGCGTTTTTTGGTTGCAATCTTCATACTCATCACAATTGACATGCTTACAAACGACATCACAAAAAGCATCCCCACAATCTCGATTGAAATCATGCGAATCGCCATTACCCATCGCTCAACTTCTTTTACCAAGTCTTCTTGAAACACAACTTCTTCTGTTAAGTCTTGATAAATTGCCATCTTTTCAGCTACACGTCGAAGTGTTTGCGCGTCTTGTGCCCGCACCTCAACGCTGGGAGGCAGAACATCTTCTGTGATGAAGCTCATCACGAGCGTGTCATTTTCATTCTCCTTTTGAAAGAGTTCAAGCGCGTCTTTTTTTGTTGTGACAAGAACATCGGTCACACCCTGTTCTTGCCGCAGCGCTTCGGCAACTTGAGCGATTTGTTCATCGGTGACTTTTTGAGTAAAAAACGCAGTGATTTGTGGTCGAGACTCAAAATATTGAAGAATCATGGATCCACTGTACAAAAAGAACGAGAAAATATAACTCACATAAAATGAAATGGTGAGCAGAAAAAGAACCGCCAGTGAATGGTAGGGGAAACGTCGAATGTTTTTCTTCATCTCGGCGATGGCGCTCATGTGGATTCCTCCGGTTGTTGTTTTTTTTCTTCCCTTTTTGAAACTCGACGATGTTTTTCGGGTTCTTCTTCTTTTTCGTGTTTCTCATGTTCAGATTGTTTTTTGTGCTCTTCTCGTTCAGCAATTTCCCCTTCACTTAGTACCAATATCCGCTTCGTTTTTCCCATGACTTGATCCAAATGATGTGTGGCCATAAGTACCGACACTCCCAATTCTTGAATCTGTTCAAACAGTTTCACAATTTGCTTTGCGGAGTCGGGATCGAGGTTCCCTGTAGGTTCATCAGCAAAAATAAGAGATGGTGCTACCGCAAGTGCACGAGCAATCGCAACACGTTGTTGTTCACCACCACTCAATTGAACGGGGAAAAACTGTTCACGATCTTTTAAGCCCACCAACGAAAGAAGATCAGAAACTTTTCGATCGATTTCTTGACGAGATTTTCCCTCAATCATCATAGGAAGTGCAATATTTTCCGCAACAGTGCGATCAACCAACAATTTTCCATCTTGAAACACCACAGCAATCTTTTTGCGTAATGCTGAAATTTCAGAAGGTTTCATCTTTGTGATGTCTTTTCCATCAATCAGAATGGAACCCGAACTCACGGGGAGGTCGTGAATTAACAATCGCATGATTGTTGTTTTTCCTGCACCAGACTTTCCTGTAAGAACTACAAATTCCTGATCGTGAATCGAAAAACTGACCTCACGTAAAGCGGTATGGCCGGTAGAAAAGGTTTTCGTAACCTTAATGAACTCAATCATTCTTTGATTTCTCGGCTTGTTCGAGCTCTTTTTGTACCCAAGCTGGCACTTGAGCGTTTAGCTCAACAACTTTCACTTGTCCTACGTCCATTAACCATCCTGCGTACTGTGCGCGAAACGTTTCACCCTTGATCATCACTCTATGATTGACAAAAAGATTAAGATCTACAGACGAAGAAGTGAGATACACCGTTTGTGACACACCACCTTCACGTACAATGCGATGTGTTCCTTCACCATTAACACCGCCCGTTAACAATACACCCTCAACTTCATCTTTAAACGCGGATGCATCTTTTTCTCCATAGACTTGTCCTACCTCAACTTTTTGCTCCGAGGTACCTTGTGTAGAAGACTGTTGAGTTGTGTTTGTTTGAGAACGCACAGGAAGCGGGTAAACCTTAAAAAGGGCAAAGCCTGAACCAACACCGAACAATAAAGCCAATACCGCAAATAGTGGCGCTTTTTTCATCGATTTCCCTTCCTTTTTCACAACTTGCTTTGGAATAATGGTGTCTCGCAATCGCGTGGCGGATTGCGCATCTTCATCAAGAGAACCCAAGGGGCGAACAATGTCAGACATAGTACTCCTTTGTTTATAGCTGTACTCATCATAACAGATTCTTAACGATTCATCATCACTTCAGCTTCAACAAAAAGATCAAGCTCTCCATCAAGCACCGCCTCGGTGTTCGAGGTTTCAACATCTGTTCGCACATCCTTCACTAAGTGATATGGATGCAAGACGTAATTTCGTATTTGATTCCCCCATCCTGCTATTTTATATTCCCCCTTCACTTGTGAGATTTCTTTATCTCTTGCCTGTTCTTCGCGTAAAGCCAGTTCCGATTTTAACAACATGAGCGCGACTTTCCTGTTTTGCTCTTGATATCTTTCCTGTCTACTTTCGATAATGATTCCTGTGGGTTTATGCACCAATCGAACGGCCGTATTCACTTTGTTCACGTTTTGTCCTCCATGACCCCCTGCACGACTAAAGGTCCATTCAAGATCGTCTGGATTAAACACAATTTCATCACTCGTATCCTCGATCATTGGAAGAACCTGCACACCTGAGAAAGATGTTTGTCGCAGGTTGTCAGCATTAAATGGACTTTGGCGAACTAAACGATGCGCCCCAGTCTCTCGTTTCAAATACCCGTACGCAAAAGGTCCTGAAACACGCAACACACATGATTTAATTCCCGCTTCGTCACCTTGATTTTCATCCAACTGTACACATTTCCATCCTTTTTTTTCAAAAAATCGAAGGTACATTCGTTTTACCATTTGGGCCCAATCCATCGCCTCGGTTCCACCCTGTCCAGCATGAATCGAAAGAATCGCATCGTTTTCATCATATTTTCCAGAAAAATATGATTTTATTTCAAGTGATCGAAGCAACGATTCTGCATCTGCCAACAACGTTCGTAGTTCGTTTGCAACATGCTCATCCTCAATGTTTTCATAGAGATCGAAAAACGCAGCCACATCGTTGATTTTCTTTTCGACTGCTTCAAATGTCTCAAGATGAAGTTTTGATTGTGCGAGCTTTTTGTTTATCTCGGTTGATCGCTGAATGTCTGACCAAACTGCGGGATCTTCCAACTCTTTTGAGAGTGATGCGATGCTCAACTTCACCCCATCAAGATCGTATCGAGATCGCAATCCCTCAAATCGTTCTTGTAGTCCTTCAAATTGTTGATGAAAAGATGTGTGAACTGCCATACGCGCATTCTATCATTGATTTTTTTGCTCGTATTCCACAACCACTTGTTTACAGTATTCATATTGAACGGTCTGCACTGCCTGCTCTGAGTAGGTTCCAACTTGCTTGGTCACTTCGCTCACCACCGTTTCGATAATCTGACGTGCCACGGGAGTTGCGGTGGGATCCCCCGTCTGGGTCGATGCTTCGTCGGAAGAATTGTCGGTAGAGTTCTTGTTTTGTTGCAATTTTTCTGTGGCTAATCCCAAAATTTGCGAGATTTTCTCACTTGAGAACTCTTGTACTGCCTCTGTACTCACTTGAAGGTCAAATCCTTTTTTTTCATCGTTTTTCTGTTCGGCGTGAAGTGGGAGCGAAAGTCGCTGGGCAAGTTGTCTGCCTGCATCGGTTTGCGTGAGCGCGACATATCCGCCAGTACAGGTACCCGCTAGGAGAAGAATTCGAAAAAGCAAAGATTTCATGATGCTATCAGCGTATCATTCGTAGCGTAGCGCCTCAATAGGCGAGAGGAGACTTGCCCTTCTCGCAGGAGCAACGCCAAAAATAACTCCAATGCCCACAGAAACACCAAATGCCAAAGCGATTGAAGAAAATGTGACAACCGCGGGAACAAACTGATTAATGAGAAGGGCGATGCTTATCGAAATCATCACTCCGATTCCTCCTCCGATAACCGAAAGAAGACTCGATTCAATTAAAAATTGAAGTAAGATTTGATTTGGTGTCGCTCCAATCGCTTTTCGTAACCCAATCTCTCTTGTGCGCTCCGTAACCGAAACCAACATAATATTCATGATCCCAATCCCTCCCACAACCAAAGAAATAGCCGCAATTCCACCAAGCCCGATGGTGAGTACTCCCAATATCTGGTCAATAACCTTGAGGATTTCTTTGGGCTCAATCACCGAAAACTCGTCATCTTCTAGTCGACGTAAAAAGGTCGACTTAATTTTTAAGATAGACTCGGCAACTCGCTCCTTGTCTCGAACTCGAATCACAATTTGTGAAATCGTTGTTGAATCAAACATCATTTGATACGTATCCGAGGGAATGTACACATACGAATCAAAATCCGGTCCACCAAAACTCCCCCCAATTTCCCCAGCTACTCCGATAACAATAAACTGCTGACCGTTAATCGTGACACGTTTCCCGATCGGATCCACGTTTTGAAAAATATCATCTGAAATTTGACTTCCCAGTACCGCGACTCGTTTTCGTGAATCGCCCGCATCAGACAAAAATCGTCCTTTCGCAATCTCGAGATTTCGAATCTCTTTAAATGCGTCTTCTGTTCCAACAATCGTACTGTCCTTTGTTGTGTTTTGGTACTTCATTTCTCCAGAGTTGACAAAAACAGGAACAACGAGCTCGACATCCTCTCGTAAACGGCGAAGTTCCGCAATATCTGAAACACGTAATTTATTGTTGGCAAATGCGCTAATTTGACTTTCTTGACTAAATCCGCCACTACTGTTAAACACCTTTCCCGGTAATACCGTTACCGTGTTCGATCCCAGTTTGTCGAACTGACTCGTGATATACAGTCGAATTCCATCACCAATGCTAATCAACAAAATCACCGCACTCACGCCAATAATAACTCCAAGCATCGTGAGTAAGGAACGCGACTTGTTTGTTGTGATGGCGTGAAGAGCTATACGCGTTGTATCAAAAAACGTCATATCACATCTCCATCTCGCATGTGAATCACACGTTTTGCATATTTTGCAATATCTTCTTCGTGCGTGACCATCACGATTGTTTTTCCTTGTTTGTGGAGATCAGCGAGAATCTGCATGATCTCAACGGAACTTTTTGAGTCGAGATTTCCCGTTGGTTCATCAGCAAAAATTATCGAAGGATTATTCACAAGTGCGCGCGCAATCGCCACTCGCTGTTGTTGACCTCCCGAAAGTTGGGAGCGTGTATTTTGAAGACGCTCACCAAGCCCAACGCGCACAAGCGCTTCTGTTGCACGGTGAATGCGCTCCAATCTACTCACTCCAGAATATAAAAGTGGAAGCGATACGTTTTCTAATGCCGAAACGCGATCCAGCAGATTAAATTGTTGAAAAATAAATCCAATCTGTTCGTTTCGGAGTTTTGCCAATTTTTTTTCCGAAAACTCCGTAACACGTTCTCCCGCCAAAAGAATATCTCCAGAAGTTGGCCCATCGAGAAAAGAGGCGACGTGAAGCAAGGTAGACTTCCCCGATCCCGACGGCCCCATCACCGCAACAAACTCCCCCTCGCGAATACACAGCGAAACATCATGAAGAGCGTGAATTTCAACCATTCCAACCGTGTACACCTTCGACACGTTTCTCAACTCAAGCATGCAGGTCTTTTTCACTTCTTCACAATCCTGTCTTCAGATGAAATACCAGAAAGCACCTCAACCTCAACATCTGTTTCCAATCCTAAAATGATCTCTTTTTCAATTTTTTTGTTTTCCACCATCACCTCAACAAACGTTTTTCCATCGCGCGAAATGAGTGAGGACGCCGGAATCACAAGCGCGTCGCTTACTCGATCAAGTTCGATCTTCGCTGTTGCGTTCATTCCCAATCTGTACTGATCCATGTGTTCTACAGGAAGAGAAAGTTTCACTTTATACACCGTTCCATTTGAGGATTCTGAACTCGCATACGCAATTGAAGTAACTGTTGCGGATTCCTCTGTATCGGGAAGTGCATCGAAAATAACTGTTGCGTTTTGGCCAACGCGAATTTTCGAGATATCCGCCTCGTCAACTTCAGTCTCAACATACAACGATGTGGGATTCACGATTTCAAAGACATCGGTTGCCACCAAAATCTCTCCCACTGTTTGTGCGGGTGAGGAAACTAACACACCATCGAAAGGTGCGTACAACGAACTGTTTTTCAAAATAATGTCTCTAATTTCCACGGTCACGACAGCATTTTCGAGCGTGTTCTGTGTTTTTTCGCGCGTTCGATCAACCGCTGTGTCACCTTGTTTATCTTTCAAGTCATCCATCTTCTGATCAAAATCGATTCGTGTGTTCGAATAATCATTCAGATCTTTTTCGAGTTGTTTTTTTAGCTCTGATTTATCAATGCTTGCGATGGTTTGCCATTTTCTGACAACATCACCTTCTTTCGCCCCTAGGTACACAAGTTTCCCACCCGCTAAGAATCGAAGAGATGCCCGCTCATGAGCCTGTACCACTCCAGAAACTTGGATTGATTGAACCAGTTCTTTTTTTTCTGGAGTGATGGTGGTGATCTGTTCATTTGATTTTTTTGCACGAACCAACGCGCCTGCCCCAAAAATAAGCACAAGCACTCCAATGAGAATAACAAGCGGATGTTTCCAAAACGTTTTCATTTTTATTTTCCCTTATCTGGTGTCTCTGTGATCATGAGATCAAAATCGAGTGTTTGATTGTACTCTAACAACCCATTTTTCTCAATACGAACGGTGTACGGATAGTTTGGAACACCCGGCTGCTTTCGAATACGTGCGGTGTATTCAAAATTGGACGGAACACTATCCTGAGTCCAATCAAAAACAATTTCTCGAGACTCCCCACCACCTACCTCGAGAAGGAAACCACAAACGGAAAGAGAAGTGTGGAGTTTTGAAAATTCAGCACAAGAAACTGGTTTTCCCTCGACTGAAATGGAGGGCGGTTCTGAAAATCTCCCATACACCCGCATATAATCCTTATATCTTCCCCCGTAATGAACTGGGGGCAGTGGATTTTCTGGATTGTTGTTTGTCACGGTAAAACGTATGGCGTGGCGAACGGCGTTTTCGGAAAGAAAAATGGTGTGGGAAACCGATCGATCAATACAGCAGTCCGCCTTGTTTATTCCCACGTTCGCCTCGACAAAAGCGATGAAATCCTGATAACACTCCTCCACTTTGCATGTTTCGCTTTCAGGTTGAAGTGCTCCAGACCACCGATACTGTTCACTGAACTTTTGTAAAGCATCATCAGTGAACCAAACTTGAATCGTTCGATCGTTCACCGACCGTTGAACTACATCGAGAAGCTTGATGAGTTGTGTGATGCGCAATGACTCGCTTTTTCGAATCATCGCACGAGTAACCGCACCAAGCGCATCCGATTTATGTGTGGCTCCGGGGAAAAAATCTTTTTCGGCTTGAACCTGTGCAAACTGATAAATCGAGTTTTCATCAACGGTGAGGTGATAATCAGGTAACTCAACGGGACCAATCGCTCGAAGAACGTCTTGCACAAACGAAAAGTTAATCGCGACAACCGCATCAATCGAGTCATATCCCCCTTTTTCAAAAAACCACGCAATTGTTTTTGCAGAATCCGGAAAGTTGGGATCCCAGTTGGCATCGCGTAACTTCCACCCACCCGACTGAAAAAGATATTCTTTAACAGGAGGTGGCGCTTCAATATATCCTTCAACTTGGCCATCTGGCGCGTAAATATCTTGTACTCGGATATTTCGCACCACGCCTCGTTCAAGATCCACCATTGCGTACGAACCAAGAAAACCACCCGTAGGACGCAACTCAAAGTTATTTTGGAAAAGAACGAGAACTCGCATTGTTTTCTTTTCAATGATCTGTAAACCAAGCGTACTCGCACGATGAAGAAAAAGTGCGTTGTCATACGAGAACGAAGGGTGAATTTTTTGCGTTATATCAAAAACGTGTTTGTTTTGAAGAAGCGTAAGAAGTCGTTCGTTCCATTTTTTTAAGATTAACGAAAGACGATCGGCGGTTTGATCAACAGTATCGCTTGAACCAGAAAACACCTGCACATACTCAGCGACAATTGTTTGAAACTCGTTCATTTCGCGTTGAGCCGCACGAACAACAAGTAGGCTTCCCGCACAAAAACTCACAAAAAGAAAAAGCAAAACAAGTAATAATTTGCGCACCACACCTCTATTCTACCGAAACGGAAGAAATTGTGTCACCAACTTCAAGCTTCATCACAACATCCATTCCTTTTGTGACCATTCCAAAGTTTGTATACTGACCCGTTAACCATGAACAATCTTTTGTACACACAAAAAATTGACTATCATTGCTGATTTTAATGTCCTGACCTCGCGCAACTCCCACACTTCCAATGGCAAATGCGCGTTGAGAGAGTTCTGTTGACATAGATCCACCGCCCGTACCGTTTCCCTTTGGATCACCGCCCTGAACCACCCAATCTTCGACCCGATGAAAGGTAAGTCCTTTGTAGTAATTTGTGTTTGCTTTTTGTACAAAGTTTTCAACAGTTGTTGGCGTTTCATCAGGATACAGCTCGATAACAAAGGAGCCTTTATTTGTCACGACGGTCGCCGTTTCTGGATTCGTTACAGGAGCTGTACCTGAGGTAGGAGAAGAAAGAGGTGCTGAAGAAGCGCTGAGAGTTGGGGTTGGCGAAGCAAACGAAATAGGTTGAACTTTCGTGTTATCCAGATCTAATTGTGGGGTGACTGATTGATTCACGCATCCTCCTAAGATAAAAGCTGTTATACCGATGAGAAAAACTGAGAGAAGTTGTTTCATATATAGGTTACAATACTCTACAGATGAGTACAAATTCAACCCCCATCATCATCTTGCATGGATGGACCTACAGTATCGATCGATGGCAACCATTTGTCACGCTGTTACAAAAATCGGGATTTTCTGTTGAACTTTTGCGCATTCCTGGATTAACCGCACCATTAGCCGAGGATTGGAATCTCTCACATTTTGAGGATTGGCTAAAGACCGAACTTGAATCTCGGGGTATTAATAACACTCATCCATGCATACTTCTTGGACACTCATTTGGAGGACATCTTTCCGCGAGATTTACCGCACAACACGCGTCGTATGTACGTCATCTTTTTTTGCTTGATTGTTCTGGTATTCGTCCTCGATCGATCAAGTTAAAAATAAAGCGAATGGTGTTTTTTCTTCTTTCAAAACTTGGCGCTCCGTTAAAAATGTTTCATTTCACACAACAACTCGCACACAAACTCGCGAGAGAAAAAGATTATCACCTTGCTTCGCCTCGTATGAAAAAAATTATGCATACGATAATTAACGCTGATATGAGCTCGACAATTCAACAGATTTCAACTCCGACCACAATTATTTGGGGAGAGTACGATAAGACCACTCCATTTGAACTTGGAGTACGCGTGTTTTCTTTGATTCCAAACTCGACTTTGACAACCGTGATGGGTGCGAAGCACAGTCCGCAATATACACACCCCGAAGTTGTTTCAAGAATCGTAATTGAGGAGAGTCAATGAGTACCCTCGGATTATTTTATGTCTTCTCGTTTTTTCGAGTGTTGTATTGGTTAGGACTATTCCAAACAAAAGAGTATCGAATCGATCGCGTGTTCGCACACCTCGCTCAAGAATCGTTGAGATCTTTTTGGTATTTTTTTCCGAGCTTCGAAAAACTTCAATCTAACCAATGGAAACGCCCGCGAATGACTTTGAAGGTATGTGTTCTTTTTTGTATTTGGACTGCCCTTCACTACGTGTTCTTTTCCATCATTACTCCTCATATTTTCTTGCTTCCGATCATTGTTTTTTTCATTCCAATTTCGTTGTTCATTTCACTTCTTCCACTTTTGTGGATTCAATGGAGTTTTGTTGAAATTTTATTACTCCTCGCAAGAAAAAAAATTGGAAACACGCACATCATTGGAATCACGGGGAGTTATGGAAAAACTTCAACAAAACAGTTGCTCGCGCATGTCCTTTCAAAAAAATATTCCGTATTCACCACACCGCATTCATACAACACAGCATTTTCGATTGCGCGTGAAGTGATTCGTTCATTCCATTCGCAACAGATTGCGATTCTCGAATACGCGGCATACACAACAGGGGAAATTGCCAGAATCGCGTCGTATCTGAAACCTTCCACTGTCATTGTGACAGCATTTGCTCCACAGCATCTGGGATTATTTGGATCACGAGAAGCGATTATTCACGCAAAGCGAGAGCTTGTCTTGAATATCAAAACGAACGGCGTGGTGTATCGAAACGAAGACAGCGAAGATACAGCAAAAATCGTTTCGGGTGCAGAACATATTCAAACGTACTCCGCAAACGAATTCCCATTTGATTGGGCGCAAAATCAAGATGGATATCTTGATCTCTCATATCATCATCACATCTTTCATACCAAGATTTTAGGATCACAGTATCTTTCACAACTCGCAGTCGTGTGGAAAATCGCACAGCGCCAACAGATCACCGAACAGGAATTCCTCAAACAACTCGAGTCGTTTCGACCAACACAATACTGGCCTTCGCGCAAAATAAACGCGCGGGGGGCAACAATAATCGATGCGGGACGCACCTCCAACCCCACAGGCTTTTCCGCATCAATTCAACTTGCATCCTTTCTAGACACTCCAAAAAAATGTCTTGTGTTTGGTGGGATTGTTGACATGGGAAACGAACACAAGTCGATTCACGCGAGACTCGGAGAAGAAGCCTCAAAAATATTTGATGAAGTGTGGTACTGTGGAGAGGTTGGTCGAGAAATATTCACTGTGGCGTATCGTATGCAAAACCCATCATTAAAACTTATCTCTAACTCGGCAGAAATTCGGGAAGCATTCAAAAAAGCGGACAAATCAACCGGTATTCTTATCGAGGGGTTTTTACCTAAAATCTATGAATCATATCTTCAATAGTCTTGGATCAAACTACTCTTTTTCACGCGCGCTTCGCGCGCTCTTCTTCTGCGCATCAACAGCTCAAAAACAAAAAAACCGAGAACTTCTTTTGAGTACTCTAGAGCAGAGATTTCACGCCACTCCATTTCTCGCAATAAATGGAAGATCCGCGCTTGCACAGTACCTCACAAACACACACTTTAAAAAAGGATCAAAAGTTCTTGTTCAGGCGTTCACCTGCTATGCCCTCGAACAAGCAATTGTTGAGGTGGGGTTCATTCCTGTATATCTCGATATCGATGAAAAAACACGTAATCCAAGTCCTTCCGACATACAACGTCATCTTTCCTCTGATGAAGAAATTGCATTCGTGTTACTTCAACATACTGGCGGTCATCCTGCACACATTCGACAGATTCACGAGATTTGTCAAAAACATCATGTCATTCTCATTGAGGATCTCGCTCAAGCATTTGGAGCTTTAGATGAAGAGATAGTTCCCGTTGGAACATACGCAGATGTTATCTTATTGTCATTTGGTAGGGACAAAATCATCGACGCGGTTACGGGAGGCGCAATACTTGTGAAACATACTTCGTATCAAGTCGCACCGAATCACAATACAAATCCTCTTTTTGCACGATGGTATCCAATCATCACGTGGTGTATTCGTATGTGCTACCCCATTGGAGTTGGAAAGATCCTTCACAAGATTTTTCAAAAAACTGGCGCGCTCCATTCACCAATCGACGAACCTGTAGATCGCGTCCATCAACTGAGTGATCTCAACGTTTCGCTCGTCCTCGACGCGCTCGAAGAACACGCACCTCTTTCTGCACATCGAAAACAGATGTATCTTGAGTATCAAAAGTCGTTGGAAAAATACTCCGCGTTCTCCAAGAACAAAGGGGTGCCATCGCATCTTCGATACTCAATTCTCGTTGAAGATCCTACACAGATCATTTCATACCTCGAAAAAAAGGGTATCCACATATCCGATCGATGGTACCGAAAACCAGTTGACGGTGGTTCGATATTTTCTTCGCAGTGGTATCAAACGGGAACCTGCAAAACCGCAGAACACCTCGCACAACACGTACTCAACCTACCCACACATCGGTACATTTCGATAGATGATGTTCGCTACATTTCAAAGGAGATTCTTCAATGGATGCACTCACATGCAAAAAAATAAATGACAAAGCAGTCTGGGAACAACACCTTCGCGCGTTTCCCGAAAGTAATTTTCTCCAATCGTGGAACTGGGGAGTGTTTCATGAATCTTTAGGAAAAGAAGTTGGACGTCTCGCATTTTTTGACGAAACGAAACAGATAGTCTCCATGGTGCAGTACATCCTTGAACAATCAAAGCGGGGAACGTATCTTTCAATTCCCGCGGGACCTCTTTTCCATCAATACAACCAAACAACGATTGCGCCTATTTTTTCGTATCTTCGAGAAATCGCAATAAACAAACGCTGTTTGTTCATTCGCTTTCGAGTTCAACAACGAGAATCTGAAGAACTCAGGGTATGTGTTCAACAATGTGGCGCTATTCCTTCACCCATGCATATCACCGCTGATCGCACACTTCAACTCAATATTTCACAACCAGAAAGCGAAATTCTCGGACAAATGAGAAAATCAACACGATATGAGATTAAGAAAGCGGAAAAACTTGGTGTTACGACCTCCATTTCAACAGATATGCAAGAAGTGCACGCGTTTTTTTTACATCAACTTGAAGTCGCAAAACGACAAAAGTTCGTTCCCTTTAGCGAGATTTTTTTAACAAAACAGTTCCTCGCATTTCTCGCCGATCATCAGGTTGCTCTGATTCATTCACAGTATGGATCCACACTTCTCGCAACCGCGTTTGTCATTTTTTATCATCAGGAAGCGGTATATCACTACGGAATCTCAACAGAAAGTTCCAGACAATATTCTGGAGCATATGCAACCCAGTGGCGTGCAATCCAAGAAGCAAAGAAACGTGGATGTACCGTGTACAATTTTTGGGGAGTGGCTCCTGAATCAGAAACAAAACACCGATTTGCATCGCTCTCTATCTTCAAGCGGGGATTCGGAGGTCAAGAAATTCAATATCTTCCCGCACAAGACATTCCAACCCATCCGTTGTATATCGTTACGCGCATGTTTGAACAACTCAGAAAAAAAAGGCGAAAGTTATAGTCCCAAGCCTCATTTTTGTTGACGCTTCAAAACATCAAATCGGATAAGCTGGTTTTGTGCTTGAATCTGTGCAATTTTTTCGAAATGCAAAGGTACCTCACACCCAGAAGATTGAATAAACACCGCGTTTTCATACCGAGCGAATTCGTCAGTTGAAAAATCCATCGCACATTTCTTTCGTGTTGGATACACCATGTTCATGGAATCAATTTCCAACCCGAACCGAAACCTCGAACTCCAGTCGGTCGAAAAATCACGCTTTTGAAAAAGATAGTACAATGGAAAATCAACCGCATCGAACACAACAACCGTTTGTGTTTCCGACAATTTTTCGTCGATGTATTGCGCAATCTCCGGCATTCCATCGGTTCGATACAGCGAACTGTACATGTTGGATTGTTTAACATAATAATACGAAAAAAGAAAAAGTTCGGCGAATACCAATACACTCAAAAGCATTCCTAAGTTGAGTTTCCAGATCCGAAGTGAAAACGACCGTGCCCATCCCTCACCTGCAAAAAGAAGCAACGGAACGAGAACAAACAATGATCGACGAATATTCGGTGACTCAATCACTGCCATCGCCGCTGGAAGCGGTGCCACCGCACAAAGCAGAAAAATAAATAGTCGAACAAAATATGCATCTTTCTTTTGTGATTTTTGAGAAACGAAAAGTAAAATAAAAACAAGTCCCACTACAAACAATGGCCCAGATTCGGGAACGGCATATCGCGTTTTCATCCAAGCTTGACTTGTAAATACATACAGTGGTGAGTAGTACGACAGATATTGATTCACAAACTCTCGACTATACCCCACAACCTTGTTATGAAATATTCGCGCCAAAAAAACAGCGTTTGAGCCAAGGTTGTAGGTCATCTCATCCATACGAATCGAAACACCCGATTGTTCGGAAAAAATTGAGGTTTGTGAAAATCTACCCTTTCCCCAGTCCGTTCTCCCAATCATCATGGTAAAAAAAAGAAACAAAACTCCAGCCACTACATATGGTTTCCATACAGGCCGAACACCCATACGCAGCAAAGAGAAAAATCCACGAACTCCCGCACTTAGCCAAATGAGTGGTACGAGAACACGGGAAACATGATACACAAAATATGAAAGTACACTCATACCAATCGCAAAAATGAACCAACGAATGGCGCGCGACTCGAAATGTTTCAGTAGACTCCAAATTACCAGAAGTAACACAAACAGTTCAATCACACTTTCCGTTGTAGCCCTCGAGAGAACGATATGCCATGGCGTTATCGCAAAAAGCAACGCCGTCAGATACCCCGAAAGAGAAGATTGCGAAAATCTACGAGAGATTCCATATATAGGAAAAATTGAAAGAGCACCAATCAATACCGTTGGAAATCGGACCGCGAAGCGCGTGACGCCAAAAAAATACGTGCTGATTCCATCGAGATACATCGGAAGGATAATGTAGTAATCTCCAAATTTATTAAAATACAATAATGGCCAAACATTACCGTACAAATCTTTCCCCGTTTCCCACAGATATCTTCCGAGATATCCACTTAGCACCTCATCCACAAAAAAAGTCGCAGGAAGTGATCCAAGAAAAACGACACGGAAGAACAATGCAACAAAGAAAATCAAAATTAACCATCGCAATCGAATGAGTGTGTGCATACTTCTATCTTATTCTATTCTTTTCCTGGTACACGAAACGATGTTCTTGCTATGGAATACTCGATTGGGTGTTGGAGAAAGATCGCTGGCGAATCCTCGGCTAAATATTGTTGTACTTCAGCATAAATTGTCTTACGTTCAAGTTGGTCGATTGTTTTTCGTCCATCTTCTAGTAGTTTGTCGACTTTAGGACTATGGTAATGCGTAAAGTTTGTTGTTTGTGTGGAATGCCACATGGTGTATTGATCGGGATCGAGTGGAATTTGTTGTCCAATCAACAAAATTTGATAGGAAGCCAAGTCGGGAAAGTTGGAGATCTTTACTCGAAGCTCAATCTTCACATTGGAGCACATCTCTTTGTTTTTTATCTCTTCCAGCGTAATACACGCTTGATATGCACGTGCACCAAAAGTTTCCCACTCCTGCTTCATTGCATCTGCGAGATCGGAAAAATGCGTCGAGGTTGTTAATTCGAGTGACAATGGTTGAGCGGGAATATTGTGAATCAATAACTCAATTGCCTTTTCCTGATCCTTTTCATACTTTTTCACCGCTGGATTAAACGACCAATGGTTGGGATGATACGGACTTACCGCACGAACTTGAGAGGGTGGTTTGGAGAGCGCATAGTTCAACGCTTGACGGACGGGTTTTTCAAATCGCGGATCCTGCAAGTTGAAAAAGATCGCAACATAACGGTCAAATCGAATCTCGGGATGAATTGTTGTTTGTTTCCATTGTTCAAATGCATCTGCATTCGTAAGATGAGAAAGTTGATCTATCTTTCCTTCCTTATACGCCATTTTTGCTTGTTCTTCCGTTGAATAAAATCGGTACACTAAAATGGTGTCCACAGATTCAAGCTCCAGCGTTTTGAGAAGATCGTCGATTTTTGTCACTTTCCGCACAGAATATGGCCCAAATCCCACGGGATACTCTTTTCCAGCAAGGAAAATTGGACGAATCATCACGCTTGGAAATGGAGCAAAAGGCTCCTTCAGCGAATACAACAACTCGTTATTTTGAGCCAGTGATTCGGTATCGCGAAATGAGGATAATACCGATGCAGATGTAACAGCAGTACCATCCGCCCATTCAAGGTTCTCTTTTAATAAAAACCGGAATTGTTTCCCATCATTTTCAACACTCCAACGAGAAACAAGATCGGGAATAATCTCCCCATCCTCGTTTGAGGTCGTAAGACCACGACTCATTTTGTTCTGGATTTCCAGAGGAAGCGAAGTGAGCGTGTATTGGCCAATAATCCCAATGTATTTACGAGGTTTCAGTGAAAAAAGTTTTGGAAGAAAAAATAGTAACACTCCCAAAAAAACGGTACTTCCAAGAATTGCTACAAACAACAACTTCCCATGTTTTTCGAGATACGAAGAAACGTACCAGTATGTTTTGCGTAATGTTTTCATGCAGAAACAAGAATTGTCGCAATTGTGAGGAACATAAAAAGAACTAAACCGACAATGGTTGCGGTGAAAAGCACTTTTTCAACTCCTCGTCGCGTGTGATATTGTTCTCCGCCGGCAAATCCCGCACCCAATCCTCCACCTTGAGCTTGCAACAGAATCGCTCCGGTCAAAAAGAGGCTCACTATAATCTGAAGAATAAGAATAACGTTGTTCATAGCTGTATCTTACCGCATTCCGATAAAAAAGCAAAAATACTCAAGAAATTCAGTATTTACAAAACCGTTCCCAGAACGCTATTTCCAAAAGAAATAAGAAATGCAACGCAGGTTATTGACCAAAATCGAGAAAGCGTGATAGAGGCAAACTCAAATGATCCAATCGAAAACGACGCGAGATGAATTCGCTGAATATCAAATCCTGGTACAACGAGTATCGCCAGATACAAAACAAGCGCTTGAAGAACCCAAGAGAACAAGCCAAATGTGATAATGTTCACAGGTAAAAATAACACTTTAAGAATCGGTTTCACAAATATATGGAGAATGGTAAACACAAATGAAGTTAACAAAAGCACGGAGAGATTTCGGATCGTAATTCCAGAAAGCGAAGCTGAAAGAATATATAACGTGATTGCGGTAAAAATGGTCTGACGAATAATCGTTTTCATGCGAACAGTGTATCACAGGTCAAGAATGGACGCATCTCTCCTTCGCGTGTGATGCTTTTTTGCAAATCGATGCGCCTCATCTCGAACACGTTGTAACATTTTTCCAAACGATGTCGTATCTAATGGAATGAGCGTACATGTACCATCTGGTTTGAACAGAACACATCTGTCTGGGTCTTTCGCCAACGAGATCATGGGGCATTTCCAGCTCCAAACCGAGTGTGCGGCACGTAACTGCCCCTTTCCTCCATCAATTAACACAAGATCGGGATATCCCCATTCTGGATGACGTTGTCTCCGCTGTAGGGCTTCCTTCAACATCCCCACATCGTTTGGTTTTTCTGCCAATCTACTTCGAAAAACTCTGTACTCGCGCGCATCTTTTTCTCCATCAATAAACGTCACCATTGAGATGTACGGATCCGATCCTTGCAGATTGCTCACATCATATCCCTCGATGCGATGCACCATATATTGTCTTGGCAAATGAAACTGCACACTCAAAAAACGTCTGAGGTGGGTGAGTTCATCTCGAGTTCCCACTTGCAATTGAGGTAGAGAAAGATTTCGCGTTCGTATTGATCGTGGAGAAAGAATCTCATTGAGAATCTGAAGTTGATCATGAATATCTTTTGCGTTTTCATATTCGAGTTGATCGGTGTACTGCTGTATTTTTTGAAGCATGAGCGTACGCACTTCTGCTGTTTTCCCTCGTAAAAAGAGAGATAACCTGTGAAGAGAATCTTCGTACTTTTCTAAAGAAAAAGTCTGCACACAATATCCAGAACACAGGGAAATAGATGAATAAAAGCACGGTTGACCTACACGTTTTGAAGAACACCATTGGAAAACGGGTCGAATCGCTTTAAGAACTTGTCGAACTTTATATGCCGATTGAAACGGACCAAAAATGTTTTTTCCAGCAATTTGTGAACGAGAAAGCGCGAGAGAGATGTCCTGTTTTCGAAGCGTGATCACGGTGGGAACTTGAGAAATCGTGGTTTTATTCGTTATCGCGACATACAACGACGATTTGTCATCCTTGAGGAGAATGTTAAATTCAGGTTGATACGTTTTGATCAACTCCGCTTCAACAAGTAGCGCCTCCAACTCAGAAGATACAACCTTCCATTGAATCTTGGTCGCAGAAGAAACCATTTTTCTAATGCGAAAGTTCAACCGGTTGAGTTGTGCGTACGATGAAACGCGATTTTTAAGAATCTTCGCTTTTCCAACGTACAGAACATTATCGTTTGCGTCGGAAAACCAATACACCCCCGGCAACAAGGGCAACTCCACTAATCGATCCAATAAGTATGAGAGATGTGTATCCCGCTCCTTGCGCTTCATACTGAACTTCCTTTCCTCCGATGGATATTGTAACCTCTCCTCGTGCAGGAAGAAACGAAAACTTTGATTGTTCGATTGGGACCTCATACTCGACTACTTGAAACGGAAGCAGAACTGGAATTTGTGTGACTTTTCCTTGTTGTATTGTGAATCCTTGCGGTGGAATGACAGATACAGGAATGGAGTACCATGCTGCACCGGTGTTGTTCTTTACACGAATCACGTTTGGTTTTCCGACGAACGGTTTTTCAAGCTCAAGATTGAGTTCTGGATGAGGAATTTCGAGTTGCGAAAGTTCAACCGAAACATCCTGCGCAGTTTTATCTGGAGATGAATACAATCCTGCACTAAACGGCTTCGAATCATCTTTGCTGTGAAGAACAAATGTGATGTGTGCAAAATCGAGTTTTGAAAAATAATCCGTTCCTCCCGTTGTGTTTCCCCAAGTAGGATCAATGGGAATCCAAATATTCTTATCTGCATCAAAATATTCTGGCCATGCGTGCAAAATAGTACCTTCGTAACTCAGCGGACGAAGCCTCTTGTTTGTGGTATACGCGTACCCATTGACTTCTCGCGCGGGAACATTTCGAGCACGAG
Organism: Minisyncoccota bacterium; assembly: GCA_003487265.1. Taxonomy (GTDB): domain Bacteria; phylum Patescibacteriota; class Microgenomatia; order UBA1400; family UBA12028; genus UBA12472. Next base: position 201,264 of record DNEP01000013.1, read on the forward strand.
AAAGCGCTACAAATGCATCGGTAAACTCGCGACATAACACGTTTGATGGCGACTGAAACGCGCGGATCGCACCTCGACGTTCACCATCTCCAATACTCAAACGGGTATAATCATATTGAAAAGAATTAACAAGATACTCGTACATCGCACGAGGAGATTGAAGTTTGTTTGCAAGTGAAACAATATCAGCATGATTGGATTGCCAATACGACGTCGGAGAGGTCACATATTTTCCCAATTGCTCTTGAGGAATTTTTACGAATGGATCAACAGAAATATACGCAACACCTTCAACAACAACCGTGTCTGCTTTTTTTCCCGAAAGTGAAAGCGACGCAATCCAGTTCCCATCTTCATCCCGAACAATGCTTTCTGGGGTTGGCGTAATAGAAGAATACACAATTTTCTGAAACGAGGTATCTGGTGGAAGTGCGATTTGAAAAATCCCCTGAGATACCGTTGTGTTTTCTAAATAATACTGAAGGGTAAATGTGTACACTTGTTTGAGTCCAAATAACAATCGAACGCCATTTTTTGCACCTTGGGTGTAAGTGAAAACATTCAAGCTCTCTTTTTGATCTTGTACGAATGATTGAATCGAGGAATACGCGAGCTCTCCGAATTGCTGTGGAACGTAAATCGAAACTTGATACGAATCTAAGTTTGTTGAATCGAGAAGCTTCGGAATCGCCACCTCGGCTGTTGAACCTGTTTTAATGACAAGGTCTGGGTGATGATATCGGAGATGAAAAACACGCTCTTTTCCTTTTCCAACCACTTTGTCTTCAAACTGTAATGCTACTGTTGTTGAACCAGAAGCAACGGAAGTCCGAACGGGAATTTCTACACCAAGTTGGTCCTCTGCGTGGACAAATTCCAGTTTATCAGCATTAATCGTGAGCTCATATTGTGATGCATAAATCGTGGAAAACTCGTTTTCGAGATGAATTTCATGATCCACTTCGGTAATACCAGAAACTTGGACGTGATATGTACTCACAATTGACGCGCGAAATGATTCCTCTGCTCGAGCATCCTCCACGCGCATAAAAAAGAACAACAAACATATAACAACGATACTTATCCATTTTTTCATGCAAACCGCTCCAGATCATTTCGGAGGCACGCGCCCGTAATTGAGTCTTTCGTTTTCATCATATCATCGGGCGTTCCCTGCGCAACAATCTTTCCCCCCTCATCGCCTCCCTCAGGTCCCAAATCGATAATCCAATCCGCGTTTCGAATCACATCCATGGTGTGCTCAATCACAATCACGGTGTTGTTCGCCTTCACGAGTTTATCCAACACGTGAAGTAAGTTTTGAATGTCTTCAAAATGAAGACCTGTGGTTGGCTCATCTAAAAGATACACGGTATGATCGGATGTTCGTGTGGAAAGTTCGCGAGCCAATTTCACACGTTGCGCTTCACCACCCGAAAGTGTGGGAGCGGGTTGACCGAGTTGCATATATCCTAACCCCACTTCTTGGAGCGTTTGTAATTTCGTTTGAATTTGTTTGACGTTGGTAAAAAACGCAATCGCTTCGTCAACGGTAAGTGCTAAAACGTCTGCAATCGATTTTCCACGGTACTTCACTTCGAGTGTCTCCGCATTATATCGAGCACCTTTACACACATCACAAGTCACATACATGTCGGGAAGAAACTGCATCTCAATTTTCATTTGCCCCTCACCACGACATGATTCACATCGCCCACCTTTGACATTAAAACTAAATCTCCCCGAGGTATACCCGCGCGACTTCGCATCACCTGTTAACGAAAAAAGATCTCGAATGCCATCAAACAATTTTGTGTAGGTAGCGGGATTTGATCGAGGCGTTCTTCCAATTGGGCTTTGATCAATAAAACACACGCGTTTAACCATGCTTGGAACGGTGATCTCATCGATTTTCCCGAGATCTTCGTGCGTGATGTATCCTAATTGTTTTGCTAGATTTGTATAAATTGTTTCATTCAACAGCGTCGATTTTCCCGATCCAGAAACTCCCGTGATACACACAAACATTCCAAGCGGAATGGATACGTCAATGTTTTGCAGATTATGTTCTTGTGCACCAAGAATCTTTAAAAATTCGGTTGATTTTCGCTCACGTTTTAACGTTTGATCGATCGTCACTTTTTTCTTTCCCGAAAGATATTGTCCCGTAAGCGAGCGGGGATTGCTCGCAATCTCAGCTGGAGTCCCCTCCGCGACAATCTCTCCCCCATGTTTCCCTGCCTTTGGCCCAAAATCAAAAAGGTAATCCGCTGCGAGCATCGTATCCCGATCGTGTTCCACCACCACCACCGAATTTCCCAAGTCTCGCAATCGTAACAACGTCTCAATTAACCGCTGATTATCACGCTGATGCAACCCAATCGTTGGTTCATCCAACACATACAACACCCCCGTAAGCCCCGTGCCAATTTGTGATGCCAATCGAATGCGCTGAAGTTCTCCTCCTGCAAGCGTTGATGCTTCACGCGCGAGCGAAAGGTAATTCAATCCAACCGAAGATAAAAAATGTAGACGCGAGGTGATTTCCTTCAAGATTGGTTGTGCGATAAATCGCTCGCGATCATTAGAAAGTCGCTCATGAAGTGATTGAGACCACAAAAGCGCCTTGGAAATTGCCAACTCTGTGACATCTGCAATAGAAAGTGCGTCCACACTCACCGAAAGACTTTCTTTCTTTAAGCGCTTTCCCAAACAAGAAGGGCACCGCTCTTTTCGCATGTACTGTTCAATTTCTTGACGAATATAGTCTGACTCTGTCTCGGAGTACATTCTCTCGAGTTCGCGCACAACTCCGGTGAATTTTTCGTGGATGCGTGTCATGTTTCCCTGTTTGTTTTCTCCAGAAACTTCATACTCTTTTTGATCTCCAAACAATAATATGTCTTGCGTTTCTTTCGGCATTTCTTCATAAATTGAGCGAAGACTTGATCCATACGCTTGAAGTGCGGTATCAACAAGCCGACTGTACCAAGTGTCATGTGAGAATCGTTGTGCGAAAGGAATGATCGCCCCCTCGGAAACCGTTAACGATGGCGCAACAATTGCTGAGGGATCAATTTTTAATAGATTTCCAAGTCCGTGACATGTTTCGCACGCACCGTGAGGTGTGTTAAACGAAAAAATCCTCGGTTCTAGCTCCGAAACACTTGTGCCACAGTTCGAACACATAAACTTTTCAGAAAAGATCATGTCGGTCGTTTTTTTCGGTTTTTCAGGAAATTGGAGCGAGTCATCCTCAACAAAAACAATGGTCACCAGTCCATCTGAAACTCGAAGTGCTTGCTCGACCGACTGGGCAAATCGCGAACGATCTTCCTTTTTTAATTGATCGTCGGTAAAGGACTGTTTTGAAAAACTGAACCGATCAAACAGCACATCAATTGAGTGCGCGTTATTTTTCAATAACACAAGATCGTCATTAATTGAGTACATTGCGCCATCAATGCGCAACTTCAGAAATCCTTGCTTTCTCAAGTTCGAAAAGAGCGATTGAAACTCACCCTTTTTTCCACGAACAACTGGCGAAAGAATCATCGCGCGAACAATTGTTCTTTGTGGAAAACGCGACTGAACTTCGGAGAGCGCTCGATCAACAATTTGATCAACGCTTTGTTGTGAAATTTCTTCACCACAGTTTGAACAATGCGGATGACCCACGCGAGCAAATAACACGCGAAGATAATCATAAATCTCGGTGATCGTTCCAACGGTCGATCGGGGATTGTGCGAGGTTGTTTTTTGATCAATGGCAATCGCGGGAGAAAGCCCTTCAATTGAATCCATGTCGGGCTTTCCCATCACGCCTAAAAATTGCCGCGCATAAGAAGATAGACTTTCGACATATCTGCGTTGCCCTTCCGCAAAAAGCGTGTCGAAGGCAAGCGAACTTTTTCCACTCCCAGACATCCCCGTAAGCACCACAAACTTATGTTTTGGAATGTTCATTGAAATATTTTTTAGATTGTGTTGTCGAACGCCTAAAAGCCGTATGTACTCTTGATCCATACCCCTCCAAAATACAAAGAAACACCGAAGGTTGAGTGTACCAGAAATCTAAATCGGCAACAAGGGATCGAGTATTACTTGGCGTGAGTTGCAAACCTGTTTATGATTTTCGAGAAAATATTTTCTTGAAAAACAGTTTCATCTTGAAAAGTGGCGTAAAACCCTTTTCTTCACTCGTAGCATCCTCATCTTTTTCAGTCATCATATGCCAAACCGCTGGGAGAACAGAGATTACCACAATCGCCCCAACAATCGGCAACAGATACTTTTCCACATCTGGAATCAGGTTTCCGAGGAAATATCCAAGCAGGGACATGAGAAGCACCCAAAGCGATCCACCGATCACGTTGTATCGAAGAAAAGTGTCGTAATGCATTTCTGCCATACCCGCAACAATCGGAGCAAAGGTGCGAACCGCGGGGATAAATCGGGCGAGAATGAGCGCTTTTCCACCATTTTTCTCATAAAAAGTCTGCGCCTTCAGTAAATGCTTTTTCTTAAAAAAGAGAGAGTCTTGCTGTTTCATGAGCCATCCCCCAAACTTTCGCCCCATCCAGTAGCCAACACTGTCACCCGCAATCGCTGCGAACATTAAAAGGGGGATGAGCCAAAAAATGTTCAGGAAACCTTGTGATGCGAGGAAACCTGCGGTAAAAAGGAGACTGTCTCCGGGTAAAAAGAATCCAAAAAATAATCCCGACTCGGCAAACACAATAAAAAAGATTCCAATGTATCCGACGGCTTGAATGAGTTGAACAAGATCAAAATGTGGCATAGAGAACTATGCTATCCGAGATTGTCGGTTTTCGCAAGCAGATCTCGTAGCTCCATCGCAAGCTCAAAATTCATCTCGCGCGCTTCTTTTCGCATCCGCGCCTCGATACTCGCACGATATTCTTGTTTTTCGACAGGTGTTAATGAAGAAAAATCAATATTTTGCAACAGAATTCGTTTTCCTTTGGCGATTGAGATGTAAACTTCTGAATCATTGTGATAGGTATCTTCTGGCTCATCTTTTACTCGATCGATCATTTTATTTCGAATGGGTTTTTGGATCGAAAGTGGCGTGATGTTGTGTTTTTCGTTATATGCTCGTTGAACTTCGCGACGACGCGTCACCTCATCAATCGCTTTTTGCATCGAGTTTGTCACTTTCGACGCATACATAATCGCTTTTCCTTCTTTATGTCGCGCCGATCTCCCCATGGTTTGAATGAGCGATTGCGCGCTGCGCAGAAAGCCTTCTTTGTCGGCATCAAGAATCGCAACCAGCGACACCTCAGGAAGATCGAGGCCTTCTCGCAACAAATTGATTCCAATCAGAACGTCGAACGTCCCCAAACGAAGATCGTCCAAAATATCTGAGCGATCAAGCGTATCAACATCAGAATGGAGATACTGCACTTTGGGATAGGACTCCACTTTTATCCCTGTTTCTTTTTCAAGATCATCGGCAAACGGTTTCAGTTTTTCTGGATTGTTGAAGAAATCGGTGAGCACTTCTGCCATGTTTTTTGTGAGCGTGGTCACTAGCACGCGTTCACCATGTTGCTTTCTTAAAAGAACCTCGCGAATTAAATCCGGAATTTGATGTTCTTTTGGTCGAACCTCAATGATTGGATCCAGAAGCCCCGTCGGACGAATGAGTTGTTCAACAACTTCATTATTCGCATATGAAATCTCCCACTCATTTGGCGTTGCGGAAACCGCCATCACTTGATCGACCGATCGCAAAAATTCCTCAAAACGCAGGGGGCGATTATCGAGTGCGGAGGGCAAGCGAAATCCATAATCGATCAGCGTTTTCTTACGCGCCTGATCACCGTTGTACATACCGCGGATTTGTGGCAGGGTGATGTGTGATTCATCAATAATGGTAAGAAACGATCCATCGCCAAATTTTTTTGCTGATGCCGCAAAATGGTCAATGAGAGTAAACGGAGGAGCGCCTTCTTTTCTTCCATCAAAGTAGCGAGAATAGTTTTCGATTCCATTCACAAAACCCACTTCACGCAACATTTCCAGATCAAAACTCACGCGTTGCTCAAGGCGGTAGGCTTCAAGTGGCTTTCCATTCTGCTTCAAAAACTCGGCTCGTTCGCGCATATCATGCTCGATTTCTTTGAATATCGGTTCTTTATCACCATGACCGATTACATAATGCTTGGCAGGATAGATTGTCACCACACGATTGTTTTGTTGATTTTTCTCTTGCGCGATAGTGTTTCCCGTTGTTGGATCAAACGCGCGAATATGTTCAATAAGATTATCCGCACACTCGATCGAGTACGCAAAATCTTGATACGCCGGCCAAACCTGAATCACCTCACCATGGACGCGCACTGTTCCTCGTTTAAACTCAAAATCATTTCGCGAGTACTGCATGTTCGTGAGTTGATCAAGAATGGTTTGCTGTTGAATGAGTTCACCCTCCATGATCTCGAGCAAGTTCTGCGCATATTCCGCAGGCGAGCCAAGGTTATAAATACAGGAAACCGAGGCGACCACAATCACATCTTTGCGCGTCGCCAGATTTGTCGTTGAGGCAAGACGAAGTTTGTCGATATCATCATTGATCTGCGTCTCCTTTTCGATATAGGTATCGGTGGTGGGAATGTAGGCCTCGGGCTGATAGTAATCGTAGTACGAAACAAAATAGTTCACCGCATTTTCTGGAAAATAATCGCGAAACTCCTGATACAACTGCCCCGCAAGCGTTTTGTTGTGCGAAATAATCAGCGTTGGCCGATTGAGATTCGCGATCACATGTGCCATGGTGAAGGTTTTTCCACTTCCCGTCACACCCAACAGAACCTGATTCTGCTTTTTTTCGAGAAACCCGCGCGTGAGTTTTTCGATTGCCTGTGGCTGATCACCAGCAGGTTGATAGGGTGAATGGACGACAAAAGACATGGGTGTATTGTAACAGGAGTTCACCAACTGAGCTGGGAAATATCGATTCCATCAGCAAGCAAGGAGGCGATTATTTGTTTCATGATCATGTCTACCTGTAAACTCAACTCTCGGTCTTTTAGAACGTATTGATCAAGTTTAGCAACCTGTGAGCGGTATTTTATTACTTGATCAATCATCTTTTGTTTTTGTTGTAATAGTGGGATAAGTTCTTGTAAAAGATATTTATTTTTCTGAGTCCAATTACTAAAGCTTGGAAACGCTTTCTCTACTTTGTCAAAATAAGCCTTCTGAAATGCATTTGCCTTCCTGGGAGAATGTGCACATTCTAAAGCAAGAAGAAAATTGGTAGGATAATTCCTCTTCATTGATTCTGATCTTGAAAATGTTTCTGTCATTTTTTGGATTGTACGCGCTAATGTGAATATTTGGCACTACCTAATCAACTCAACAGCTAAAACCATTTTTGTAACAAGACCGTCTACCATTTTCTGAGTCACGATGGGGTTCGTGGGCTTGATTGAAATTGAGAAGGCAAATGCCGATTTATCATAGTGGCCAACATTAGTATTAAACGTGGCCGACGCAAAATATGTATCTTTTTCTGCAGAATACCATACCGTTCGGGAATCATTTGAGAACACCGTTCTCAATTCATCGTTAATCTCATATCTCGATTTAATTTCGGCTTCTTGGATTGGATAGTATGCGTCTTGTCTTGCTTGTACTTGAATTTCCATTGAGCTGATCGCATAAACAGGAAATTCTCGATTTTTCTCGTCGGGGATGTTTTCGTATGCAGGAAAAGATGGCATGATACCTTCAGAATCATTGTAACTTCTTATAATCTCACAAGTTAATATTGGATCAACATCCTCAAATTGGAATCTGCCGCATTTCCACTCTTTATGAAATGGCTTGATATGAAAATTATATGAAAAGAGGTAACCAGACAAATCATATTTCAAAGAAATCCAACTAAGTTCAGAATCTAGTTGATTTCTCTGTGTTGTGAGCAACTCAATATTTGATTGCGCAAGTTCATTTTCTGTACTATTTTCTTTAGCACTTTCTAATAATCTTCTATTTGTTTGTTGCAACGCATCGATTTCAATTTGTGATGAGCGCAATTTCGCACCAACAACAAATATCCCTAACAGAGATAGAATTAGAGATATTAATGCGATTTTCAGTCTCATTCCGCAATGATACCCTAGGCAAATTCACATTGCAAACTTCCCCCCGTTCACCAACTGAGCTGGGAAATATCAATACCGTCAGCAAGCAAGGAAGCGATGATTTGTTCCATAATCGCGTTGGTTTGATGCTGCAATTCTTGACTTCTGTCTAACAATTGATGCAATTCTTGCCCCTCAGGGCGATCGTCTACTATTTGTGTAAAAATTTTATCATTTTCGTGTAGTAATGAAGTAAGTTCGATTATTTTCTTTTGGTTTTCTTCAATCCAAGATGTGAAAATGGGGAAATTTCGAACAACTTTTTCATATAAAGCCTTCTGAGTCGCGTTTGACATCTCTGGTGAAGTTACATATTGCAAAACAAGGATGAAATTTGCAGGATAGAGATTCAGTTTTTCTTTCATATTCCAAATTCTACACATAATAATCAAGTTTTCAATTCCCCCTTGACCCTTCGCCCTCTTTTCGGTTATTGTGGATAGAGTTCGCTTTTCATTCGCGCGAAGAAAACGCCACAAGGAGGCAGATGGCCGTCACATTATATAAGCGTCAACGACAAATCGTCGATTTTGTGTCGCAATACATCCAAAAAAACGGATTTTCTCCAACGTTGCAAGAAATCGCCACATCCTTAGGCGTTTCCTCACTCGCGACGGTACACGAACATCTTCAAGCACTTATCAAAAAAAAGATCATTCGCAAATACGAAGGCTCCGTTCGCGGACTTGAGTTAATTGATCGCACATTTTTACGCATGTCAGAAAGCGTCGATCTTCCCATCTTGGGCTATATCGCGGCGGGACGACCAATTCAGCCCTACACAGATCCAAATGCAACATTTAAAGTTTCACCCGAACTTGTGAGCGCGAGCAAGCGTTCATACGTGTTGCAGGTGCGCGGTGATTCGATGATTGAGGATGGTATTTTAGACGGTGATTTCGTGGTGATCGAGGAAGTTCAAGACGCGAACAACGGTGAGATTGTGGTGGCGATGCTGGAAAACGGACTCGCAACACTGAAGCGATTCTTTCGCGAAGCAACACGTGTGCGCTTGGAACCCGCGAATGCAACCTATTTATGCCACAAACGTGCGCATTCAGGGAAAAGTGGTGGGATTGATTCGAAGATTTACGAATTAAGCGAGTTGTTTGCGACGAATGATCAGCATAAGACTGAACAAAGCATTAATAACAAGAGAAACTACGGGATAAAGCCAAGTCAATATTGAATATTGTTCAAGTGCGATGATACCTAATATATTTCTCACACCTGCAATCACCCAAGTTGAAAGTGTTTCCGAGTGTGGCTGATTCCACGATTTTCTCACTGTTGGCAAAACTGCCAAACTGTTTATTGTCACAATTAATATATTTGAGATTGCTGGTTGTTTTGCAAAGATCCAGATTCCTGTTGCCACAAGCCCTAGTATAAAAGTTATTGTGTCAAAAAGTGTAATGTTCCGTTCACCGTTACGAGCTCCTAAAATAAAAACGATTAAACACAGAACTCCTGTAGCAAATGTGACCCATGCACCGATCCCTGCATTCCCAACAATTTGCAAACCAAAAATGATAAAGGTGACAAAAGACCACAAAAACCAACTGTAAATATGGGGCTTTGTCTTTCCTTTTACTGTTTCGTAAATATACGGAACATAACTCACAAAAGTGAGAACAATGGCGAAAATGCCTGAGATTGATTTTAGATCAAACATTTCTAGATTGTATCATTTGAACGATTGAGCTGTGCTTTGTTTTTGATTCCACGCCCCTCAATCCTTTGTTCTAACTTTTTGATTCTCTCTAGCAATTCAGTGATAATTGGTTCAAGCACAAGTTGATCGTGTAACAAAAAATCGTTAAGGACACCGCGTGAGATTGGGATAGGAGAATAATATTTCATACCTCACACGATACATGATCTATCTTACAAATAACTTACATCAAGATTAATTCAAAAATAGCTTAAAAAAAGATCAGATCAGCGGTCGCCCTGTCATATCTGCAGGTCGTTCAATATTCAACAGTTTTAAGATCGTCGGCGCAATATCGGCAAGTATGCCACGCTCAGCCATCTTTCCATTTTGATTAGTGTATCGCGTGGAAGCAATAATAAACGGAACGGGGTAGGTACTATGCTCCGTGTCAACATTTCCTCCGTCGGTGATCATCTCTTCCGCATTTCCATGATCGGCAGTAATCAGCGTTACACCTTTTCGCATATTCACCGCTTCGATCACACGACCCACACACTCATCAACAACCTCACACGCCTTGATTGCCGACTCCAAATTTCCCGTATGCGCGACCATGTCCGCATTCGCAAAATTCACAATAATAACATTATAAATATTTAATTGAATCTTATCGATAATCGTTTGCATAATCTCACGTGCGCTCATCTCGGGTTTCAAATCGTAGGTTGCGACTTTTTGAGAAGGAATAATCACACGATCTTCTCCAAAAAAAGGATCTTCTCGTTGCCCATTAAAATAATACGTAACAAATCGTTCTTTTTCTGTTTCAGAGATGCGGAGTTGGCGCAAGCCTTTTTCTGAAAGCACGCGGCCCAGCGGCATCGACACAAACTCGGGAGGAAACGCGACTAACGCGGGGAGACCCCGCTCGTACTCGGTCATGGTTGTGAAAAGCATATTTTTGATGATTTTTTTCCGCTGAAAGGTTGGACCCGCAACAACATGACTAATATGAGATTTTTGATATTTCACGGTGTAGGGATCGAATGCTTCCGTGGCTGTCCCCGATTCGAAATTGGGGAGCACGAACGCGCGCGTCAGTTGTCGAGGACGATCAATGCGAAAATTGAAAAACATCACCGCATCACCATCTTGAACAACACGATGTTTTCCATCAGGGCCACAAACGCTTATTGGTTCAATAAACTCATCGGTTTTCCCCGCGTCATACGATTTCCGCATTTCACCAAGATAGTCCATCGTACAAACATTTGAACCAACCGTGAGCGCATCATACGCGACTTGCGTGCGTTCCCATCGGTGATCACGATCCATCGCGTAGTATCGACCAACAATCGTCGCCAACTTCCCAACGCCAATCTTTTCCATATGCTCGGTAAGCTCGCGCAGATACTCAACTCCCGCGGTAGGTGGCGAATCACGACCATCGGTAAATGCGTGAACCGATATATTTTGCGTTAACCCAGCATTTTTTGCGGCCGCGAGCAGGGCATATAAATGATTTACACTACTATGCACTCCGCCACTTCCAATTAACCCCATCAAGTGCAATGTTGAATTGTTTGTTTTGACATGTTCAAATACTTTTTGAATTGCTTGATTTTCACCAAACGATCCTTCCGCAATCGCCATGTTAATTCTGGGAAGATCTTGATACACAATTCTTCCTGCGCCAATGTTTAGGTGGCCTGTTTCAGTATTTCCATCCTCACCCTTAGGCAAACCAACCGAGTCACCCGAAGCTCCAAGAAGCGTGTTTGGATACATCAACGGAAGTCTGTTCATGACAGGAGTGTGCGCCTTTGTAATTGCGTTCCCTGGATAATCGGGACCGACCCCCCAGCCATCGAGGATCAAAAGAACAATTGGTTTTGGAACATCAGACAACATATCTTTTACACTATATCAGATTAAAACGAGGTATATCGTATTCGCGTATTATTTTTGTGCTTCGAGTTCTTTTTCAATCTCCCACAGTCGATTGTACTTTGCAACGCGCTCTCCTCGGTTCGGTGCGCCAAACTTTGCAAAATCTCCCCCAAGTCCAACCGCCATATCCGCAATAAAATCGTCCGTTGTTTCACCCGAACGATGAGAGAACACCGTTTGCCATCCCGCATCCTTGGCGATTTTTACAACCTCAACTGTTTCTGAAACCGTTCCAATTTGATTTGGCTTGACTAACACTGCGGTACACGCTTTTTCTGCGATCGCTTTCAGGACGTACTGCTTGTTCGTCGTCAAAAAGTCATCTCCAATGATCATCATTTTGTCCTGCAACTCAGCGGTCATTTTTTTCCACCCATCCCAATCGCTTTCGTGCAACCCATCCTCGACACTAATCAAGGAATATTTTTCGTGTAACGTCTTGTAATACGCAATCATTTCATCAGCAGAGTACGGTTCCGATCGATCTCGTAATTTGTACTTTCCATTTGCATAATAATGATTTGAGCCTGCATCAATGGCCAAAAACAAATCTTTAGCAATGTGATAATTTGTTCGAGCAATCGCTTCAAGGAACAGCTGGAACGCATCGGCGTTAGAGTAGAGGTCGGGAGCAAATCCACCCTCAATACCTACCGAATGTACCGCGCCTTTTCCGATCAACACTTCATCCAATGCAAGGAAGATTTCAACTCCAATCTGCAACGCTTCGGAAAATTTTTTGTGCGTGGCAGGAACAATCTGAAACTCTTGAATATCGAGATTTCCCGCTCCATGCGCGCCTCCATTAATGAGATTAAAGATGGGAGAAGGGGTGCTCACCGCTTCAACGAGTTTATATTTTAAAAAGAAATATTGATATAACGGAAGATTGTGAACCAACGCACCCGCCTTTGAAACAGCCTGTGACACAGAGAGAATCGCGTTTGCTCCGAGCGCTGCTTTGTTTGGAGATCCATCGAGATTCACCAACAGCTGATCAATCGCGGTTTGAGTCGTTGGATCTTTTCCGATAAGCGCTGGTGCAAGAATTTCATTCACATTTTTCACCGCCCTTGTCACACCTTTACCAGCAAAACGCAGTGGATCATGATCGCGCAACTCAACTGCTTCGTTCGCACCAGTCGATGTACCACTGGGGACTGCTGATTTTGCAACCATACCATTATCCAACTCTACTGTCGCTTCAACGGTCGGAAAGGCGCGCGAATCAAGAATCTCTCGAGCAAAAATGCGTTTGATCGTTGCCATACTGTTCTCCTTCTTCCTTTATATCTTCTGTAGTTACGATCGACTACCCACAACGCGCTGTTCTGCTTCATACACAACTTCACGCGTCTTATCGATCATATCGGGCGTCACCGATACCGAGGTTGCCCCCCATCGAACAAGTTTTTCTGTGATCTCTGGATAGGTTGATGGCGCCTGACCACACACCGACACCGTCACTCCACGTTTTCTCGCGGTCGTGCAGATTTTTTCTAATGCCCACAACACCGCGGGATTGCGTTCATCATACTCTTGCGCAACGTGTTCATTATCACGATCGGTTCCCAGCATAAGCATAGTAAGATCGTTCGTTCCTATCGAGATTCCGTCGATTCCAACATCAATAAATTGATCGAGTAGCACAACGTTGCTTGGAATCTCCGCCATCATCCACAGCTTAAACGATGGGGAACGATGAAGCCCCTTCGATGAAAGAATGCGTTTTACGATCACCAATTCCTCAACCGTTCGCACAAATGGAATCATCATCCACAGATTTTTATGTCCAAATTCGTTTCGCACCTTTTTTATTGCCTCGATTTCAAGATCAAAAACCTTTTCATCGGAGAGATACCGAAACGCCCCGCGGTATCCAAGCATCGGATTTTCTTCTTCTGGTTCATACTCTTTTCCACCTAACAGATTACGATACTCATTTGTTTTGAAGTCTGTTGCACGATACACCACCGGCCGGTCTCCAAACGCCTCACAGAATGTGCGGATCCCCTCCGCCAAACGGTGAATAAAAACCTGTTGCTTGCGATCTTTGATGAGTTTTTTTGGATGCGCTCCGAGTTGCGCAATCATAAACTCCGCTCGAAGAAGGCCGACTCCATCGACATTTTTGGCAGCGACTTTCGAAGCGAGTTCCGGTTCTGCAAGATTCACATACACCTTTGTCGCCGTTTTACGAATGATCGTTGGCTCGACATTTTTTTCTTTTTCAACCATCGAAATAACCGATGCCTGAAGTCCACCTGCAAAAATCTCACCTGTCTTTCCATTCACCGTCACCACTTGACCATCCTTCAGTTTTTTCGTTGCGTCTCCCGTACCCACAACACAAGGAAGCCCGAGTTCGCGTGACACAATCGCCGCATGAGACGTTTGACCACCACGATCGGTAACAAGTGCGGCTGCGCGTTTCATTGCGGGAACAAAATCGGGCGTTGTCATTGAGGTCACCATCACTTCACCCGCGCGTAATTTATTGATTTCTTTCGGGCTAAGAATTTGTCGGACGATCCCAGAAGCTAACCCTGGACTCGCAGACTCACCCTTAGCAAGCAGCTTCATTCCCGAAAGCGCCTTTCCCACTTCACGATCCACACTCGCAGACGACGCTTTGTCATTCACCGATTGAATTGTGGTAATGGGGCGCGTTTGTACAAGAAAAATCTTTCCGTTTTCAATTGCCCATTCGCTATCCTGTGGAAAAAAATAATGCTGTTGGAGTTTTTGTGAAAGTTTTGCGAGCTCAACAATCTGTTCATCGTTGACTTTTCGCTTTTCTTTTCGAGAAGGAGGAACAGGATAATCCTTGGTAACTCCTTCTTTTCGTACCATTTCGATTCGTTGAGGAATCACTTCTTTTTTTAGTATTTCCCATGATTGTTTATTCACTTCGTAGTGATCGGGGGTTACAGTTCCTTGTACAATATTTTCCCCCAATCCCCAAATTGCCTCAATCACAACGGTTTGCTTGTCATTTGTCACAGGATTAATCGAGAACATCACCCCACTCACATCCGACTGCACCATACGTTGAACGGGAACAGCCAATCCCACCTTAAAATGATCAAAACCTTTGGTCTCGCGATAAAAAATCGCACGCGCTTCAAAGAGTGATGCCCACGCATCTCGAATCGAGTTCATCACATTCGCATCACCTTTGATATTTAAAAACGTGGCTTGCTGACCTGCAAACGACGCGTCGGGAAGATCCTCGGCCGTTGCACTTGAACGAACCGCAACATACGGATCGTTGCCCATTTCCTCATACGCATCAAAAATCGCATTTGCGAGATCATGCGGAACATCCGCATGAGAAATGAGGGTTTTAATTTCTTTTGAAACACGTTGCAACTTTTTTGAATCATTCACATCAATATTCTTAAGAATCGAACGAATTTTATGTTCAAAAGCGTTGTGCTCGATCATATAAAAATATGCAGGAGCGGTAACGATAAAACCTTCGGGGACAGGGAACTTCATTCGGACCATCTCACCCAAGTTTGCCCCTTTACCTCCAACCAAAGGGATTGAGTCCTTATCGACATCACGAAATTGCACAACAAATGGGGCAGACTTGTTCATATGTTCTCATCATACACGAAACACACACCATCTCACAAGACAACACATCGCGAATTATTTTACTTCAGCGAGTTTTTCTTTCAAAAAATCAACATATGGAATTTTTGAGGGATCCTCAATTCCATTGAGAACGGCGAGATAAATGTTGGTAAACGCGCCAAGTTGAATAACTTCCCAAACCTGCGAAAAACGCGTTACTCCTGTCGCCATAATCGTTTCAGCGGGAAAGGTGCTCATCTCAACAATATCACGCGTAATTGGTACACGAACATTCACGCGAGGATGATACAAACTCGATTGAATGAACAGAAAAAAGGTACTATCTCGAAGTTGTTTTGGAAATGAAATGGACTCGAGAAAATGGTGATTCATTTCTGGAATCAAGTATTCTGCACTGATCACCTTCGCATTTTCATTTAACTGATTGTTAAACACGTGCGTTGCCCCTTCGAGATGTTCTGCTGAGACAAAGAAAATCTGTTTATCAACTGCCGCATACGCCAACAATTTCGCGGTGTTTTGCTCGATTGATTCCGGAATGAGAAATGGTTTTCTCTCTCTTAAAAGCTGAACTGCTGAATCTATCTCTTGTTGAGAAATATTCAAAAATCCCGCTTTGGTGAGCATCGCAAGTAATCCTGTTATTGCATATCCGATTGCCATGCGCGGTTGATTTGACGGATTATGTTTTGGAACAATCTGTACATACGGAACGCCATCTTGCTTCGCGAGCTCCAACAATTTTCCACCCGCAGTAATCACCGCAAGCATCGCTCCTCGATTTTTTGCATCTTGATACGACGCCAGCGTTTCCTCTGTTGAACCTGAATAACTTGAAAGAATAACAAGAGAATCTTTTCCAACATACGCGGGCAGCACATAGTGACCAATCAATTCAAAAGGAATCTGCAACTCAGATTTATACAATGACTTGACCACTCGCCCGCCTAATGCCGACCCGCCCATTCCACTCACCACGATGTTTTTTGCAGAACGATACGACTCGGGAACAGAAAAACGCTCACACGCTTGCCACATGTCTAAGATTTGCAGATCAAGAGACTCAACCGAGTCCAGCATGTGATTTGGATCAAGACGATAGATTGCGTCACGAGAATCTAATGGGGGCGTTTTTGTCATTTTCCTCCTTTTGGATGTTTGCATTGTAGCAAATTCGAAATGGTATACAATTATTGCACTCTCGTAATATCAACGAAAGGATTAGAATGTATCAGCTCGTTCCCTCTATTTCTCCTGTTATTTTTCGTGGATATGATATTCGAGGACTCGTAGGATCGGAACTCACCGAAGATGTGTACTACACACTTGGGCGTGCATACGCCACGTTTTTACGGAAGCGCCGCGTACGCGAAGCGACGGTGGGAATGGACAATCGACTCAGTTCTGAAGTTTTTGCCAAAGCATTTCGACAGGGATTAAACGATGGGGGTGTGGATAGCATTTTTTTGGGACTCAGCTTGAGTCAAATTGTGTATTTTTCATCATATGAATGCAAAACAAAGGGTGCAGCGATGATCACCGCATCACACAATCCAAAAGAATTCAACGGGCTGAAACTTGGCACAGGCTACTCCGAAACAATGGAAACCGCTGAGATCAATGAATATAAAGAAATTGTACGCAACGGAAAGTTTTCTGAAGGTCGGGGAACCGATCGAACGATTGATATTTTTGAAAGTTACGCACACCATCTGCTTAAACATTTTTCGCTTACCAAAAAATGGAAGGTTGTAATCGACGCGTGCTCAACAGGCTCGGGTGTTTTCTATCCACAACTTTTCGAACAGGCGGGATGTGAAGTGGTTCGTCAAAACTGTGAGCCAGATGGAAACTTCCCCAGCGGCGTTCCCGACCCAACCGAGTCCGAGGTTCTCGAGCGACTCGCCGCTCGCGTCTTGGCAGAAAAAGCGGATATTGGATTTGCATATGACACCGACGGCGACCGTATGGCCTGCGTTGATTCCACAGGGCAAGTGTTGTACATGGATCAGATCATCGCGTTGTTTGTAAAAGATGTCCTATCCACCATGCCGAACGCTCCAATTATCTTCAACACACTTTGCTCGCAAGTTGTTCGTGAGACCATTGTCAGTCAAGGTGGAAAACCGATCATGTGGGTTACGGGGCATTCATTTATTAAAGCCAAGGTGAAGGAAGAAAAAGCTCCGTTTGGTGGAGAACTTTCGGGACACATTTACTTTACCGACAATTTTTACGGCCACGACGATGGGGCGTACGCGAGCCTTCGGCTTTTGCAGTATCTTGAGTCCAAAAATCACTCGCTGAATCAAGAGATTGCCGTATTACCAAAGTTCATTAGCAGTCCAGAAATTAAACTCGGATTAGCAGATGCGATAAAATTCGAGGTAATTAAAACGCAGATTGCACCCGTTTTTCATCAAAAATGGCCAACGGCGTTATTCACCGAGATCGATGGTGTTCGCGCAGAGGAAAACGGAAACATGGTTATCATTCGCGCATCACAAAACGGACCATACATCACCATTAAGTTTGAGTCGAAAACACAACAAGGATACGACGAGTTGAAAAAAGATATTCGTGAACTCCTTCACTCGATTCCAGAAATAGATTGGTCCAAAGGGGTAAACATCCACGCATTTGAATAGATACGAAAAAGTGTTCATGAGGCTGGGGATAAAAGTTATGCAATATTCATCAACAAAAGATCAAGTTCTTGTGTAAGCGTTAATATTCCCGAAGATGTTTTTTGATGCTCATCAATCTCAAGTATTTTTGTGTGTAAACGTAAAAGTTGATCAATACTCCAATGCGACGCTTGCGTACGAATCTTTTGCTGTGTGAATGGCGCGCCAGCAATCGAACCAGAGTCTTTCATTTGAAGTAACAATCTCACTTGACGAATTAACATCGCAAAACAAAACTCTGCACCATCTTGTTCGATTGCCTGCAAAAGAGCAACTCGATTACTTGCAGTGGGGCGAAGTGAATCTAACCACACGAACATCATCTTCGATAGCTTTGCATGCTGAATAGTCGCCTGAGAAAGTTTTTTGAGCGTTGCGGGAGAAATCGTGTCACCTTCCCACAAGAGTATTTCCTGCGTTTTTGAGGCCTCAAGCAAAAGTGAAATCAGCGCATCTTTTTTCTTTTGTTCTCGTCCACAAGATTTCAAAAGATTTTCAAATGCGACCACGCGTTGCGTTTGGAAAAGCGACTGCGCTTGAACGAGTTGTGAAACATGTGCAATTGTCGGCAGTTTCTCACTGTAATGCTCAACTGCGTATCCTTGCGCTTCGAGTGCTTGAATCTTATTCGCCCAAGATGTGCGAGACTGCGCAATTTGATCACCGTGAAAAAGATACATCATATGATTTTCTCCACATCTTTTTGTACCTCAAAAATATTTTTCAGTTGAGGAACGTGATGCATTTGGGTCGCATTTCTTTGTAACCATTTTCTATTCTCAGCATATTGCGGGTCAAACCGCGCAACATACTGCCAAAATGATTTGGAATGATCGTGATGCACGGTATGCGCGAGTTCGTGAATCACCACATATCGTTGCACTTCTTGTGTAGCTCGAATGAGCAACCAATTCAACTGCACATGAAGATCGCTTGTACAACTTCCCCAACGCGTTTTTTGTTCCAGAAATCGCAGTTTCAGAATTGTAACACCCGTCTTTTTAGCGCATTGTGAAACAAGATGAGTAAGCGCTTCTTCAGCACGAGCCTTCTGCCAAGTTAACAACGCGCGTGTAACACTTTCTGCGTTGTAAGTTGTAGGACGAATCGAAATGGTATTGTTTGTGAGAAGAACGCGTTCCGATTGTGTAGTTGAGATCTGAATTTTCCGAAGTTGTCCTTCGTGCAAAATCATATCTTCTTCGACCGAGTTGCGCTGAATCCGCGCGCGCATCCGATGAATCCACTCCTGCGATTGTTCCAAGAATGAGTTGATCGTGTTTTTCGGCGTTCGAGGTGGCACGGACACCTCTACCTCGCCCCGAGTGTTTACACGAACGCGAATCGAACGAGATCTGGTATTTTCTTTCAAGACATACTCCATAGGCGTATTGTATAGTACATCTATGCAACTTTCGTTTGGAGAGGCTATTTTACTTGGAGTTATTGAAGGATTAACCGAGTTTTTTCCCATCTCAAGCACAGGACATCTCATTCTTGCCGAGCGTCTTCTGGGCATACCCGAACCCTCTCTTTTTTTTAATACCGTGATTCAACTGGGAGCAATCTGTGCTATTTTGTGGTTTTATCGCGCGCGAATCGCGGTTGCAGTTCGTGAGATTCAAAAAACGCGCACGCTTCCAATCTTTTTTATTCAAAAAATGATTGTCGGAACTCTCCCTGTCGCGGTATTTGGATTCTTGTTTCATTCATTGGTGAAATATGCACAAACGCAACTCTGGATTATTGTTGCCACGACACTGGGAGTCGCTGGACTATTTTGGATTGCGGATTATGTGTTAAAAAAACAAACGAAAAAACAAATAGATGATCAAGAAACCTCACTGGTTGATGTTTTTATCATCGGTTTGTTTCAGGCGTTTTCGATAATTCCTGGAGTGTCGCGATCGGGAATAACGATTCTTGGAGGGCTTTCGCGCGGAAAATCGTTTCGTCAATCCGTGGATACCGCGTTCATGCTCGCGGTTCCTGCGATGAGTCTCGCCGCGGGATATGAGTTGCTGAATTTTTTCTTAGACGGCGGGGAATTCGAGAAAGGCCTCCTGTTTTCCACGGCGGTTGGGTTTCTGGTCGCGTTTTTCACTGCACTCGCAACGATTTCTGTCACACTTCCTATTTTCCGCAAATATGGGTTTATGCCTTTTGTGATTTATCGGGTGATTTTGGGAATTGGGATTATTTTACTTCTGTAATTATTATTTTCGTTTACCCATCATCTCTCGCACTTTTTTACAAATTCCCAGATCGTTGAGTTCGTATTTTTTCTCCAACTCATCTGGTTTCCCCGACTCTCCAAACACATTTTTCATTCCCACAAATCCCATTTTTGTCGGAAGTTCGCGGGAAAGCACCTCGGCGATTGCTCCTCCCAACCCTCCCACAACTTGATGCGCTTCGGCGACCACAACTCGACCACATTTTTTTGCACACGCAACAATCGTTCGCTCATCGATCGGTTTAATCGTATGCACATTTACCACCATTACTGAAATATGTTCTTTTTCTAACATCTCGCGCGCGCGGATTGCGTGAGCGACCATCGAACCACAAGCAAACACAACACAATCATTGCCATCTCGCAAGATCTCTGCGCGATCCGCAATAAATGACGCATGAGGTGAAGTAACAATCGGAGATGTGCCCCGCTCGAGCCGAAGATATACGGGACCGCGAATTTGAGCAACAACCTCAACAGCGTGTTTCGCTTCCCAATAATCTGCAGGTTGAATAATGGTGATATTCGGCAACGCGCGCATCATCGCAATATCCTCAAACGCCTGCGCAGTCATCCCATCCTCACCAATCGTGATTCCCGCGTGCGTGGCAACCATCTTAACGTTTTGATTTTGCATACACACCGACACGCGAATTTGATCCCACGCGCGACCAAAAAATACACCATAGGTTGCGATAAATGGGATCCATCCCGTCATTGCAAGCCCAGAAGCCATCGCAACCATGTTTTGCTCTTGAATTCCAACATTAAAAAATCGGTCAGGATACTTTTTCGCAAACAGATGCATTCTCGTTGATTTTGTTAAATCTCCACAAAAACCCATAACTCGCTCATTTGAAGCACCAAGTTCTACCAACCCGTCGCCAAATCCGTCTCGTGTTGCTTTTTCGCTATTCATGCGACTCCAGTTCTTTTAGGGCAAGTGCCGCTTGTTCGTCAGTGGGAGGTTCGGCATGCCATTTTGCGGTATTTTCCATGAACGATACTCCTTTACCTGGAATTGTTCGAAACACAATCGCGGTTGGGCCTTTGTGAAATGCGCGCGCAGTCTCAAAAGCAGACTGGATTGCAGAAAAATCATGTCCATCACAAGAAATCACATGCAAACCAAACGCAGTTAATTTTTCAATAAAAGGATCGAGTGGTAGGACATGTTCCGTTGAGTCCTCACTTTGAATGTAGTTTCGATCAACGATAATTGTGAGATTCGAAAGTGTGCGTGTTGATGCAAACCAGTACGCCTCCCACACCGATCCCTCCTGTTGTTCACCGTCACCAACAACACAAAATACATGATTTGCTTTTTTCTTCATCCGCAAACCAAGCGCGACCCCAACTGCTTGCCCAATTCCCTGACCAAGCGAGCCCGAAGAATTTTCAACACCTGGCAACCCGCGAAACACGGGATGTCCTTGCAAACGTGAACCTAACGCACGCAAACTCAACAACTCATCTTTCAAAAAGTATCCTCGTTCAGCTAGCGTTGCGTACCACACTGGAGCGATATGACCGTTTGAAACAAGAATGCGATCGCGATCATCTTTCCACGGATGTTCTGGGTCAACATGTGCAATCGAAAAATACAACGAGGTAAACACATCCGCCATCCCCAGCGCACCCGCAGGATGACCGCTGTGCGCATGCGAAATCATTCGAATGATGTGTGTTCGAATTTCATTTGCGTGATACGCAAGTTGATCGTTTGATATTTCCACATATGCAGTATAGCAAGATCCGTTTCCTATATTGAAATTGATTTCTAGAACGTGCTATATTCATCCAATCGTCATGAGAGACGGCGAGGGATCTAGCCCTACGACCCGTCCGGCAACCGAGAATCGCGGTGCCAATTCTAGCCGGAGAGGACAGACGAGCCAATTGGAAAAAATTACCTCTCCTTTGTGAGAGGTTTTTTGTGCCCCTCTCTTGTATTTTTTGGCACACAAGGAGGTGGAATGAACTACCATACATTTGCAAGTGAGTCCGTTTGTGCAGGACATCCAGATAAAATCTGTGATCAAATTTCTGATGCTATTGTTGATGAGGCAATTAAGATCGAAAAACATTCCCGCATTGCAGTGGAAACCTTGGTTACAGAAAATCAAGTTGTAATCGCAGGAGAAGTCACCTGCCCGCAACCGCTTCCATTTGAAAAAATCGCCCGCAAAAAAATTCAGGAACTTGGATACACAAAAGACGAGTATCATTTCAGCGATGCATCACCGGTCACTGTTTTTGTTCATCAACAATCGCCCGATATTGCGGTTGGAGTAAACACGGGTGGTGCTGGTGATCAAGGGATGATGTTTGGGTACGCGGTGAATGAAACTCCCGAGTTTATGCCATTGCCAATTGCACTCGCGCACGCACTCGCAGAAAAAATGGATGTTTTAAAAACGTCGTCGTTGGCATACTTGCGACCTGATGGAAAAACCGAGGTCACAGTAAAATATGAAAACGGAAAACCGGTTGGAGTTGAAACTATTGTACTTGCGTGCCCGCATGATCCCGTTGTAGAAAAAACACAAGTGCTCGACGATTTATATCTCCATGCAGTGTTACCTGTGCTGGAATCGTTTTCTTTATCGAAAATCGAAAAATCACAACTCATCTTAAACGGCACCGGCCGATGGGAAATCGGCGGACCTTCGAGTGACACCGGCGTAACAGGCCGAAAAATCATTGTGGATACCTACGGTGGAATGGGACGTGTTGGTGGCGGATGCTTTTCTGGCAAAGATGTCACAAAAGTTGATCGCGCAAGTGCGTACGCAACGCGCTACCTTGCTAAAAACATTGTGGCCTCGGGACTGGCACAGCGATGCGAGGTGCAAGTAGCGTATGTGATTGGATACAAGGATCCCATCGCAAAAGCGATAGAAACATTTGGAACCGAAACGGCCCCAATCAAAACAATCGAGGACTACGCGTGGTCGTTGCTCGACCTCAGTGTGCAGGGAATCGTTGAAGGGCTTGATCTTCTTCGACCAATCTACTCAAAAACTGCGCGATATGGCCATTTTGGTCATGCTGAATATCCTTGGGAGAAACTCGCACTGCGATAACTGAAGAACACGCTCACACGTCCTGTAAATGAATACGTTTCTCACCAAAAAATCCCGTCACCTCCTCGTCGGGAAGCGTGGGTGAAAAATCGATGGCATATCGCAACACGCGCGATCCATATTTTGATTGCAACTGATCGAGAACGCGTTCGATTTGTTCGTGTTTCTCATCTTGAGATGGAAATAATGATGGTGGAAGATCTTTTTGTGTATTCGAAAGATACACACCCCATCGAATTACCGGAAAAATTGCGTGTAACGACTGAACCCACTGTTGAGCAAACTCAAAGAGTGTTTTTGTTGAGGTAATCGCGCTCGTACAGGTTATACGGTGATGCGCCGACTGCGTTCTCCCCATCATAAAGAAAAACACCGTTCGACCATAAAGATGAAGCGCTCGTGATTTTTTCATAACCTCGCAACACAACGCAAAAAACACACGCAGGATTTCTTGACGATCGGAACACAAGGAAAACCCCGTTGTTGTCCTCCCCACCGACCGCTCCTTTGGCTCCGCAAGAATCCTTTGCAAAAAAGATGGATCCTCACCGTTGCTGATTTTTAACAGCTCCTCAGCCCAAAACGAACCAAAATATGAAATAAGCGTCTCTTTTCCTAAGAATGGAATTTGTAACGGGGTGTACACACCAAAACAAGCGAGTTTTTTTGCAAGCGCGCGCCCCACCCCACACACATCTACAAACAAAACATCCGCTAATAGCGGAAGACGATCGGTCCAAAGAATAGAACACACCGATCCTTTTTCGCTAATTTCTCCTAGTATTTTAGCCAACAATCTTGTCGGACCAATTCCAACATTACACGTAACCCATTCACCCAACGTTCTTTTGACATTCTGTTGAATAAAAAAACCAAGCTCCTTTTCACTTTTATACTTCACGCGAGTAGGAATTGTGTTCATATCAAGAAAGACCTCATCCATCGAAAAGATTTCCGGATTTGGAGCTAATTCTTTCCACATTTTGTACAATTTTTTTGTGCAGTCCAAAAACATTGGAAAATTAACGGGGACAACGTACAAGTTTTGTGTCCGTTTTTTCGCATCTGCCAATGACATTCCCGTTTTTACACCAATCCTTTTTGCTTCTTTTGAACACGCAATTACACACGTTCTTCCGATATCTTTCACAACCACAACCGGTTTTCCACGTAAATATGGAGTTTCTTGTTGAAGGAGTGTTGCAAAATAACTGTTCATATCAACATGCATCCAGCGTAATGGATGATTTGAATACTTTATATGTTCTTGTGAAATATTCTTTTCACTGTTTTCATGTGAGTATATTTTATTCACACCACACCTCCAAAAGCGTCCAAGTTTCTTGCAAGCGGTCAAACTCCAATCGGAAAATCTGCGTTCCAGAACGAACGCTGTAGATTCTCGTTAATAATCCAGATTTCTTACTGTCGATTTTCATTGTGATTTCATCAATACGATATTCTTGTCTGTTCCAGTTCATTTTTTTTGGAAGAAAAACGCCACATGCGTACACACCAATAACGGCAATACGTTCATTAATCGAGGTAAACATCAATTAAGCATACCGAAGGATACCCGAAGTTTCAAGAAGAAAAATCATCGCGCGTTAACTTTAATTCATAATCCGCCGGATATATCCTCGTCGTCTCTTGTAAACCAATTTTCATCGCAAATGTTTGGTAAAGTGGATGAGCAGTGATAAAAAGAGTTGAAAGCGCATCTACAAAAGGCATGTCACCATGAAATTTAGCATGCAATGGTAATTGCGAAACACTGGACACACGAAACTGCTTCCTTTCAGGATCAAATGCATACTGATTCTTTTCCAATCCTTCAGAATATGTTTGTGCAAATATTGTGTCTTTGCCAACTTTCCCCTGAAAAAGATCGTCTATCATTACTGCAGCCTGCTGAGGACACGCCCAAGCTGGACAAGAAATTGAACTGCCCGTAGGTCCATGAAATGAACGAAGAAAAATCCATCCGCTTTCAGAATCAGAAAATTTTGCACTTGCTTTAAATTTTCGTAATGCAAAAACCCAATCATGACTAAGTTCTGGTGTTGTTTGAGCAACAGTCCTGTTTTCTTCAAGTATCTCAGAAAGAAATGCAAAAAAAGAGTTCATCATCTCTGCAAAAACTTGAGCAAATTGGGACTCGGTAATACTGCCATCAAGAAAAAGAC
Source organism: Minisyncoccota bacterium (assembly GCA_003487265.1). Taxonomy (GTDB): domain Bacteria; phylum Patescibacteriota; class Microgenomatia; order UBA1400; family UBA12028; genus UBA12472. The sequence goes on from DNEP01000013.1 coordinate 226,846, forward strand.
TCATCATGTCCCAATGAACAACTGTTTTCATCACCTGAGGAAGAATTTCTGTGGCTTTATAATCAAATTCAGAAAAAAGATCGACAAATCGAGGCAGTTCAGCTTCAATTGCACCATTAAGCAGTCGATCAACAAGTGTTTCCGCTGACCGATAGTCTAATAAACTCAACTGTTCAGATGAACCAACTTCTATCTTTAATTCTCCTCGATTTGAAGCAGATGATAAAAACGTGTCAATTTTCGACGGTAGATCAAAATCAATGTTATCTGGATCATGAAAAAGCGGAGTAAGAAAAACCACACTCGCATCTTGAGAGGGGACGAGTAAAAAAATCCCATCTCGTACTGTAGCAATTGTGTCTCCGTCCGAATTAACAATTTTTCTTGTTATTTGCCCATTCTCGTCTGGAGGAACAGTAAATTTAATGTAAATTCTAATTGAAGAAGAATTCATACTTCTTAAACTACCAAGTGTTAAATTATCTGGCAGTTCTTGCCAAGTTATATCCTGCTTTCGTTCAGTATCGCGTTGCATTAAAACTCGAAGAATCTGTTGTCTATTCTTTTCCAACTGAGGATCTGATGTATACACATCTTTCGGATTCATGTCTTCAAGTATACAATACCCCTCATGCATATTCTCCTCTTTGGTGGCGCGTTTGATCCTCCGCACGTGGGGCATCAAACAATGATCGAGCAGGTATTGGCAAAAAAAATCGCAGATGAGGTGTGGTTTGTCCCATCCGCTCAACATCCATTCGCAAAACAGATGAGCCTTGAAAAACAACGCGTGGCAATGTTGGAACTTCTCCAACTCCCCCATACAAAAATCTGGAAATATGAAGTAAACAAAAAAACGGCGGGCTTTTCGTTTGATTCCGCATCAACCGCAATGCGCGAGTTCCCCGAGCACACCTTTTCGTGGCTAATTGGATCAGATCAGTTGAAAAGTTTTCATCGATGGGGGAAGTGGGAAGAACTCCTGCGTTTACTCCCTTTTTATGTGTATCCCCGTAAAGGTTTTCCGATGGATCCGCTGTACGAAGGAATGATCGAGATAAAAAATGTTCCCATGGTGGATATCTCCTCAACCGAGGTTCGCAAAGAGATTCAAGAAACGGGACAGTCTGATTTTATTTCAGAAAAAATTCAAATGTACATTACCGAACATGAGCTCTACAAATATTCAGAAAAGGTATAATACTGAAATGATTACTCTTCCTTCACCTCAATACGAAGATCATATTGTATTTCTGCGCACACTTTACGAAAAACTTCAGAAGCCGGTCGTGGTTGGAGTTTCGGGAGGAATTGACAGTGCCGTTGCACTCACTCTTCTTGCGCGCGTAATTCCAAAGGAAAAAATCATACCCGTGCTTTTACCACATCATCTGCAAAATATGGATGACGCGAAACAGATCATCGCCTTTAATCAAATTCCCGAATCTCAAACTCATATTATTGATATCGCTCCAATGGTCCAATCCATCTGTGACAATCTGCAGATTGAAAAAAACGATCACATACGTCGTGGAAACATAAAAGCTCGGGTGCGCATGATCACGCTTTTTGATCTCGCAAAAAAATACGAGGCGGTCGTGTGTGGTACCGAAAACAAATCAGAAAAACGCTTAGGATACTTTACGCGGTTTGGTGACTCTGCAAGCGATATCGAGCCAATCAGCACGCTGTACAAGACACAAGTTCGTGAACTCGCCCAACAACTTACAGTCCCGAAACTCTTCATTGAAAAAACTCCAAGCGCGGGGCTTTGGGAAAATCAAAGCGACGAGCAAGAATTGGGATTTACGTATCACGATGCCGATCAAATTATGTATGCCACCTTTGAACTCGGATACTCGAAAAATCAAATTATGCAAAAAAATCCCGCTCTCAATTCGGATGTCATTCAACGCGTCCTCGATCAAGTCGCATCACAACAGTTTAAGCAACTTGTTCCATATTCAATGGAAGTCGCACCAAACGCTATGGGGTGAGATAAAGTGTAAGTACTACTTCTCCAACAAAAAAACAGACATACAAACCTAATAAAAATAGTCCTTCTCGTCGAGAAAGTGTGTGTTTTGTTTTTGAAAAAAAGAAAAACAGAACCAATCCAATCATAATGAAAAAGAATCGTTGCAGAATGTGATTCGGCAAACGAATCGTTTCCCCATGTATCAGCGAAAATAAACCAAAAAGAAGCGTATTTGCAGAAGCAGATCCAAGATAATCACCAAGTGCGATACTTTTTTTGCTCGCAAGCACCGATCGAATAATAATAGATATCTCGGGGAGATTTGTTCCCAACGCCACGAGTAGCAAACTCACAAAAAATGATGCTATGTGAAGTTCCTGCGAAATTCGTGTTGTTGCCTCAACAATCTGCCATCCTCCAATAATGAGTAAAACTGCCCCGAATAAAAACTTTAACGCGTGGACAAAACCAAAACGTCCAGTGTGTTTTGAATGATCCTGCAGTTTCGAGGTGATCTCTTCTTGAACAGAAAAAAATAAGAATAGTAGGAAATACACCACAATCATCGCAATCGCTTCGCCACGGCTCACCGTTTGATCGATGGTTAGCAAACTTGGCATCGCGATCACCGCCAAAATAAACACCATTTGCGCGTGTTGAAACTTTCGCGGAGCAGAAACTCCATTACCAAAAATGGCCAAAAGGGGAATAACAAAAAGAAACAGCACAATAACCGCACCAAGTAAATTTCCAACAAAAATCTCTGGATTTTCATGTAAAATTGAGCTTATCCCAATACTAATTTCTGGGAGCGACGTCATTATTCCCAACAAGAAAAACGACAACATAAACTCCGAAATTCTCCATCGCTTTGAAATTTGCGTAATCGCCCGAAGCACAAATCCCGATCCAACCCACACCACCACAAACGAGATAACGAGAATACTTAGGGCAGAGAACATTCACTCAGTATATCAAATTTTACGATGTCGCACGTCCAAGTTGTAACGCCTAAAGCTCGAGGAGTGTTGGCGCTGCTGGCCTTGATTTTAGGTGGGTGAACATATTTAATAAGTCTTCTTGAATCTTTGTCGCCTGAGGATCTTCTTCACTTATGTTGAAGATCGGGAGTATTTCGATCAAGCGTTGCCCATCTTCACTCACCGCGACAAGTCCAAACATCACAGGCTCAAGTGTCTTTTTATCGCTGAGTAGCACCGAAACAGTATCAATCTCACCATAGGTTTGTTCTGCTTCAACAACGACACTGTATTCTTGACTCGACTTCACCATTCCAATAAATTCTTCCAATGATAGTTTTTGTGGATTCTCGATACATCTCACAATTAAACTTGGATCATCAACACTAATAGTTCCGATTTTTGAAAGCTTCGAAGCTTCTTTTTTATATGAGATGTAGTACGCCAACGATCGATCTCTTGGCATCGCGTCTGTCGATAATGAAAGAAATGAATCTCCTGTGAGAGAAACGCCATCTACAACCCATTTTCTAACATTCACACCTTCGCCATCTGTTGTTGAAGGGACGGGGACCGAGATTCCGCAATCGGTTGCATACACATTCGTCTCAGATTCCTCATTTAACAAATACTCCGCATTGTTCTGCGTTTGTTGCATGTATTTCTCTGAATCCTGACCTAATTCACCCATCTGTGAGTATTCTTTTGTGATTGCAGATTGTATCGTTTCCCAATTCGATCGAATTACCTTCCCAACAAACACAACAATAACTGCAAAGAACATCCATCCAAGAATAGCAGTTAAGGTAATTCCGCGGAGACTGTACTCTTTTTGCTCGGCAACCACCTGCGCATCTCGGTAAACAAGCACAACATAGGCGATCGCATAAAATTGGAAGAGATACTGCACAGCCATTTGCACAACCAACGCCACAAGCAAAAGAACGGTTGAATCACCCGCTAACCCTTGAAGAAGTTGAAGGAAAATTCCCATAATCCATCCAAGTATGATTAAAAACCCAAATCGCAATAAAATGCTCAAAAAAGAAGATCGTACAACACGCAAACTTTCCTTCATCGAAGCAACGACGCCCATATTATCCAACACAAGTGCGTACATCGACATCATGAGCCAAATTGAAATGAGAAACCCTGGAACAATAAGTAGCCACATACCACCCATCATAAGAAACGTTGTACTCAGTGAAAGTCCAATTACCGCCGGTATTACCCTAATTATCTTCCCGAGTTCAGCATTTGTTTGAAATTCCTTGTTCTGATTTTTAAAATCGACGTATCGAATGATGAGGAATTGGATCACCATCATCACAATGGTGAGAAGAAAAAACAATACAAAAAACACTCCAATCACAGTGGGATTCGTCAATTTCGAAATGAGTTGCATTGGATCAATTTTTTCTGAAGAAAGCGCTGAAATAAATGTTGTTGACAAAACCGTCAGTGCAATTCCAAAAACCGCAACAAATGACAACGCCATTCCGATTAACACGGCAAATAATTGAAACTTCCATGTTTTTTTTAACAATTCCCAAGAGGCATGTACCAACTCACTAATCGGTCGCATCGATTTTTTTGTTTGTGTGACTGCCGATTCGTCCATTGCGCTCCTCTGTATTCAACTTCTCTAGTAACTGAAGTATACACCAAGAAAAAAGAAAAGAGCAAGAAGAGAGCAAGGGAAGCTCATTGATAAAAAAGATCTAATTTCCCAACTTCCATCTCCGATCAAACATTTGTCTTTGAGCTTGTAACTCAGATCGCATTTGCGCAACTCTCTCTTTCAAGATATTTTCATTGCCTTCAATTTCCGCTTGAAATCTACGAAATAGCAAATTGTATTCATACATATCATAGATAAGATCACCATATGGTTCGCTCATGGATCCATAAGTTTCATAATGTTTATTCACTAATTCTCTGATCTGTTCGAAAGGTAAATGGAACAGAGAAGGCACTTGTAATACACGCACTAAATCGTTAACCACCTGTGCTTCAAAAACATATACTGTCTTCGTTCTCATGGAAACTTGTCCGCAACTTGTCTCAATTTCCTGAGCTTTTGCTTGGATTATTCCCTCATTCAATATTGTAGTTGCATCTGTGTCTAATCTATTTCTTTTTCTTACCTGATGACCAAGTTCGTGAATCACAACATCAAACAATTGTGCAGTTTCAGTATTAAGATCTTGTGAATCTTGAGGTATTAGTATTTCCCCAATATCACCTTTCATAGTATAAGCCAAGTCATCTCGGCGATTTCCGACAATATTTTGGATTCTTTGTTCAGGTAAAAAAAATAAACTATTTGGATCAAAAGAGCCAGCAAAAAGACCATGCTCCTTAATGTTTTCGTTTAATGCTTCATACGCACGTTGAACAATTTCTATTCTTTCTGAGGTTAATGCCTCAACACGATACGTATGTAAAATAGGCACAATATCGGTTGCTACAAAATTATCTGGGATACCAATAGTCGACAACATATGAAGTACATATTCTTCTGGTAGAATTGTTTTCCAATCTCCTTGAAAATTTGGCGGTCGGTAAATTTGATTTTCTACTCCGTTTCCCCTAGATACCCATTCATCATATAGCTTTATGACTTTCTCATAAAAACCATTTTCTCTTACAGTTACCTCTAGTACGGTGGAAAATGTTACAAGGGGTTTTTCCATTTTTATTTCTAAGATACATCTTCTAAAAACTTCAATCTTTATTCTTGGCGGAGGAGGCGGGATTCGGACCCGCGAGTGCTTTCGCACACACGCTTTCCAGGCGTGCGCCATGGACCACTAGGCGACTCCTCCTACTTGGTACAAAAATGTAGAGGTATTGTATCGCACTTATTTCTTTTTTGTTTTGATGATTTTTCGGATCTGCTCAAGTTCTCGACCGATTTGGTCAAGTTTTGCTTCTATGGAAGATTGATCGAGTCCGAGAAAGTACGTGATTGGATGTTGTGTTGTCAGACTGATTTTTTTCAACACGTCGATTGGAGGATCAATTCGTCCCACTTCATACGCCGAGATCGTTTTATCCGAAACCCCAATCGCATGCGCGAGTTGTTGTTGAGAAATGCGCAAACGCATTCTCGCTTCTTTGATCTTTTCTCCAATGGCGTCTTGTTTTTTCATATCCCCACCCACATATTCGTGTTGACACTGATATCTATCGACTGTAGAGTAGATTCTATAGAGAATAGAAGATAAAACATGACCTATCCTCATCTCCTCTGCCTGTCTCAACATTCTACTATGCGTAGAGAATATCTGCAATTCGTAGAATCACTTTCGTGTGAAGTGAAAGTTTGTTCAACCATTGAAGAGGCGCTCGTGCAGTGCGTCGTCTCACTTCCCAACATTCTTATTCTTGATGATTCTTTTTCCGTATATGAAGTTTCTGTGTTAGTACGTGTCTTTCAAGAAAAAAAGGACTGGCAAACGGTATCGATGTTTGTCGTGGGAAATGTTGAAAAACACCTTTTTCCCAAGGAAACGGTTTTTGTCCAATCAATACACGAACTTGTAAACTCGTTGAAAGATGTGTTTGATACGTTGTATTCGTGAACCAACTCCAACGCCAATCTTCAGAAAAACCCAGAGAAAAACTCATTCGTGGGGGCGTTGAATCGCTCTCAACACAAGAACTACTCATGGTGTTGATTGGAACGGGTATTAAAAACAAGTCCGTTCGGTCACTCGCGCAACAGCTCCTTCCCATCTTCCGTTCTGCAGAGGGCAAATCCCTTTCTTTTCAAGATTTCCGATCTATTCGGGGAATCGGTATGGCAAAATCATGTCTTTTTATCGCCGGTCAAGAATTATTTTATCGGCTCCAACAAAAAAAGGCGTTTTCGTTCCAATCTCCCGAGGCGGTGTTAAGTCAACTTCAAGATTTACGTTTTTCTACAAGAGAAAAAATGGTGTGTCTGTATTTGTCTGCACGGTATCGACTCGTTCATAAAGAAATCATCGCGGTAGGATCGCTAAATCAAATCATCATTCAACCAAGAGATATTTTCACTCCCTCGAAAGGATTACCCATTGCGTGGGTGATCATTGCGCATAATCATCCGTCTGGCTCTTGTGAACCATCGCAAGATGACATCGCGTTCACTAAACGTGTTGCGGAAGCAGGGAAACTGCTTGGAATTGAGCTGCTCGATCACATTGTGGTAACTGAAAAAGAGCATCGATCATTAAAAAGTATGGGGATTTTATGAAGAATGACATTGATTACGCGTTGCGAAACTCCTCGAGAAGAGTGCGCTGTTTACGACTGATTCTTTCGGGAATATCGATAATAATACGAACATAATGGTCGCCACGACTGGAAGAGCGGAGATGTTTAATGCCTCGTTCTCGTAGTCGAATCATTGTGTGTGATTGCGTTCCTGGACGAATCTTGAGTTCGAGTTTTTCATCAATCGTTTCAACTGTCACGACTCCACCTAAAATCGCGGTAATGAGATCGATATGCGCATCGGCATAGATATCAGCGCCTTCTCGTTGAAATGTTGTATGAGGCTGAACATCGATCGTCACATCAAACTCGTCGAATCGAATACGCGTTCCATCATCGACACCCGCGGGGATCTTAATCGAACGACGTTTTCCGTCAATCTCAACGGTTTTTTCAACACCTTTCACCGCTTCCATAAATGGAAGCGTCATGCTGTATCTTGGGCGACGTTGCTGACGCGAGGAAAACGGGTTTCCACCAAAAAAACTTTCAAAAATCTGAAAAGGATCGCCAAAATCTCCCGAAGAAGCTCCGCCGAACGGGTTTCCTCCACCATACGAGTAGGTGTACGTGAACGGCCCCTGTTGCGCGCCACCGGCGAACGGATTTCCTCCCATGCCCGCAGAGGGATCAAATGCTGAATGACCAAATTGGTCATAGGTCTTTCTTTTTTCTTTATCACCGATTACTTGATACGCCTCGTTGATTTCTTTAAATTTTTCCTCTGCATCCGAAGCCTTGTTTCTGTCGGGATGGTATTGAAGCGCGAGTTTACGATAGGCAGCCTTAATCTCCGCGGGAGTCGCGGTTTTTGAAAGACCCAATATTTCGTAATAGTCGCGCTTCGTCGCCATATATCCTTTTTTGCTCGTCAAAAAACAGTACTGTTTACCCTGCAGGAATTATTCTGCGATCTCGCCTTCTTCAACAGGTCCATCGGTTTTTTTGGAAGACTGATCTTCTGTTTTTTCTGAAGACGATGTCGTGTCCGATGCATTTTCGGTTTTTGCCTGAGCATCTGCTCCTGCTTGCCCCGCTTTCGCCTGTGCTTCTTGAGCCTGACGCATCACTTCTCCGATTTTTTGAGCCGATTGATACGTCGATTCAATCGCTTTTTCAAGATCTTCTTTTGAAGACTCTGGTTTTTCTGCGAGTTCGCGCAATTTTTGCACGTTTTCTTCAATGGATTTTTTATCATTCTCATTGAGTTTGTCACCGTATTCCTTCAACTGCTTTTCGATCTCGAACGCAACGCCTGTTGCTTTGTTTCGCGTCTCCACTGTTTCTTTTTTGATTTTATCTTCCGCAGCGAATTTTTCTGCTTCAGCCTTCATTCGCTCAACTTCCTCTTCGGAAATATTTGTGGAGTTTTGAATCGTGATCTTTTGTTCTTTCCCCGTCGTTTTTTCTTTTGCCGAGACGTGGAGAATTCCGTTTGAATCGATATCAAATGTCACATCGACTTGAGGAATACCGCGTTGCGCGGGGGGAATACCGTCGAGAATAAATCGGCCGAGCGACTTGTTATCCGCCGCCATTTCGCGCTCACCTTGAAGCACGTTGATCTCCACCGAGGTTTGGTTATCCGCAGCAGTCGAGAAAACTTGCGATTTGCTGGTAGGAACGGTTGTGTTTCGCTGAATAAGAGCGGTGCGCACACCTCCAAGCGTTTCAAGTCCAAGCGTGAGTGGAGTAACATCTAGCAACACCACATCTTTCACATCGCCCGTAATCACACCCGCTTGAACTGCGGCTCCAACCGCCACCACTTCGTCGGGATTTACCCCCTTATGAGGTTCTTTCCCAAAGAATGCTTTCACGCGTTCTTGCACTTTCGGCATACGCGTCATTCCGCCAACCAACACAACTTCGGAAATTTCCGATGCTTTGACTTTGGCATCGTCAAGCGCTTTTTGGACAGGAACAAACGTTTTTTCAATCAGAGCATCGACAAGCTCCTCCAACTTTGATCGAGTAAGCGTCATTGTTAAATGGAGTGGCCCATTTGGTCCCTGCGCGATAAATGGCTGATTGATCTCTGTTTGCTGTGCAGAAGAAAGTTCAATCTTCGCTTTTTCGGCGGTGTCACGAATGCGCTGCAACGCCTGAGGGTCGGATTTTAAGTCGACACCGTTCTCTTTTTTAAACTCGGATGCGATGTAATCAATAATAACCGCATCAAAATCGTCCCCTCCTAAGAAGGTGTCTCCATTGGTAGACTTCACTTCGAACACTCCACCACCAATCTCCAAGATCGAGATGTCAAACGTGCCTCCACCCAAATCGTAGACCGCGATCACACCTGACTCTTTTTTATCTAAACCGTACGCAAGCGCGGCAGCGGTGGGTTCATTCAAAATACGTTCCACTTTCAAACCAGCGATCTCTCCCGCTTGTTTGGTTGCCTGCCGTTGCGCATCATCAAAGTACGCAGGAACAGTAATCACCGCTGAATCAACTGTTTCTCCCAAATATGCTTCTGCATCTGTTTTCGCTTTTGCGAGAATTTTCGCGGAGATTTCTTGTGGCGTGTATTTCTTTTTGTTGATTTCCACCACGGCCATATCGTCTTTGCCTGCAACAATAGTGTACGCAACGCGTTCGATTGTTTTTTTGACTTGAGCATCGCTGATTTTGCGACCCATCAATCGCTTCACAGACATCACTGTGTTCTTTGCGTTCAACACAGCCTGTCGTTTCGCGGATGTACCAACCAAGTTTTTAATTGGCTCAACAATCGAAGGGAAGGTGTTCGCACCTTCTGCGGTTGTAATAACAACGGGCTTTCCCTGCTCCATAACCGCAACTGCTGAGTTTGTTGTTCCTAAATCAATACCAATGACCTTTGACATAGATCCTCCTATATTATTCTGTTACTTTTTTTACGACATCTTCCAAAGCTCCGGTTCCAACCTCAACCTTCGCAGGTCGGAGCACGAGGTCATACATCATGTATCCTTTTTGTTGTACTCGAATAACCACATCTTTTTTTCCCTGTACTTGGGCAACTGCCTCCATACGGTCTGGGTCAAAAAGTTCCCCTACAATCTGCATTTCTTGTATCCCTTGAGACTCAAGTGATTGTGAAAACGATCGCGCGATCATCTCAATTCCCGAATCTTTTGTATGCTCAAGAGCTAAATATAAATGATCCAACGGCTCGAGAATCGCCAAAGCGAGTTCTTTTGAAGCCAACTTGATCATTTTCTCTTGCATTCCTTGTGTCCTGCGGCTCAAATTTTGATAATCCGCAACCGTGCGTAGGTATTTTTGCTCCATCTCGTGTAACTGCGTTTTACACTCTTCATGTTGGTCTGCCAAAGCGTCATCTGAATTGAGTTTTGCATTTATGTCATCACTCAGATTTTCACTATCACGAAGTAAAGCATCATCTTGTTGTTGCATATCAGCAACCGTTTGATTGTTTGTCATACATTCCTTTCACCACATTACGATAAAGATGGATGAAACTCTTCGAGTAATCCATGCATGTATTCCAAAAATGGAATCATATACGCATAATCGATCCTACTTGATCCGATCACACCCAACATGCACCTCTGATCAGCACATTGAAATTCGGTAAACAAAATCCCCACAGGTTCGAGATATCGATTACCAAGATCTCCACCAAAAACCATATGCACCATGTCGCCACCCCAATCCCGCAGAAAAATCGATTCCAACTGACGCGTTTCTTCGAGCAACTGAAAAACCGTTCTCGCAACATCCAAATCCTCGAACTCGGGAATCGAAAGTAAATGCGAATACCCCGAATGAAAGGCTTGGTGATCGGCGGTTACCGCAACTCCAACCGACTGCGCGCGTTCCGAAAGTACACGAGTCGCTTCGTGGAGCATGGAATCAAATTTGTGACGCGATTCCCACATCCTCTCCTTTACCGAAACCTCGTCCGCCACCGAAAGATCCTTCTTGTTCATCAACTCCTGAACGTACAGTTTCAACGCCATTGGAGTAGGAACGCGTCCAGCTGAAGAGTGCGGTTGCTTCAAGTATCCTTGGTCTCCCAAGTACGCAAGTTCACTTCGAATCGTCGCGGGACTTACCCCAAGATTAAATTTGCGATCAATTGTGTCGGATCCAATCGGCTCAGCTGTTTTTAAGTATTCCTCAATCACAGCTTTTAAGATTTGAATCTGGCGAGAAGTGAGATCAATCATAGATTAGCAGAATGGTAACATGACTGCTAAACCTCTGTCAAGCGCGGAGATTTTTCAAAACACGCGCGCTCAACATCTTGTCATTCTGTTCCTGCTCATGTCATACTTCATCAATGATGAGACAGTATCACATCAAACGGTTAAAACGTGTTTTTCCAATCGTCGTACTTATCTTTATATTGGCGATCACCGCATTCCAAGTGCCTGTCGTTCGTGAATTTTTCATTGGCGCTTCGGGTGTTGAAGCAAATATTTTTGTCGATCTTTCTGGTACATTGGGTCACATGCCACAACCGTGGAAAAATCTCGCACAGGGAGGAGAAGACCACGCGTGGACCGTTGCACAAGTTCAAAATGAGGTACAACATCTTCAACCTGAATATATTCGCATCGATCATTTGTATGATTTTTATGATCCTGTAACAATCGTCAACGGTCAACCTGTCTACTCTTGGGAAAAAGCAGACGCCGCAGTTCAAGCGATCCTCGCAACGGGCGCAAAACCGTATCTTTCACTTTCATATACCCCAACTCCGCTGATTCAGACAGACATTGTTGGTGAACCATCAGATTATTCGATGTATCAAAGGATTATTCGTGACACGATTCTTCATTATAGTAAAACACTTGCGATAGAGGATGTGATATACGAAATGTGGAACGAACCTGATCTTTTTGGTGGATGGAAAGTGTACGGTCCAAAAAACTATTTAAAATTGTACGAATACGCAGGCCGAGGAGCTCTTGAGGCGCGGACAGAAAACGCCCTTCCGTTTACTTTTGGAGGACCAGCAATCACAGCACTCTACAAAAATTGGGTGGATGCTCTTGTTAAGAAATCAATTGAACAAAACCTTCCACTCGATTTCATTTCTTGGCATCGATACACCACAGACGTTGATCAATACGAAAAAGACGCCCGAGATGTTCGAGAATGGCTTGACGCATATCCACAACTTCTCAATGTTGAGTTGCACATCACTGAATGGGGACATGACTCGAATAATCAAGCGGGATATGACACGCAATATGGCGCCGCACACACCGTTCTAGGGGGACTTGCGATGATAGGAAAAGTTGACCGCGGTTTTGTGTTTGAAATTCAAGATGGAAAAGATCCAGCGGGGAATGCAAAATGGGGGCGATGGGGACTTCTCACGCATTCTTCTGGAGGTGCGGAGAAAAAACCACGCTACAACGCGATACTTGAACTTAACCAACTTGAAGGAGAGTGGCTTCCTGTCGCAGGAAACGGGAGTTGGGTAAAGGCGGGGGCCAGTCAAGTTGGAGCGGAATATCGTATTTTGTTGGCGAACTTTGACGAAGCGGGAACGCACCGCGAAACGGTTCCCCTCACGCTCACGAACATCCCAGCGCAGACACTTCGAGTAAGGCAAAAATCAATCTCGGGGATTGTACAAGAATCCGAAGTCGCGACAACCGAAGCCGATATTCGGTTGGAGATTCCGATGGAGCCACTGAGTGTGGTAATGGTGACTATCACGGAGATTGTTGAATAATATCTCGAATCTCCCGTTCAAATCTCTCTTCTGAATATTTTTGCGCCATTTTTTTGATCTTTTCATGATCCCATTGTATATTTTGTGATTCTTGAATCGCGTCGATCATGCTTTGCGTTTTGAAATCGTCAACAAACAGTCCGTTTTCACCTTCAACAACCGTCTCAAGGAAACCTCCCGATCGATGCACAATGGCGGGAGTTCCATACATCATCGCCTCAATTGGGATCATGCCAAAATCTTCATCCTCTGCGGGGTAGATCACCGCACGCGCACCTGCATATAATTTTGCAAGCTCAAGATCAGAAACCGCGCCCAGAAACGAAACAGTCTTTCCCGCGCGCGCCTTCAACTCCTCAACGCTTTCACCAATTCCAACAACCTTCAACTTCACTCGTAGTTGTGTACACGCATCGATCACAAGATTGGGATGTTTACTGTACACCACTCGTCCCACAAAAAGATAATAATCTTCTCGTTTTTGATCCACATCCAGCGATGAAATTGGTGGATAGATCACCACACTATCGCGTCGATAAAACTTTTGAATTCTTTTTTGCACTTCTTGTGAGTTCGCAATCATCACGGTTGGATTTTGCGCGGAATAATAATCAACAATGCGTAAAAAATGATTTGCAATCTCGCCTAACACATGCATCCACTTTTTTTCTTTCCAGTTTGATTTTGTGGTGTATCCGTACAACGAGCGCGGGGGAGTATGACAGTAACACAGGTGCATCGCGTCTGGGCGCATACGCACCGCTTTTGCCATATACATATTTGAGGAAGAAATCACAACGTCGTAGGCAAACAAATCCAACGAACGAAAAAAATTCGAAGCGAACACGCGCAATGGCGAGAAGAGCTTTTTGATGAAGGGAATCTTGGTTGCCCAAGTTTCACGTATATCCCAAGAAGAAAAACGCGTCCAATGTTTTCCCAACGCTTGCTTGTCAACAAACGCAACGTACACGGGCGCCTCAGGAAACATTTTGTGGAGTTTTTCCAACACCCGTTCGGCTCCACCATATTCGCGGAGATAATCGTGAACTAACGCGACTTTCATGTTTGAACGATTCATACAAACAGCGCCTCCTGCACTCCAAGCTCAAACGCGTCTAAAGGAAGGAGAGGTAATAATGTGCGAAAGCCAAGCTTTTCAAACATTGAAACGGCTTTATCTTTTTCATATCCCGAAACACGACAGGCTTCCAGATCAAATTGAAGTGGAACAGCGCAATCAATCGTCGCTAACTGCTGACTTAACTTTGCTGCCTCATAATCTTCGGACAGTAACTTAACCAAGCGAGGAGTAAGAACCTTTTTCTGCTCTGCGGTGAGCGAGGTTGGAGCGGTGAGTTTTTTATAGATCTCATCGACCGTTCCAAACGCTTTTATAAGCGAAGTAGCCGTTTTTTCTCCAACTCCTTTGACCCCAGGGATATTATCAGATGCATCTCCTGCGAGCGCTTTATAATCCACAATCTCATGAGGGCCAATTCCCATACGTTCCTCAACATCTGCCGAAGAATACTCGCGCGCTTCCTCGCGATGATGCGCGGGCATGTACACCGTCGTTTTTTCATCTCGAATCAGTTGATAGGCATCACGATCACCTGTGAGAATAATCGTGCGAACAGTATTGTATTGCTCGTTTTGTGCGATTTTTTCTGAAATTGTTCCAATCACATCGTCTGCTTCATATCCCTCAACGCCAAAAATGGGAATGTTTAACGTTTCCACAACTTCGCGCACGCGACCAAGTTGAGAGATGAGATCGGTCGGCGTTTCTTTACGTTGTGCTTTATATCCCGCAAAGCTCGCATGACGAAAGGTGGGTTTTCCCATATCGAACGCCACCGCAATATATTCAGGGTGCAAATCTTTGATCACCTTCAACAGAATACGAGAAAACCCATACACCGCATTAACCAATTCGCCTTCTGGCGTTGTAAGCGGTGGAAACGCGTGGTACGCGCGGTACACAACCGCATGACCATCAACAACAACAAAAATGTCTTTATTCGAAAGCATGCACGCATTGTAACAGGGAAAAATTTACAATTCCATTATTCGACGTGTTATGCAATTGCTATCACGTTCAGCTCTTTCACATTATGCTCTGGCTGACAATTCAAACCATCTTCGCACAGTATCTAGGCTAACCTGAAACTCATTTGCAATTAGTTCCATCTCGCCAGTAACGCTAGGAGTAATTTTTTTTGAAGAATACGCGACAATTTTCTTACAAAGTTCTTCAATTTTTTTACGATACATCGAATCTAATCCCATCTCATTAATTTTAGCATATTCTGGAATTTGAAAAAAAGCCTTCTTATAACCAGAAGTTACTAAATCTTGCATGACGAGCTGTCGAACTAATTTAGATTTAGACTCGGAAGCGTCTCCATCTCGTGAAAAAAAACTTTTGTCTGGAAAAGACATATAGATCCTTCGTTAGCGAATACTGCTCTTAGTAAATACTTTCCCCCTGTAAAAGTCAAGAAGTTAGGCATCAAGCAAAATTCTGTTATCATACGTATATGTCCTGGCTACTTCCCGCAATTCTCTCTGCCCTATTTGCCTCACTTGTTACGATTCTCGCAAAAATTGGAATTAAAGGAGTTGACAGTAATCTCGCAACTCTTATTCGCACCCTAGTCATTCTTCCGTTCATCTTTTTTATTGTGCTTGCACAAGGCCACCTCAAAGAAATCGGCTCACTTTCAAAAACAACCTTGATCTTTTTGGTTCTTTCTGGACTCGCGACAGGATTATCTTGGCTTTTCTACTTTCGCGCGCTACAGATCGGCGACGTTCATAAAGTTGTACCCATCGATAAATTGAGTTTCGTGTTTTCGATTCTTTTGGGTGTGCTTGTTTTCCACGAAAAAATCAGCGCATATGGAATCTTCGGAATAGCCTTGCTCGTTTTGGGAACGCTACTTGTCGTTTTCGTTTGATTTTTTTGTAGCAGAATTTTCTGTAGCAGATTGAATCATGTGATCGTTCTTTTTGTTCAACATCGCAACACTTTGTTCCAACCGATCAATGCGTTCGAATAAGCGAAACCACAAATATTCTTCTTGTCGCTTACTCATTGTGATTCCAATAATTCCAATGATCAATCCAAACATCACCACACCACTAATCTCCAGAATTCCACCAAGAATGCGCCCCGCGGTGGTGATCGGGAAAAAATCGCCGTACCCAACGCCTGTGATTGTGGTCACCGTCCACCACAAACTTTGCTCGAGTGTCTGGATGCGCGCGGAAGGATTGGATGACTCAACAATTAAAATCAACACAGAAATCAACAGCGATAATCCCAATAGCATCAAAAGCGTATTTCGAAACGAGCGGTGATTAATAAGTCGATACGAAAACGTGTGATGATTACTCGCGTGATTCATGTACTCATGATACCGAATTCTCGGGCGTAATGAAACAGTTAGTTATCGAGATCAACTCGCGACTTCTTCTGCCCCATCACTTTTTCAAACTCTTCTGCTTCAAGCGTCTCCACTTCGAGCAGTTTCTCTGCAACCGCGTCGAGTTCTTTTCGATACTGCAACAGCAGTTTTTCCGCGCTGTTTTTTGCGTGTTCGATGATCTTTGCAATTTCTTTATCAACTTTGCCCTGCATCTCTTCACTTGGCTTTTCGGGACCGTACAACACACGACTATAATCGCTCGTATCACTCTGAGGGCCAAGATTCACCGGTCCAAGCTCGGACATGCCATAATACACAACCATTGCACGAGCAATCGAGGTTGCATGTTGAATATCACTACTTGCTCCACCTGTAAGTTCACCAAAAACCTGTTTTTCTGCGGTACGTCCGCCAAGCAAAACAACAATTTCTTCTTCCAGTTCGGACTGCGTGCGCTGGTACTTATCCTGTTCCGGAGGAGTCATGGTAAATCCAAGCGCTTGTCCGCGGGAAACAATCGAGATGCGATGCACGGGATCGGTGTGGGGAAGGACATGCGCGAGTACCGCGTGACCGCCTTCGTGATACGCGGTCATCTTTCTTTCGAGTTCTGACTGCAATTTTTTCTTTTGAGGCCCAAGTTTCACTTTAAGTGCCGCTTCCTCAATATCTTTGGACGTAATCTCTTTTCTACTCTCGCGAGCAATGAGAATCGCAGCCTCATTCAACATATTTTCAAGATCCGCCCCACTAAATCCGACCGTTCTTCGCGCAACTCGTTGCCAGTCCACTTCTTTCGAGATTGGTTTATTTTTGTTATGGATATTCAAAATAAACTTGCGCTCTTCAAGATCTGGAAGATCGAGCGTCACCCGACGGTCAAATCGCCCAGGGCGCACAAGCGCGGGATCAAGGAGATCGCCACGGTTTGTCGCGGCTAACACAATCACCGCATCATTTGGCGTAAATCCATCCATCTCAACTAAAATTTGATTCAACGTTTGTTCTCGTTCATCGTGACCGCCCATCGACCCATATCCTCGCATACGACCAATCGCATCGATCTCATCAATAAAAATAATCGATGGAGCGGCCTTTTTTGCGGTCTCAAAAAGATCACGTGCACGCGACGCACCAACGCCAACAAGCATTTCCATAAATTCAGATCCCGCCATAGACAAGAAGGGGACATTCGCCTCACCAGCAACCGCTTTCGCGAGCATCGTTTTTCCCGTTCCACTTGGGCCGACTAACAGTACGCCTTTGGGAACACGCGCGCCAACATCTTTGTATTTTTTTGGGTTCTTCAAAAAATCAACAACTTCTTCAAGTTCCTGTTTTGCCTCTTTCAACCCACCAACGTCGGGAAATTTCACATTTTGTTTTCCCTTATTAAACAGTTTTGCTTTCGATTTTCCCATCGCAAACAAACCACCATCACCACCCATCTGCCGACGCATGATAAAGAGAAGCAAAAATCCAAGGAAAAGCATTGGCAAAATATAATTCACAAAAAAGACAAGTATTTTCTGAAGGAACGAAGGAGTGGTGATCTGCGTTTCGACAGCAGAAAGATCAATACTCGAAGCTTGCAAAATTTCATTCAGATTTTCATTTGCTTCTTTGCGGGAGTATTTCACACTCGCATCTTTGTAGGTCAGTTTTAAGTTTTGCTCTGTCACCTCAACTTTTTGAACCTTTGCATCGCGAATATCAGAAATAACCTGAGAAAGTGCAATAGAATCCGACGCCCTACCAGAAAAAAGACGCATGAGGTAGGGAGCGAACAGTAACAAAATCAGTCCCCATACAAACAGTTTCTCTGGGGTGAGAAAGATTTTTAACTCAAACTTCTTCGTTTTCCCGTTTTTCTTTTGAGGAATCTCTTTCGAAGAACTCTCTTTTGTGGACGTTTCTTTGTGAGATGCGTCTTTTTTGGGTTGCGTTGTGTTGTTCATTGTTTGTTCCATAATCTGCAAAGATTATCTGATTACCGTTCCATTTGCAACTGGCGTTTGTAATGGTGTTAAGGTGGGTCTTGCAGAATCATCAAGATTCCCATCGATTGTATCCGCCATCAACATCATTCCCTGACTCTCTTCGTCACCCATTTTCTTTGGTTGTAAATTAAACACAAACGGATATTGTTTTCCTATGAGATCCTCGGGTGAGTACCACGCACGAATTCCAGAAAAAAGCGTGCGTTTCCCGAGTGGACCAAAATCCACAATATATCGAATGAGTTTTTTGGACCAATCGGGCAGAGATGCCTCGATTACCGTACCTGCACGAATATCGAGTTTTGAAAATTCATCGTAAGAAATTGTTGGTTTTAAAGCCAAATCGTCCAGATTATTCATGTCTGCAGATTGTACCATGATGCGCCTAGAGTGGCATCCCCATTTTTTCTTTCACCTCTTGAAGTGTTTTGGATGCAATGAGTCGGGCTCTTTGCGCACCATCCGCAATCACATCATCCACAAATGATATATTTTGTTCAACCGCGCGGTGTTTTTCTTGAATAGATTCGAGATCGTGATAAATCGCGTCTGCCACTGCATCTTTTAACTCAACAAATTTTAAGGTTCCTTTTTGAAATGCATTTCGATAATTCTCAACCTGATCTGGAAGAAAAAGTTCCGCAAAAGAAAAAAGAGACCGCAGTCCACCCGTAAGCTCGCCACCCGCAACCGTGGCCGTTGGAATTGAGCGAATTTTCTTTGTGATTTCCTCGTGCGAATCGGTGAGATTGATATAACTTCCCTCGACCGATTTACTCATCTTCCCCTCACCACTCAAAGAGGGAACATACTCTCCTTTTGTTGCAAAGCGACGGGGTTCAGGAAAACTGGTCCCGTATTCTTGATTCATACGTCGAGCAACTTCTCTCGCAATTTCGAGGTGAGGCTCTTGATCAATTCCAACTGGAACAAGCGAAGCTTTGTAGAGCAAAATGTCCGCCGACATAAGCACAGGATAGTTCAACAACGCCATTGTGACATGCTCAGGATGTTGCTTCACTTTATCTTTGAATGTGGTGACGTGTTGCATTTTGGCAACCGTGGTAACCGTCGAAAAATAATATGACAACTCAATGTGTTCGTGAACCATTGATTGGATAAACAAGGTTGATTTTTGAGGATCAAGGCCAGCGGAAAGATAATCGATAATGATATTGCGAATCGAACCTCTCAAGGTTGTTTTTTCATACGGAGTCGTGACCGTATGCAGATCCGCAACCATATAGTACGTCTGAAAATCATCTTTATCTTGTAGTTCAAGCATGCCCTTAACCGCACCTAAATAATTTCCCAGATGAAGTTTTCCTGTAGCACGAATTCCAGATAACACTGTTGATTTCATATTCCTCCTTAGGCAAACACTAAGTATAGCAGAGGAAAGTGGGGAAACCTAGGAGAAAAAGACTACTTGTTTCCCGTATTATTTCTCAATCGCAATCCAACTGGCAAAATAACAATCACAGTAAAAATTCCCATCAAACTCATCACTGCACCTACACCAAACCGATCAGAAATTTGCCCTGCAACAAGCACGTACGCAACATACAACAATCCAATCCCCATACTCAGTGTGGATATTGCAGTCGCGCGATTTTTTGAACTAAACTCCTCGTTCGTGTACTTTCCAAGCAATACCCATCTTGCGGTGGAAAGAATCGACATAATCGCAATTGAAATAAAGGCTATCTGCATTGAAAACCAAATCGCTGGAAGTAACGCTACCACCAACAGAAGCGGAAACAACACATACACGCGTTTCCTCGAAAGCCATCCGCGCTTAATTGATTGAAACAAAACAACTCCATTCACGATTCGCATGATTGGAAAAAGAATTCCCAAGAGTTCAGGGGAATATCCTCTTGTGGCAAGATACATCGTTCCAAAAACGAGTTGCGTCGACCACGTTACCGATCCCACCAAAATATAAAAGAGAGAAATTAATCGAATGTGTTCATTTTTCCCCAATTCTTTTATACCATTTCGAATCTGAGAAAGATATGATTTAACCGTAAATTTTTCCGAATCAATCAATGGCTCCTCGAAAAACATACTCGTAATCGCAGAACAAACAAGAGCGATCGCATACATTAGAAGTGGAATCTGTAATCCAAACTTCGAAACTGCACCACCGATGAATGTGCCAATCGCAAGTCCATATTGAAAAATCATAGAACCTTTTGAAGCAACCTTCGAAAAATCATCGCTTTTTCCCAACTCTTTCAACGAATCAAAAGTTAAGGCTTCGCGCGAACCCGAAACAAGCGCCTCACCGATACCGACAAGTATTGCCATTCCCAAAAACATCTCAAATGATCGAGAATAATAATACACAACCATACCGACAGCAGAGAAGAGAAGCCCCATCGTCGTTGAAAATCTTCGCCCAAAAATATCTGCAATCGCCCCAGTTGGAAGCTCTAACACCAACTGTGTGATCATAATTACTGCCTCAACCGTCATCATTTGTGAGAGAGAAATATATTGAAGCTCAAACGCAACCCAAACAGGAATGATAAAAATCAACGAACGAAAAAAGTCGCTGATATACAAAAGTGGTACATTTCTTTTGAGTTTTGTTCTATGGACATCATTCATTTTGTTCATCCTTCACTCCACAGCGTGTGCGTGTCTTTTCCAAACCATATCCCCACCGCCAACCGCACGAGCGAGGCATACGCTTCGGGACGCGTCACCGCTCCCCCCGTCAGAACGCCAATCATGCCGCGACCTTTTTTGATATCTTTTTCTTGGATGAGTTCATCAAGCGCGGGTCCCATTTCTTCACCAGCTTGAATTTTTTGTGCGAGCTTTTTTGGTAAGGGGAAACGCTCCCCGTTTACAAACCAAGTTTTCCCCATTCGATCGGCAACGCACACCCAAACCGAGTTGTACAACACACCATCATATATTTGAACTCCTCCCTCTAAACCAATTGCCAACTCAACATCTTTCAACTTTTCTAGCGCGTGAATAGCCCTGTTCATCGCTCCTTTTTTTGTTTCTTTATCTGACATTGGTTGAACTGAAACACCCGAGTCCACGTCAACAGCAATCACTTCTGCGTCAGGAATAACCCGTTTCACTCCTATTTCTGCAGCGAGTTTTTTGGTGGGATTCGTACTTCCTATTACAACTTTCATTTATGTCCTTTCATATCTCACTTCTGTTAATGGTAGCGTTGGATCTCGATCTATCGTGTTTGGTTCTGAAAATCTTTTCAAACGAAAAGCAACACTTCCCGCAACTCCAATCATCGCTGCGTTGTCCATGGCATATCGTTTTGACCGAGGAAAATACACGTTCATTTTTTGAGATTTTGCAAACGCACGAAGCTTTTTTCGCAACAACAGATTTGCCGACACTCCACCCCCACATATGATCGTCTTTGGATGAACAAGTCGAGTCGCATACTCCACTCGCTCCATAAGATGTAATATTGCGACACGCTGAAAAGATGCCGCGATATCCTGAATCTGCGTTTTTGATAACGGTGACTCTTGTTGTAATAACTGAATTTGCCTCGATACCGACGCTTTTAATCCAGAATAACTAAACTCACAGTTTTTTCTATCCCGAAGCGGAATTGGAAACTCAAACGCTCGATCGTTTCCCTTTTCGGCCAACTGTGCGAGCACCGCACCACCAGGATATCCCAACCCCAACATGCGCGCGACTTTGTCAAACGCTTCTCCAACTGCGTCATCCAAGGTTTCTCCTAACAGTTCATACACACCATTGTCTCGCATAAAATGAAGTTCGGTGTGTCCACCGGAAACCAATAAAACTATTGCGGAAAATTGATCATGAACGAATTGAAAAGATTCTGCGGGAGAACAGAGTACCGAATACAGATGACCTTCCATGTGGTTTATCGCGATAAGTTTCTTGTCGTATTTTTTAGCTAGTTCTTTTGCGGTTTTAATGCCCACCTCTAACGCGATTGCCAATCCCGGACCAATCGTCACCGCAATTGCATCAAGCGCTTCCAGATTTACTCCCGCTTTCTCTAATGAAAGTGCTACGCATTGATCAATTCTTTCTGCATGTGCGCGTTTTGCAAGAATGGGAACAACGCCACCATACTCAGCATGTAGTTCGTGTTGAGAAGAGATAATGTTCGACAACACGCGTGAACCGCGCACCACGGCAACAGAAGTGTCGTCGCAAGAAGTATCAATGGCCAATAGGAGTGGTTCGCGCATGGAGAGTATTGTACTATGTCACGTCATGTTATGCTTTTGAAATGAAACTAAAGAAAAGAACGATCAAAAAACTCCTAGGGTTGGTGTTTTTTCTTATCATTATGTCTTTTTTCTCTCAAGAAAAAACTTCCCCATTTTTTCACACACCTTTTCCCAGTGAAACTTCTAAGCCACAAATCGTTTTGTCATCACCTACACTCATCTCCACTTCATCTGCAAATCTGTATTCTGTTGAGCGAGTTGTTGACGGCGATACGATTCGCGTGACTGTGGATGGAAAGTCAGAATCTGTTCGAATCGTTGGAATTGATGCACCAGAAAGCGTCGCCCCCAATCAACCCATAGAATGCATGGGAAAAGAGTCATCTGCGTTTCTCACAAGTTTACTCGAAAACAAACAAGTTCAACTGGAAAAAGACGAAACACAACAGGATCGGGACAAGTACGGCCGTTTGCTTCGATTTGTTTTTTTGGAAGACAATGTTGATGTTGGCCTACAAATGATCGAAAAAGGATTCGCCGAAGAAAAACTGTACACGACAAAACCGTACCTGTTTCGCACACAGTACCTTGAAGCGCAGAAATACGCACAGGAACAAAAACTGGGGATTTGGAGCGAGCAGTGTATCGTCACCACGAAATAACACGATCGTTTTCACACGAACCAACAGCAATATTCACCCAAACAACAACTGCTTCGCGTTCGATACGTTCAAGCGCGGACATCGTTCGATCTGCCCACTCAATCGCAATGACCGCATTTTCTTGAAGCATTTTCTCAAATCCGAGTGAAAACAACTCGTGTTCTTCGGACAATCTCCACGCGTCAATGTGAATACATGGAATGATTTTTCCTTCAGCCTCAAACTGATATTCCTTGCAGAGAACGTAGGTCGGAGAAGATATCGTTCGGGCAATCTTCAGTGCGGATGCGATCCCTTTCACGAACTGCGTTTTTCCAGCCCCCATCTCTCCCCGCAATGCAAAAATAATCGGTTTGTGACCAAAATGATTTTTTTGCTGAAGCGCACAGAGTTCACCCAGCTCCTTCGTTCGATCAACCGAGTGCGATATAAACTCATTTTTTGCATGGACGGGAGATGCTCCTTGTCTCAATATAATTGGATTATCAAGTGTGGTGTCGATGATTGTTGAGGGTTCAACATGAGGAAGCTCACCAACATCAATCACCGCATCAATAAGATTTTGTTGTGTATCATCAAGAAATGAAAACACATCTACTATTGAGTATGGACGTTTCTGATCACTTGCATTTGCACCTGTTGCAGTAATCGGTTTTCCGAAGGCATAAACAATCTCATTCACCAACGGATACGAAGAAATGCGAATCCCCAAGGTTCCATGGTTGGACTCAACAAACGTCGCAACGCGGTGTTTTCCCGATGAAATCACTGTCACCGGTCCGGGCAAGAACTGTTTGTACACATTTCGTGCAACGTTGTTCAGTACAACGTATTTTTCAGCCATCTGGATATCCGCTACTGCTATAGATAGTGGTTTGCCATCACGTCTTTTTTTATATTGTAAAAGTTTCTGAACCGCTCGTTCATTCGTTGCATCAACTCCTAGTCCATATGTTGTTTCGGTTGGATAGATAATCATTCCACCAGAAGAAAGAATATGCACAACTTGCGAGAGAAAATCAATCGAAGAAGGGATAAGGACATTCATGATTCTGTTCTATTTTGCATCCATGTCTAACTGTTTAACTGCTTTAATCGGAATCATCAAGCACTTTTCACGAGTTGGTGCGATTGTAGAAATTCCCATACGTTTCATCACATGAATCGCGTCGAGTTTACGTACTTCCTCGAGTGATAACCCTTGAATCATCTCAGAAACAATACTCGCACTCGCCGTTGAGATCGCACATCCAACTCCACGCCATTTTACCTCAAGGATTTTGTTATCTTGTACAAGCAAATAAAACTCAACCATATCGCCACAACTTGCGTTCATTTCTCGAAATGTGTGCGTGGGAGACTGTAAAACACCAAAATTACGAGGATGCTGCGCGTGATCGAGGATGACTTCCTGATAAAGATCATTCATATCGGTATTGTATCATCCAAGATTGAAAACAGATTTCACTTTTTCCAATCCTGAAACAAGCACATCAACATCAGTTTTTGTTGAGTACACACTGAAACTCGCTCTTGTTGATGCGGCCCATGCGAATTTTCGATGTAATGGCATGGTACAGTGATGACCAGAACGCACCGCAACCCCCTCGCTATCCAGCACCTGCGCGACGTCATGCGCGTGCACTCCATCCAGAAGGAACGCCACACTTCCAACTCGTTTATTCGAATCGAGAGATCCGAGTATTTTGACATGTTCTACCGCGGATATCTTTTCCAGTGTATACACCACAAGTTCACGATCGTATTGTTCAACATCATTCATGTTGAGATGCGTTAAATACGCACACGCTTTTGCAAGCCCAACGGCTCCCGCAACATCCGGAGTTCCTGCAATAAAACGATCGGGAAGGTCTGCGTATGTGGTGAGATCAGTCGTCACCTCATCAATCATTCCCCCTCCAAACAACACGGGATTCATCTGCTCAAGCATATGTTGAGAAACAATCATTCCTCCAATACCCATGGGTCCCAACATTTTATGCCCACTAAATGCAAACACATCTGCCCCAAGTGAGGGAAAAGAAATTGGAAGATGAGGCGCGCTCTGCGCGCCGTCAATCACGACCATCGCGCCAACTTCATGCGCCATTTTTGCAATTAACTCAACGGGGTTGCGCGTGCCAATCGCATTCGAAACATGAACAACCGCCACCAACTTCACACGTAAACCATCTTTTCGATGCAGTTTCAGAGACAAATCTTGAAGATCAAGGAGGCCTTCTTGCGTAACCGAGACCACCTCAAACTTTGCGCCTGTTCGCTTACACACTTCTTGCCAAGGAACAAAGTTTGAATGATGTTCCATCTCCGTCGTAATCACAACATCCTTTTCAGAAAGATGGTCAAGTGCCCACCCCCAAGCAATCAAGTTCAACGCCTCTGTGGTGTTTCTCGTTAAAATCAATTGATTTTCGGTTGCTCCAAAAAACTGCGCAATGCGTTGTCGAGACTCATGAAAAATATGCGTGCTTTCGTCACCCAGTACATGAATTCCTCGATGAACATTTGCATTGTGCAGTTGATAATATTCCTGAATCGCATCAAGAACGACCTTCGGTTTTTGGGAAGTTGCGGCAGAATCAAGATAAACGAGCGGTTTTTGATCGTGAATCTCTCGGGATAAAATGGGAAAATCCGCACGACAGTTTTGTAATTGTGTATTCATGTGAGCATTTTACAACCATTCATTCCAAGAAAGAAGAACACACTCACATCCTACAATCACGCCGTTTTTTCTTGAGGGGTATGTAAAAATCCTTGAATGAGAAGATTTAACGCAACGTCTTTTGCAATACCTCTCGATTGTAAAAAGTGAAGATGTTGAGAGGAAACAAGCGAGATTGAAGATGCGTGCGAGCATTTCACATCATCTGACTGAATTTCGAGATTTGGAATCGCTTCTGCTTTTGCCGTTTCATCACAAAGCAGTATTTCCTCTTTCAAAAAAGAATCCGTGTGGAAGGCGTTTTTTTCCACCAAGATTTTTCCTCGAATCGACAAATATCCGCCACCAAAAACCACCCCTCGAAGGGTAATTTTCGCGGAGGTGTGAGGAACCGCGTGCACAATTGTCACCACAACTTCTTTTTTTTCTCCATGAGCAACAAGAAACGAACCAACAACCTCGATTTGTTCACTTTCGCTGGAAAGTGTAATGTTGACTGGCTCTAGTTGATTGGAAATATCAATTTGCTTCATCCCACCGATCCTTCCATCTCCAAATCAATAAATCGATTTAATTCAACTGCATACTCCATCGGAAGTTTTTTTATCAGCGGATCTGCAAAACCGCGAACAATCATCGCGCGAGCCTGACTTGCAGTTAACCCGCGCGACATCAAATAAAAAAGTTGTCGCTCGCCAATTTTTGACACGGTCGCTTCGTGTGTAATCGTTGCGTCACCGGTAAATACGCGTTGCGTAGGATACGTGTTTGAAATAGAATTTTTATCTAGTAAGAGCGCGTCGCAACTCACATGATTTTTCGCATGATGTGCATTTGGGCCAATCGAGATCAACCCACGATATGAAGTAATCCCACCACCTTGAGAAATTGATTTACTCACAATCGAGGATGTTGTGTATGGCGCAAGATGAATCGCCTTACTTCCCGTATCTTGGATCTGATTTGCTCCGGCAAATGCAAGCGATAATGTTTCCCCATGCGCTGCTTTTCCCGCAAGAATATAAGACGGATACTTCATGGTGATTTTTGATCCCAAGTTACAGTCAGTCCAGACCATAACCGCCTCTTCTTTCACAAGCGCGCGTTTCGTGACTAGGTTGTACACATGTTTGTACCAATTTTGAATCGTGATGTACTCAACATGCGCGCCTTTTTCAACAATAATCTCAACAACAGCAGAATGAAGACTCGATGTGGAAAAAGAAGGGCTCGTACATCCCTCAATATAGGTCACCTTCGACCCCTCGTCTGCGATAATCAAGGTTCGTTCAAACTGACCAGCGCGCTCAGCATTTATCCGAAAATACGCTTGAAGTGGTAAAGAAACCTCAACATTTTTAGGAACATAAATAAAACTTCCACCACTCCAAACCGCAGAGTTTAAGGACGCAAAAACATTATCACCAGAGGGAATAACTGAACCAATGTGTTTGCGTACAAGGTTGGGATGTTTTTTCAACGCTTCGTCCATCGATAAAAAAATCACCCCTTTTTCTTCCCAGATTGGTTTGAGTTGCCCCTGAACAACTTCGCTGTCAAATTGATTTTTTATTCCTGCTAAATATTCTCTTTCAGCTTGTGGCGTGCCAAGTCGATCAAATGTTTTTTTAATAGAGTCGGGAACATCGTCCCATGTTCGTTTCTCTCCATCAGTGGGTTTGACATAATATCGAATGTCATCAAATGAAAGTGATGAGAGATCGGGACCCCACGATGGGAGTGTTTTTTGAAGATACAATGCATACGCATCCAAACGGAATTTTTTCATCCATTCCGGCTCTGCTTTCATTGATGAAAGTGTTTCGATTGTTTTTTTTGTGAGCCCACGTTCGGAAATATACGCGTAATCAAGTGGAACAGAAAATCCATGTGTGTACGTGGGAGATTGAATTGAAGGAAGTTGTTTCATAACTCAAGTTTTTTCATGACGGAATCAAATCCGTCTCGCATAATCTGATCAGCGAGTGATGTATCTCCAGAAGTAACAATCGATCCCTTCGACATAAGGTGTACCGCATTGATGGGAAGATATTTCAACAATCGTTCATAATGCGTGATAATCACACAACCCATTTGTGAATCTGCAACCATTTCCTTGAGATATTGAGAAACCATGGTGATCGCGTCAACGTCCAGTCCCGAATCGATTTCGTCGATAAACGCAAAACGTGGTTTTAAGAACTTCATTTGTAACAGCTCTAGTCTCTTTTTTTCTCCTCCACTAAAACCTTCATGAATGCTTCTGTGCATGGAAGCGGTTGGAATACCCAGTAGCGTCGCCTCTCGTTCAACCTCATGGTAAAAATTCAACACATTTTCAATAAGACCAAATTTTTGTTCATACGCTGTTTTGATTAATTGAAAAACAGAAACGCCCGCAATCTCTATTGGTGTTTGAAATGAAACAAACAATCCCGCGCGTGCTCGCTCATCAGCGGAGAGCGTAACGAGTTCCGTCTTTTCCAACACGCAAGATCCAGAATCAATCACATAATCGGGATGTCCAGAAAGTGCCATCGCGAGTGTTGATTTTCCAGAACCATTTTTTCCCATTAATACGTGAATTTCTCCAGATCTCATACGACAAGAAACATCTTTCAAAATACCTTTTTTTTGTGACGTTTGAGGCTCGATAATCGCCGATACTCCAAGGTGAGAAATGATCAGTTCTGATTTGGTTATGTTTTTGGATATGTTCGTATTGCGCATCGTGCCTCGTTTTTTATTGATTCGCGGGTACTCAACGTGAGTAAGTCTTGTTCAGAAAACCAACCAATTGCAGTCGCTTCTGTCGTTTCATGTTGAATGTCAAGATTTTCATCTATCGCTCGTACAAAATACGCAAAAACGTAATGTTGTTCACAAATCTCACCATTCGATCGCGCCTTGTGTTCTCCAGGCTTATTAATCCAATGAAGATCTGCATAAAAGGGTACGGGAAGAAACTCCGAAGTTTCTGATTCCAACACGGGTAGTGCGCTTATCGCGCGAACGCGAAGATTCGTTTCCTCAAAAAACTCACGTTCAATCGCAAAATTTGGCACTTCATTTGGCTCAACATGTCCCCCTGGAGCAAGCCAAATTCCCAACATGCGATGTTTGATGAGTAAAACTTTGCCATCACGAACCAACCACCCCGCAACGGTAAAACATCTTTTGGATACTGTGTCGTGAAGAATCATCCAGGTATTTTACCATCTCTTCAGTCCTAATATGCTCAGAATTGTTGAATTCTATTCGTTTTTCCATAGAGAGGCAGTTAAATCGACTTTTTCACCCATAAATACCACACCCTCTTGAAGTAACATGTGTTTCTTTTGTGCAAGACCACCTTGGGCAGAATATCCCGTAAGCGCCCCGTCCGAAGCAACCACGCGATGACAGGGAATGGTGGGAGCATTTGGATTTTTCTTCATCGCCATCCCGACCGCCCGTGACGCGCGGGGACTTCCCACAAGTTTTGCGAGTTGATGATACGTCGCAACTTTCCCAATGGGAATGCGCGCGCACAATGAATAGACACGATCGAAAAATAAACTACTCATCTCGTTTTCTCCTCAAAACCATACTCCAATCATTCCTCGAGTTTCCAGAAATCAATTGCCGGTTCTTCATAAGGATGTACCTCTCGAATTGCTCGAACTACATCAGTGATACTATCAGTAAAACAGATCATCTCTATCTTCACCTCTGTTTCTGTAGATGTTTCGCCAACTTTTCCAATAAACGGATGAGCTCCCTTTTCAGATTTCCATGTTCCCACACCTTTTGTGATGAAAGCACAATGTGAATATTTTCCCATCACACCCGCACCAGCTTGTGAGGCGACATCTATTAATCTTTCTATCATTTTTGGATTATCTGGAGCAAAAATACAGAGTTTGTATTTCATTGTAATTTCTTTCGCATGATCAATCCATCGTTCTTAAATCCTTGATTTAAATACAGTTCGTGTGCGTTTGAATTTTTGTACGCAACAAGTAAATCAACAAAAACGCAATGATGTTGTTTAAAGAAAGATTCGCTTTCCTGTAATAATTTTGCACCGATCCCGTGACCTCGCCAATCTTCCAACACATACAGATCATCGATAAATCCCAATTTCATCGGATAATATTCCAATAGATCGTCGCCTGTTTTTTCAATAATTTTTCCAGCAATGCAACCAACAACCTCTACATCAATTGTTGCGAGATATATACACGCTTTTTCATTTTTAAACAAATTCACGTATTCTTCTAAATATTTTGATCCATACATTGATCCAGCATGCACTCTCCGCAACTCATTGTATTGAGCGACATCATCCACAAGCAGAATCAACAAATCCTCAACTTGTGCTTTGTACTTCTCGTGATATGCAACAATCTGTACATCGTTATTCATTTTTACCTCAACGTTTCATGTTCTAATAACATTTCAATACCATCTATTTTCTGTAATGGAATCTCTATGCCACCGAACATCAATCGGTACATACGCGAAATAATACATCGTTATCTTACGTTTTTCGAGCAACAATTCTGCAATCCTTTCGAAGTTTCTCCCAATGCACAAACTCACACGAAAGAAGAAAAAAAGAAATCACCGTCATCAGCTGGTTGCGATACGTAAACAACACGTGAATATAAGAATGTTCCGCTGCAAAAAAATACCACGCGTAAGGAAGGAAACCTAAGCCTAGAAAAATAATAACGCGCTCAAACCTTGCGGAACGAAACGTAAGATATCGCAACATAAATATCGAATATCCAATTCCCAAATATAAAAGTGCAAATTTATTGCGTTTGTCGTATCCGCGGAACTGTAAAAAGTTTCGTTTTACTGCAACAACACGACTAAACTCAGCATCAACTGGACTCATCATACGATCCTCAACTTTTGTATATCCTGAGGTTATCGCTCCCCGAACATAGGTGAACTCGGCAAGAAACCATTTGCTCGCCCAAAGTGATGAATAACCAACCATCCAAAAAAACGCGAGAAGCGCCACTTTTTGAACAAGCTTCCCCCGTATTCGTTCAACCGCAATAAACAATAACAAGCTCAACCCAACAAGTGGTGCCGAAAGAAAATCAATATATGAGGTCACGCCTCCCATAATAAAAAAGAAAATGAGTGTACTTGAGAAAGACCAATGTTGATTTTTCAACAAAATATACGATCCAATCATTCCTGTCATAAAAACATTGGAGAGTTGCAATGATTCTCCAATCCAAAAGAAATCAACCGCAATCAAGCCAATCAAAAAAGCAAAAGCTGCTCGAATACCCACTCTTTTTCGCATCTCAACAAACACCAATCCTGCAAGAATATACAGCGCAATCGACCAAACGACGCGGACATGAGCATATGACCCAATCGTCAATAATGGTCGAAGGAAAATCAAGTACCCATGCCAATATCGCTCGTACACCGTTTCATGAACACCAGATTTTTGACCGATTTTTTCAAGATTCAGCGCCTGATCCTCTGCTTTTTCATCTCCATCATGCTGAATTGTCCGAATCGAAGAACGAAGAGGATCATTCGAATCCACCGAATACGCAACATTCAACATAATTGCATCGGTAAAGTTGTCCAATACAATCTTTCTCCAAGAAATACCCCGCGAAGGATACATTCCCTCATGTTTGATAACTGCAACAGAACCCTCGAGGTTTTTCCTCACCATTTCCGTTGGGATATTATTCACGACATACAACGATCCAACAAAAATCAACAACAATACGACATAACTCAACACAATACGGTAAATCACCTGTAGCATCATCTGATTATGACACTCTCACGAATAAAAATACAAATCAAGGTATAATGCGCAGATGCTCCTTCGTAATATTCAAAAAAAAGGCCCCCTGCTCATCGGCATCGCCGCAATCCTCTGGGCGTTTGACGGAATCCTTCGAAGAAGTCTGTACTCACTCAATCCTCTTATCATCGTTTTTGGTGAACACGCTGTCGGAGCCGTGTTACTTGTTCCAGTTTTATGGAAGAAAAAATCCAATCTATTCGCTTTTCGAAAGGGCGAGTTGCTTTCGATGTTTTGGATTTCGCTTTTCAGTGGACTTTTGGGAACATTGTGGTTTACCACTGCATTACTTCAGACGAGCTTTATCTCGTTCAGTGTTGTATTTTTACTTCAAAAAACACAACCCATTTTCGCCGTGATATCGGCGAGAATACTGTTGAAAGAAAAAATCTCGCGAAGGTATTTATTTTGGGCAGGAGTCGCAATGATTGCGGCTTTCTTTGTGACCTTTCCAAATGGAAAGATTAATTTTGAAACTGGATCTGGAACAGTTTTTGCGGGACTTTACGCACTCGGAGCCGCATTCGCCTGGGGAAGTTCGACTGCATTTTCTAAGCGCGCGTTACAAGGGAAAGATTCAACAGTAATTACGGGAATGCGATTTTTCTTTACAACTGTTCTTGCGTTTGTTGGAGTATTGTTATTTCAAAAAACCACTCAACTTACTCATATTTCACCAATTCAATTTAGCACCTTTGTTGGTATCGCGCTTTCAACGGGAATGGTTGCGCTTTGGATTTACTACAAAGGACTTTCACAAACAGAAGTGAAAACTTCGACAATTGTTGAACTATTATTTCCTGTGTCCGCCGTGTTCTTAGATGCGATTGTGTATCATTCCTTTTTATCCCCATCACAGTATCTCGCGACAATTGTTTTACTATTTGCTTCAACAAAAATCAGTTATTTACACACACAAAAATTCACGTTCATCACGACACAAATACGGGGTAAAGGTCGCGGGAAAAAGATTGGAGTTCCAACAATAAATCTCAAGATTCCAACAACACTCACACTAAAAGAAGGAGTCTATTCCTCCTCCATCGTGATTAATAATCGAAAATACGACGGCGCTCTTCACTATGGTTCAATTCCAACATTTCATGAATCTCAAAAAAACATGGAGGTTCATCTCATCAATACCACTTCATTTTCTGAAGTGATCACCGAAACCACACCCATTCAAGTAAAAATTCAGAAATACATTCGACCGATTCAATTTTTTGAGAACACGCATGATTTAGTCAAACAAATCCAAGATGACATCGCTTTAATTACTGACGAACGTTTATCCTCGCAAGAATAATCTACTCACAAAAAGCGTTACAAGCGCTCCACCCACCGCAACAACAAACGAGGTGAGATTAAAACCCGTAACTCCGACTCCAAAAAATCGTTCACCTAAGTATCCACCGACAACCGCCCCGATGATTCCCAAGATTATCGATCCAACGAATCCTCCTTGGGAACTTGGCGCGATGAAGTTGGCGACACTTCCCGCAATCAGTCCAAACACAATCCAATATAAAAGAGACATTTTTTCCTTCTTTCTATTACTTGAGAATACCCAAATAGACAACGCAGTATTTACGCGGATTCTTGCTTCTCACCCGAAAGCACACGTACAAGCGCAACAATTCCCCACGCAAGCACCGCATACACGAGCATTGCAACAATCGTTGCAGGTTCAAGAACCGAGGTCGTTTCAATTCCCTGAGAAAATCCTTTTCGAAAAATCCCATCAAATGGAAGAGTAAAAATTCCAGACAGTCCGTAGATAAAACGCACAAACGAACTCGAAAGACTCGCACCCATAAGTTTTAATATCAATCGAAACGAAAGTAAAATCTCAACCGTTCCAAGAATGAAATACAGAATGTATTCCGTCGACTGCGAACTCGTTGCTTCTGTCGTTGTTGAAGGTTGTGCGGAATTACTTGCCGTTTCCGCTCGCGTCACCGTAGTTTCTTTCATTATTTCTGACATATGATTCACCTTTTGTTACCAGTTCTACATTACAGTTAAATTTCCGGTTTTATGATGACAATTTCTTTTGGCAAATAGTGTATGAGCGCTTTTTCGATTAAATCGGTAAGCGTGCGATCTTCCACGACAGCCTGAGCCCTTGCGAGCTTAATTAAATCAGGATGAAAAAAAAGCGTGGTTCGTTGTTTATCCTTTGTTGTCATACTACACACTGTACACTTACTTGTAGTAGTTGTCTATAGACAACTTGTTCGAGTACTGCTCGTCAAAACACAAAAAGAAAACGATGATCTATAATACGCCTCATGTTTTTAGAATCTTCATCCGATTTTATTCCACCGTATACCTCTGAACTCGGATTGTTGTACGACAGTTATCGCTCGCGCTTAGAGAAGCTTCTTGGAGGATCCATTACTGGCCAACTAATCTCACTCCCTCATTTCTCCGCACGAAACGAGTCCAATCGAGCAATACGTGTTCGCACCAGAGAGCAAATTGACTTCGAAAAATATACAGCGGTTTGTTTTTGCGATCACGACGACACACTCGAACGATATTCGCCGCGTAAAGAATCATATGTTCAAGAGTTATGTCCAATGATACCCTCAGGAGATCGCGACGCATGTTCCACCACACTACGCATACTCAACGCTGTGTGTCGCATACGTCCAATCACGGGGAAGGGACCGGATCGATACTCCCCGCTTCTTGAGATGATCGCGTGTAGCACATTACTCGACTCACAAATATCTGCGTTGAAATTACAGAAGATATCAGATGTGCAATCGGCAAAAGAATTTATCATTCAAACCGTTCTCCCTCAATTTGCGGGAATGCTTGAATACAACGAACGTGGATTTTTTCGAGAAGTAAAACATCAAGCATTGGCAATCCAATGGGATACAAAACCATCTCGTGTAGCCAAGATCGTATGGGACACATATCGCAAACACATGACGCAATCAACAATACCAGATCAGGAACTTGCAGGACTCAATATCGATCCAGCTATTTACTGGATTATCACCACGTATGGAGAAATTGGATTTCAACCTGAAAAAGTGATAAACGCATTAGAATATCTCCAAACTCATTCTTATCGCATGCCAAACGAGCTTCTTTTTTTGCTTCGAGGAACAAAAGAGCCAGTTGTTTCACATGTACTCCAATCTTTTCCTGAAACCATTCCCGTACTCGCGATTGATGATCGTCTTGACCAACTAGAGCAATATCGAACGAATCCCCGAATCGTTCCAATTCAGGCGAAACGCGAGATCCCATTTCAAACGAGAAATGATGCGCAACCCGATCATTCTCTTTTCACATATCCTGTTATTCAAATGGATCAAGGAAACTTCAATGAAAAATTAGTGAAAATCGTTTCTTCACTCAGTGCATCCACATAGCAAACGATTAAAAAATCCAGTTAAAGAGATACCCCATCATCATAATTCCCGTTATTGTAATCCCAAAGAACAATCCTAATAACTGCCAGCGCATCACCTTTTTCAAAATCATCCCCTCAGGAATAGAGATCGTAACAATTGCCGTCATAAACGCGAGCGCTGTTCCGAGTGGCACCCCCTTACGTACCAAAGCCTCCATAATGGGAATAACGCTCACTGAATTTGCATAAAGCGGTGCACCAAGAAAAGTTGCAAAGGGGATTGAGTACCAAGACGTATCAGAAAGATATGTTTCTACAACTCTCGCGGGTACAAATCCATGAATCACCGCACCAACTCCAACCCCAAGAATCACATACGGGAAAATCGTTTTCGTAATCTGCATGCCATCTTGCCACCAATATCGCATCAATGTGAAAAGTGGTAACGTATTGCATTTATTTTCTGTTTCCACATCAATGTGAGATTTCATTCGCAACAATTCCTGTTTGATATATTTTTCGACATGAAGGCGTGAAATGAGCATCCCTCCAAGAATACTTATTCCTATTCCAACAATGTTGTAGAGTAACGTCACCTTCCATCCAAACATCGCGGGAAACAAATACATGGATGATTCATTCACCAAAGGTGAACTAATCAAAAATGCAAACGTAACAGCCAAGGGAATACCCGCCCGCACAAATCCAATAAAAAGAGGAATTGAAGAACAAGAACAAAACGGTGTGATTACTCCCAAAACTGCCGCCAACACATACTCAATGCCGTACCACCTTCGTTTCGATAACATATCTCGCACTTTTTCCATTGGAAAATAATATCGTGTCATAGCCATGACATAGTTGATAACGATGAGGAGAACGCCTATTTTAATCACATCATAGATAAAAAAAGCTGTCGCACTTCCCAAATAACTATCTCTTTCCATTCCAAACCATTTGTATGAAACCGAATCTGCAAAAAATTGTATTGGTCGAAAAATATCCATAGTTATGCTTTGCGTAACGCGCCTTTTATTTTTTCGATGTCGGGAATAAACCCGACCATTGCCACCTTACCATCAATCACCAACACCGGACTACTCATGACTCCCAACTCGATCATCTTCTGTATGCCATCGTCACCGGTGATGTATTCCACCATATCTTTCATTCCTAGGTCACGCGCAACACTCACCACCATTTCGTACATTTTTTTACACTTCAAACAACCTGTCCCCAGTACTTGAACGCGCATATTTTTCTCCTGTGTTACGGTGGTTATACGTACGTATTCTTCAATGATAACCTATACTTGATTGACAATGTGTGAAGAAATCTTTTTTCAGTCATTCGTCAATGTCAAACTCGGATCCTTAGTTTGCACTGTTTCATTTGCTAAGTAAACTCAGTAAACCCCATCATGGGTTTTTGAGAATCCACCCATTTTTCCGCTTTTTCGAAAAGTTCTGGATGCTGTTCTCTTCCTGTTTGGGGATCAAGCGCAACTTCACGAGCATGCTCAATATTACCCGTTTCTATTAGAGAAGCAATCACATTATGCTCAACCATGCTTCTAAGTTTCATAATTGAAACAGAAATTCCAGTTCTATCACTTAACAAAACAGTTGCTTCTAATCTTTCAGCTTCAAATCGATGACCGAAGAACGATTCGATTGCCGCATTTGTCATGCTTTCACTCAACTGAAAACTTCGATGATTTAGTGCTTCTGCTACTAGTTTTTCCCGTTCTCGTTTCTCTTTTTCTTCTGGGGAAAGCGTTTCCCACTCTCTCTTTTCAGCTATACGTCTTGCTTGAATGGCTGTATTTATTTTCTCCATGTCGAACACGGGTCTTTGCCCATTGTTTTCCATTTTATTCATTTTTATCACCTCCTTTCCAAAAAACCCTCGCACCCATCTATTCAAAGAAGAATAGACAAGGGCGAGGGTTCTACAACACACGCGGTACCACCTTGTTTTTCATTTAGTACAAAAAAGGCATTCCTGTTTCCTTGGAATGCCTCGAAATTTTTGCAATAAATGCTCATTTTCGAGTGCTCCGACAGTGCCGACACACTCTTTCAGCTGTCACGGGCATACCCGTAAACCTTAATTGATGTGTATCTTTAGGGTTTAGGCTCAAGAGGGTAATTCAAACATGATCGTTCGGGAAGACTTGCACCTACCGCTTCCTCTCTCTTGTCACCGATACTGCTCTACTATTTCTCTGTCAAAGCTTGTCGGAGTATTATACGCGAAAGAAGAGATATCGCAATATGCAAGTTTGTTACTCAATTGTGAACCAATTTTGTCCTTGGTAAAAATCGTACGCCCACCATATTCATACTTGCTCGATTAGTCTATTATTAACTCATGAATCTTTTTCAATGGTTTTTGATTGTTTTTGCTTTAGGTAACCTGTTTCTTTTTGTTAAAGCACGCAAAGAATGTCAAAACAGTAATTCGTATGGATTAACAAAGGCTCTTTTTCTGTTGGGGATGTACGTTTGGGGTGATGTTCTTATTTTTAGTCTTTTCTGGACAAGTGTTGCGCTCATCTGCCTGATTGTTAACAATGTGTATCTCTTTTTTACCTTTGTCAGTCTTTTTTGGGTGGTGAGGAGTTTTGGTGAAACAATGTATTGGTTTCATCAGCAATTTTCAACGGTGAGAAGAGAGCCTCCAGAGAAAGTTGAACTCTATTCACTTGTTCACAACGATTCCGTTTGGTTTATTCAGCAAGTCAAAAATCAATGCATAACTATTCTTTCGCTCGTGATGTCCATTTATTTTTCTGTGCTTTGGATCAAGACGGGATTTTGAGTTCATCTGGAAAACACAAAAGAACAAATACAGATATAATTATCTGCTGTTCCATAATCCATAGCATCATTCTGCTGAGTTCATAACGAGCAAACTCTAAATTTGACCGAAAAAAAGCAAAAGTAAAACAACAACTGTAATAATTGCAAAAACGCTAACCGTTTTCGCAAATAGATCAACCGCTTCTTTTTTCTTTCCTTCAATAAAAAATTGGAGTGGCTGGTAAAAAAACAAAAACGCCATTACCACAACTGAAAGGACAAGTACAAATAAAACCATGATTGGTGCAAAAAAAGTATCAGGTTTGGCCTTTAAAGGTTCAGTCGCAAAGGTCATAACAAAGACAACCAAAACAATATACACTGAAGCACTTAACGCATTAACAATGGGATTCATTGACACATGCAAATTTTATCACATTTGGCACCTAGAAGGTTGGTACTCGAATGAGGGGGTGGATTGAGAAACGGATCTACAACTCGCTCACATCTTCAACATATTCAAATCGAGGAATCGCTCGACCGTCAACGATCACGTTCTCTTGAAACTTGTTAAGTGGTCGTACCCAGAGTTGACCTTTTGGGTTGGGATATAAGCAATAGTAGACAACGAGTTGTTCTTGAGTTTCGCTATGCAACGCCACACCAATCACTTGATAGTATTTCCCTTTATAGTGTTTGTAAGTTCCCAATCGTAGCATCGCATGCTCCTAGTGACAATTTAATTTTCATTATTCCTCTCATCCTGCACTGACTCCATTTGGAACGTCTTTTTCGGGCATTGTAAGAACAGGGGTAATTCCATTTGTATATCCAATATCAAACAGCATCCCTTCAGAAACTTCCCCCGCCATCTTTCTTGGTTCGAGGTTCACAACAAATAATGCTTGCTTTCCAACGATTTCGCTACAATCTTGACGTTCTTTCTTCATTCCAACAAGAATCGTGCGTCGAAATGTGCCGAAATCAACCATAAGTCGAATGAGTTTATCTGAACCAGAAATATCATCAATTTGCTCACTTGGTTATATAAGAACAGATTCTTTTTTCTTGGCTGTGGCGGGGGAAATACAAACGGAATCGTCACTATTTCAAACAAACCGTGGTGTCTTAACGACAAAATGTTCCACTTTTCCGATATGCTTTTCCAAGCCCACTTTATTGTTTCAATATGTCTTTCGATAAGCGCAGTCAGCCTTGCACTTTACTGTCGACTCGTTGAAAAGAAACCACTTCAGGCAAAACATGTGTGGATACTGCTTTTGAGTGAGATTCCGATCCTATTCATTTTTCTGGTGATGAGTTTATGGAAGTGAGTTGAAAATGACAAGATTTA
The DNA here is from genome assembly GCA_003487265.1 of Minisyncoccota bacterium. Taxonomy (GTDB): domain Bacteria; phylum Patescibacteriota; class Microgenomatia; order UBA1400; family UBA12028; genus UBA12472. Next base: position 266,119 of record DNEP01000013.1, read on the forward strand.
CGAGGTGGGTGGAAAATTATTTCATTAGAGTGTCTAGGGCATACGTTTAAGGAAATCAATCACTTCTTGCATGCTTGAAAGATTTCAACAACGGCTTTTCCCAGCCAAAACATGTTTCTCGATTTTTCAACTTATCAAAAGCATTGATACAACTCGGGTCCAGCTTAACAAATTCCTGCAAAAGAACAACTACTTCCTCAATAAACCCGCCTACCTCACCATCCGAGTCATCAACTCCGCCAGTACATAGCTTCTTGTCTAATCTTAAGAGTAAATCAATCAACAACCCTGCTGTTTGAATACTTACGGGCAAATCAGAGATGACAACAGATAAACGATTGCAACCTTCGGAGAGCGAATTTTGGTAGGCAAACCAAGTACGAGACGGACCAGTGTAGGCTTTGATGTATTTCAGGGAAGATGTAATCGTCTTTTTTGCAGCGATCAGCTCATTCTGTGATAAGGTTCCCAACTTTCCACTACAAGTTGGATTTGGGACCAGTTTCTTATCATTATCGGTCAATGGCTTTCCATCCTGAACCACATAAATTGCCAAAGCAACCATGTGCTTGCAGAGCGTGCCGTTGACCCCTAAATAACAAGTACAGTGGCCATAATCATATCGTCGGGCTTCTACTGAGACTTGGTATGGTTTTGTTCCTTTGACAACAGCTGTGTACGATCGAATACCCTCTTCTACTTGGGTGACTTTATCACTTTCGTATAAGCCCACTGCTTTCTCGAATGTTGATCCATCTGTGGCGAACTTGATTTTATCGAGGGTAAAGTCAGGCTGGTTCATTTGATTTTTTAATTTCTTCTTTGCTCACAAACAAATCCAGATATTTCTTATACCAAAATTCCCTGCCGTACTCGATATCTTTATCTCTTTGTTCAAGAATTCCCAACTCGACAAGTTTTTTAACTAATTCATTGGCCTGAGGACGTGAAAGCTCCGTCCACTCTTCAACTTTTTTAACGCTAACAATCGGAAGCTTATAAAGGTTTTCCAAGACCGTCATACCAGTTATTGTTCTCCTGCCTAAAGATTGAATTTTTATAGTATCTGTTTGACGTAAGATGTTGATTTTTTTCGATGCTTTAATTGCTTCTGCAGCTATGATAGCAACACCATCCAAAAAGAAGTCAAGCCAGCCAGAAACGTCAGCATTTTCCTGATGATAGGAATTTAATGATCCATAATATGTCTTTTGATTATTCAAAAAATATTCAGATAAATAAAGTACTGGCCTCTCCAGGATTCCTAGCTTGCATAGGTAGAAAGTAGTTAAAAGCCGCCCAGTTCTACCATTACCATCTAGAAATGGATGGATTGTTTCAAATTGGGCATGAGCTAAAGCTGCCTTAATAAGTGGCGGATATTCGTCAGTAGTATGCAGAAATTTTTCAAAATCATCTAAACACCGATTCATTTCCGTATGTGTTGGTGGCACAAACTTCGCAGTATTTGGAGAACCTCCTCCAATCCAGTTTTGCGAAATTCTAAATTCACCCGGCGTTTTGCCAGGAGCATCGATCGTGCCACCAATCAATACCTTGTGAATTTCTCGTATAAATCTAAGCGACAGAGGTAGCGTCTCTAATCTTTTCAAACCATATTCCATTGCGTGGATATAATGAACAATCCTCTCGACATCTTGAGGAAAACGGCTTTCAATTTGTGCCTCACTTTTAATAACGTCGATAATAGTTGCTTGGGTGCCTTCAATTTCACTTGACCGAGCCGCTTCTTTGCGAATGTACATAAAAATGAAGAAGTCTAAATCAGGCAGCAGCTGGGTAATACCATCTAATTTGCCCAACATAAGGGCAGCCTTGGCATGAAGCTGTTGAGTTTTGGAACTCAAGACAATCTGTTCCTTTGGAGGGAACTTATCTGGGATAAATGCCTGGTACCCACTAGGTTGTTGGATGAGTTTACCGATTTTCATATGCCTAACATCTTTCTATTAGATGTAAGGATTATAATAACTATTCCTTACATCTGTCAAGTGGATGTTAGGTTTGGACTTTATGTCAGTTTGTGTAATTTAGTGGTTGTTTCGGTTAGTTACTGCTCCCCGACGTGGATTCGAACCACGAACCATCTCGTTAACAGCGAGCCGCGCTACCGTTGCGCCATCGGGGATCGTACAAACAGTTGTTTTTACATCTCGAGATCGCATTGTCCGATCGATCAAGATGCGAATATTGTACCATGATTTTTCGGTTCAAAAGAGGAACAGTCCAACCTTTTCCCAGCATCCGGGATACTCGACTGTCGCCCCCCCAAACCGCAGCTTAAACTCGGTGAAACCCCGCCAGCTTTTAATCGGGAAGCGGTCGTCGAGGATTCCATCAAAATCGTAGGTTTTTCTGCCCAATTTTTTGGCATACAAAAAGCTTTTCCAGACCGTCCACGTGTGCAACCGATGTTTTCGCGACACCTCGTCGCCGAACGCGCGAAAATAATAGATCGCATCGTCCGAACTCAACAGCAATATCCCGCTGTGCATCTCTCCAGTCGCAGTATTTCGCGTGATTGCCAGATCAAGCTTGTCGCCGTATCCCCCAACAAGCGCCTGAAACTGCTTTTGGTTAAACCACCAAAACTTTCCATCCTGAATACCTTTTGCCTCAAAAGCATCAAACTCTTTTTTACGCGCCAAAAACTCGGCACCATTGATCATCACTGTTTCATACCCCGATCGCATTGGTTTCGACAGAATGCGCTTGGGATTTTCACGCAGATCTTCTAGGAGCGAAGATTCTGTTTGTGTGAGATCGATGCGCAGTGTTTTTGTGCAGATGTATCCGAATTTACTTTGGCGTAATCCCAACCGCTTCACAAATTTTAGTAGCGCGTTCTTCTCTACATCCTCAGCAGGCTCAACGCAAAGATACCGTACACCCCATTTTTTCATCAACCCTCGCAATTCCTTAAGATCGGGAATTGATCGAAATCGCTGAATTTTCATCGCCGAGAAAAAATAGAAATTAAAAATATGCAAAATCGGCCGAATATACACCTGAATCACCGAACCATCTTCAACATGTACATGCTCAACTTTCCACCCCTGTAGCCGTAGGAACTGCGCGTGTTGAGGAGATTGGCGAATGTCCATAGAATTCGCTTGAAATTTACTCTAAATAATCCTGCAACATTTTTCGTTTGCTTGGATGTTTGAGTTTTCTTAAGGCTTTCGCTTCGATCTGGCGAATACGCTCGCGCGTCACACCAAATTTTTGCCCGACTTCTTCCAACGTCATCGGTTGCGCGTTGTTCAATCCAAAACGCATGCGCAACACGCGCGCCTCTCGATCGGAAAGCGTTGACAAAACCTCTTCAATATTTTCTTTAAGCAGTCGTTTGCTCGTTGCATCGTAGGGAGAGGTTTGTGATTCATCGGCAATAAAATCACCAAGGTAAGAATCATCGTCGTCACCAATAGGCGTTTCTAATGATGTTGTCTTCTGGCTGATTTTTTGAATTTCGCGAACGCGATCGGGATCTACGCCTTCCAACCCCTCGGAAATTTCCTCGGCGGTGGGTTCACGACCCAGTTCTTGCATCAGTTTTCGAGAAACGCGCATCAACTTATTAATCGTTTCAACCATGTGAACGGGAATACGAATCGTACGTGCTTGATCGGCGATCGCACGGGTAATAGCTTGTCGGATCCACCATGTTGCGTAGGTTGAGAACTTGAACCCTTTTGTCCAGTCATATTTTTCGACAGCGCGGATCAATCCTTTATTTCCCTCTTGAATCAAATCCAAAAAAGTCATTCCGCGACCAATGTATTTTTTCGCAATCGAAACCACCAAACGCAGGTTTGCAGAAACCAACAGGTCTTTTGCATTTTGATCACCTTGTTCGGTGCGTTGTGCCAAATCAATTTCCTGCTCTCGGTTTAAAAGGGGAATACGACCAATTTCCTTGAGGTACATGCGAACGGGGTCCGAAACGGAGTGATCGTCTAATGTTGTTAAAAGTTCAAGCTCTTTCTCAAGTTCCGAAGAAACGCTCACATCGTTACGATACTGTTCCTCCTCGATTGTCTCAAAAACATCAATTCCTTCTGAAAAGAGAATGTCGTACAGATAGTCGAGCTCTTCGAGGTGTTCTTCGGGCAACACGAAAAAGGCCAAGATCGCCTCTTGCGTAAGGTAGCCTTGCGCTCGAGCCTTCTTGAGCAATTCATCGAGTTTTTTTTGTTGAGAAGCAGTTAGTTTAACCATAAGAAGTCTGCAAGTGTACCAGAGAAGGCTATTGGAAGCAATCTCGAGTATCTTTCCGCTTTCTTTTATGCGAATGTGATCTGCGTATTATGCTCCTCAATTGCTCACAAGTCGAGTACTTATTTCTGACATCTCGTTTTGAAGCGTTTCAATCACCTTTTGTTGTTCAACCGACTGATTGGGAGAATTCTCAAGTTTCTTGAGTTGCTGTCCAAGTGCGGTGAGGCGGTCAGACGCGATCATGTGGCGCAGTCTTGTCCTTGCATCCACAAACGTCTTTTTATCATTCCCAACTTGTTCCGATTCTAAATACAAATCAGAAAATGCGGGCTTAAGTTCATCATTCAACGCTTCTGATACTGTTTTTGGATCGGTCGAGTTCGTTTTCTGCATAAAAGTAAATATTTCTTTACATACTCCATTCGAAAAGTCTTCTGAGGAAATATCGCTATCTTCAATAGTAGTAGAACCATTCAATAACGACAAAATCATAAATCGTTCAAGTCTCTCGCGTGGCGAGTTCGTTTCCACAACAACCGATGGTGTTTTTTGTTTTGATAAAGATCCACCCATCTCATTTTTCTTTTTTTGTTTTTCGAGTTCTTGAAAAACAACGTCGGGCTTCACTTCAAAACGATCTGCGATCATCGAAACATAATGCGATTGCTCGATTGCGTTTGCAATCTGTGAAAGAATGGGCATTATTTCTTTTGAGGCCAAGCGCTTTCCTTCACCAGATTGTAAATCATATTTTTTTAATGCAGACTCAACCAAAAATTCAAACGCGCTCACGGTGTGTTTTACCATTTCCCGCCACTCAGCTGGATTTTCTCGTGCGATTTCATCGGGATCTTTTCCCCCAACAATCGGCAATACGCGCAAAGAAAGATCAAACTGTTTTGAAGTCTCGATTGCTCGCTTTGTGGCCTCAACTCCCGCCGAATCCGCGTCCAACGAAAGAACGACACGCTTCACCGTTCGAGAGAGTAATCGAAATTGCTGTTCGGTAAACGCTGATCCTTTAATCGCAACTACATTCTTCACACCTGCTTGATATGAGGAAATCGCATCGAGCTCACCTTCCACAACCACAACCTCTTCCTCTTTTCGCATGAATTGCTTGAGCACAGAGTATCCAAACAACAACTCGCTTTTGTGGTACAGCGCCGTTTCGGGTGAATTGATATATTTCGCTTCTTTTTCATTTGGATTCAGCACGCGACCAGAAAAACCAACGGTTGCTCCAGTGGCGTGCGTTAATGGAAACATCACGCGATCTCGAAACCGATCGTAATATCTGCCCCCCGAAGAATGAATAATCAGCCCTGCATCCTCAAGTTCAAGTTGCGAAAACTTCTTTTTTCCGATCAAAAACTTCTGCACCGCATCCCAACTGTTTAATGCATAGCCTAACTTAAATGTTGTGATCGAATCAGAAAAAACACCTCGATTTTTTAAGTATTCGCGCGCAGGAGCGCCCGATTCATGTGAAGTTAAAAGGTAGTGATAATACTCTGATGCAAGATCCAAAACCTCAAATAATGTTTTTCTGTGTTGATCTTCTTTTGAAAATGTTTTCTTTTCAAGTCTAATCCCCGCACGATCCGCAAGCAATTGAAGCGCGTCTGGAAATGGCAGCGATTCGTATTCTTGAATAAAATTTAAAACATCTCCAGATTTTCCACACCCAAAACACTTATATCGTTGCATATCTGGGGTAACAAAAAATGAAGGAGATTTTTCTGAATGAAATGGACAAAGACCGCGTAAGTTTTTTCCCGAACGCGTTAACTTGACACGCTCGCCAATAATTGTGGCGATATCCACGGCGTTTTTGATTTCTTGTACTTGAGAAGACATCGATGAGTGGAGTATATCACGACTCAACGCGTATAATACGCAAGATATGACTGATTCTTTTATTCTTCCAATCAACAAACCGCCAGCGATGTCTTCGTATGATGTTATTCGACGCGCAAAACGACACGTACTTCCATCCCTTTCTCCAAAAACAAAGATCGGTCACGCGGGAACGCTCGATGTTTTTGCTGATGGTTTACTCTTGTTATTATTTGGATCCGCCACAAAAAAATTCGATCAATTCCAAACTTCTGCGAAAACGTATCGCGCGGTCGCGCGATTGGGCGCGTCGACACCAACGCTAGACACCGAAGGAGTAGTGAGTATGCAACAAAATACTCCTCGAATTTCGCGAGAACAAATGTTAGAAATGATACCAACATTTCTTGGTTCATTTGATCAGAAAATCCCCGCGTTTTCCGCAACAAAAAGTGACGGGAAAACAATGTATGAACTCGCGCGAAAAGGAGTCGAACTCAACAAAACAAAGGCCGTCACCGTTCATTCAATTCAACTCGTTTCGTATATGAGCACTCTCGCGTGTCTTGAGGTAACGGTGTCGTCGGGAACATATATTCGACAGTTAAGCTATGATCTTTTTCGCACACTGGGTGTTGAAAGTTTTCTCACCTCACTCACACGAACGCAAATCGGAGAGGTCACCCTTCGGCAGAGTTGCGAACTGCGCGAATTAGAATCCAATGGATGGGAAAAATACGCAATCGTGGTTTAGTTTTTTTTCTTATCTAATGCGTCAATCTTGAGAATACGGATAACGAGATACACCACGCACGCAATCACAATAAAATCCACAATCGCGGCCAAGAAACTCCCCCAAAGAATTGACACATTTCCCACATTCAACTTCATTTCTTTTAAATTTTCTGTTGAGCCAAGCAAAATACTCAAAATGGGATTCACAATGTCGCTTACAAGCGACGCAACAACTTTTGTTACCGCAGTTCCGAGGACAAATCCAATAGAAAGACCAATAACCCCCTGTTCACGAATGAAATCGAGAAAACCATGAACATGTGTTGTTCCCACGGTGAAAATTTTTTTCATATATTTACCTTTATGAACATAATGATAATGCATTTTCTGAAAAGAACAAACTGACACAAATCTAAGGGAAACTGTAATATTTGTACTCGTCCAAGATATTTTCCAATAACTTCCAATAACTTCCAATCGGAGCTATGATAACGAAATGCAGTATAGATGGACAATATCACAAGAATCTAACAATCAGCTTACAGAAATAGATATGCAAAAACGCATGTTTGACGTTCTTCCTCCGCTTAATAAATCAACACAACACTTTGTTCATGAATCAACAATGAAAAGTTCGCTGTACTCGGCAAAAATCGAAGGGAATCCGCTTACTGAAACACAATTCTCTCAAAATGAAGGTCAAGGACAGCACTTGCTGGAAGTCCAAAATCTAACACAGGCGTATGATCAAATCTCAAAAATGGAAAATACGATCACGTTCTCACAAATCAAAAAACTGCATGCGATTGTGATGAACGCCCTATCCTCTTCTACAGGACAGTTTCGAAAAGAAATGGTTGCCGTGTACAACAAGGCAGGAATCGTGGAATACCTTGCACCCCCTTGGCAAGAAATTGAGACGCGGATAACTCAACTTCTTGCTCAAATAGGTGACAGCTCCATTCATCCGATCGTCGCTTCAGCAGTGTTGCATTTTGGTTTTGAAAAAATTCACCCCTTTATGGATGGAAATGGACGTGTTGGCAGACTACTCGCTTCAGCTTTTCTTAATAAATCTGGATATGGATTCCGTGGAACATTGTCAATTGAAGAGCAACTCCATGAGCAAAAAAGTGAATATTATGACGCGCTTTCTTTTTCTGATGCGAATGCAACTGAGTTTGTAACATTCTGGATTCGCGCAGTGCGAGACCGCGCTCTTCATGTATTTGAACAATACACTCAACTCAAATCACTACCAGAAAGAAAAGAGGATTCGCTCCTTCCTCGTCGAAGAGAGATTCTGTTGATCATTCGAGATCATAAACAAGTAACTTTTGATTTTCTGCATCGGCGATTTCTTCGCATTCCCTCAAGTACGCTTCATTTTGATCTCGAGCAACTTCAAAACGAGGGGTTTGTGACAAAAGTCGGTCAAACTCGAGGAGCGTTTTATATTGAAAGCCAAAAAACGTAACTCGTGCGATGCAAAATGTAATTTTTTTCTCCTTTTGTGCGTATTACACGTAGAAAGGAGCAAACAATGACTATCTCAAAATCAGTGATTGCTTTGTCTGTAGCGAGTGTTGTACTCGGTGGCTTTTTCCTCGCGAAGCCCGTTTCCGCAAAGTGGGGTGATCCCGCGGTTCGTGGAGCGAACTACTCCGAGGAGCGCCATACCGCAATGCAAGCCGCGTTCGACGGAAAAAATTATGACGCATGGGTCAAACTTATGGAAGATCGCCCAATTGTGAATTCAGTCACACGCGAAAACTTCGCAAAGTTTGTCGAAGCGCACGCACTAGCCGTTGATCAAAAGATCGATCAAGCAAATGCGATCCGTGCAGAAATAGGACTTCCTCCCATTGGCCAACGCCTTGGAACAGGTAATGGCATGCGAAGAGGAATGGGAAGATAATACAGCCTGTGAAAGCAGCATGTACTACATATAGCGATCAGGAGCTTGTGAAAACTGTCTGTGATGGGAATCTTGAGGCATATGCGCAGATTGTCCGCAGATATGAATCCAAGCTCCTTCGCTATGCCAACTCGATTGTAAAAAATCCCGAAGATGCGCAGGATTGCGTTCAAGAATCGTTTATTTCTGCATATAAAAATCTTCGCAGTTTTGATCTCGCAAAACCTTTTTCGAGTTGGATCTATCGCATTGTGCATAATCAGGCAATTTCAAAATGGAGAAAGAAAAAAGAAGTTTCCATGGAAATACTAGGCGACACCATTGAGTCGACAGAAAATCTGGAAGAATCGTTTGAACAAAAAACAACGATCAAACAAGTACGCGACTGCATTCAGCATCTTCCGGTCGTATATGCAGAAGTCGTGTATTTACACAATATTGAAGGATATTCGTATGAAGAAGTTTCGGCAATTGTTCAAAAACCAAAAGGAACGGTATCGGTATTGATCATGCGGGCAAAAAAAATGCTTCGCGTGTTGTGTGAAAAGGAGAAACATGAGCCCAACAGTAAAAGATGAGCCTCGTTCAATTGAGTCTGAGGTTATGCGCGTAATTCGATCGCAACACATTACCATGCGTCCACGTGCGTATTTTGTGTTGATCAGCGTATTCGCGATTCTTGGATTTGTTGGAACGTTTGTTTTTGCAACGTTCATGACATCTCTACTCATTTTTTCACTTCGTCAGCATGGGCCAATGGGTGAGATCCGTTTTGAATATCTTCTCTCACAATTCCCATGGTGGACAATGATTATGGGAGGCGTTGGGGGAGTGGGAACGCTGTTTTTCTGGAAACGATTTTCGTTTTCGTATCGATACCCCACAAGTTGGATCGTGGCGATATTTCTTGTCGCTGTTATGATTTCTGGATTAATTCTTGATCGTATCGGATTAAGCGCGAGATTTTCAGAGAGTCCTGTGGGAAGAAGGTTCTTTCGTCAAGAACTGTTGCGAAAGTCGCAAAGCCCCAGGCCGTTTAGGGAGAGAAGGTTTTAAGCGAATATATGTTGCTGTCTTTTTGCTGCGGGACAGGGACTCGAACCCCAATTCTCGCGTCCAGAGCGCGATGTCCTACCCTTAGACGATCCCGCAAACTTCTCTGTAGGAGAAGCCTTATTGTACCCCAGCAGAGGTGAATTGTCATCGATCTTGAGGTACACAACTGCCTCAAGCATTATGGTAAAATACCCTATGGACACCATTTCTTTCCATAAACTCTCATGGCAGGACGTTGAACGCGATTGCATCGGATTGGCCCGAACGATCCCTCCGGATTCTATCGACACGATCGTCGCGATCTCGCGCGGAGGACTCGTGTTCGCGCGGATTCTCTCTGATTTGCTCAACAAACCGATTTCCCATATCACAATTACCAGTTATGATGATCTTCAAAAAACAAAAGTGCCATTTATTGACGAAACCCCCTCAAAAATGTTTCGCGGGGAATCAATTCTTATTGTTGATGAAATCTGCGATACGGGGAAAACGTTTGAACGCGCAAAGTCATATTTTGAAAACTTCCCACTTCGAAAAATTTTTACTGCAACACCGTACCTCAAACCGCACGCCACCTTTGTACCAGACTTTTGGGTGAAAAAAGTTGAAGGTTGGATTGTATTTCCATATGAACTGCGGGAAACAGCCGAGGCAATTCAGAAAATGACAGGGGATCGGGAAAAAACAGTGGAACGATTAACAGCGATTGGATTCGAGGAGTGGGAAACGGAAGCGGTGGTGAAGTAGTGAGTCAAAACAGAAATATATTATCCAACAGTGTTCATGCTCATACGAATCTCATGATCTGATACTTGAGCCTCATGTGGAGTTAAGCCTTTGTGCTCAACTGCAATTGTTGAAATTTTTCCTGAATCACGGGTCACGTCGGTTTTATTGGAAAATTCAACATTTGATACGTATTTTAATAGTTTTTTTTGAGCTACTACTGCGTAAGGATCCGAAATTCCATACGGGGATAACATACCACCAACAGTATATAAAACGTTATAGTCTTCCTGCCCAAGCCACACCTCTCGTGCTCCTACAACAGCAAGATAATGTCCCACCTTCCCAGAAGATATATACGGCGCAAATATTGGAGCTTGAATCAAAAGAAATTTTTGATTTGATAGAGTGTTCTGAATCCTTTCGGGTAATTCTGCGGGCTCAACAAACACCTCGTCCGTTTCGCATTCATTAGCAACCAACTCCGAAAAATCGGAACCAATTGTAGACTCTCCTTTAGAAAGTTTGGCACGAAGAATAGCGTAAAGAAGTTGCCAATCCATTTTGCAGTTCATTACCTTAGATTGAAACCAATCAAACCCACACAGCAAAGCAACCGGAAAACATAGATAAAACCCTTGACCTTGAGTATCGGTGCGAATTAATTCTTGTATTTGTTTCCAGTTGTCTTGAAATAACAGTCTCCTCTCATCCGCATGACTCACATATTCAACAGGTAATTGTTTCTTATTCCATTCCATCATTCGTTGAATTTCTTCTTGTGATGGATTGCGAAGCTCCATTGCCTGACTTAATTGATTATTTCGCACACACCAATTCCAATACCCTTGCTGGAACGATTCTAAACTCATATCTTCTCTTTTGCTTCTCGCAGTCGCTCAATCGTCTTCTCTCGCCCCAACACCTCCATCGTTTCAAACAGGGGTGGAGTCGCGGTTTTTCCCGTAACAGCAACGCGAATCATCATAAAATATTGTGATTTTTTCCAGTCGTATTTTTCTTGCAATGATCGCAAACATGTTTCAAGCTCAGCAACACTCCATTGCGACAGTTGTTCAAGCTCAGCAATTGTTCGCGTAAGTTGTTCTGTCACCACACCCGCTTCAGATTTTTTCAACAATTCAGCAGGATTAACCGAAATATCTCGATAGAAAAAGTCGGTGAGCGATTCGAGATCACTTAAAAGCACCAAGCGTTCGCGAACCAATGGCAAGATTTTCCCCATGAGATCCATTGGAAAATCGGTGGGGGTAAACGGTTGTAATGCTTCAATGAGCTGGTCCTGCGTCAATTTTTCGCGAATATAGATGCCGTTCATCCATGCGAGTTTATTCAAATCAAAAATAGGACCAGTTGTTTGCATACGATCAATTGTGAACACGCGTCGAAACTCATCGAGATTGAAGATGTCCTTTCCCTCAGGATGCGACCATCCCATCAAACATAAAAAGTTGATCAAGGCTTCGGGAATATATCCCTTGTTCATATAACTAATCAGCGACACATCATTTTTTCGTTTTGAAAGTTTCGAGTGATCGGCATTCCGAAGTAACGGCATGTGCGCGAAAGTTGGTGTCTCCCACCCAAAAGCCTCATACAAAAACAAATGTTTTGGTGTTGAGCTGATCCATTCTTCACCTCGAATCACATGCGAAATCTGCATCATATGATCATCAACAACAACGGCGAAGTGATAGGTTGGAAATCCATCTGACTTCAACAGAACTTGATCATCAATCAGCGCATACTCAAACGAAACGTGACCCCGAATCGCATCCTCCCATTCAGCTTTTCCTGAATCGGGCATACGCAAACGAACAACGTGTTTTTCATGTTTGGCGCGCTTCTTGGCCTCCGCATAGGGGATATGCGAGCATCGCCCATCGTACATTGGAAGTTGCTTCTGTTTTTGTTGCTCAGCGCGCATAGCCTGCAACTCTTCTGGCGAACAAAAACAATAATACGCCGTTCCGTTCTCCAAGAGTGTCTCAACATGCTGATGATAAATCTCTAGTCGCTCCGACTGTCGATATGGTTCAAACGGGCCTCCCAAATCAACACCTTCGTCGTGAGGAATCTTCAACCAAGTAAGTGCATCGTAAATAACCTGCTCCGCGCCCTCAACAAACCGCCCTCTGTCCGTATCTTCGATACGAATAATAAATTTTCCATTATGATTTTTCGCAAACACGTAGTTGAATAACGCGATATACGCAGTTCCAACATGTGCAATCCCTGTCGGAGAGGGGGCGATACGGGTTCGAACGGTTAAAAAGGAACTCATGGCGCGTATTGTATCAGATTTTGATATGATGATTGATATGGAGAACGAGTCCTCGGCGGTAACGTTAAGCGATGTCGCGTACGTGTCGCGACTGACTATTAAATGGGGAACGATTGGGTTTATCGTTCTTTTTTTTCTACGAACAATTGTTTCATTGCTCGCATCAATTCTGTTGATTTTAAACCCACCTAAGCCACCTGGACCAACCTATGGATTCGGCATTCTTCCAAAACTCACCTTCGATCAATCGGCGTTCACCGTTTCTAGTATTTCCGATGAGATTCCCTCAAGTAACAAAGCGTCAATTACAGAAACACAACTTCCTGTCTATTTTGTTCCAGAAAAAAAGATTCATCTGTTTTCGAATGCTGAAGCAAATACGATTGCCAAAGCATTTGGATTTCTCGAACCAAGCGTTTTAGACGAAAAAACGACCTACACTTGGACAACCTCGCAACCGATGCATACACAACTCAAAATGGATGTCAGCACTAAACAGTTTTCGTTAACAACCGACTGGATCAATCACCTCGACAAGTTTTCTGGTCAACCCATGCAAAAACCACAGGCTATCGCACAGTTACGATCTACATTGCGAACTGCCGAAATTTTGTCGCCCGACATTGCGACCAGTGAAGCGAAAACGCAATATCTCACTGTGCAGGGAACAGAGTTTAGTCCTGTCGACAACGTAAGTGACGCGCAATTTATCCGCGTTGATCTTTTTCGATCTTCCATTCTTTCGCGCTATCCCGTATATCGCACAAATCCTTCAGAGGGAAGCGTGTGGGCAATTTTTTCGGGAGCAACAGACAACGCACTTCGCATTCTCCAAGCATCATATCAGTTGAAAACCGTTGAATATGATCAATCAGAAACATATCCCATACTGACTCCCGAAGAAGCAGTTTCACGCGTTGTACGAGGGGAAGGATATGTTGCTCAATACTCCGGAAGCACCGGTCAGGGTGTTGTACGAAGGATGTTTCTTGCGTATTTTGAAGAAAATGTTTCGCAACAGTATCTCCAACCCATGTATGTGTTCACGGGAGACGACGGTCTCGTGGTGTATTTACCTGCAGTTGTATCAACTCCTCCAAAAAAATAACGTTCTGTGTATTATTCGACTTGATACATTTTCCATTCGTGTGCATTGAATGCCCATTCGATCAATGTACGTGTTTCTCCAAATCGATCATCGCTTGCCAGCACGACGGTGATTATTGTGTGACCATCTCGAGTTGTTTGCGTTACTAAACACTCTCCCGCTTGATCGGTCCACCCCGTTTTTATTCCTTCAATTCCTTCAATGCGAGATAACAATTGATTCGTTGATTCAATTGTTCGTTCCTGTCCTGATTTTTGCTCTACGATACGCGCAGATTTTAGCCTGACAATTTCTTGAAAGACTTCATTTTTCATCGCCACTCGCGCTAAGGTCGCAATATCCCGCGCGGTTGTGCTGTGCCCTTCTTGTTCAACGCCTGAAACATTCAAATATGTTGTGTGATTCATCGATAATTCTTTCGCACGTTGATTCATTCGTTGAACAAATGCAAAGTATCCACCCTCATACGCCGAAGCAAGTGCAAATGCCGCGTCGTTCCCCGAAGGAATAAGCGTTGCCTTTAACAAATCGGAAATGGTGTACTGCTCGCCTGTTTGAAGATGTGCTGTGTTTCCAATCGCTTGACTTTCTTCCTGAATAGTAACAACTCGAGAAGGATCGTATGACTCGATTGCAACGAGTGCGGTCATCATTTTTGTAAGCGATGCTGGATATCGAGATTCATCTGGATTTTTTTCAAAGAGGACGGCACCGGACTCGCGATCAATGATCATGATGGAATTCGCGGTAAACTGTTCTTTTGTGAGGGTGTTTTTTGTTCGAGTTGGCAACAATACTTCTGTCGGGAGAGTGAAGAGTTCTTGCCGTATACGAGGAGGTTCGTACTCGTATCGCACAGCGTGAATGGGATGGAAGGGTTGATGAAAAAACAAAAACATCGTGAATAAAAGCGCGTACCATTTTGTGAAAAAGAATCGAAAAAACTGCGATACTCGCAACTGTTCTATTTTTTGTGTTTTTCCACTATGTTTTCGGGGTTGTTTCTTCAAGCTTCACTCCCAACTCTTGCAGTTGTTCTGCATGCACACGTGCAGGAGCATCCATTATCGCTGTTTTTCCCGAAGAAGTCATTGGGAACGCAGTCGCCTCTTTTAACGAGGTTTCCTGTGCAAGCAACATCGCCAATCGATCTATTCCCAACGCAATCCCACCATGCGGTGGTGTGCCCGAACGAAATGCCTCAAACATATGTCCAACCTGCGCTTGAATTTCTTGATCAGAATATCCCATAATTTTAAATGTTGCGGACAACAATTCGGGGGTATGCGCGCGCACGCTACCACCACCAACCTCGAATCCATTACACACAAGATCGTACTGCGCTGTCTCGATCTCACCAATATGTTCACCGTTGAGATGCCATGCCATATGTTCCGCGATTGGCGTGCTGAACGGATTATGCGTGAAAGTCCATCCGCTTTTTCCATCGCGTTTTTCGGCCTCATCGGCTACATCAACCTTCTTGAAAAAGGGGAAGCCGACTACCCACGCAAATGCCAAAACCCCTTGTTGTTTTTCTTCTTCAGTGCGAAGGTCAAACTTATCCGCACCATATTTGGCGATCGCATCTTTGTATCGAATAACGGGAAATGGTTCTTGTTTGAGTACTCCACCAACTGCCTTCACAGCGAATGTCACCGCCTGCTCAACAATCCGCATAATCTCTTCTTGTGATGAAAAACTCATTTCGAGATCAAGTTGTGTGAACTCAAATCCACGATCCGCGCGAAGATCTTCATCGCGAATACATCGTGCGAATTGAATGTATCGCTCAAACCCCGCCGTCATAAGGAGTTGTTTGTATTGTTGCGGACTTTGGGGAAGCGCATAAAATTTCCCTTTTTGAAGACGAGAGGGGACAAGGAAATCGCGGGCGCCTTCTTTTGTTGACTTTGTTAACATTGGCGTTTCAATCTCAACAAAATCGTGATCATAGAAGAATTCGCGAAGCTTGTGTGAAAACGTCGAACGCTTTCGTAACGTTTTTTGCATGCGTTCACGTCTGAGGTCAATGTAGCGATATTTCAATCGAATTTCTTCAGAAATATCTTTTCCATCACCTTGGACTTCAATTGGGAGAAGTGTTGCTTTGTTTAATACACTATACGAAAGTACCTCGATTTCGATTGTTCCTGTTGGAATATTCGGATTGATGAGTTTTTCGGGGCGCTCTTTTACTTTTCCAACAAGCTCCACAACCGATTCTGGGGTGAGTTCGCCCATCATTTGATATCCAACACACTGAACTTTTCCCGATCTATCGCGCAAATCAATGAAGGTTAGTTTTCCGTGATCGCGTTTGATATCAACCCAACCTTGGAGTAATACTTGTTCGCCAATATGATTTTTTGATTCAGAAATAAGTGTCCTATGCATGTGCCTCCAAAAAAGAAAATCTGATGAGAAGATACCACAGCATCAACATATTGACAACGCGCGAATCTTTTTATATGATCCTTCTCATGTTTTCTATGTGTAAACACCAGATTACCTTTATTCTTCGTTGGAACGAGGGGGTTTTGGTGCAATAGAAAACAATCACATTGTAAAAGCCAAAACCTCCGAATACACGGAGGTTTTTTTGTATTTGAAAGGAAAAAATGAGACATGCGGAAGGGTTTCGAGGAAGAGGTGTGGGCGGATTGGAATCACTTATCCCACATATCGATGCGCGAAGCGACTGGACACCAGAGCTCGCCAGCGCGGTTATTCGAGCAAGACTGGTGCAAATTGTACAAGAAAGAAAAAATAAAAGGAGACAAAATGAGCGTTGAAAATAGTGGGCCAAAATATATAGACGGACCACAAATGAAATATGTTGCTCCAGAGGTTTTTGTTCAGGCAATGGCAGCTTTAGCAGAATCCCCCTCTGATCAATTATCACAAATGGAACCAAAGAAAGAACTTGGAGATAATACTTTAATGGCTTAATCAGCTCGCTTCATTCTCAGCTGGACCGACTCGGATCCATTCCACCGGTTCAGCTGAAGCGAGACGATACTGTCGATCCCCGCTTTCTCTCGCAAACGATCCTCCGTTTCCAGATCGCAACCAAACCACATCGCTTGAATTGTTGATCCAGTGTGCAATCGAACGATCAACTTGAGATGTTGTTTTTCTCGTCCAACGCGAGTCATGGAAATAATCGTCAAGTCTTTTACAAGAAAAACTGGAGGAAAGTTTTCTTGACCATATGGCTCGAACTTTTCAAGCATTTGCGCGGTCTCGGTTACGATGAGCTCATGTGGAAGAACGCAATCAACTTCCACAGAATCAACGAGTAAGGCGGGATCAATCGTTTTTTCAGCAAGTTGAAAGACGTGTGAGCGAAAATCCTCAAGTTTCTGATGCGTAAGGGAAAATCCGCACGCCATCGGATGACCACCGATATCGATAAGATCTTCACGAACCTTGCGCAAAAAATCTGTAAGATGAATTCCGCGGATCGAACGACCACTCCCTTTAATCGAGCGCTGACCAATACTTAACGCAAGTGCGGGGCGGTGATATTTTTCTGAAAGTTTTCCCGCAATGAGTCCAATCACCCCCTCGTGATACTCTTCGCTCGCCACCACTATTATTGATGATAGCGATGTTTCCTCAACTGAAGAAATCGCATCTTCTAATGCTTGTGAAACTAAATCTTGGCGATCGGTGTTCGTTTTGTTTAATACCGAAGCGTATTTTTGCGCCACAGATAATTTTTCTGAAACCATAAAACGGAGCGCGTCCATTGCATCGGCGATACGACCCATCGCGTTAATGCGAGGAACGATTCCATAATTTACGGTTTGAGCGGTGATTTCTTGTTGTTTGATCTGCGCGATCTCGAATAACGCCAACAAACTCGGACGCGATGTGTGTTTTACGGCCTGTAGTCCGTGCAATGCAAAACTTCTATTTGCTTCGAGTAACGGAACTTGATCTGCTATCGTGGCGATACCACATAAATCGAGCAACTCAACGGCATATTGTGCGGACAGCTCGCGCGCGAGCATCCACGCAACGGTGGTCCCGCATAACTTTGTCGTGTGCACGACCGCATCGGCAACTGGAAAACCATCTACATCAACTTGGTGATGGTCGGTAATGATTGTTTGTATCCCCAGCGATCGCAGTCGCTCGAACGGCTTATACGCAACGATTCCGTTATCAACCGTGATGATAAGATCTGGTTTTTGTGTTGAAAGAATATCATCAATCGCCAAATCACTTACACCATATCCATGTTTTTCTCGCGAAGGGATAAATGGTTTTACCTTTGCACCAAGTGAATACAACGTTTTCCACAACACAGTCGTCGCGCAGATCCCATCAGCATCATAATCGCCAAACACCAGAATATTTTTTTTGTTTTGAATTGCATCATGAATAATAGAAGTTGCGCGTTGCATCTGCAGGTGATCAATTGCAACCGCGTCAACGGTTATTGTTGAAGGATGGGTGGGATGAAGGAACTCTTGTTGTTGCTGAGTTGTTTCAAGTCCGCGAAGAGAAAAAAGAATCCTGAGTAGTTTTTCTTGTGAGGTTGGGGCAGATTGTTGACGAAGTACGATCGACATGTGATAGGTATGATACCAGAAACTCGCACAAATATTTGTTATGATAACCATGTGAATCATCCCATTCCCTCACCAGTTGCCGAGATTATCAAACGATTCGTTGTTGCAAAATATGAAATCTACATTGTTGGTGGCGCAGTTCGCGACATTTTACTGAAACGCGCGGTAAACGATTGGGACTTCACAACAAATGCTACTCCAGATCAAATTCGCGCATTATTTGGTGACAGCTTTTACGATAATGAGTTTGGAACCGTAGGTGTAGCAGGAAAGTACCTCGGTGATGCAGAAAATCCCGAAGAAGTGTACGAAATCACCACCTTTCGATCCGAAGGCCTCTACTCCGACCACCGCCGCCCCGATCAAGTAGTTTGGGGGTCATCCCTTGACGAAGATCTTCAACGTCGAGACTTCACCATAAACGCGATGGCGATTGGGATTCACGATGGCGCATTTCACCTTTACGATCCTTATGAGGGCAAAAAAGATTTAGAAGCCAAAACAATTCGCGCAGTTGGTAACCCCAGCGAGCGGTTTGGGGAAGACGGACTCCGCATGATGCGCGCGATCCGATTTGGCGCACAACTGGGATTTTCAATCGAGATTGAAACGTTGAACGCGATCCAGGCGCACGCGGGTGAACTTCATCACATTAGTTGGGAAAGAATTCGAGATGAATTCTTAAAGATCCTCGCGTCCTCGTACCCCGAACAAGGGTTACAACTCTTAGATTCAACGGGATTACTCGCGACAATTCTGCCCGAGTTTCTTGATACGAGGGGAGTTGAGCAATCTCGACATCATATCTATGACGTTTGGACACACACAATAAAAGCGGTGCAATCTTGCCCCAGCACCGATCCCATCGTTCGACTTTCCGTACTTTTGCACGACATTGGAAAACCGCAAACAGCACGACTTGAAAACACAAAAGAAGGAAAGATTTGGACCTTTTTCAATCATGAAGTTGTGGGCGCTCGAATCGCAAAACGCGTGGCCGACCGATTGCGGTTGTCGAAACGCGAGGCGCAACGCGTGTTTACGCTCGTTCGATGGCATATGTTCGTATACGATCGCCACATGACCGATGCGTATATTCGTCGTTTTATCCGCAGAGTTGGGATTGAGAATATTCCAGACATGCTCGCACTGCGAGAGGCTGATCGCGTGGGAAGTGGATCAAATCGAACAAGTTGGAGGCTTGAGGAATTAAAAGAACGCGTTGAAGGTCAGTTGCATCAGCCGTTTAGCATTCGCGATATGGTCGTTGATGGTGAAGATGTGATGCGCAGTTTGCGCATAAAAGCGGGACCAAAAATCGGGCAAATATTGAAAACTCTTTTTCAGGAAGTGCTGGATGATCCTTCAAAAAATACGAGAGAGTACCTTCTTGGAATGATCGAAAAACTCGGAAAAAAATAGACTACTTCTTCCCTTTCCACAACAACAAAAGCGGAGCGGCAACAAACGGTGATGAATACGTCCCAGTGACCGTTCCGATCAACAACGCAAGCACAAACATCCGAAGCGTTTCCCCACCTAGCAGCCACAGTGCAAACAACATCAAAATAATAGTCATGGAGTTGTTAAATGATCTTCCCAATGTCTCCGTTACCGCCATGTCGATCGTTTCTTCAAAACTGCGCAACGCATCTTTTGCGCGTAGTTCTCGAATACGGTCGTATACCACAATGGTGTCGTGAACACTAAACGAAAGAATCGTTAACAACGCCGTAACAAAAAGAAGGTCAACCTCAACACCGAATCGCCATCCAAGCAATGAAAAACTTCCGATCAGCACCATCGAATCATGCAACATTGCAACAACCGCAGACACTCCATAGCGCAACTGTTGAAAGCGATACCCAACATATATCGCAATGCCACCAGCAGAAAGAAGAACGGCGGTTAACATTTTAATCAACAGCTCTTTCCCCGCAACCGGTCCGATCATTTCGTAACGTAGCTCTTGTGTCGCTATCTCGTTTTCCAGTAACGAACTGTACATCGTGTTTCGAGTCGTTGCATCGATTGCATTCGTTGTTTGAATGGTATATTCAACTGCCGTTCCACCGATTTTTTTCTCAACATGCAGATCATTTCCCAATAAAAGAATGGCTGAATCAATATGTGTCTGCATTTCCTCTGGAGACAATCCCGAGCTTGTAACAAACTGCAACGAAGAACCTCCGGTAAAATCAATTCCCAATGTGAGCCCATGCATCATCAATGAAAAAATTCCCGACAAAATTACGAACAGAGAAATGAAAAAATAAAATACACGATACTTCATAAATCGAATCATCGAACACCTCCCAAAACGTGACTATCTCTCCCCACGCGTTTCAACGAATCATCTCGCAAAAATAATCGCAACAATGTGCGCGTCACAACAATCCCCGTAAACAGGCTTACCACAATTCCCAACGCGAGCGTGAGCGCAAATCCTCGAACCATCCCCGAGCGGCTCAAAAAATCCCATTCAAGCGGATTGAATAAAATAAAACAGGTGAATAACGTTGCAGTATTCGCATCTTTAATACTGTCCCAAGCGCGACCAAAACCAAGCTCCATCGCCTGCTTAAACGGTCGTCCAGCGCGCATCTCTTCTTTCATGCGCTCAAAGATCAAAATATTTGAGTCCACCGCCATCCCGATCGACAACAACAATCCCGCTAATCCAGGTAAACTTAAGGTAACGGGAATCAATTTATACAATGCAACCGTAATAAGCGCATACATTACTAGCGCAAGATCAGCAATGACCCCTCGCCATCCGTACAGAAGAATCATAAACACCATCACCACACCTACTCCAAGAAGCCCCGCCAAAAATGTTTGATTCACCGCTTCGTTTCCAAGGCTTGCCCCAATTGATTCCTGTTGTTCCACGATAATTGGAACAGGGAGCGCCCCCGCATTCAGTTGCACGCTCAGCTCCTTTGCGCCTTCTTCGGTAAAACCGCCACTAATCACCGCCTCACCGTTCAAAATTGGTTCGTTCACATTTGGAACAGTTACTGGAAAACCGTCTAAAAAGATTCCAACTGGCTTACCAACATTCCGTTGTGTAATCTCGGCAAATTTTTTCTTTCCTTCTTCGGTAAACACGAGAGACACCACAGGTTGCCCATTTTCTGTACTGTACTGCACGCTCGACTTCTTGAGGTCTTTTCCTGTGAGATCTGTAGGTGAAAAGGAAGAAATCCACGCGATTGTTGCAGAAGGCGAAGCGGGGTCGGGGAAAATTGAATCATCGGGATTCTCTCGAAAATCGAGTTGCGCTGTTGTCCCAATGAGATTCAGCGCTTGGTTGGAATCAGACAAACCCGGCATCTCAACAATCAATCGATACTGATCCCCCGCCATCGAGGTGCGCACCACCGCCTCCGAAACTCCAAACATATCAACACGACGAGAAATAATCTCCCTCGCACTCTCGAGCGCATCCGCACGATCGTCTTTTGGAATATTTTGCATATCCGCGGTTAACGAAACGCGCGTACCACCTTGAATATCGAGTCCCATCTTCCATTCTAAGTCGCGATACACGCGCAACGATCCCAAGGAAAAATCAATTGGTGGACGAATGATGGTTCGATCAACAGAAAACGATTTTCCCGCAATGGACGGTGTCGAGAACACAACCGGAAACGACGAGGGAAGAGCAATATACAGCGATACAAAAAAAATACATGCAATAAACAAAAACAACTTTATGTTTCGGGATACTCGTGGTTTTACTAATCTCCCTTTCATGCGAGTGTTGGCTTCCTCTCTAACAACTTTTCCTCTTCGCCAATAATCATCACGCGCGGGAGTTCAAGAATGCTCAACAAGAATGGATCGCGTCGGGCTTTTCGAAACTCGAACTCTTCTAAACTCATTACCGTGTAGTTAATTTCCCGACCGCGCACCTGTTCTTCCGCGCGAATAAGTTCGGCTAACTCGGGGAGCACAACATCTCCAATTGCGAGCACATCAACTTCATCATTTGAGTGCGACATCTTTTTTGCAAACTTTCCCGCAAATACGATATACTCTACTTTTCCAAGTTTGGAACGATTTTTCTTCATCTGTTTCCCTAATCCAGTCGTTTTTGAAACCAGTTTTAATAAATCAGAATAAAAATCATATGCAGGATTCAAGAAATAATATTTTCGATTTCCTCGCTCCTCACTCTTCAACATGCCATCCGTTTGAAGTTTATCGAGTTCACGACGTACCGCGTTGATCTCTTCATCAATGTCGCGTGTAATCTGGCGAACGTACCACATCTCCGTTGGATTTTGGAAAAAATACTCGATGAGCTTCACACGAACTTTCGATGTAATGAAATCTAGCAATGATGCCACAGCGCCTCCTCGGTAAAAGAATAAAAGGCAGATTCAGCGAGATTATAATACTAATCTGAACACATTTTAAGGATCAATTTAGTAGCTGGGTTTATCTGACTTATCATTCACGACACTAATCCAAACCATTCCACGCGCAAACGCAACATCTTTACCTTTTGCATCGGTAAATACAGTTCTTGATTCGCGGTTTTTCTTGGACCAGTTTATTTCTTGCGCTTCGCCATTAGCGAACAGGTATGCTTTCCCCGATGAAGATGTTTTTATGAAGTTGTGATGATGAATATCAACAGAGAATTCTTCTTTTGCGACCTGCACAATGACGTTTTTCGCGGAAATTTGCTTACCCGTTTCAAGATCAAGATGTGCTTGTCCTCCCATAAATCGTTTGTACTCATTTGTAGATGGATCGTATTCCCAACGAACCGCTTGATCGGGATAGCCTGACCAAAATTCGTAACTTATTGAGTTCACTGATCCTTTTTCTGCTTTATCATCAGCAAACTTCCAAGGAGTAAAAGCTTCTCGCCAATCTTTTCCTTCTACGATTTTCCCTTTAACTTTTGTGTCGGGACTTGTATTTGTGTACCCACGTTTCACGCCGAGCGCCCAAAGACGCTCCGTGCTTGACTCCATCGTGTGTTCTGTGGCGATATCTTTTCCAGCAATACGATCGTAGTTGCGAATAAAGGTTGGTGCACCAATGCTGAATTGGTTCAAATCATTTCGAAGTGTCCAACCATAGTCCGCCAAATGTTCAAGTCCACGAACTCGAGGGTCGGTATCCTCTCCATTTGATCCACCAACGTGAACATATAACGGCATGTTGTATTCCGAAGCCCAATCAATAAATGCCTGTCGCGCGGATCGCACCGGCGCAACTAACGTGTCTTTCGCTTGAACCTCACAATAGTACATCGGCATGAATCGCGTAATTCCACCCTCAACCACCGCTTCATATACCACATCTGCCTTGATCAACCCAGATTGTGGACGTGCATCCAGATGATTTTCGATCATCACCGCAAGTGGGCGACGCGTATCCCAAGATTCTCGCTCGGCAACCGTGTAATATTTTCCATTCAATGGACATTCCTCAGTCTTTGGAGCATCGGGAGCAATGACAATACGATTTGAAGGATCGGGTGTTGGTACGGCTTGCTGGATCACTCCACCACTTCCCAAAAATCCCGAGGCTTGCTGAGAAAGAAAAAACGAGAACGCGACATATGATGTTACGGTCGAAACCGCATAAAGCGCGAGCATGGGTGCTGTCATTGACTTCATGAATTATCCTTTCACTACCACAACAGTATGTGCAAAATACGATTGTAACAAGAATATAGAAAAAGATACACTATACGAAGATGGGAGTAAAGAGAATGGAAGATGTTGTTTGAAAAAAACATAAACAATACTGTATCAATGATATACTGCATCTGAGAAAATCAAATAATTTTTTGTTTGTCCTCACAAAAGAAAGGTGATCTATGTCGATTCGCAGAACTCGAACGCAAAAAGAGCACGCTGAACTGCAAAGAGAAACCCAAAAGATTGCATATTCATACAGTCCTAACACATCTCAAAAACAACGCGTGCCTCGCATAACAACTCCTTCAATGAAAAAAGGGGGAGATGAGGGAAAATACGTGATACACGATCTCAAACGATCGTTGTTTATCAGTGTATTGATGATTGTTGGAATAGTTGCAATGAAAATATATCTGTTTTCTTGATTCATTCATCACAGTGAAAAATCGTCGTTAAGAATTACAAACACACAATCTTGCCGTTTTGAAGAATCAGCGTATCATCCGCCCAAACTTCACTTCCTTTTCCACGCATATCTTTCACAATATCCATATGCAGTGCTGACTTATTTGTTCCTTTACATTCCTCATACGCCTCACCAAGCGCCATATGAACCGTTCCCGCGATTTTTTCATCAAACAACATGTTGTACATATAATGTTTGACGCCCGCGTTCATTCCAATTGCGAGTTCACCTAAAAACTTTGATCCATGATCGGTGGCGATGAGTTTTCGTAAAAGCTGCTGGTTTTCGGAAGCGGTCGCTTGAACCACCACACCATCTTTAAACTCGAGTCGGATATCGCGCATCACTTTTCCCTGCTTTAACAATGGAAAATCAAATGTCACCACACCGTTCACCTTATCCTCGATTGGCGCGGTAAAGACTTCACCGCCAGGCATGTTGTACTTTCCATCGTCAGCAATCCAAGCTCTTCCTGCAACAGACAGGCGAATATCAGTTCCTTTTCCGATCACGTGAATTTCTTTTTTTGAGTTGAGGATCTTCGCGAGTTTCACACATCGAGCGGATTCTTTCACCCAATCGCGATTACACGCGGAGAAATAAAAGTTCACATAACTTTCGTATGACATATTCGCGTCTTGCGCGAGTGCGTGCGTCGGGTAGGTTGTTAACACCCAAGGTTTTTTCATGGTGATGTCGCGAATGGGCTTGAGGATTTTTGCTCGCTGATTGAGTTTGTCGGGATCACATCCGGACATTTCTCTCGTGTTGCGTTGCGCGTCGATCACCGCGGATTTATCGGCCCAGTTTGCGAGAAACTCAGAAACTTCAGGTTTATTTTTGAGTTGATCCTGTGTCGCGTGATCAAAAAAATACACACCTGTGCGCTCATCTTGAATTTCGAGATGCGCGAACGCACCCGCATCGATAATTCTCTTCACAACCTCGCGGGCGAGCGGAAGCCCTTCGGACGAGGTCACCTTCACCCAAATCTTTTCACCCTTTTTAACATCGAGTGAGTAGGAAACGAGTACGCGAGAGAGTTTTGTGAGACGTGGATCGTTCATGGGGGAAATGATACCACAGATTTATGACTGCAGTTGCAAAAACTTCTTCACCTGTCCCCACGCGCGCGCGCGATGCGAGATCTCGTTTTTGAACGCGCTCCCCAACTCGGCAAATGTTTTTTGATCTGAGTTATTTTCTTTGGGAATAAAGATTGGATCAAAACCAAATCCATCCGATCCACGCATTTCGGTTGCAATCGATCCGCGGACTTCACCAAAAAACGATTGGGACTCGTTTTTGATTGGATCATAGATCGCACAGACGCATACAAATCGCGCACCTCTATTTGATTCGTTCTTCATTTGATCCAAGACATATTGCATTTTTTCTTGATCTGATCCATCCAAAACACGCGCCGTTTTCACACCTAAAAGATGTGGGAGCACCTCGACCTCCAACCCTGCATCCTCACCAATCGCCAACGTGTGCGAAAATTCAGCAACAGCTTTAGCTTTTATCATTGCGTTTTCTAAATAGGTATCGCCCGTTTCCTCGGGAAAAACGAACTCTTTTTCTACACCCAGAATTTCAAATTGTGGTTCGTTCAACAAAGCACGAATCTCGCGGAGTTTTCCTTGGTTCAAGGTGGCGATGGTAATCTGCATGGTAGAATTCTGGCATGGATTCGCAACAATCACAAGAGAAAATTGTGGAAACGCTTTCGATCTTGCGCACACAATACCCGTCACACCCGATGCACGATGCGTTTGCGCATGATCCGTGGAAAATGCTGGTTGCGGTCATCCTTTCTCAACGCGCAACTGATCTTGCAACAATTAAGGTCGCCTCAACGTTGTACGCGCAAGCTGATACACCACAAAAATTGCTCACACTTTCAACACAACAGCTTGAATCAATCATCAAACCTATTGGATTTTTTCATCAAAAAACTAGAGGACTACAGAAACTCGCAAACATCATCATTAAAACGCATGCAGGACAAGTCCCCCTCGAAGAACCAGCGCTCCTCGCACTCCCGATGGTTGGTCAAAAAACGACCAATATTATGCTCAGTTTGTACACAGGCACTCCAAAGATTGCGGTGGATATTCATGTGCATCGTATCAGCAACCGATTGGGATGGATCAACTCAAAAACACCGAAAGAAACCGAGAAAAAACTCACCAAGATGATTCCAAAAGACTGGATTGCCATCGTGAACCAAATCTTTGTGCGCCATGGACAAGAAATCTGTCGACCAATCTCGCCCAAATGCTCGATCTGTCCCATTCACCATCTCTGCAAACGACTCGGTGTTTCTTCACATCGATAATGCTATAGTAAAAAGATATGAAAACTTCTGCCCAGTTTTCCTCGTTAAAGATCGGCATTGTTGGATGCGGAAAAGTTGGCATGACTGTCGCGTACACCATGTTACTCGACGGCACGCCGTCGGAAATTGTGTTGTACAACCGTGATCTTTCAAAAATAGTTGGTGAAAAACTCGATCTCGAACACGCCATCCCTTTTCTCGATTCTGTAAAAATAACCGCAACCGATTCTTTTCAGGATTTGGCTGGCTGTCATATGATTTTTTACACCGCGGGGAGCGCACAAAAACCTGGAGACACTCGACTTGACCTTGTTGATGCAAACATTGCCATATTAGAGTCGATCTTACCAAAAATTGTTGAGGCGGCACCAAACGCAATCATTGTGATGATTGCAAATCCCGTTGATGTCATGACATATCACGCAAATAAAATGTTCCCACAGATGAAAGGAAAGATTTTTGGATCGGGGACCTTGCTGGACACCGCGAGATTTCGTTTTCACTTGTCAGAAATTATCGGAGTCAACTCACATAACATTCACGCGTACATCCTTGGGGAACACGGAGATAGCTCGTTTCCTGTCTACGCATACGCGACCGCAGGCGGAAAACCGTTAATGGAGTACGATCGCATGAATCGTGCGATGGTTTTTTCTGCATTCGAACGTGCAAAAAACGCCGCGTATGAAATCATTAAATCAAAAGGAGCGACGTACTACGCGATCGGCGTTGTGGCAAAACGGATCGCACAGATGATCTTTTCGGATGCTAAAGCGATCTTGCCGTTGTCGATGCCACTAGATGGTGAGTTTGGAATTCAAGGCGTTTCATTAAGTCTTCCACGCGTGATCGGGGCACAGGGGATCGAACGCACAATACTACCAAATCTCTCTGCCGAGGAACGGTTATTCTTAGAAAAATCAGCCGAAACACTCCAACAATATTGCAAATCATAACGACGCCTATGATTACCGTCCGAAAAGCAAATGGAAAGTTCGAACCGTATAGTCAGGAAAAACTGTATCGATCGCTTCAGCGTGCTCGAGTGAGTAAAGATCACCAACATCAACTCGTCAAACAAATCGAGTCGCGACTGTACGATGGAATCCCCACCCGCTCAATATATTCACAAATTTCTCAAACACTTCAAGAACAGGAGTTCGCTGAGGCGTGTTCCTATAATCTCAAGCAGGGAATTATGAAACTAGGACCTACGGGGTATCCATTTGAAAAATACGTTGCTTCTATTTTGGAACATCAGGGATACTCAACGCAGACAAGTCAAATGGTTCAGGGAAAATGCGTCGCACATGAAGTAGATGTGATTGCAACAAAACCACACGAACGGTATATGGTCGAGTGTAAATTTCACAATCAGTCAGGAATGCAGTCTGATGTAAAGGTGGCCTTGTACGTTCAGGCACGATTTCAAGATGTTACATGGAGATGGAGTAAAGAAAATACTGCCCCTGAATATCACGCAATGCTTGTCACAAACACGCGATGTTCAAGTGATGCAATCGCGTATGCAGAGTGCGTTAATATGACAATACTCGGGTGGGGATATCCCGAAAAAGGAAATTTACAAGATTTAATTGAATCACAATTACTCTATCCCGTAACAACGCTGTGCTCATTGAAAAACGAGGATGCTGCGAGGCTAATAGAACAAGGTGTTATCACCATTCATGATTTACTACAAAAACAGAATGTCATTGATGAGTTGATTCCACACTCACACACGCGAAACGTGATTCTTCGTGAACTTCGTTCATTTGAAGAACGATTCGTACAGAGTCAGCCCGAGAAATAGCGCGAAACAGATCGTCGCTCCACCTAAAATTGCCCCTCGTACCGATCCCACGCGACTCATCGCGGGAATTTTCGTTTTATTTAATATGTACATCAGTGGAAACGAAACCATCATCGCGCCCGCATTCAACACCGCCCCTAAGGTGAGAAGGAGACGTGGCTCACGAAATCCAAAACTGTAGACCACACTTCCCGCAATAATTTGCGTCCACAGTGCGATGTAAAATGCTTTTGAAAGCGGAAACTCTCCTTTTTTGTTCGAGAAAAACAACAAAACATTTTCAGAAATGATTCTTGAGGATGATTCAAGAATTCCCGTTTGGGTGGTAAACATCATTAACCCCGCCATAATCAAGAAAGTTGTCGCAAACGCAGATCCCAAACGCTGGCCAATAACTTCTGATTCTAAAAACACGAACGAAATTCCTGACTGCACATCCATCCCAAAAGTTAGAGAACGTGCGAGCAACGAAAGCAAGATAATTGTCAACAATCCCATTCCCCAAAACACAATCGCATGCTCAATCAAGGTCATATGCCACCACTGTTTCCATTTTTCTGCGTTCTCTTTTGTGGAAGTAAAGGTGTTTCCGTACAACGCGATGGGTTTTGCTCCTCCCGCAAACAGTGAGGTAATCTTTTGACTGTATGCACCCATCCCAAACCCTTTTTCTTTAATATAGTACGACTGCGCGAGATTTAGATTTCCGCCAGCACCGGAATACGCAAACGCTCCAAGGAATGAAAAGATTCCAATTCCCGCGGGGAAGAACCACCAATCGTTTCCTCGACCAACCAGTCCCGCAAAAATCTCGATCGCATATTCTGGTTTCGCAAAGATCGAAACGAAAAAAATCACAATTGAAAGTCCTATAAACACGTTCGCCGTTTGCAAACGCTCCATTGTTTTATACAGCTGTTTTCCAACGGTCAGAATCGTACCTGTTAGAAAAAGCAAGAAAACCGTTACGAAAGCAGGATTCAACCATGGAAATGCGTGATGAAAAATATTCGCAGAGGTTGACGCGAATCCTGGGAGCGACCACGGGATCACCGTTGAAATGATGTACCACAGTGGAATGATGCGCGAGAGTTTGCGAAATCCAACAAAAACGCTTTCTCCCGTCGCAAGCGCATAGCGGAGAACCTCAGTGTTTAAAAAATACTGGAGTGTGATTCCAAGCAGACCACCCCAGAGCAAGCCAAGTCCGTAATTCGCGACAAGATACGGCCAAAGAATAAGCTCGCCACTTCCCAACGCAAGCCCCAACAAAATAAAGGAGGGGCCGATCGTTTTTAAAAGAGAGGTGGGTGGGAGGGGGAGGTCGAGCGACTGCGCGTGACGAGACATATACATAGTTATACAGGAATTAGGGGAGAGGGCAAGAGCAATATCGACAAAATATGTGACCCCATTGGCACTCAGTTTGAACCGCTTTTAGCTCACTTTGAGCAACTTCACCATATGTATAAAATATAAATTACAGAAAACTATATTATTTGAAAAATTTATCAATAACTTTAGATCCAAGTTCAGCGAGACTGCCAGAAGTTTTTACTATTTCAACAAGCAGGGTTTTTATTTTCTCTGGGTCACTTATTAATAAATCTCCAGTATTAATCAGATCTTTATTAACATTTAATTGACCGTTGGAAAAAACCTTTATATTACCTGAGTTATTGACACTTCCAGATACATTTACTTGACCGCCAATACTTACTGGATTGGATTGATTTGGAACTGAGGTAGAATCTCTTTGATTCATATCAATACCGCACTTAATGCATTTTATATTACCAATCGCCAATATAGCATTTGCTGTTTCACCACAAATAGAACACTGCCACATATGCTCCTTTCTTTTCTACGAAAAATAGTGTGA
>DNEP01000007.1 GCA_003487265.1 Minisyncoccota bacterium
TCGGATTCGTGTAGAATTCAGCTATTTAGTACAATTACAGAAAGGAGACGTCTAAAAGTCTCAAATGTCCGTGACCAGGACAGTGTGCTGGCGTTCTGTATTGGAACACGGTACAATACGCGTATGGAATTTGATCGACTTGTTGTTTCTTTTCTTGTTGATGAGGTGGTTGGTGGATTTTTTATCTCCGTTCCCCCTGGGCACATTGCATGTGTCTATGATCGGGGTCGGGGGGTACTTCCTCGAGTCTGGGGTCCAGGCCTTCATGTAAAAATTCCTTTTTGGCAGATCGCAAAGATGTTTAATGCACAGATGCTTGAGTACACCATCCATAAAGGATTTGATCTTTCCATAAACAGGGAGTCGTTGGGGGATGAGCCGATTCGCACGACTACCGCGGATGGAACGGATATCGAGGTTCAAGGATCAATATTGTTTAAAATTGACAAGCAAAATGCCCCAGAGCTTTGGGAGAGCATCGGTGAGCACTTTGTTTCGAAAATCGTACGTCCGATTTCGCGATCCCGTTTCGCCGCTTTGCTCCCAAGTTTTTCAACCGAACAGATTCGCACCGAACGCACAAAAATCGAGGAGTTACTCAAAAAAGAACTCAATCTTCATTTTGAAGACAAGGGATTGATCTGCGAGGGCGTGTTGTTGAGCGAAGTTGGTAGCGTGAAAGATGAACATAAACCAATTTTGCGCGTGTTGCAGAGTCCGTTGGGTGGGCATTAGTTTTTAAATTAGCAATCTCATTCCCCTATTGACAATGAATTGGCAGAGTGTGTATATTACTGCTAATTCGCTTTGTGCATTTCCTGCTCGCGCAAAGAATCTTCGGTATTCACTTTATTTTAAGGAGGACGCATGTCTGCAGTTTCTGTCAACTCGCTTCAGCCTATGCCTGGGTATGTGCTTGTCGAACCAGCCGAGGCGCAAAAACAAACGGAATCGGGCATTTTTCTTCCCGACTCGCAAACTGAAAAACCTCAATATGGAACGGTGCTTGCCGTTGGTGCGGATTGGGTTACCGAGCAAGGAGCCACGCTCAAGTCCCCAGTAAAAAAAGGAAACATGGTCGTGTATAAAAAATGGGGTGGGAATGACGTGAAGATTGGTGCAAAAGAGTATCAATTCTTAAAGTTTGAGGATATTCTCGCAGTTATTGCAAAATAAAAATCGATAAAGAATCAAAATATTAAAATTGTATTCAACAGTGACGAAAGGAACATATGCCAGCAAAACAAATGGTTTTTAATGATGATGCACAACAAAAAATGTTGAGCGGAATTAACAAGCTCGCGGCCGCGGTCGTGACCACGCTCGGTCCCCGAGGTGGAAATGTCGCGATAGATCGTTCGTGGGGCCCGCCCACCGTGTTGCACGACGGCGTGTCGGTTGCAAAAGAAGTTTCACTCGAAGATCCATATGAAAACATGGGCGCGCAGCTGGTCAAAGAGGCTGCCTCGAAAACCAACGATGCGGCGGGAGACGGAACCACAACCGCCACCTTGCTTGCGCAACAGCTCACCATCATGGGAATGAAGAATATTGCCGCAGGCGCGAATCCAATGATGCTCACCAAAGGAATTGATCTTGCGATTACCGCGGTTGTAGCCGAAGTCAAAAAGCAAGCGAAACCCGTGAAAGAGGACGAGTGGGTTAAGGTTGCGACCATTTCCGCTCAAAACGAAGAAATTGGAAAGAAAATTGCCGAAGCGATCAAACTTGTTGGAAAAGATGGCGTGGTTGAGGTCGAAGAGGGGAAGTCGATGGAAATCGAGATTGAGCATACGCAGGGAATGTCGTTTGATAAGGGGTATGCGTCGCCATATTTTGTGACCAACTCGGATAGCATGGAGGCGGTGCTTGAGGATCCATATATTTTGATCACCGATCAAAAAGTGTCCTCGATCCAAGATTTGCTTCCTTTCCTTGAAAAGTTGATGAAGATCAGCAAAAATCTCGTGATTATTGCAGATGATGTTGACGGGGAAGCGCTCGCGACACTCGTGGTCAACAAACTCCGCGGTGTGTTCAACGTTCTTGCGATCAAAGCGCCGGGATTTGGCGATCGACGAAAAGCGATGTTG
Source organism: Minisyncoccota bacterium (assembly GCA_003487265.1). Classification (GTDB taxonomy): domain Bacteria; phylum Patescibacteriota; class Microgenomatia; order UBA1400; family UBA12028; genus UBA12472. The sequence goes on from DNEP01000007.1 coordinate 2,094, forward strand.
CAAGATATCGCGGTGCTTACCGGTGGCCAATATATCTCTACTGAAACGGGAAGAAAACTCGACTCGGTTACTCCCGAGGACTGTGGTCACGCAGATTCCGTTCGTGCAACCAAAGACGCCACAACGATTGTTGGTGGTCGGGGTGCGAAGTCCGCAATCGACGAGAGAGTGCAACAAATTCGCATTGAGATGGAAAAAACCACGAGCGACTTTGATAAAGAAAAGTTGCAAGAGCGCTTAGCGAAGTTATCGGGTGGAGTTGCGGTGATCCGCGTCGGTGCAGCCAGCGAGATCGAGCAGAAAGAGCTTCAAGAGCGCGTGAAGGATGCAAAAGAGGCAACTAAAGCGGCAATTGAAGAAGGCGTGATTCCTGGTGGAGGAGTGACCTATCTTCGCGCCTCGGCAGTACTCGAAGGTCTGAAGGATAAAAATGCCGATGTGATGGCGGGAATTAAAGTTGTAAAAGATGCATTGGTGATGCCACTTCGCAAGTTGGCGGAGAACAGCGGCGCGGATGGTGGATACGTTGTTCATGAAGTCATGAAGTCTGACAGCCAAACATTCGGATTCAATGCACTCACACTTGAGTTCGGTGACTTGTTGAAGCAGGGAGTGATTGATCCCGCGAAAGTCGCGATGCACGCACTGAAAAATGCAGGTTCAGTTGCTCGCATGATTCTTTCTACACGCGTGTTGATCACAGAAATCAAAGAAGAGAAAAAACCAATGCCAGCAGGTGGTGGCATGGATGGGATGATGTAAAAATAACGCCTGGACATGTAATTTGAAAGTCAGGGCCTCGATCGTTGATCGGGGCCCTTTTTGTATGAATTCGGCGCGACAAAAAGCGATATAATCCACGCATGTGGCTTACACTGTCAATCTCCGCATGTATTAGTTATGGAACACTGGTAGTTCTTCAACGTGTTATTGCGGTTGAGTCAAAAAATCCTCGTGCAACATCAATCATATTTAATCTGTGGTGTATTGTGTTTTCTTTTCTTTTATTTCTTCCAAAAGGTTTTGGAGAGTTTCGTATTCCAGAAAATCCTCTCGCGTACATTTATCTCTTGATCGCGGCGTTAGGATATGGCTTGTTTGAGCGCTGGAGAATGCGCGCATCACAGTTGGTGGATGCATCTTCGGGTGCGGTGATTTCAAATATCGGAGTGGTGATCGCTTTTATTGGATCGGTGGTGTTGGCGGGGGAATCGTTGCGCTTGGAGCAAGTTGCGGGAGCGCTGTTGATTTTATTTGCTCTGCTCTTGGTTTCGTATCAAAAGAAAAATGGAGCATCTTCAATTTCGCCACGTGCAGTTATGGGGGCGTTGGGAATTTATGCGTTGATGGGACTTGGATGGATGTTTGATCAATCTGGTTCGCGATCATTTTCTCCATCATTCTATATGATGTTGGTTTGGACGGTTCCGTTTCTTTTTCTTGTTTTTCCGATTATTTCAAGGAAAGACTTACTTCAAGTTTCTCGAGATGCGGGATGGAAACTCTTGATATTGGCGAGCTTAAATGTTTTGGGGTATTATTTCCAAGTTCAAGCACTTGAGATCGAAAAAGCCTCCTTTGTGATTCCCGTCGTAAATTTTTCTACTTTGGTTGCCGTGTTATCGGGAATGTTTTTTTTACATGAACGAGGTGGGATCGTGAGAAAGCTTTTTGGCGCCGTGCTCGCGATATTGGGAATTATGTGTATTGTGAGGTAAGGATGAAAATGAACGCTTTTTTTGGAATTTCTCTAATGCATTCGAGTGTCAGGGGTGGGGTACGATCCCACGACCTCCACGTTATGAGTGTGGCGCTCTGACCAACTGAGCTACCCTGACATGTGTTGCGTGAGGATTCAAGCCAGAAGTGGCTTGTCTGCCTCAAGAACGTAGTATATCATGTCGATACGATGTATTCCTATTCCCTTCAAGAAATATACGACGCGTATTGGATTCCTCCTCAGCTTCAGGCACATCAAATTCAAGTGGCAACGGTTGGACTTTGGGTGTGCGATCAAGCGGGGCTTCAAGGCGTTGAACTAGATCGCACATCGCTTCGACTTGCACTTCTTTTGCATGACATGGGGAACTTGGTCAAGTTTCGTCGGCCTTTTTTGGGAGAGATGGGACAGCGGGCAAGTTTGTGGGAACAGCGACAGGACGCGTGGATACAGAAATATGGGAAAAACGCGCACAACGCGACCGAGGCGATTGTCGCAGAGTTAGGAGTTTCTGGAGCAGTGCAACACATTATTTTTGAAATGCGCGACGAACATCAAAACACCGTTGAAGGGATTTCCCCAGAGGGGATCATTGCAGAATATGCCGATCTTTGTGTCACGCCAAACGGTATTGAGGGTTTTTCATTACGCGTTCAAGATTTACTGACCCGATATTCCATTGCCAAAACAGATATGAAAGTGAAGGGGTGGTACGCAATCCAAGACTGGGTTGAGGAAAAAACACATCTCTCCACATCACAGCTTGAAGTAGAGATCCGCGATTTGCAAACAACCGCGCAGAAAACAGGCGCTTTTCTATCTGACATACGATTGGAGGTGCATGCAAAGCTTGGCTGAACGTCGCACGGTTTTTTTTGAGTTTCTGCTCTTTTTGTTTTCAGGATTGCTGTGTCTCGCGATTCCATCCCTCATTATTTTCAGGCAACCGTTTTTGTTTCTCACGTTTTTTTACATTCTTTTTTCTATGCGAAGATGGGTACGCTCCTCATTGATTCCAGTTGAAGCCCTTGGATTTTCTCGTGCACGTGAAGGGTGGGGTGTGTTTTGGTTTTCTTTAGTTGGGATTCTTCTTGCGTTCTTTTTTGTCGCGATTCTTTTTCCACAAACAATCCAGTTAGAACAGATTCGGCGAGAAAATGCGCTCATGCCTGTAATGTCAGTCCCCATGATTGTTGCGTATTACGTGTTTGTTTCTGTGCCACTTCAAGAAATTGTTTTTCGCGTATTTTTACTTAATCGTTTACAGATGTGTTTTTCGTTTTTTGTTAAAGGTAAATTAGCAGACACGCTTTCGATCATTGCGTCGGCAGTGTTTTTTGGTATTGCGCATGTTCCATTCGGACATTTCGTGTTTTCATTTTCGACTTTTATCTTGGGGCTTCTTTGGGGATGGATGATGATTCGATATAAAAATATCTATCCAATTCTTGCGATGCATGCGATTTTGGGATCGGTGCTAATTCGATTTATCCTTTAATGATATGTTGCGGGGCTGGGGATCGGACCCAGTCTGCGAGATTATGAGCCTCGCGTGCGACCGTACACTACCCCGCGCGTTGATCGAAGTATATCATATTTCTTTGCTTTTCTCATGAGGAAGCCGTGAGTTAGGGGGAGGGGTTGGGAGTGATGAGCAAAACAGCCTCTTCCGGCTTTTGCAGTCCGAGCTGATCTCGTATGATTCGCTCTCGTTCAAGAGAAGAATCGGCTTTTTCGAGTTTTTTTTGAATGTCTTGAAGATTTTGTTGAAGTGTTTGGGATCGTTTATGTAGTTCCTCAAGTGCTCGAGCAGAATCAGTTCCACTTTGAATGCCTCGAATAATGGAAAAAACGATCCAAATCACAAACGCGATCCATAGGAGAAAAAAAGCGGGAGAAGCGAGCATTTTTTTCATTGACGAATCATCCTATAAATGTTAGGATCAGCACCAGCAAAAACTCTGTCCCACCGATGTACAGTCATACATCACCAGTATACAAAGTATAAAAAGAAATAACCAATAAGGTATTTGTATGGACGATCATCTTTCTGTGTACCAACATGTGTTCGTTCAAAACTTGCAGGACAAAGGAAAATCGCATTCTACGCAACTCGCGTATGGAAAAGATATTGATCAATTCATCTTATTTTTACGTTCGATTCAGATAGAGTCGGCGATCACGGTTCAACAAGCTCACATTGAACAGTTTGCGGCAGATCTTCGAAAAAAAAGATACACCGAAAAATCCATTGTGCGCAAACTCAACTCAATCAAAGGTTTTTTGAGTTTTCTTGTTTCAAAAAATGTGTTGTCAGAAAATCCCGCATCGTTGCTAAAAAAACCGAAGATAGATCAGTCGGCTCCTCGGATTTTATCGAAGATGGAGTACCGCGCGCTTCGAGATGCGTGTCGCGGTGATCGACGCATTTCTGCAATCGTCGAGTTGTTACTTCAAACGGGAATGCGCATTAGTGAGCTTTCTGCGGTGAGAGGCGACGATTTATTGCTTGATCAACAAAAAATGACGGTTCGCGAACCTGAAACGGGAGAGTCTCGCGTGATTCCATTAAACGCGTCCGCGATTCGCGCGATCAGGGAATATCAAGAAATTCGACCGAAAACAAAAGAAAAAATCTTTTTTGTGACAAAAACTTGTAAGCCATTTTTGGTTCGAAACATCCGTTCAGCGATTGATCGGTACTTTAAGCTCGCAGGAGTCGAGAATGCCCGCGTGAATGACCTTCGACACACTTTCATTGTCGGACAACTTTCTGCGGGGATGCCGCTTTTGTACGTGAGTCAGATTGTTGGACACAAGCGCCTTTCCACGACAGAAAAATATCTTCAATTCTTAGATAAAACCATGGATTCTTCGAAAGTGAAGGTTGAGGAGTTGTGACCCAAGAAAATGGAGAGAGTCACCAGCCAAAATCGATACAAGAACTGCTTTTGATTTATGCAATCGTTGGTGGAGGAAGAATTGTTGTTGCTGGAGCTACGGTTCTAAATGCAATTGCACAGTTTGCCCAAAAAGAACAATTGACTAGATTCCAACATGAAAACCTAAATTTATTTTTTTTACAATTAATCACATGGGTTAACGAGAATCCAAAACTGGCGATGGTGGAAATTCCAGTAGGACTTCTTGTTATTTTTTTTACGTTTATTGCAAATGGTGGACAGGGGAATGTAGAAGAACAATAGCTTTCTAGCTTGCTCTTTTTCTCAATTTCTGTAATACTCTGCGCATGTCTTCTGTGATTCCTTCTCAACCGCTTACTTGGTTTACCGCTTCACTTTCGGAAAAAACGCAACTCAACGATCGTTTTTTGCATGTGCATTTCGAGTTGGTTGAGCCATCGGTGCTGACATTTCGCGCAGGACAGTACATTATTTTGGAGATTCCCGGATCGGAAAAGAAAAATTCGTACTCTATTTCGTCTTCTCCCGACTTGAATCACGCGATTGAGTTGCTCATTGATCTTTCACCGAGCGGAAAAGGGACGCAGTATCTACAGTCTTTAAGAATAGGTGAAAAAATTCGTTTCCTTGCGCCCGCAGGTCATTTTGTGGTCGATCCTGAACAAACGGTGCAGGAACAATCAATGCAGTATATTGCGACGGGTTCGGGGATTGCTCCGATCAAAAGCATGATTGTGGATCAACTGCGATTTCAACAGGACGAACGACCAATCACACTCTATTGGGGAATGCGATACGAAAGCGAGTTGTTTTGGCTCGACAAGTTTCAAAATCTCCAAAAACAGTTTCCGAACTTTCACCTTCACCTTGTCCTCTCGCAGGCACAGGATGGGTGGACGCTTTGCCGAGGTCGCGTGACAGACTGTCTTTCGTTTCATGAACTCGACATCGCGGGAGGATTTTATTTGTGTGGTAATGGAACGATGATCAAAGATGTAAAAGCGCTATTACTTGAAAAAAAGGTTGAAATAAGTCATATTCATCACGAAGCATTTTATTCATAAAGGAAACAACGATATGCCAGACACGCAAAAGGTGCAAAAATCGCAAAAACCTACGAAAACTCAGAAAAATCCACAAGGAAAGTATCGAGTAACCGTGATTCGTGATAAATGTATCAGCGCGGGATCGTGCATCGCCATCGCACCAAAAACATTTGCATTCGATGACGAGCAGAAAGCGATTGTGATTTCTGAAGATGAGTTGGATGATATGAAACTGCTGGCCGCGCAGAGCTGTCCAACCTCGGCAATTGTTGTCACGAATATTGAGACTGGCGAGCAGGTGTGGCCCCGCGTGTAATCAAATATCACATATTCGCATAAAGGGAAAACAAAATGGATTCAACCACGAAAACAGCAACAATTATCGTTTTTGGAACGTTTGTGTTGATCACCGTGTTAGCGGTGTTGTTTTCACAAAAAATGAACGCGCCACTTGACCCCGCGAAGATTCTTGGGGATGCGCGTAATGCGACTTCGAGTGGCGAACTTACGCAAGCAACAAAAACGTTGGTTGTGTTTAGCGATTTTCAATGTCCCGCGTGTCGTGCGACAGAGCCACTTATTGCAAAAGTGATGAACTCAAATCCCGATCTGCGGGTGGTCTATCGGCATTTTCCACTTATCACGATTCACAAAAACGCGCGAGATGCGGCAATCGCAAGCGAGATTGTACAGACGCAAGGAAAATTTTGGCAAATGCACGATATACTCTATGATCGCCAACTTGAGTGGGAAGGAGCATCTTCTGAAGAAGCGAAAAAAAAGTTTGCGGAATACGCACAAGAGATTGGGTTTGAGGGGGAGTTGTTAGAGTTCATGCAACAAGCGCAAGAAGGAAAAGATTCGCTTGGAGGAAATGCGGCATTACGTGTGATAGGCGATGTTGCAGATGCGACACTGCTCGGTTTGCAAGCAACACCAACTTTTTATCTGGATGGAAAGAAAATCGACGCGACGATTTTGCAAACAATGGTGAAGTAATTTCACTATTGTGGAACACCTTCTTGCATCTTGAGAGATTTCGTCGTAGGATCAACAAATTATACGTAGTATATGGAGAACGGCATGAATCGACAAACAATTTCCTTTCTCCTGCCCATTCTCGTTGTTATTTTAATTGGTGCGACGTTTTCGTACCGTTGGTGGTCCTCTCGCACGACTTCTTTAACACCATCGCCAATTCCGCTTAGCGAAGGAATGCGATTGGAAGAACAAACATCATCAACACTTGAGCGTTTGGGATTAACGGATCGCCAAAACGTTTCGCTTGAACCTCAAAACGGAACCGTTGGTTCCGCAATGGTGAGTTTGTCCGAAGACGGGAAAGGATTTACCGCAATTCTTTCAACCGAGGATCAGGACTCAACATACGAAGTGTGGATGCAGACTTCTGGAGGTGCTAATCAGGTGAAACTTGGCAAAATGCGATTCGAAAAAGCGGGATTCGTTCTCGATTTTTCACAATCAACCGCGCTTGAAAACACGTTCACCGTTTCGATTTCTAAGGAAACCACGATCGATGGTGTGCAAGAGACCGTTGTATTTTCTGGGAATGTTAATCGAGAATAGAGCGGTAGATCAATCTAAAGATTGCATTCATAGAGAAAAAAGTACACTCCAGATTGCCTCTTGATCTGTTTCTCGAGTACGCCTAGAATGGATAGAAGGTAAGGCCATAATCCAAAAAAAGGAGGAAATAATGGCATTTTCGTACAAAAACAAAAAGGGTGTGACGTACAACCTTCACACAAAGAACGTGACCCTCAAAAACGGTCGCAAGCAACAGATTTACTTCTTTGCTCGCGATGTTCGCGATGGTTCACTTGACGCTGTTCCAGCAGGCTATGTGGTTGTCGAAACACAGCGAACTGGCATGCCAGTTTTGAAAAAAGCTGTATAATTTTTGAATTTAATTAGAACAAACCCCCCGGATTTTCCCGGGGGGTTTTGGTAGCCTCAGGTAGTTCATGATATGATCAATCTCGATTGAAATATGAGAAAAGTGACTAAACAAAAAATTTACCAGGCCCTCAAAGCAGTGATTGACCCAGAACTTCGGATTGATATTGTCAGTTTGGGGTTAATTTATGATGTTTCTGTGGGTCAAATCCAAACTCCAACTGGGGAAAGA
>DNEP01000001.1:0-88906 GCA_003487265.1 Minisyncoccota bacterium
CGCGCCCGTTTTGGAACGGTGTCCTTTTCATTTATCCTCAAGAGATTCACAAATTCCAAACCTGCAACTGACCAACCAAGTTCTTCAGAACATGTCTTGAATGCTTGTGAGCTCTAACGAGTCACCATACTCAAGAGCTCTCTGAACGGCATCTCGCTCAAATTCAGATAAGCATTCTCTATAAATCAAATCCATCGTTGGGTACATTTTGAGATGTGATTCTCTCCATGCCCTCATTCTCACTTCCTCAGGAAGGTCTTTATTAAGTAATCTCCTAATCTCAAAATGAAAATATGCCAGATGATTAAGATGTTCTGGAACCTCTTCTCCAGTCTCAGTAAAATAACCCAATATCACTTGTCCAGGGTCTCTTCCTGATCGATTATCAAGTGTTTGTTCAAGAAGAGGATATTTGCGCAATAGAAATGAATGAACCCTCATGGCAATAGTTAATTGCGTTTCCTGACATTGATCGTGCGTTTCTTGAATATCTTGAATTGCTTTATGGAGGGGACTAAGTTGCGCAATAAATTTAAAATTGCCGATAAATGTGTTTGTTGCATCCAACCCTTTATTCAGGGCTCGACCAAGATCGCCAGCATCGAATATGCTGGAATCTGATATTATGCTCACCGTCAACTTTCTTCTTATTCTAGATGCGATTAACGAAAATCTGTTGAGTGCATAATATTGCACAAAATCCAAAACCAATCCGTCAAGATGCATTGTTTCTGCGCGTGACATCACAGTAAAAAGATAGTCAGACAAAATAACACGTAATCGTTCTGATTGATTTCTCGGAGACAATTCATCAAAACGTATTTGGGCAATTGCAGAAGATTTATCGGAGTCAATCACAATTAAGTCTACCACATCTTGTTTGCTGTTGAGAAATCAGGCAAGTACCTAACTATAATATTTCGTCGCTCATTATTAACAATGGCGCGTTTCCTAGATCCCACCTTCTCACTTCATCCAACACCGCCCAAATAACAGATTTATTTTCAAAAACATTCGCTTCAAATCTCCTAAAAGTTTCGTATACTGTTGTATATATGAGTTTTGAATTTCCATCTATAAAAGAAAGTATTAGGAATGCAATTGTCGATCAAGCTAGTCAAGCTCCAGATCCAGAAATAGCGAAACGAGAAATCAAAAAACATTTTTTTGACAAAAAGTTTCCTATTGTTACTGGAAAACAAACAGAATTAATTGAATCATTGCTTCGAAAAAATAGGTATCCATCTCCAAGCGATAAATTTGCTATTGAACATATTGCTCTTCCTTTTCTCCAGTTTTGGGATGAAGAAGAAATAGGACAATATCCATATTTTAAGGAAATTTTATTAGCTCAACATCGAGCCCTCAACGTTCTCACTCGCAACAGTGACACTATGTCGGGTTTCTATAAGAATTCTGAGCATAAATTCTCACTTGTATCAGATATACTTTTTTTACTCCTTCCCAATCTTGAAAACCAGGGCGGTTATTTTTTCGAAGACGCCGTAACATTAAAAAGACTTCTCCCTGTCACTTCAATTTCTCCCGAATTCCGCAGGCCACACGAAATATTCGAAGACGAAAACCTAAAACACAGTCAGGTTGTTGTTGAAACGGACAGTGCGGGCAAGAGACACGTACGACGAACATTTACTCATATCCACAAATATTATCACCTCCTCACACATTCGCTCTTTTTGCTTGCACAAATAACAGATCGTGCACCCGAAGAAATCCTGATTGGAATTAAAGAATATCGCAATTATGTTGACCCTCAACTTGAAAATCTTTTCTTTACTGAAGAAGTCGCGCTGTCGATCTTAGAAGCGTTACACGCACTAGGGCTTTCTGATTCTACACTTTTTCGTTCTCTTGTATTGACGTGCAAACATCTTCTTACAAAAGATCATCCACTAGAGTGGGTGCAAGGCAGATATCAATACCGTGTTCTATTTGATGATGTACTATTTCCATCAAAACTAGACACTGATTCATATAAGCTCCCCAATGTCGAAGAAATTAGAGAACACGATCATCGTTTATATGATTCAGTTAGTTTCACATGGCATAGTGCTGTTCGTCAATTTTGGCAAATAACTGGGCAACTGAATGAACTCCAACCGATGCGATCATTTATTCGACACGCGCCGTCTCCCGAACGAGCCAATCACGTGATCGCTGATCACAAAAAAAAGGCTCTAGTTGAACAACAGTTGAAAAGTCTACAACAAAAATCCACAGCCGACATTTTTCGATTTGTCCAACGTTTTTTATTATCTGCTGAACAAGAAGTCCAAAACACAAACAAATTCCTCACAGATCTTCAACCAACGCTTCTCGCCTTTCAACACTTTTTTTACAACACGTTATCTCAAAAGGTTCGTTCCATTTTAGCGGATCAGAACAATCAATACTGGAATCTCGTATCACAGGTTCAAACTGAGGAATCCCTCTCCCTACGTTTCCTACAACTTCTCACAGACGATGCTACATTCCGTGAGACAATGCAAAAAATTGCTCAGCAATCGCCAGAAACATTTCAGGTGGTAGCGCGCGTTGTTCTTTACGATGTACTTAAAACATATTTTCATTCAAATGAGGTAGGGATGCTATTTTCTTCAGATCAATTTTTGTTAGATTCTGAAGATTGTTTAAAATTATTTCAACTTTTACCGGAAGCGACTCAAAATATTGGATCAGCTATTAATTACATTTCTCCATCACATAAACGATGGGAAATACTTAAAGATTTTCTCGAACCTGCACATGAGAGAACAGTCCGACGCGTTTTATTACAACGTTCAAGAGATTCATTATTTTTATTTCAAAAAAAATGGAAGTCATATACAAGACCCGAGCTTGCTCGTATTTCAAAAATCGCAACAAAATTTACGGTTGTTGGATCAATGATTGTATTTTTCTTATCAGAAACAGTAAAAGTCGCCACAAATCAATGGATTAATGATTCATCAATTAAACCCGCGGATCAACTGAGCGAAAGGGATTTGAAACATCGCGACCCCCAACCACTATACACATTACTTCATACCCCATATAACAATCCTATTCAAGGCACGATCCCAATACCTATTTCAAGAGATTACGGAGAATTTAATAATCCTCCAAGCGCCCCCCCTCAGATGACAGTGCGTTTCTTTCAACTGTAAATATTACTCATTCTACAGACACACTTCCCACAACGTTTTCAACAACATCACTCGTTTATCAGATTTCATCTCCTCCCCATGTCCTATACGCACCTTCTGGATACACTATTTCCCAGATTTTTCAAGATACGGAGATAGATCCCTCCATCGGTTATCGTGGAACAACAATTGGTTATTTGTACGGAGAAAAACGACCAAAAACCATTGTTCTTGTTTTTGAACCAATACAGGACAATATTGCACTTTCTAGTCGGATTACATTAACACCAAATGCTGCCCTCCCTTATCTCCCCGAAACTCCAACTGAAGAAAAATCTGGGGAGCTTTTACAACAAATCAGTCCTGACAACGGGTACGACCGCTCCATGTACAATCTCGAGAGCGAATTTATACATGATATCCAAACATGGAAATATACTGATGCTGAAAATCTTGCGCGTGGAGATGCGATTATCCTTCAATACATTCAAGCAATGGAACAATACACAATGAATAATCGCCATTATGCACTCGGATTTAAAAGAACTGGTAAATCAAATATCTTTCCTATTTATGGAGAAATTTCAAAACAAGCAGACGAGGGCTACTATTGCAGTATTGCAGCGTTAAGCCTCACCGATGGATTAAATGCCGCAGGCATACCAGCATTTATTGTTAATATTGCTCCTTCATATCAAATTGATAATCTTCTATGGACCGATCTTGGCCATGCGATTGTTCATGTGTTCTTACCCAGTGGAGATCTTCTCGAAGTTGATTTGACTCCACCAACAACGCAAGAAACACCCACAGAGGATATATTGTTATTGAAAACTCGATATCCGTCATACAAACAAGAAATCATCCAAATAATCAGCGAATTCATACAAAAAAAGGAAAATCTGTTTCCCATTCTGGGAATCATGACGTCAATATTAACAATTTCAGGTGGAATTTTCTTGACGAAGAAGAACTGGGATAAAATCCAAGAACTTTTCCATAATGTAAGACCGCCTGAAATTGATGTTCTCAATACAGTCCTTGCAACTACAATAGAAATGGCATCTAAGGGAACAGATCAATTAGATTTGAATGCACTTGAAATCTTGTCGAAGTTTGAAGTTGAAATTCATGGAGAACTTACAAAATGGCTTATGCAAAATCAAGTGGGGATTGACGCGTTGATTCATTTAAATACCTCTGAGGCATTTTTCCAACTGTCAACATTTCTCTCGGATCCTTCATTCTCACGAACTTTAGATCATGACACCCTAGAAGCATACTCAATTTTTCAACAAATGAGGGAACAAAAAGTTTCATCTGGTGAAGAACTCGTCCCTGCATCTTTTTTAATTTCTTTCCAAACTGCGCAATTGTGCTTTAAATATCGTTCCGCAAAAACTATTTCGGGAATAGTAGATCAATCAACCATATTGACTGGATTTTCAAAAGACAAACAGGTGAGTTCCTTAGAAGTTATTGAGTCTCTTCTTGAACTGAAAGGGGGTGTAAAACGCGATAATTTGCATGAGCTACTCATTCTTCTTCAGGATATTTTAGCGAAAATTCATGAGTAATCAGCTTTTTTTGTAGACAAAATATACTGTCTTCTCACTTCATCATGCACCGCCCAATTTTCCTCGAGATTAATCTCAATATTCCTATTTTGTTACATTTGTACTATACTTCCACGCATATCTGCTCAGAAAAGGAACATTATGTCGAATCCAGAAATTGTACTTGTTTCTCCCACGTTCAAAATCGACGGAAAACAGATTAACCTCCCGGAATTTGTTCGTTTGCTTGGAATCGGTCAAAACTTTAACGTAACTGTTATTTGCGATATTCTCAAAAAGAATTTTGAGGTTGAAGCAACAAACATCGACGCACTTGATCTCATTGCCGCAATCTTCCCATTTGTGCGCATTACCTTTGGGCGCCAAACCCCTGGTTATAGCATTAAGAAGATCGTTCATCCAGACGATATGATCAAAATTCGAAGTAACTGGCAGGGATCAGGAGTAGAGGAATACATGCCACAAGAAGAATTTAACGCGTTGCAAGCTGAAGAACGAGCAAACTGGACAATAGTCGCTGTTCACAAGCTACTGACTGACGAATAACATCTCCGTGGATTGTTGATCACCTTGTACGAACATCTTGACAATATCCCTCTCTTCGCTCAAGTTGCACTTCTCACACCGCATCATACATACTCCATTGATCCACCCTACTTTCGTGCGGTTTCTGGTTTGCAATTTTTTTCGCTTGTTCCCGTAAAAACGAACTGTCAGTTTTGTACCGTTCCCACAACCACCACATTTGGACAGGAAAACCGGACTTAAACGAAGCAAGATAAAGTTCGTTCAGTGGTTTTAAAACGTTCTCAATATTTTGTTCGGGATCACCAAGCTCCATCGATTGCAAAAAATGGTGAAGAAAAAGAGATTCTCGTTTATGCGATTCAGGCGCGTATCGAGTTCCATCATGAAAAACCGACGCCGGTTGAGACTCAGATTGTTTTGCACCCAATACAATCCACGGAAAATCCCGAGCAAGGTGTTCAACAATATCTTTATACTCAGGTTTATGCCAACTTTTGCCAACAAAAAACGTAGTTCGAACATCACGTGCTATTCCAGATTCATCAAGAAAAGACTGTACATCGAAACTCAGTGTGTGAATACCGGCATACACACACTCGACATTTTCTTTGGAAGAGTTAGCATGTTTGCAAAGTTTGAGGATACTCGAACGTACGAGCGACAAAAACCATGCCTCATCCTCAATTGACCAATCTTGTTGCAACACAAGTTCGGGCATACAACGAGTACGAATGCGCGTTGCGAGTTTTTTTACCGCATCTTGAGATATAGCAGGGTATAACACGCGTGCATTTCCATACGGAAACTCGGCAAACTCAACGTGAATGTGCGCGGCAACCCACAGTTTTTCCATGTCCTGTTGAGACCATTCCGCATTCGTTTTTTTCGCAAATTGCGACGTGTCGGTTTTTGGATTAAGAGTCCTTAGCATCTTCTCAATTTGTGCCGTTTTTCCTAAATCAAGTGGTCGTGGTGATAACACTTTCTCCACATCCACTGTTCTCATGATCTCGCTTCGTTGGTGTGCATTGCGTTGAGATTCCAAGATGAGCGTTTTAAACAAGTTTGAAATTCTATCGAGAATTGAGCGCGAGGATTCTTGGGATGAGGCTGTTTGTGGAAACTGGCGCAGTTTTTGATCAAAATAGATCAACCAATACAAAAAGAATGAAGCATGGTAAAACAGATATCGCGCATCAAAATCCGAATCGTTGAGAAGTGCGGGGAACTGCATATCCGCATGATACAAACCAGAAATGATATCTTTCATCATTTCGGGTGACGCCAACGTGCACTGTTCTTCTATCTCCTTTAGAGATCTCATGCGTGGTGACGTTTGCACAAAGAGCTCTCTGAACTGTCGCATCTGTGAAATTTGACAAACGATCAAATGGAATTCTTGATAAAAACTTGGGGGGAGGGGGGTGGGATCGTCCCAATCAGGACCATTCTTGGATAGACGTTCTAATACCGGTTGAAGCATTTGGAGAAAAAACCCTTCATAGATATGATTCTTCACAAATGAAAGAACCTCAAAAATATCTTCTGAGCCTTGATATCCATACGCCCGCAGTCGTTCAACGTCTCTTGAAAAATGTTGAGAAACATATTGATCAATGCGTAATCCCCGCTCGTATCGTATGCCTGCAAGAGCGTGAAGTTCTCGAGAATATATGTTTTCAGGAGTGTTCAATTCAGAAGGTTGCAATTCAGAATTCTGTAGCTGATTCGAGTAATCTTGTTGATCAAGAATCTTAGATTGATCCCCATCTTCGATATTTGCCATATATCTATATTCGCACACCTCTGTCGACGTGTATATCTCTCGTTCAACGCTATTTACACCATTGTGTATTGGTGTATACTCATAGTATTGAAATCTTTTTGACGATCCGTCTACCAAACGGGGAAAAAAGCGCTCCTCCGCGAACGAGGGAATGAAGCCACCAAAAGCAAGATGGAACCGTCCGAAAGGACTCTTGCGAGAAGTGGTTTTTTTGTAATCAAAACAATACACATCTGCGGACAAACACGCAAAAAGGAGAACTATGTCAGAAATACTTGATGAAAAACTCGCCAACCTTCCCGTCGAGGAACAAAGGTTGTGGGCTCTTCGCCACACGGCAGAGCACGTGTTACATGCGGCAATGCAAAATCTGTATCCCACACTTAAAAAAGCGATGGGACCTGCCACGGAAGACGGGTTTTATTTTGATTTTGAACTCGACGAAAAGATCGGTGAAGATGCGTTTCCAAAAATCGAAAAAGAGATGCAAAAGATCATTGATGCGAATTATGTCATGACAAAACAACTCATTTCGTTAGATCAAGCCAAGAACATGCCCGAGTTTATCGAAAATCCATACAAAATGGAATGGATCGACAGCATCGCACATCGTGGAGAAAAAATATCAATATACGTCATGGGTGATATTGAGGTCGATCTCTGCAGCGGCCCCCACCTTACATCCACGGGTGAGGTGAAGGCGTTCAAGCTACTTTCGGTTGCAGGCGCGTATTGGCATGGGGACGAAAAAAATAAAATGCTCACACGCATCTACGGGACCGCGTTCTTTTCGCAGGCGGAACTTGACGAATATTTGGCACGCGTTGAAGAATCCAAGCGACGCGATCACCGAAAACTGGGCGCCGAACTCGATTTGTTCACCTTCAGTGATCTCGTTGGTAAGGGTTTGCCAATCTGGACACCAAAAGGCGCCACCATTCGACGAGAACTCGAAAAATTCATCGTTGATGAAGAATTAAAGCGAGGCTACTTGCATGTCTACACACCCGACATCGCAAAACTTGATTTGTATCGCACAAGTGGCCACTATCCGTACTACAAAGACACGATGTACGCGCCGATCACGATCGACGACGAGGAGTACATGTTGCGTCCGATGACCTGTCCACACCACTTTGAGTTCTACAAATCCAAACCGCACTCATACAAAGAACTGCCGATGCGGATTGCCGAGTTGGCAAAGTTATATCGATACGAAAAGTCCGGCGAACTCACGGGGCTTTCGCGCGTTCGATCGTTTTGTTTGGCTGACGCACATATCATCGCCATACCCTCACAAGCAAAGGCCGAAATTAACCGCGTGCTGGATTTAATCGACGACATCGCACAGCTCTGGGGACTGAAAGCGGGCGAAAACTATCGCTATCGACTTTCTTTAGGCGATCGAAAGGATGAGAAAAAGTACTTCAAAGACGACGCTTCTTGGGACTACGCTGAAAACGTGTTGCGCGGAGTGTTACTCGAACGAAAAGCTGAGTTTTACGAAGCAGAAAACGAGGCCGCGTTCTACGGTCCTAAGATCGATGTGCAAATGAAAAACGTGCTTGGAAAAGAGGACACCGCGTTTACCGTACAGTACGACTTTGTGATGCCAAAACGATTCGCGCTAGAATACACTGACTCAGAGGGAAAAAAGCAGGAACCAATTGTGATTCATCGCTCCTCGATTGGCGCGATTGAGCGCACAATGGCCTTCTTGATCGAGCATTTCGCGGGCGCGTTCCCGTTGTGGCTTTCACCCGTGCAGGCAGTGGTGATTCCCATTTCGCAGGATCAAGGCGAGTACGGAGAGAGCGTCGTTACTTCTTTGCGCGAGGCGGGGTTGCGTGCCGAACTGTGGAACGAGGCGGAGAGCATGCAAAAACGCATTCGCTCAGCCGAGGAACAAAAAATTCCCTACATGCTTGTGGTCGGCGGACGCGAGGCGGAGGCGGGCAACGTGTCGGTGCGCGCGCGCGGACAAAAAGATCAGAGCGTGATGCGTGTGGGAGAGTTGGTGGAGAAATTGGTTGCGGAGGTGAAGGAGAAGAGGAGATAGAGAAAGTACCTCGACTCAACACCATCTACGTCTCATGATATAGTGAAATCATGGAAACAGATGTGGAAAATACTCGATTGCGTTCAGATCTCGATCTTCGAGTTACTTTTGCATCAAGTGAATCTCTCCAACAAACAGCTCTTGAATTACTTCAGAAGAAATCCCTATATGAGCAAATATATGGATTAGGCATTATTCTTGATTCAAGAAATGTTGTTTATCCAGAACTTCGCACGGTTGCTACATTTCTCGACCAAGTCGATTTTGAGCAGATTTCAAAAATCGTTCCAGTACCAGATGAAATTCAACAAAACTGGAATGCTGGTGTACTCAAGATAGCAGAACTAGAGAAACAACAGGAATACCTCATTCGTCTAACATACAGTCTTGAAGATGAAATGAGGGTCCGCGTCGCTCAATCAAATTCAAGTTCCGAAAGAGAAAAACTGCGAAGCGACTTTAGAACAAGAAATGTTGAGATTATGCGCGAATGCGAACAGCTTCGTGGTCAAGTTAGAGTTCTTCTTCAATCGACTACAAAACCAGTTCGAAGATTGTTCATCGAACATCCCGACGTTCCCGAGAAACTTAAGCTATTCGCAATTTCAGGATATCTACAATTCGTGAATAGCGAAGATTCAACAAGATGGATAAATCAGCAATGGGAATCGAACAATGAGCCTGCACAAGAAATGATCGCCCAAGTTTTATATCATGATTGTTTGCACGATCTTTCAGTTTTGGAAATGCCAAACGTTTTTGAACGAATAAACGGATCCTTTCCACGTAACATGCTTTACAAGCTTTTTTTATTTGGGGAGCATGTTACAGAATCGACAATCACGTCCGTGTTGTGCCAAAAACTCCTTCAATCAAAAATTCCCGAATCGCAATGTGTGAGTGGACTTCTTGCATTGCGAGATGGGTTTTTAACAGATATAAGTACTATCGACATTCCAGACTCATTTATTCAATCTTTTTTCATGTTACCCAGCACAACACATCAAATGATTAGGGATTTGAGTACACGTGGTATGCACTTTCATTTTTCCAGTAGCGAAAATGCAAAAGAATATGAAGCAACATTTTTGAACTCATTACGAGAATTGCCCTCTGACAATCAAGCAATGCTACACGCTTTAGAATCAATTGCTCAAGAATTTCCTGGACAAAAATCAAGTTTTTGGATTAGTGAGGCAATTCTTCGGAGACAAGATAAAGATCACAAGCTTATTCTTCGAAATAATCCCTATAAAGAAGTGTTATCCCATACGTTTGGGTACGAGATCTCTCAACTTCCCGATGCCGAATCTCGCTTCGCAGCACTCGCGTCATTATTTGAAAAACTGATGGGAATGGCTGAGGATCAATGGAAGCCAGGAATTATTTCTGAATGTATCAAGCTTGTCGCGAGCGAAATTCGAAGATCTTGGGAAAACGAGCAGTCAGAAATACGCGCGTACGGTTATATTGTTCAGCCAATGGATATATATCAACATCATGCGCTGCTTTATGTTGAAAAACTTCTAGATTCATCTTCATTCATTGACAATCCGCAATTATTTGCTGAGCAGGCATTCACCGATGTGCGAACAATTCCTTCATCTGAATCAATTCGAGTTCTTCATGCTTTTGTTTCTCGCTTTTCAGAAGATCTCTCTGGACATGGAGAGATTCAAGATCATCAAACACGTGTTTGGAATCGTTTTGCTGGTGAAGCGAGTGATATTTTTAGATATAAATATAGATCGGATGACCCAAATTGGAATGTTCGTCAACTAAAAGAAAGTCTTCCATTTGCACTTGAAGCAGTCGTACAACATATGGAACCATGCACACTTCGCGATGAACGATTACTTGATATTGTCATTGCACTCACAATCGCTGAGATTAGCCAAATTGATCTCGCAACTCAAGTCACACAACACATTGATGATCCACAAATTCGCCAAGATGCTGAAGAGCGCATTGTATTAGAACGGCAACGAAAGCAATCAAAAGCATCAGAATCATGGAAATTACTCGAAAGAATAAAGAGAAAATCGGCTCAACATATCACTTTTTTCCAGGATTTATTTGGTTTACATGGGAAAGACGCGCAAAGTATCGCCTCTAAACAATACAATGAACAAAAACTCGATCACCAGTCGCATCATTTTTCAGATACTGGACTTACCGAAGAACAAGTCGTTTTAGAAGCGGAAAAAGTGCGCAACTCCGCATTCATCACAATTAATCGCAGTTGGGGATCTATTCAAGAAATTTTAATAAACGGTAGGATAAAATCAATCTGGGAAGTTCAAGATGAACTCAATTCGCGAAATACAGAATACAAGGGGCATTACGAAGAACGGCGCGACCTCGTCGAACGAGTACTCGGAAACCGAGCGACAGGCGGAATCAATGATCCTCATCCAATTTATGGATGTGCTGGAACAAACAATGGTCGCGATGAATTTTTTGGTGGAGCCGGTGGTGGGTATGGCGAATGCTGGCTAAAGCTAAAAACCGAAAAAGTAAAAGATAGAACGTCATTCATTTTTGATGATTCATTTGATGGTTTTACACGATGGATGGTATCTTGGAATGAGATGCCAATACTCAAAGCTATTCATAATCTGGTCGGAAAAAAATATTCAAGACATGGATATGTTGAAGCGCATATACTCGGTGGAGTTACAATTGAAGATATTGATGAAGTTTGTATTCCATCAACAGCATTTGAAGGAAAAAATTCAAATGGCCATGGTGAATTAAATCGCAGAGAGGTAGAGGCGAAGATCGAGTCTTTGCGTCAACAATTTCCTATGATTACATTCAAGATTGTGGAGGTTCCTCATGGGATTACCATGTAACGAACAAATTATTGCCACGCAAAAGGGAAGAGTTGATGGAATTGCATTTATCACATCCAAAAAAAATGGAGACGATACAATTTATCAACTGTATGCACCGAGTGGCGATTCATACCAAGTAACTCCACTTGAAAAATATCAAGTGAGCTCGTTGATATTAAAATCGGGATATCTCCCCGAAAAGTAAGTCCGCAAAGAAACTGAGCAGATCATCAGGAATAATCCAACGAATGGAACAATTACTATTGTATTGTTTATCACAAAAATAATTGACAGTATCAGCAATACAAGAACTTTTCGGGTGGGTTTTTCTGAAAATTGTGCGATGTACACCGGATACAGCATCGGAATGTAGTGTTGCCACAGAATTGGTGCAGAAAAAAGGGCGAGGAAGAGAGCAAAGATGGGGTCGCGGGTGCGGAGGAATGAAATCAAAAGGAAACCTGAGAGGATAACTTGCAAATACGGATAGAGCATCGGGAGGTGGAGGCGCTCGGTGGTTGCTTTGAGTGATTGATTGTACATGTCGGTGGGGATCGATGGACGAACGGCGAAGTGTTGCGCGAACTCGAAGCGCACATAATCGACATAGTATTGCAGTTTTATCACCGGAGAAAGTACCGCTACTGTCAACAGTAGCGCTGTTACAAAAAGTACCATTTTTTTCCAAGAATGCAAAAAAAGAATTCCCATCAATAAAAAATGTGATTTGAGTATTGTAAGAAGCGCAACATACAAAAATGCGTATCGCGGGCGACGCATCAATAGAACCGTAATCAAAAACATCATAATGAGGGTGGGTTGCCCCATTTGAAACGCGAATCGTGCGGGAAAGGTGAGCCAGACGATTGCGTTCAGGGTAAGCGCGAGCAACACGCGACTGCGCCGATTTTTCACAAACAACCCCGACCAAATCCACGTGGAAGCCCCAACACTCAACACCGATAAAATGGCAAAAATCGACCGCGCCGCTTCTATCGAAAATGGCGAGAGCGGGAGAAACGGCGCGAACATGAGGGGAGCGCCCGCGGTGTGAAGCATCGCGTTTTGATACGGGTGTGGATTTTGAAATAATTCTCTATGAATTAATTCCCTCGAGGTTTGTATATAGATATCAAAGTCTTGAAGGGGAACGCGACCAGCAAAATACTCACCAAGATGAAGCCTGAAAAACAAAAAAATATGCGCTGAAAAAAGCAAACAAAAACTAACAATCTGAAATACGCGAAACCACTTATTCATACCAGTTATTCTACCCGCGATTGATTTTTGAAGGAAGGAGGGGTACAGTATGCCACATTCGATATAGTTGAGAAAGGACGCATATGGAAAAGGACAGAGAGAGAATTTGGGGAGTACCAGACAGCGATTACTATCAACTCATTGTTGCCGGGCTTATCAAAGAACATCTCAACGTCATGACGGTTGTAGAAATAGCAGAAACGCTAAAGGATCTAGTAACAAAATTTCTTGTAAACGGAATCCATCAAGAAGATCTTGAACGCGAACTTATTCAAGCTTGGACAACCGCAAATTCTTTATTTGAGCTTCTTCCTTTAGAAACCCCCAACCTCGAGAATAGAATTCGTACCTCAAATCTCGCTGGCAAAACAATTGCGTTTTATGACTCAAAATCGGATCAAATGCCATGGATTTATGAAGTCGCTGAGATGGTCTCGAAAAAAAATAGTCAACCTCTAAGTTTTTGGACGTTAGAGCTACAAAATGTTGGCACCATCGATACAGCTCATTTTATTCGCCGTGTTATTCAAAAGTTTTTCGAATCAAATGTAGGACAAGATATACGCTATGGCGAGGTCTTAATTTCTTCAATTGTCGCACAGTTCACCTCATATGCACGCTGGCGCAACAGTTCAAACTCAGGAGAACAATACCTCTTTTGCAATCATGACGGTATTACTACTTATCCACGTGAGGGATTATTGAAGGCGATTTACGAAAATATTACTCCATACCTCATAACAGAATATTCAATTAAAGATTTTCTGACTATTTTTCTCGATGATTTTTCCAATTTAGATCTTGCGCATGAACAGTTTCGTGAGTTTATGGAAATGATCAGAAAACGAGAAAACGCTGCACCGACCATTTCAAATCTTCCAGAATGTCGGAATATTATTGATCGAGTCACCGCTTTATTCCCAGATCCACAATCAAAAATACGACTCACAAGAGCAAACATTTTTAGTATTAAACTGATTTTTGAGAGAGCTATTAGATCTATCGAAGAAAAAACAAATACAACGGGAATACCAGAAAAAACCCTTACTTCGCCATCGGAAGAACTCGCTCCACTGCCTTGCTCCGATCCACCCTATCTGATACAATACGCTTCTGGTCGTTGGCCAAGTTTCTAAAGGAGGAATCATAAGTAGCAAGTCATTTTATAAAGTGAACCATTTCATTCTGGCGCCAGAGTTGCGCGTCTTGAATGAAAAAGGGGAGATGGTCGGGTTACTTACAAAAAGTGAAGCGTTACAAAAGGCGCAGGAACTCGAGGTAGACCTCGTTGAAATCGCCCCAAACGCGAAGCCTCCCGTTGCGAAGTTGATCGAGTTTTCGAAGTTCAAGTATCAACAGAAGCAGAAACTGCAGGACGAGAAGAAAAAAGCGAAGATCTCGGAAATTAAAGAGTTGCGACTTACCCCCGTGATGGCGCAAGGGGATTTTGACCTCCGCGTGCGTCGCGCCAGAGCGTTTTTGGAGGGTGGCGATAAAGTGCGGTTTGTGGTAAAGTCCAAAGGTCGCATGAACGCCCGCAGGGACATCATCGAAAAAATAGCGCTCCGCGCTATTGATGCGGTTTCAGACTGTTCGGCAGTCGAGATTGCACCCAAACAGATCGGGAAGATCATGATGGCTCAGTTGACCCCGGTCAAAAAGGCAAAAGTGAAGAAATCAAACGAATCAACACAAGTATAAGGAGAAGCATGTCTCGCAAACCACATTTGAACAGTAAACAAAAAGTCCGCAAGGCCGCGTTGAAGCGATTTAAGATCACGGGCACAGGAAAAGTGATGATGCGTTCGCAAAACATCCGTCACTTGTGTCGCCATAAATCAAAGCGCGCATTGCGTGATGGTCGCATCATGAAGCAGGTTCGTGGAAAGTTTGCAAAAAAGATTAAACAGATGTTGCAGTTAGCGTAAAATCAAATCGTACAAAAAAGGAATATTATGCCAAGAACAAAAACAGGTGTTGTCCGAAGACATGGTCACAAAGCGGTTTTAGCCCGCACAAAAGGTTTCCGCATGACCAAGAACCGCTTGTTCAAGGTGGCGAACGAAGCGGACATGCATGCAGGTCAGTACGCCTACGAAGGCCGAAAGCGCCGAAAGCAAGACCTCCGCGCGTTGTGGATCACACGTATCTCCGCTGGGTTGAAAACGGTCACAGAAACGATCAACTACAGCAGATTTATCAAAGCAATGAAGGATAAAAATATTCAACTGAACCGCAAGATGCTTGCAGAGTTTTCTGCACGAGATCTTCCCATGTTCAAGAAAATCGTCGAGCTGGTGGAAAAATAACATGAATTTGACCACGTTTTCCGCATCATTTTTCTTTTTTACCAAGAAATAAGGGTGGGGAAAGCTGTTCGCGAACAAAAGCTCCCCACAAGGGAGTTTTTTTGTATAGAATAGAGAGAGGAGAAAAATATGGATAACGCGCAACAAACACAGACATTATATCTGAATGATGCTTTTCAAAAAACAGCATCTGCCACCGTGCTTGATATTAAAACTGAAGGAAATACGACGCATTTATTTCTAGATAAAACGCTTTTTTATCCTCAAGGTGGGGGACAAGCGTCTGATAAAGGCGCTATTCGCGGCTCACAAGGGACATTTCTCGTTTCCCACGTTTCATTTAACGGAGGTTTAATTCGTCATACGGGAAAACTTGAGGGAATTGTCACTGTGGGCGAGATTGTTCAACTTGAACTTGACTGGGAATGGCGATATCTTCAAATGCAACAGCACACCGCTGGACATCTTGTTGATATAGCGGTTAAACGTATACTGCCGGATGCAATAGCAATAAATGGTGAACACGGCATTAAAAAAGAATGTTCGGTCGAGTATTCAACTGAGATTCAGCCAGAGATGCTTGAAAAAGTTCAAGCAGAAACCAATAAGGTTATTCTAGAAAATCTGCCAATTACTTTTGAGTTTACAACAAAAGAAGAACTCGAGAAAAAAGGGCTCTCGTTCCCCTACCAACTACCGTCGAACAAGCAACTTCGCATTATGTATGTTGGCGGTCAATTTCCATTACCGGATGGAGGAACGCAACTCCTATCAACGGGGGAATCTTGGAATATTAGAATAAAATCAATTGAAAAGCGTAATAATTCCAGTTTCATTGTGTATGCGGTTGAGAAACCGGCGCAAAAGATCGAAACTTCAAAAAAAGTTGAACAATCTGCAAAAAATATCACACTTGAAGCATTTCAACAGTCCGCAGACATCATTCTTGAAAAATCAAAAACATTCACCTCTGATGAAATCGTAGATAAAATTCTTTCAAAAAAAGGTGATTTAGCTGGATTAATGCAAATGCTACCACAGGTTGAGACAGATCAGAAAAAAATCGCGGGTAAAATCGCAAACGAACTTAAGAAAAGCTTACTCGTGCTTGTGAAGAAAGCATCCGTCGCCCACACCCTCGACCTCGACCTCACCGCGCCACTTTCTGCGCAGAAAAAAGGGCACGTGCACCCGATTTCTTCTGCGATGAACGAGATTACGCGCATTTTTGAGCGCATTGGGTTTATGCACGTTCGCTACCCCGAGGTCGATTGGGAATGGTACCCATTTGACTCACTCAACATGCCAAAAGATCACCCCGCGCGCGACGAGTGGGAGACGTTTTTAGTTGATTCACCGTACTATCATCCACAACTTGGAAAAATGGTCTTGACGCCACACACCTCGAATGGGCAGGTGCGCGAGATGCAACGACTGGAAAGCAAACCGCCGATTCGCATGATCAATATCGCGCGATGCTATCGCAGGCAGGCAGATGTCACGCACACCGAAATGTTTCATCAATTCGAAGGACTTGTTGTTGATAAAGGCATCACCATTCAACACTTGAAAGGAACAATTGATCACTTTGCACGCGAGTTTTATGGTCCTGGAGCTCGATCAAGAATTCGCCCATTCCATTTTATGTTTACTGAACCATCATTTGAGGTTGATTTTTCCTGCACACTCTGTGATGGAACAGGTTTCATTAAAGGTGAGCGATGTCGATTCTGCAAAAGCGGTTGGCATGAAGTTGGCGGAGCAGGAATGGTACATCCAAATGTGTTAAAAGCAGGTGGAATTAATCCGAATGAATACACGGGTTTTGCTTTTGGATGGGGAATTGAACGAACATACACTTTACGAAAAGGATTAAAGCTAGATGATATTCGCTTGCTGTATTCAGGAAATGTTTCNNGAAGGTGAAAATGTTTTTGATATCGAAGTGACAACAAATCGCATGGATACGGCGAGTATTCGTGGAATTGCTCGCGAAGCATCGGTGATTCTTCCACAGTCAAATGTTCAAGCAAAGCTTCTTCCTGTTTTGGTTGCTACACACGATATAACTACTGATGTGAGTACATTTCCTGTTCTCGTGAAGGATGAGCAAGGATTGTGTTCACGAGTCATTGCGTGCGTTCTTTCTGTTAAAAATGGAGAGTCGCCAGAATGGATGAAAAAACGATTATTGCAGTGTGATATTCGTCCATTAGGAGTTTTGATTGACATTACGAACTACATTATGCTCGAACTTGGACATCCATCGCATGTTTTTGATGCTGATTTGCTTGGTGACACGATGAATATTCGATCAGCGCACGATGGTGAATCAACGATCACACTTGATGGCGTCACGCGAACTCTCGCGGAAGGCGATATTGTTATTGCAAATAAAAAAGATGAAATTATTGATCTTGTGGGAATTATGGGCACTGCAAACAGTGTCGTTCGTCCTGAAACAAAACGTATTTTATTCTTCATTGATCATCCGCACACAAAAAATATTCGACGAACCTCGATGCGTCTTGCGTTGCGAACAAAAGCCGCGCAGTTAAACGAAAAAGAACTTGATCCCACACTTGCTTTGGAATCGTTCCAGCGTGGACTGCGACTGTATCGCGAGCTAGCGAGCGGGAAGTTTGAGTCACCAATACTCGATATTTTTCCTGAGAAGAATGCGTCGAAAAAGATTCGCGTGGATCAACAAGAAATTCAACGCTACTTGGGTATTAAAATTCCTCCAGCGCAGTGTGTGAAAATATTATCTGGACTTGGATGTGAGGTTGAGCAAGAAAGTGATGTTTTTTTTATTACCCCACCGACATGGCGTCCCGATCTCGCGATTTCCGCCGACATTATTGAAGAAATTGCGCGCGTGTACGGATATCACAATCTCCCAAGTGCAATATTGGATACAAGAATCCCTACAATCTACCCTCCGAACACCGATTTTGCTTTGGAACATCGAGTAAAAGAAGTACTCGCTGATCTAGGTGCACAAGAAGTGTATTCATATTCGACCGTGAGTACCGATGTAGCAAGGGAATCTGGTTTTGAATTAAGCTCACACTTGAAAATCCAAAATCCTTTAAATGAGGAGCATGTGTATCTTCGTCAATCTATGATTCCATCACATCTCGAAATACTTGAAAAAAATGCACAATATGCGCCACTCACGGTGTTCGAGTTGGCAAATCTGTATCATCCGCAAGAAAATGATCTTCCATTCGAGTCATTGCATCTCACAATAACGAGTGAAGAATCACTTGATACTGTGCGTGGATATCTCAACGCGCTTCTATGCGAACTGCATATTCCCGCAAATTTTGTTGAACTCAAACAAGAACAGGCGAGTTTTGTTACGATTCAGATCCACACGCAGGGCGATGAGATTCTTGATGTAGGAACGCTCGCGACACTTCCAAAAAATCGATTCTCGGTTGATCTCACATGGGCTCGCGTGTTATATGTGCGCGCTCGAAACCCCGAGTATCATCCACTCGCAAAGTTTGCCCCAATTCGCGAGGATTTAACCTTCACCTTGCCCGCAGACCTAAAAATTGGTGCGTTTGTTTCTTCAATGCGAAATGCGGATTCAAAAATTGTAAACGTCGAGTTTGTGACGATGTATCATCAAAATGTCACTCTTCGTGTGGCTTATTCATCGGAAGAAAAACAACTCACTACCGATGATGCGGCGCAGATTCGCCAATCGTTGATCGCTGAAGCGCAAAAACTCGGCGCGACACTCGTTGGTCAGGTATAATGCCAAGTATGAGTGCACATGTTGTTCTTGGCATTGACCCTGGATATGATCGGGTGGGGTGGTGCATTGCTCGCGGTGGTGGAAAAATTTTTGAGATTATTGAGAGTGGACAAATTCAAACTTCAAAAACGCAAAGCGTGATGGATCGATATCGACAGATTCAGCGCGAAATAGCTCAAGTTATTGAAAAACATCATCCAGAAGCATGTGCAATCGAATCAATATATTTTTCTGTGAGTGCAAAAACCGCAATTCGCGTTGCCGAGGCAAAGGGAGTCATTCTCGGCGTTCTTGCTCAACATAGCGAAATTGAGATTTGTGAATATTCGCCACCAGAAATTAAACTCGCGGTGACGGGAAACGGAAGTGCAACAAAAAAAGAAATCGAAAAAATGTTACACATCTTGACAAATCCCATAAAACTCCCGAAACTAGATGATGAGCTCGATGCGATTGCAATTGCGTACACACATGTGATGCGCCTTCGCTAACCGGCTCGCGGATTCAACATATGATTGCACAACTCACCGGCGCACTATCTTGGCAAGACACATACTGCATTGTGGAATGTGGAGGTGTTGGATATGCGGTATTTATGAACGCAAGAACATGGCGAACATTTGGAACCGAGGGGACGGTGTATATTCACACGCATATAAAAGAAGAAGAGTTCAGTTTGTATGGATTTTCTTCTTTGGAAGACAAGAAGTTATTTTTGATGTTAATGCAAACGCAGGGCGTGGGACCAAAAACCGCTCTCGCGATCACCGAGGCCGAGCCTCGCGATATTCTTGGGGCAATTAAAAACGGAGATGTATCATTCTTCACCGCATTTCCTCGCGTTGGAAAAAAAGTCGCACAAAAGATTATCATTGAACTGAGAGGAAAGTTGGAAAAAGGATCAATGTTGGATCTTGCGCCAATGGATCCCAAAAAACAAGAAGCCTTTGATGCACTGATTGCGCTTGGATTTGAGGAAGGCGCCGTTCGACAATCACTTTCGTTGACAGAAGCGGAGAACCAGACAACGCAAGAATTGATTAAATCAACTATGAAAGCACTATCATCGAGGAAAGTGGCATGAAATCGCTCTCAACTTCTAACCAAGTAGCAGAAACAACGCCCGAAGAAGAACGACTTCTTGCTTCACTTCGTGCACAAGAATGGAAAGAATATATTGGTCAGGATCAAATAAAATCAGCGGTTCATATCGCAATCGAGGCAGCGCGACAACGCGATGAGGCGATGGATCACACACTTTTTTACGGTCCTCCTGGACTTGGAAAAACCACGCTCGCGCATTTAATCGCAAAAGAAATGGGAACCGATATTCTTGTGACTTCGGGAACAGCATTGAGTAAAGTTGCAGATATTGCGGCGATTCTCACAAACCTCAAAAAAGGCGACATCTTATTTATTGACGAAATTCATCGCCTTCCAAAAGCTGTGGAAGAAACGCTGTACCCTGCAATGGAAGATTTTGCGCTCGACATTGTGATTGGGAAAGGGCCGTCCGCAAAAACAATTCGACTTGATCTTCAGCCGTTCACACTTGTTGGCGCGACCACACGCATGGGAATGATGGCCGGGCCGTTTCGCGATCGGTTTGGTTTGGTGCATCGACTCGAATATTACGACGTTCCAACACTCGAAAAGATTGTGTTACAAGCGGGTAACATTTTGCATATCGAGGTGCCCAACGATTGCGCGATCGAGATCGCCCAGCGCGCCCGAGGGACCCCCCGCATCGCACTCAAACTGCTGAAACGCGTTCGCGATTACATTCAAGTACGTTCCGATAATCGTTTTGCGCGCGACACCGTCCATGAGGCGCTCGAATTGCTACACATTGATCCACTTGGCTTGGACGACACCGATCGACGCATTTTGCACGCGATTGTGGAAACCTTCGGCGGTGGCCCTGTAGGACTCGGCACACTCGCCAGCGCAACACACGAAGATGCAGGAACCATCGAGGAGGTGATTGAGCCGTATTTGATGCAACTGGGACTGATTAAACGCACTCCGCAAGGAAGGGTTGCGACGGAGAAGGGGAAGGAGATTTGATATGTATTTTGTTCAATCTTCTCTAATCGTATAGTACGTGGAACGACCCCCACCTTTTCGTTCAATCATTCCTAAATCTAAAAGTTTCTGAAAATCAAGCACTCGAGTGGCTTTCGCTCGATCTGTTATCTTGGAATAGTCACGATCAAAAATAAATCCGTTTTTTTGAATGAAATCTAATATCGCGTGATGATGTACTTCCAAACGAGTTTCGGGAGTTGTACCACTTTTTGGAAGTAATTTTTCAACCCGTAAAAGCTCATCAATGATTCCTCCAGTAAAATACTCTAACCAAATCGTAAAATCTATTTTCTGTACTAGATCGTTATAATCCCCATATTCACCAACCATCTGAAAATACTTGGTGACGTTTTGATTATAATAGTTTTCAAAACTAAAAAGATTAAATGTATCTAATCCCATGTTTGCCAGAAGCGCTTTCGTAACCAGTCTAGTTGTTCTCCCATTCCCATCCATAAATGGGTGAATAATCACCAGTTGTTTATGAAAAATTCCGGCAAGGATGAGCGGATCAATAGTGCCACTTTCTCGATGAATAAACTCAACCAATTCATTCATCAATGATTGAACAATTTCGACATCGGGTGGCAGATAGACTATTTTTCTCGTTCGAGGATTATGAACGACGACTGGTTTTTGACGTAGTGTACCAATGTCAGATCGCGGAAGTAATCCATCAGTAACCTGTTTGTGAATTTTGAGAATTGTACGTAACGTTAATGTAAAATTTTTGCGCACGCGCTGAAGTTCTAAAAAAATCAGTGCTTGATTATAGTTTAGAATTTCTCTCTCGCTATCTCTGATGTTTTCCGGTTTTGATTTTAGGATTTTTTTTACATCTGTAAGAGGAAGGGGATTTCCCTCAATACTAGTGGAAGCATATGTTGATATTGCTCTAGCTACACGTTCCATTTCGAGTAGTACTGGTTGAGAAAAATGTCGATTGTTTAGCTCTTGAACAAGGATTGTAATTTGCTTGATATTTGCCAAAAGCTGATCCGTAATCGTATATCTTGGGATAAACATATTAGCCTAATTATAGTCGCTTATTAGTCGATTGTCAAACAAAGTTATCCTCTCACCGCCTCCTGCGAATAATCCAGCTCGAGCAGCTTTTCAAGCAATGGGAAGGTTTTATACGGCTGATTGAAGCTATCGGATCCCATGTGGCCTTCGTCGGAGCGCACAATAAGTGTGCCTCCGGTTTTTCGCCACATATACAAACCTTCCTCTTCGTCGATGGTCCACGGATCGTTCCCGGAATGAATGTAGATCAGATCGCGAACGTTACTTTTGATTTTTTCCCAATCGTACTCCGGTTGGAGAATGGGCTGGGGCGTTCCTTTGTCGATGCGCAATATGCGACCAAAGCTTGCAATTAAAATTGCCTTATGAATTTGAACGGGAAGGTGTTCAAGCACACTTAAAACGAGTGCCCCCCCGAAGAGTGTCCAATTAAAATAGTGTTTTCGTTGTATATTCCAGAAAGTGCCACGGGAAGCTGTTTCGACAAATCGGGGAACTCGGGATCGGGGAGTTGGGGGACCCAAACATCGTAACCTAATCGAGATAGATGTTTTGAGATACTGGGAAACCAATAGGAATCGGGGGAACAACCTGTTCCATGAAGAATGATTGCGTTTTTTGACTGGTTCATGTGCCTCCTATGCTTCCCAAAAATGCGTTTGAAGGAATTATACATCTTCACGGGCTCGAGGTGGGTGTTGGCGTAGGCGTTGGAGTTGGAGTTTGCGTTGGAGTGGGCGAAGGAGTTGGCGTGGGTGTGGGTGTAGGTGAGGGGGGCGGCTCCTCCCAGTGTTCATTTCCTGTCCCAAACTTGGTTTCATTGCTTTTTCCTTCTTTGCCGTCGGTCAGAAAGGCTTTGGCATACGCGGTGTATCGTCCTTTTGATAATGCAATTGTTGTTTTATACGGTTTTGATTTCAATGTTTCCTTTAATGAACCGTTCACAAAAATCTCAACACGATCGATTGCATTTTCCGATGCGGCTTCAACCTCAAAAACGAGTGATGTTTCTGGATAATCATGGTGGTCCTCGGGATATTTGAGGCGTACGTACACATCGTCTTTGGAACCACAAAGTTCGGTGGGGGGACGGTATTTTTCTTGTTGATCGGCGGGTTGGCTTCCAATCCATTCATCAATACCCTGTTGCCATAAATTTATTCCGTCTTTCATAAATGGATCGAGTTCTCGCATCACAGTATATTCTTTTTCGTCGTACTCACCTTTTTGGATATCAACTTCTGTCGCGAGTTTTCCTTCTCCACGACAAAGTTTGAGTTTTGTGTGAATAAGGTCGGGGAGTGATGGGAGTGTTGCGGGCAAAACAACCTCGTCGCGTTCGGGGAAGCCGTCGTGCGCGGGGTAGCCGGAAACGGCGTCAACTTTTACGGCTTGAATTGTTGAGGGAACTGGCCAATCATCAGCTGGGCGACCGTTTTTGATGAGATAGTCGGTGAGTTTCTTCCAAATTGGCGAGGCCCCCGTGATACCCGAGGCGACATTGGTCATCGAAGTGTTGTCGTTATTCCCCACCCACACACCTACAATCGCGTTTCGCGTCCACCCGATTGTCCAGTTATCTTTTCTGTTGTTGGTGGTTCCTGTTTTTACCGCAACAGCCTTCCCACCATAGTTCAACTGCGAGTTTGCGGTGAAAGAAATTAATCGCGCGCTGTTGTCGCTTAAAATATGATTGATCAAATACGACTCTTCCTCGGTCATCACGCGTTTTCCCTGTGATTTTCGATGTTCGTACAGCGTTTTCCCGTCGCGATCGGTGATTTTGAGAATTGAAACTGGCTCCACACGTGTTCCACCATTTGCGAATGAAGAGTAGGCAGTCACAGAATCCAACAAATGCACCTCGCCACCTCCCAAAGTCACAGACAACCCAAATCGCGTTTTGTTTTCACTGGTTGGTTCAAGCGTGACAAATCCCATGTCATACGCCTGCTTGAGCATGTTTTCAACACCAACCATTCCGAGTAACTTGACCGCGGGAATGTTCAGGGAGCTCCCAAGCGCCGATCGGAGCGAGACGGGGCCGTGGAACTGTCCGTCGTAGTTGCGGGGTTCGTATGGCTCGCTTACGCGCGCCCCAGGAAATTTTGTTGGAGTGTCGGCAATCATCGTCGCGGGGGTCATCCCTTTACGTAACGCCAAGAGATATGTTACCGGTTTAATGGAAGACCCTGGCTGTCGAAGTCCATTTACCGCAACGTTGAACTGTCCGTCGTAGTCTTTTGCAAAATAATCCTTACTTCCCACCATGGCTAAGATTTCACCAGAGGATGGCTCCATCACCACCACCGATCCATTTGTAATGTTGTATTTCTCAACTTTTGCGATTTCTTCTGCAACGGTTTGTTGCGCAATGTCCTGGAAGGGCAGGTCGAGCGATGTGGTTACGGTAAACCCACCGCGTTCAACAATTTCTGGCTCGTACATTTGTTCGAGTTGATCTTTTACATAAAAAACGAAGTGTGGCGCACGAATCGCAACGCCCGTTTTGTTAAACTGCACATTCGGAAGCTCGGCAAGCGCCTGTGATTCAAGTTCCTCAGAAATATATCCATCTTCTTTCATTCTTCGCAACACTCCGCGCGTTCGCATCTGCCAAAGAGGAGTTCCTTCTTCATCAACTTTTCCACCATAGGGGCTGTACGCACTGGGACGTTGGGGAAGTCCCGCCAGAATCGCAGACTCTAATAGGGTGAGGTCTTCTACACGTTTGTTAAAGTAGACTTCCGCCGCAGCACCGACCCCCATCGAGTTTGAGCCGTACGGAACTTCATTCAAATACATCTGCAAAATTTGATCCTTGGTGAACTTGCGTTCAATCTGAATCGAAAGAAGCATTTGTTTGAACTTGCGCGTCAAGGAATATTCATTTGTAAGCACCGCGGTTTTCACGAGTTGTTGTGTAAGCGTTGATCCACCAATCAACTTTCCTCTCGTGACCAAGGTCCAAACCATGCGGAACGGCGTAAGCGGATCGATTCCGGTATGTTTGTAAAAATCTTTATCCTCGATTGCAACGGTCGCTTGTTTGAGATAGTCAGGAACCTGTTCTATTTTCACCGGTGTACGGCGAGATTCGTCATACAGGTCGTAGAGCAAGGTTCCATTGCGATCCACGATTTTTGTTGAAAAACCCGATCGGCGCACAATCGCGTTGGGATCGGGGAGATCTTTGGCAACCCACGCGAGCGCGATGAAAAAAATCACCACGGTTGCAATGGTGCCAAATAAAAACACCAAGGCGGTTAAACGCAAAAATGTGATCCAGTTCCACGACTTTCTCAGATGAGAAAAAGAGAATTTTCCACGAAAAAAAAGAAAACTAAAGGGATTTGATAACGAAAACCCCCGGAACCGCACGCGGGGAAGTCGAAACGATTGCATGGCATTCTTCATCGATCGTTTCATCATAAAAAGTGGCGAGCGTCTAGACATAATTCGTTGTTGTATCCTCCATCGAGAAATCTCCCACCAAAGAGAAGACATGGAAAGAGTATAACAGAAGATGTGATAAGAGGGAATTCAACGGTTTCCAACAAAACATTAGACGTTCGTTTCAGTCGACGCGCGAATTCGCGCTATTTCTTTTTTCATATCTTGAAAAACATATGAATTACGAATGATGTAGATCAACTCGACGGGAATCTTCAATTTCAAATCGGTTATTTCCTGAAACAGCGTGATGAGTAATGAAACTTGATCTGGTTTTTTCATTATTCGTTGAACAAAATCTTCCATCCCAACCCGAATCAGCACTCTGTTTGCTATTCTGGATTTAAGTGAAGTCGATGATACGTGAGGATTTGATTGCACGATCATCTCAATCATGTACTTCAATTCTTGTTCGCCAACAGTACCAGTCATTAATGTTTGATGTAATTCGCAATCTTGTTTTGACAAGTGAAGATATAAATCGCGATCAAGGATTGCCGTTTGTTCGGCAACATAAAAGTTTCCCTCGTGTGGATCGGAGTGATATATCACACACTCCTCTCCTTCTCGAACCACTTTATGTTTTTCAAAATCCAATTGATATTGCATAAATGATGTAATTTCCTCAAGACGATCTGCAACAATCGCATCTTCTCCGTTTTGTATTCGTGTATTCAATGTGGAGCCTGAAAAATCTTGCGATGCGTGATATTCCGATTTCAACAAAGGTGAATAAAAATCAATTTTTGGCACATACAGTGTTCCCTGTGGATTTTCTTGACGATATTGTTCAACAACATGCGTATACGATGTGTCATCCTCAAGAAAGTTCGAATCATATATTGTTCTCACCACGGTTTCATATGATATTTGATTGAGCATTTTGATGATCCCTAGCTCTCGTTTCCATTTTCTTTTTGACTGCTGTTCTGTAGCTTGCGTGGCAACCTCTATCGCATGTTTTGTTTCGGTTGTTATCCATTCTGCATTCGAGTTTACGAAACGAAGAACCAGTTTTGTTCCATCCATTTTTTTCGCGTTCCATACCGAGTGGATACTTCCAGCGGTAATCACATCAGAAATCTCGATTGATCGAAGATATGTATCAAGTTGTACCCTCGATTCGCGCATTTCTGGTGTATCAGTGTCTTTTGCTAAACACATGTTGTACGCATTTTCCCAAATTTGCGCCTTCACCATGCTGCGATTTTTATCCATCGAATCACGCCACTGTTTTCTATCCTCTGGTGAGAATTTCCAAAACAAGGTTGAAAATTGCGCCATACGAACAACACCCGCTCCTGCCATCTGAAGAACATCAAGTAAAGAACGAATTTGAGATTCGTGTTTTTTTTCTTCAGTTTGCAAATACCGTTCCGATAATTTCTCTAAAATCGCCCTTCTCACACGACCAACTCGTTGCGTCGCCTCAAAAAGGTTCGATGTTGAAGATATTTTTTTATACATCGTTTTCTGTTCAGTAATATTATCTGTTCTCGAAGAAAGAATCGATTTAAAAGACTCACGTGTCCCAATGTTTTTGAACAGAGATAGGGTAACATCATCAAACTCATTCGGTGCCCCTTTTTTCTTTTCTATTGCATGAACAAAATAGTCGTAATCAACTAAAGAAGCATCATATGTTTGAAACAGTTTTTCCTTTAGAGATTGTGCAAGTGGAAATGCGAGCAGCGCTCGATCTGTATGACGTAAAATGTTTTGAAGAAACGTCATTCCCAATTGATCCAGATTAAATAAGGAAGAGAAAATGTGAAGAATCTCATTTTTACTCAAATCTAAAATGCCGCCCTTTTCAGAAAACGATCGCAATAAAATGTAAAAACGCTCAATCGGACCTAATAGATGCAAACGTTCAATACTGTCCGCGAAACTCATAAAAAGATTTTCAAATATTGGTGCCATGACGAACTTTTTCGTTTCTGGATTATAGCGAAGATACGCATTACTTAATCGTAATTTATTTGAAACGGATTCTGTGTGAACCAGCATAAAAAACCATCGAGCGGCATTTTGTGTATTCAACCGAATCTTGTCATCAGTCGAGATTGAGCTCACCAACTCGTACGCATGGTCAATTACATGTGAAGCGAAATAATCAGCAGTCGCAACGATCGAAGTTTTCATCGATCCATTCATTTTCTGATCCACTGCTTGACCAACATGTTTCCGCAAAAATAGATACTCATCGTAATGCTGAATTTGATCACAGAGATATACATATCCCTCATATCCAATGGCGTCTTGTTTTACAGTATAAAAAAGTATCTTTTCACGCAATGAATCAGTTGATATCTTTAATAAATGCAGATACATCCGTTGAATAATAAATTCAATTCTCCCCGATGCTGAGTATGGAAAGGCATTCTCCAATATACGAATTTGGTTTAAGATCAACGCTGGGTTGTCTGTGGAATCAAATGCGTGTTCGATGTTTTTCATAAGATCGGAATATTCGAGAATCTCCATCAACTCACTTCCGAAAATCTTTTTCGACATCTTTTTCGAATAAGGCGACACCTTTCCAGATCCAAAGATTTGAAAAATAAATTGATGAAGTTGTTTCTCTTCTGAGATTCCATTATCCCTACTCAACAATACCTGAATCGGTCGTAGATTTGAAAAATCGGAATAATCCTTTTGATCTCTGTCGTACCACCCAAATACTGTTTTCGATTGAGGAAAAGAAAATTGAGTAAAATTGGTGGATAATAATCCGACGTCATAGATTCGCATTGTACTGTCAAGAATGTTCGTTAAAAGATATAAAATGAATTCAGACGACATTGACTCCCACTCGATGTCTGCACTATTTATTGTTTCCTCTAAGATAAGTCGGTACTCATCCGCATCTTCATTTTTTGAAAAAAGCGCACGAATAACGAATATTTTTTGTGCTAACTGAAGATATTTTGATGAAACTTCAAGATTTGAAAACAACTCCTCAATAAACTCTTCATTCTTCGCAGAAGAAAACGGATACGTATGATATTTTTGAAAATAGTCTCGAAGAGAATCACTTGAGTAGGGAGGATTAGAAAAATATCCAATAGGAAAAGAAAAGTTTTCTTGAAATTTTGCTGGCAAGTGATGAATGAATTCGATATTATAGGGCGCACGCACTATCATCGTGTCCATTTGTGCAAGCACCGATCGGACATGATCATTGATCCATGAGAGAAGATCTTGCTTCGTTGACATCTGGGGAGGGAATCTCATTTCAGATGAGAAAAGATATTCTGTTCGTTTTTGGATCTCTTCATACTGTTCAACTGATAGGACTCCCCCTTTCTGCTCTGCTGCAACCTGCAAATCAGAAAGTAAGGTAAATGACCACTCTTCAGCGACGTCTGTAAATAATTTTTTTGATGTTTCTGGCTCATCTAAACCGTTTGCGTCTATCCATGAAATGACCATACTCGAAAAAGGATTTGAATAAAAAGAAAGGTTTTTTCGAATCGATGTCCAAGGCATCCGTTGTAACACGAGAGGATAGGTGAGAAGAAGATCTAGTGTTTCTTGAATATATTTCCTGTGTAAATCTGGAAAATACGAAAATTCAAGTCGTGATGGAAAAAACACGTTCATAAAAAGCATTTCGATTTCGTCATTCACCCTATTTAATGTAAATGTTGGTTCTAAAGATTTTTCACTAGGTATTTGAGTTTCCAAATGAAAAAGTGCTTGCAACAACTCACATACTGTTTGTGAAGAAAGTCTTGCGTTTTGATCTCGAGAAAGAAGTATCCGCGAAGACGAAATGATCTGTAAAAAATCGGGTTTTCCCTGATTCGTTTTGTATATCTCGTTTCTTCTCTGAAAATAATCATTGGTTGGCTGGAAAATATCGGACATCTTGTTCAAATAGAACGCCCAATCTTGTCCAGTCATTTGATACAACATGCGCAATTCTTCAACGTGTCCTCGAACATAAGAACCGCCATAATCGTAAGAGTCTTTTTCCACCTCTTTTTCGAAAAACACGGTGTAGAATCGTTCATCATTTGTCATTTTTCCACGTGTTCGAGATAGCAACAACCGATAATACTCAACAACAACGCGTTCACACTGTTTTTTTTCTTGTTTCTGCTTTTCCGTTCCCGCCCACCATCTTTTCTCTCGGATTGTTTCTATTACGTCATATAAATCGCTCGGATGGAGTGTCTGCATCATTTCTATCGCTTCATCCGTTTTAAAATTACGCAACAACCAAGTGACATACTCTTTTTGTGTAGGCACCAGTGGTTCGGAAAATTCTTCTGAAATGCCGATTGTTTTCTTCATACTCGTTTCAGAATGAAGGACAAAATGTTGTCCAACCGTTTCCGTTGCGCGCATATCTGCCGTTTGATGTGAAAAATCGCGAGAACGAAGGGACACGTTTTGTAACAGGTAGGATTGACTGTCTTTAATAAACTGTTCAAGTTTTCGAATTGCAGAAGCAAATGCAAGTGAGTTGTATCCAGCATTCTCAAGTCGATTTTTAACCAATACGTCTGCTGCAAACTCGTGAATCCACTCGTATCCTACATTCGCCACTCCAAAAACGTTTCGCGCAAAGACATCAAGCGATAAATGATTTAATTCGTGTGCTAACACCGACGCAAACTCATCTTCAGAATGCAGTACGTGAAATAGTGAACTCGAGATCACAAGCGTCCTATCAGACATAACAAGCGCGTTGGGAATAACTCCGCGTTCCAACACAAACACGCGGACATTTTGCAATTTTGGATCATTTCCGGCAAGTTTATGAACAATATTTTCGAGCCATGTGACGCGTGAGGAATCTTGCTCAATACCATGCACCGCATCTAGTCGACCATAGACATCTGCATGTTGGCCATTGCTACAGGTGAACTGTTCCCCCCCTTCATACTCGTTTTCCCAATTGTTCCCATACATTCGCATCATGCGCTGATGCCTTTGAAAAAAAAGAAGATCGTTTTTTTCTTGATGATGTTGAACAGCAGGATGCGCGCCTTCTTTAGATGGAAACCCCTGAAGCCCTATCGCTGATTGTTCAAAAAACGCAGTTGTCATTGCATTCAGTATATCCAAGTTCGCCACTGAAAAATAGAAGAAAGTTGAGGTACAATAGTGATGTAAACTTCATTATCACAATCACAAATAAAGGATCGCATGCACACATCACATTCCGTTCTCACCCGAGGCGTTGAAACGGTTTTACCGTCGGTCGATGGGCTTCAAAAACTCATGGATGCAAAAAAGATTCGACTGTATTTGGGAATTGACCCGACGGGGAATCAACTGCATTTAGGTCACGCGGTTGTGTTGCGCAAACTCCAACAGTTTGTGGAGTTGGGACATGAGGTTATTTTGTTGATCGGGAATGGGACGGTGAAGATTGGCGATCCGACGGGGAAGGATAAAACACGCCCAATGCTCACCGACGAGGAAATTGATCAGAACTTTGCAACATGGAAAGAGCAAGCTTCAAAAATCTTGGATTTTTCGCGCATCACAATCAAAAAAAATGGAGATTGGCTCGATCCGTTGCGTTTTGCGGACTTAGTGAAACTTATGGCAACGACAACGGTCCAACAACTCCTCGAGCGTGACATGTTTCAGGAGCGCATGAAAAACAATCTGCCTATTTTTGCTCATGAGTTGATCTATCCCTTAATGCAAGGTTTTGATTCTGTCGCGATGGATGTTGATCTTGAAATTGGTGGAAACGATCAACTGTTTAACATGATGGTTGGTCGTCAGTTGCAGAAACAACTGAACAATCGAGAAAAATTTGTGATGAGTGTTCCGCTGTTGGTCGGAAGTGATGGGCGCAAGATGGGAAAAAGTCTGAATAATTTTATTTCGCTCACCGCGACAGCCGAGGATATGTACGGAAAGTTGATGAGCGTTGTGGACGAGGTGGTGCCGGTGTATTTTGAGTTGTTGACTGATACTCCTCTGGAAATGATTGAGAAAAGAAAACAACAGGTAGCGGAGGGTGAGCTTCATCCCATGGACTTTAAAAAAGAAATGGCATTTGCGGTAACGAATTCGATACACGGATCGGATGCGACACATGTTGCTCAAGAAGCGTTTGAGCGCACAATACAGCACAAAGAACTTCCTTCCAATCTTCCAGTTTTACACGTTGAGGAAAGTGCAACCGTGTTGAGCGCGGTGATTGCTTCTGGGTCGTGCGCGAGTACCGGAGAGGCTCGCCGACTCATCGAGCAGGGTGGAGTAGAGGTTGATGGAGTGAAGGTGCTTGATGGATTAACGAAACTTTCCATTCCATGCGTATTGAAGGTGGGGAAACGAAATTATTTCCGGGTGGAGTGATGAAACGAGAAGATTCTCAGTTTGATTCGGCCTATCAAGAGATTGTAGAAAAATTACGTCCCGCCCTTCCCGAAAAAGTTCTGCTCAAAAAACCTAATGAGGCTTTCAAAATTGCCTTAAAATTATTTTCACATGTGAACTACACTGTCTACAAACGTATTTTAACCCATGATTTTGGTAATTGGGGGGAAAGCAGCTTTTTCCCAACAACTGAATTGTACGAAAGATTTTGTTGGCGACGGCCTACGAACGTAGAACTACCAGATTGGAAAAAATGGATACGTTTAGGAGAAATAGGAAAAGAAGCATTAACCTTAGTCGGGAAAAGATTCGATTTGCCACCAATTGAAACAAGGGATGGTCCAATAGAATGGTTTGCTCACATCACAACAGGTATTTGGGAAGGAATAATTGAAATTCAATTCGTTATCAAAAAACCAAAATTTTTCACAGAGGATGTTTTTTCCCAAAAAGATGTTTCTAATGAATCCATTTCAGATCGAATCTCAGAAAATATCCCCATCTGGACTACGCGATTGAATCCTGCCGGAGATCGAGCAACACCAACGATGCTTATTTCGGCAATACAGAGAATCACATCTGAGCTGAATACTACACCTATCAATAAGATGAAGAATGCTGACAAATACTTGAAATCTTTTCAAAATGGTTCAGATAAAACACCCCAATCGACATTAAAGGATTTTTTTAAATACGTGATCGAGACTCATTTCACTCGAGAATCTAACCGATATGTTCTACCAAATATATATTTCCTCACAGAGTATCTTTTTAAAGCAATTCCTGGAAATTTTGCAATCGACCGCATCGAACGAAAACTTTCTTCGAAAATCGAGAACTGCATTCTTACGCTGAGTATACAAATATTACAATCGTTGGGTTACAAATCTATACGGTTTATTGATGAACAACAGCAACAATCAATTCAACATCACAGATCGGCCGATAAGATACAGGAATCATTTTCATATAATGAGCTTGGTTCACTTTTCTTTACTCCAGACGGAAATCCAAACTATCCAAGGCATCCATTCAATCACTCTCATCAAGGAACATCGCTTGGTCTTACGGAACAAGCAAGAAAATCACTATCACCCGAGCTCATCCAATATTTAATGTCTGTTGACATAAAACTACAAAATTCTACATAATAGAAGATAAGCTACGGAGTAAAAAGTATATGTTTTCCAAACGCGCACAAAAAATCTTTCGCATCATTTTCATCTTCATCGCGCTCGCGATGATCTTGGGAACCGTTTCACAAGCCGTGTTGTTTTTTTAATACTCCCACAGATGTGTTTTCGGGTACTACAATACGCATATGACAAACTCAGGCTTGTTATCGTTTTCCTCATCAATTCAGGATGTTCCTGGAGTTGGAGAAAAAACGGCGAACACGCTGGAAAAACTCGAGATCATTTCTGTTCAAGATTTGCTCTATCACATTCCATTTCGATATGAAGACTTTCGGGAGCAGAAGGCGATTGGGGCGGTGGAGGTCGGCGACAAGGTCACCGTTCGCGCGCAGGTACGAAGCATCACAAAGTTTTCCGCAAAAACGCGACACATCGAGATTATCCGCGCGGTGCTGGAAGATAGCTCGGGGAAAATCGAGGCGACATGGTTTAATCAGGCATATTTGCTTATGCAGTTGCGCAAAGGAAGTGAGGCGTTTTTTAGCGGAATGGTTGAGGAATTTCACGGAAAAAAGTCGCTGAATAATCCAGCAATTGAAAAGATAGAACA
Source organism: Minisyncoccota bacterium (assembly GCA_003487265.1). Classification (GTDB taxonomy): domain Bacteria; phylum Patescibacteriota; class Microgenomatia; order UBA1400; family UBA12028; genus UBA12472. The sequence goes on from DNEP01000001.1 coordinate 33,936, forward strand.
CGAGGGGGTTGAGCAGCTTCACAGCGGTCGACTTGTGCCAATCTATCCTGAAACGCAGGGGATTACTTCACGCATGCTTCGCAAAATGATCGCGACAACATTTCCAAATATTAAGATCGTGGATTCTTTTTCTGATCAGTTTTTACACGAGCATCACCTCCATTCATTGGCTGACAGCCTGAAATACCTTCACTTTCCAGATTCGCTCGACGACGTTTTTCGCTATCACAAACGTCTCGCGTTTGAAGAAGTGTTTGCGCTACTTCAACAATCGCAAGCAGAAAAACACAAGCGTTTATCAATGCGAGCAACGCCACTCAAGATGACGGTCCAGCAGCGACAACAATTCACCAACGCGCTCCCTTTTTCACTCACGCCAACTCAAACGCAAACCATCATGGATTGTGTGATGGATCTTTCGCAAACATATCCCGCACAACGACTTATTCAAGGCGATGTTGGAGCGGGAAAAACAGTTGTCGCGGGATTCACGTTGTACACCTCTGCAATCAATCAACAAAAAGCGTTTTTGATTGCACCAACGCAAATTCTTGCACAACAACATGACAATTTTCTTACAAAAATCTTTTCTCTTTTGGGTATCAAAACACAACTTGTAATCGCGCAAACACAAATCAATCTTGACGCTCAAATATATATCGGAACGCATGCGCTACTATCACAGATAGAAGCGCTACATCCAGCAGTAGTGGTTGTAGATGAAGAGCATCGATTTGGAGTGGAGCAACGCAACGCATTTGAAAAATCAAAACTAAAAACCAAGCCTCATGTTTTTACCATGACCGCAACACCAATTCCACGCACCGTAGCGCTCACTTCGCTTTCACATCTCGACATCAGTACATTAGATATGATCGAATCAAAAAAACGAAAAGTGTTAACAAAACTCGTTTCAGAAAACAAACGAAAAAAAGCGTACGAATGGATCGATCAAAAATTAGCAGAAAATCAACAACTCATCGTGGTTTGTCCATTTATTTATGAATCAACACAACTTGATCGAATTGAGGTGAAATCAGCCGAAAAAACATTTACTGAAATTTCGAAAGCGTTCCCAGATCGCAAAACCGCACTCATTCATGGAAAAGTTGCTCAGGATGAGCGAACAAAAATTCTGCAAGAAATGCATAACAAAAAAATCCAGATTCTCGTTGCAACCAGCATGATTGAGGTTGGCATTGATTTGCCCGATGCATCAATCATGATAATCGAAGGGGCGGAACGGTTCGGTCTTGCGCAGTTACATCAGTTGCGAGGTCGGGTGGGGAGAGCGGGTCAACAGGCGTACTGTTTTCTTTTCACCACAACCCCCGAGTTGCAATCCGATCGATTACAAAAGTTTTGCGAAATCACCGATGGAAATGAACTCGCGGAACTTGATTTACGATCTCGTGGATCCGGGGAAATTGTTGGCACACGTCAACACGGGTGGAGTGGGATGCGGTTTGCATCGTTTTTCGATACTTCACTAATTGAGGAATGTAAAAACGCGCTTACTTCTTAGATTTTCCCGCAACTCGGGCGGCGATCAAGGTAGTAAGCGGTACCGCGGTAATCAAGCCAATGCTGCCAACAAGCGTACGCACGACTTCCTCCGCAATCAACTCGCTGTTGAGCATGAACCACCACGGTTGACCACTGTTTACAAACAACATTACAAGGGGAAGTGCCACACCCGTATACGCAAGAACAAGCGTGTTCACCATCGACGCAATGTGATCGCGACCAACTTCCATCGCGTGATGAAATAATTGTTTCGGGGTCATGGTAGGTTTTGCCTCTTTCAACTCAAAAACAATTGCGGATTGTGAAATGGTAATGTCGTCTAAAACACCGAGCATACCAATCATGATTCCAGCAAGAAGTAATCCTTGAAAATTGATGCGATCTCCATTTTCAACTAATAAAAATCCCGCTTCCTCCGATGAAAGTCCTGTTAATCGCGAAAGTTCTACCGCAAGCATCGCAAGTAAGCCTGAAAAAAACAATGAAATCACCGTTGCGATAAGTGCAACATTTGTTTTCTTTCCAAATCCATGCGAAAGGAAAAATGTCACAGGAACAATAATCACCGAGGTCGCTACTGTGATGAAAAGTGGCTCAACACCTTTGAGCAACATTGGAAGCAAGAAAAACCAAATGATCAAAAAGGAAACTGCCATTCCAATTAATGAAAACAGTCCGCGAAATCGTCCGATAATCAAGGTGCAGAGAAAAAACGCCAGTCCTAGCCACCCAAGCGCGGGGACGCGGTACACATCGGTAATGAGGAAACGATCACCTTGATCGGATGGTTGTTTGGTTACAATGTAGGTTTGACCAAGTTCGAAGCGAGAGGTCTGTTTGTCATCAATCGCGTTCTCAGCCAACACAAAGCGCACCGCCCCCGCCTCGTCGATAATACGCACGCGAATTGCGCCGTTGGAATCAAGTGACTCGATCGTTGCGCGGTAGGACTGTTGGGACATACTCCTAGTATATCGGTTTGGAGGGGAAAGGGAAGGAAGGGGGAAGTATCTTCAAACTTTTTATAAAATAAACTGTTATCTAAATGCTAAAATACCTGTATGCCCGTCAATTCACAAGAACTTCGCAATGACAGCAATCTTGAGTGGATGCGGTGGCGCGAATATTTTCATGACGGGTACAGTCGAGTTGAAGAGCTACTTCAATTTCTAGCATTTCTTGATGAGATTGAGGCTAAACCCTTTTCAATCGTTGAGCTCAATAAACTGCGATACTTTAAAATCGCACTTGCTGAACCCGCTCTTCGCACGCGCGTTTCTGAATTGGTACATCAACTCATCTGTGAAGAAAAGTTTCCTCAATTACGTGAGATGCAAGCGTTTGTCCTTTTGCTTTCAAATTGGAACACACTTTCTCCCGAGCAACGCATTTTTCTTCAAAAAGAATACACCACTCCTATTGTGTATGACGATTTTACTGTCATTCCAAACTTGGGAATTCCCACAAGTTCAACTGGGTGGACCTGCGGCGAAATGGAAGAAAAGATGATGAGTTCTCATCGACATGTATTGATAGGAAAAAGGCTTTCATTAAAACGAAGCGGGACGAAGGCAACGATCACAGATTCCATTATTGTCGCAAAAAATGGTGCAATTTTAATCCCATATATGTGGTACGGTCCCGATCAACACTTTCTAGAGCATCTCACACAATTACAACTTCCAAAAACCGTTAGTTACCTCGACAAAGCATCCGCTTTCCCGAAACTAGGATTGCAAGTCATGCGAAACAGTCCCATTACATTGAACGATGAGGGTTGGCATCCAACATCCAACATGAGAATGATCAATCATTTTCGTAATCCTGAAACGGGACTATCAAAATTGCTCGATCGCGACGCAATTGAGAAAGCAGTGTTGAAAAATCCATCGCTTGGGCAACTTGTTATTGACTCTTTTGTAACTAAACTCTGCAAACATCCTCTTTTAACTGAAGAAACGCTTCTTCATAGAAAAGTGGGAAGAGATTTTCTCGAAAAGACTCTATCTGAAAAAGGATTTTCTCCAGATCAATATATCGCAATTCCTGTGGGATCAACTCTTTGGACAACAAGTGAGCAGTCTGATCACGATTTTTTGATGATTTGGCTTACTGAAAGGATTCCATATGAACTCGAACTTCCAAAAACACCTCACATTGATTTCCAACAACAGACAACCTATATCGATCTATTGGAAAATGAATGGCAAATTGAACCATTCCTTCATCTTTTTTTAGTTCCCGATGAACTTCTCATTGGAAATATTCCGAGAGCAAGAAAGCTCCGAAAGATACTTCTCTCGATGATGGTTGTTCGCGAAAACGATGCGACTTGGGTCATCGAACCAAGTCAGTGGGATTTTTATATCAGCAATCGTGTAGAAAACATCAAATCTTGGGGAACATCTCATGAAAAAAGAATCGAAAGATATCAGCAAGCTCTTAGAGCTCGCGCTGATCAATCAAGAAATCCAGACTATGTATCCGATTGGGAACATAAATTACGAATGCTTCGCACGCCCACTTTGCGCACATTTCTTATGGCGATGACTTTTGGTGATGGATCGATCCATCTCCGTCCTCAGCGACTCGATATCATTCGACCACAGCGAGAAATCAATAATATCCCCTGAAGACCCTCTTGCCATCTTGCGGGATCTGGCATACAATACCTCAACTATGGGACCACTTCCAAAACGAAGACACTCGAAATCTCGTGCGGGCAAGCGCCAAAGCCAGATTCGTCCACCAAAATTGACACTTGTTGTCTGTAAATCGTGTGGTGCGAAAAAGTTGCCTCACACAGAATGCCCCGAATGCCACGCTTACGGCTCACCGGCAGCAATACGAGCTGAATCGGCAGCAAAAAAGACCGCATAACGACATCATGAACTTGCCTGCCAGTACCCCTCTCGACCCACGACACATCCGTCGGACCGCACTTGTAAAAGAGGCGTTTTGTCTAGGATTTTCTGGTGCAGATCGAAAAAATATTCGAAAAACAAAAACGATTCGCCCCCTTTTAGATCGAGTAGAGGAGATTGACGCGCGCATTCAACTCAGCGCGCCGACATTCCCCCTTCATGAATTAAATAAAATTGACCTTGCAATTCTTCGCGTGGGCGTGTATGAATTGATAGAGGGAAAGACTCCAGAGAAAGTTGTGATCAACGAGGCTGTTGAAATTGCGAAAGAATTTGGAGCCGAGAGTTCGTCGAAGTTTGTAAATGGCGTCCTCGCGGCAATTGCAAAGCAACAACATCAACAAACACCACAACACATCTCAGAAGCGTCTTCCACCCCTCAAACAACGCTGTAACTGCACGAAGGAACAAATATGGATCAAACCGCCCAGTCCATCTATAAACGTATTGCTGAAATTGTAAGCGAAGTCACGGGGTCAGAGCTTTCTGATGTCACCCCTTCGGCTGATCTGCATGAGGATCTTGGCATGTCGGAGATAGAGATCGCGATGCTTGTTTCTCATATTGAAGATGAGTTTGAGATACTCCTCCCCAAACGTGAGGTAAAGCGCATGATGAACGTATTTGAACCAGTCCGCGTTGCGAATTTGGTGGAACTCGTGCTCGAAGAAGTATAGAAAACGTATACATATGACACCCACGCTCCCCGATATTCACTCACCATTGCTTCAAAATCAAGTGTGGATTCATCGATCAGCCTTAAATGAGACCGCAGAAGTTGAGGAATCGAATGAACGACTTGAGTTTTTGGGCGACGCAGTGCTAGAACTCGCGTGTTCGCGCTACCTCTTCGAACAGTTTCCTCAAGAACCCGAAGGAATGCTCACCGCATTACGATCTTCGCTGGTAAAAACCACAACACTCGCCGATATGGCACGAAAATTCGAGATGGGTCAACTCATTCACATGAGCAAAGGTGAGGAAAAAACGGGCGGAAGAGAAAATGCGTCCATCCTCGCGGATACGTTTGAGGCATTTCTTGGCGCGCTGTACCTCGATCAAGGTTTTGAGCCGGTCGATGCGTTTTTGCGTGACTGTTTATTTCCATTGGCCTCCGAGATTCGCGCACTTCGACTCGAAAAAGACGACAAGAGCATGCTTCAAGAGTATTTACAGGCCCGAAAACTCCCGCTACCGGTCTACAAGGTGATACGAGAAGAGGGTATGGAACATCAAAAGACGTTTACGATGACGGTTGAGGTTGGAAAAGAGGTTTTTGCTCAAGAAACGGGAAGAAATAAGCAAGAAGCACAACAACGATGCGCGCGTAAAGCGCTCGAAAAACTCACACAACACGACACCCCATCCTTGCACCTCGATCAAAAAGAATCACTTGAGTAACGAATCGAGGTGTGATACACTTGCTACTCAAACTTTGAAGGAGAAAACGTATGGTTAAGCTAAAATTGGTTCGCACTGGTCGAAAACGCGTCTACACCTACCGTATTGTGGTGGCAGAGGCGAAAAGCAAGATAAACGGGAAATATATCGACCTCCTTGGACATTACAACCCATCTTCAACACCAAAAGAGATCGTTCTTGATCTTGTAAAGTACGACGCATGGGTAAAAAAAGGCGCTCAGCCAACGACAACGGTTGCAAGCCTCGCAAAAAGAATGGCAATCAAAAAATAAAGGCTTCATTCAAAGACTATGAAATCTCTTCTTGAATACATTGTGAATCACCTCGTTGATCATCCCGAAGATGTGATGATTGAGGAACGCGAAGCGGAAGGTGTAAAAACCTACATCATTCACGCACACGCCGAAGATCTCGGAAAAATCATTGGAAAACAGGGACATATCATTTTTGCCATTCGAACACTCGCAAAGGTTCGTGCAGTCAAAGAAGGTATTTTGGTTCGTGTTGAGGTTGCTGAATCAGCGCCTCTTGAGACATCCGAGGCCGTTGGTTCCGAAGCGATCTAATTTTTTTCGACACTATTTTTCTCGTTAAATTTTTATCTCTCAAACGGATTTTCTTTTCCCGCAGATTGTGATGCCTCAAGCGCCTGAAGAATCTCATTCATATTCACGATTTCCTTCACCGATCGAAGCGTTTTTGCAAAATCGTTGAGTTCGGCACGCAATATTGGTAATGTGTCACCGGTTAACTCGGGAATTGTGTCCATATAAAATGCAGACACCGTGAGTTTTGAAAGAAAAACCTTTCCAGATTCCGAACTTTCTTTTTCGGTATTTACACCTTCGATTGTTTTTCCAATCGATGTTTTTGACGATTTTCCCGAGCCTAATTCAATCTTTTCAAGATCGAAAACAGGCGCGATTTTCTGCATTTCGCCGATGTATGTTTGCACTTGTTCTGCTGTTCCCATAAGTGTAATTTCAAGCGCGAGTTTTGAAACTTCCTCACGACGTTTTTGAGTATTGAGCGATGCTTCATCTGTTGATACCAATCCTGGGGAGACGGAGATTCCAACAAATCGAACTCCCGTTTGATCGGCGAGTTTTTGTAATGAGTACATACTAATGAGGAAAGGTTTCGACGATGGGAGAAGGGAGTGAATCTGCGCGCGTAACTGTTGGTACTCTTCGGTATTAAATTGATCTAAAAATGCGATTCTCGATTGTAATGTGGAAAGATCAGACTGTTGTTTTTTAAGTTCAGATTGATACGAACGGAACAACTCGAAGCGGGGGAGCATCACTTTCCACACCAAAAGTCCCATCACCACCCAAGCCAATACCGAAAAAAGAAGATATCTGCGATCACGAAAATTGTTTGCTCGTAGTGCTGAAGTGGTTTTTGCTGAAGATGATGGAAGTATCGGCATGTTATTTTCCTTTTTTCTCGGTTGGAACGGAGTAGGAGAGTTGACCAGTAATGGTGTACATTCCATCGCCTTTTCGCGAAAAATTCTGCATTGATACCGTGTATTTTTTCTTATCAATCGAGTCTGCGCGCAATGCGCGAAATGTTTCGATAAACGCAAAAACATCGTTTGCATTGATTACGTACGATAGTGATCGCGACTCGTTTTTCAGGGTGAGATCGGTAAGTACACTGCCTTGTTTCACCAACGACTGGAGAAACCGCACCGCGTCTTGTTTTGCAACGCGCTCTTGGTTCATCGAAAAAAGATACGTGACTTTTTGCGCGTAAATCACATAATCAAGTTGAATCGCTCTCTTCGATTGCAGTGTTTTTTTGGCCACCTCGATTTGTTTTTTGGCGTTCTCGATTTTATTTTGTAAATACCACGATCCTCCCATAACACCGATTAAGAGAACCATAAACATTCCCAAGCCAACCGAGGTAAAAAATGAAATCTGCTTATCTCTGCGCAACTGTCTTTCAAGTTCGCGTTCGCGGTCACGTAAAAAATTGATGGAAGGAGTTACGGGCATATTCATAGAACACCCTCAAGCGCATAGCCAAAACTCACAACGTACGATGGAATATCCGCGGGAAGCACCTTGACTGTTGGCGCAAAAACCATTTGTGATGGAATGAAGGGAGCAATTTCAACTTGGAACTGCTCTGCGAGAATCGCCGAGATCGAGTTCATCGCCGATCCACCTCCTGCTACCAGTATCTTTTGCACAGTTGCACCCTTAAATGATCCAGAAAAATACTGCATCGCTTTTTGCATTTCGTTCATGAACGGTTGAAAAATTGGCATCATTGCTTGTTTAATTTTCCCTTCGAGCTGCGTCTCATCCATGCCGTAGGTTCGTTTGTATTCCTCGGCTTGTGAAGCGGAAAGCCCCAAACCACGTTCAATGGCGCGACTGAGCACCGCACCACCGTTGGGATACGAATACGTGAACGCGAGTTCGTGGTTGTGCACCACAACCATATCGGTGGTGGTTGCGCCGATGTTCACGATCAGCGTGGTGGGGAGTGTGTGATCCAAGTTCGCGAGTCGAAAAATCGACATCGTCTGCGTGCCTAATGAGCGCACATCAAGACCAGCTTGATAAAATAAATCAACATAACTCGTGACAAATGTCTTTGAAACGCCAATCATGAGCACACGCATTTTTTGCGAGGGATCGTTTTTTGGTGGGCGATACAACACTTGATATTCCAACTGAAGATCGTCTGCGGGAATGGGAATGTACTGTTCTGCCTGCCATCCAACCGCCGAGGAAAGTTCTTGATCGGAAAGATGGGGCATTTCTACGATTTTTGTTGAAACAAACGCCTCGGGAAGTCCAACATGCACTTCTCCAGAAGGAATAGTTTGATCCTTTATCATGTGCTTGAGAAGTTCGACAAATCGATCGCGGTCGGCTTGTTGCGATGGAATCACCAGTCCAAGCGGATTGGCGATCATTGATGCGCGCTCAACGATGAACGCATTTTTTTGCTGTCGCAACGCAACCGTTTTTATCGAGTATGTTCCGACATCTAATCCAATATGTAATCCCATGGGCAGTCCTTTACCTATCATCATAGCAAACGTTTACGGTGTTGTCTTTACAATATCGGTCCCAGAAATCATAGAAAATTCAAGAAAAGAGAGGGGCATGGGGAGCGATCGAATCACTTGAATCGCTTTTTTTTCATCCCCGTCGGTGTTTTCCGCCTTCGCAACAACGCTCCATTGAACGGCATCCGATCCTAACGCCGTGCCGGAAACTCGAATGTTTGTATCGGAAGAAAGCGCACGAACAGAAAACACACGTTCTTCACTTGTCGATGAATTTCCTGGAGAAAATTCTAATCTGCGTGTAAAGGCGGAGTTTCCATCTGCGCTTATATCTTCACCCGATGCTTCAAAACAGGTGGGATCGGACGGATCTTCGGGATCACAGTCTCTTCCGTTATAGGCTGCCGTTTTCGACCAATACGTATTCGATGTCGCAGAATAAAAGTAGCGAGTAATCAACAATGATGCTTGTTGCGCACCACCTTCGGGTGGATTTTTCTGATTCCATTCGAGAACAAGCGTTCCCGCACTATCCACAGGAACCGCCAGAGGAATCATTACCGACTCACCTTCGAGAAGTGAAAAATCGAGTTTTTCGAGTTGTGGAGTAATCGCGTACTCTCCGTATCCATCCACACTTCCCGAAACCGCGTCGTTTGAAAATGAATCCGCCTGAGACAGCGCCTCTTCCAGCACGGTCTCTGCCGATTGAAAGGTTGAGGAACTGTTCTGTTCCTGACGTGAAAGTGCAATATCTTGCACCGATCGATTCGCAACCGACACGCCCACCCCTAATACAACCGCCATCACAAGCATCGCGATAAGCGCGACTTGCCCCGACTGTTTTGCGTATTGCCGTTCGGTATACAAATGAAAATCTGGAAAAAAATGTTTCATATGTTCATTGTACGCAATGTTCTCATTTTCTCAAAGTCACGGTTGTCTGAAATACTTGCGTGGCGGGAACAGCAACCGAACGTTCTTGCTTAATTTGTAGTCCAAAAGAAATGCTCACCGAACTGTACGTTTCTCCAACCCCCGTTGAGCAAGAAAACGTGAGTGGATATGCATCGGGAACGAGCACAAACGCATCCGTAAAATAGGAAACCGAACTGCCGGAAGCGCTCGCGATTCTATCACTATCTGTTTGAAGCGTTGTTTTTCCAAAATCAGCATTAATCAACTCAAGATGATCTGATTCACACACAGAAATCCGCTGCGCGTTTCGCACCATCGCCTCAAGGTGGGTGAGGGCAACGCTTCCCTGTTGTTTGAGATCGGTGCTAATCGAGATGTGCTCATCACTTCGAAGCGTTGTGAGAAACACGCCAACAATCGCAGATGAAATCAGCACAAAAACCGAAATCACGATGATCAGCTCGATGAGCGTAAAACCACGTTGACTTGATTTTGATTTGTGATTAATCTTCATCAATCAATCCTTTTTTTGTAGTTCATCTCTAAAGATGAGGATAGTTCGGCATCGGATCCATCATCTAACCGTGCTTGCGATACTGCGGTAACCTCATCGGCTGTGATGGTAATCACGACCGTTCGCAAAAAAGAGGTTGTGGGAATAAAATCTGTACATCCGTCAACTGTCGTTAAAAAGGTTTCGGTATTCAAGGTTGTTCCGTCCACAACCGTTGGAAGCGCGGGGAGCGTGGGAACACACCACACGCTGTGTGAATCGGCGGTTGCGGTTTGAAGAGAGGCAACAAACTCCGCCCAACCTACTTTTTCCCGATACGCGTGCAACCACTCAAGCGGTTGTTTTGCATAGTACACGAGATGTTGATGTTGTTCGCTTGATCGTTGTGAGCGAACGACAAGCGTAATCGTTGACATCACCGCCACCAGCGCAATTGATACAATGGCAAGCGCGACCAAAACCTCGATCAGTGATGACCCTCGTTGTTTTTTTGCTGAAATAAAAAAAGCGTTCATTGTTATGGGATCTCCACAAGGTTCGCATCCGAAATACTACCCGAATCATCAATGGTAATGGCGATATGTCGATCGGTTGCTCCGATTTTTCGCAAATGCAAGGTTGTTGTTTCCATCGAAGAAGCGCCGATCCCCCGCACAGGCGTCGCGAATCGAATGATTGCAGGTTCTTCAAATTCATATCCCGCGGGAAACGGGATGTACGTAATTGAAGGGGTACTTGGATCACAGATCGCGTTAATCTGATATTGATAGGAATAGAGATCAAATAACACTTGATATCCTGTTAATGGACTCGTCGAACAATCGGCCGGTTTTTCCCCACTCAGCGCGCTTTTTTGAACCTTTCGCAAGGTTGTCACCGCTTCTTTTCCCGCGTGTAACAACGACTGCGTTTCATTGTATTGATTGAATCCCGCCACAGAAACTCCAAGAAATAACATCATAATTGCAACGGAGACAAGCAACTCGATCAAGGTAAAACCATGATGAACAGAAACAGAGGCAGTGTGCATAGAAAAAGTATACCGTATTTTGTGAGGAGAAGGTTAGGGGTTTTCAAAACAACACGAAAACGGCTTCGCCGTACCCGAACAAGTCATTCCATCCTGAGTTGATGTTTCAAAATTCGCACAGAGCGAGTACGATTTATTGTCTGCACTCGGTGTGTAACTGTACACGTACGGTGCGTCGTTTTGCGGATCGTACATTGAGGGGACAGAGAGGTAACTCGCACCGTTTAAAGTTGTAATCATTCCATCCCAAGTTTCATCGCTGGGATAGGTCAACAGTGGAGGTTGAGAGCGATACATTTCCAGCGCTGTGCGCACTTGACTCAAATCGGCTTTACGCTTTCCGTCGCGGGCTTTTGCGGATGACGCGGTGTAACTCACAATACCAATCGTCGCCAACAACGCGAGAATTGTCGTTGCGACAAGAAGTTCTATCATGGTAAATCCAAAAGATGATTTATTTTGAAAACGTAACATATCGCATGCTTTCTCGTATTGTTATTGCTGTTCCTTCACACAAAAATATGGACTTCCCGCATCCGAACTAAAGGTACACGTCGTATTTTCACTGTTTCCTTTAAGATTCTCCAACGGAGCGCAAATACAGTAGGTGGATGTACTACAGTTATTCGTGTAGTATATCCACTCCGATTGATTTTTTGGATCAACGGGAACTCCTGCGGGGAGATAATCGGTTGTGGGGACACAGTCTGCGGGATAGTTTCCGGCATTCGCCTTTTGCTGTTCAAGTGCAGATTGCCACGCTCGCATATCGGCTTTTCGTTTTCCGTCGCGGGCGGTTTTTTGACCGTTGGTGTAGCTCACCGCACTAACGCTGAGCAAAATTCCAATGATTGAAATCACAACGAGTAACTCAAGCAAGGTAAATCCGAACGACTTGATGTGTTTCATAGTACTAGTATGGGTATCGGGCAAGAGCCTGTCAAGCGAGAAATCGATATTCGGTGTTGTCGAACCAGCGTTTGCCATATGATTACGGTGCGATCTCGAACCAATCGTACGTTGATTTTTTCAAGGAATCAGGAGCGTTCAACACCAGATCGGGTCGGACAAAAAACACTTCCGCGGGAGAGTCGTTGTTTCCAATTCCACTCAAGTTTCGCTCAAGATTAAATCCTTGCCATCCCACAAAAGTTCCCGCACCAATGAACTGCGTGTCACCCGAGCCGTCGGTATTGGTACCTGTTGAGATTGTTCCATCGGCAACATACACCCCTTGAACCATTGCCTCTGCAAGCGCGGTTTCTGCGTATGCTTCCATTTCAAGTTCGTCGGCACTCAACGGCTCCGCAAGTCCCAATGATGCATCAATGGAGATATCTCCACTCGCAACAATCATTAAGAAACCACCCAGCTCTACCGTGATTTGGTTTTCGATCACAACATCTCCATCGACAACAAGAATGGCACGCATGGATGATGGAATGGTGAGATCTCCGTTTACGACAATTGTATCTGAAGCGAAAAACGCATCCGCGTCTGCGTTGGCGTACGGTTGGGTAAACAAAGATGTATCCGAAAGTTCATGCGGAAGCGCTTGGTTTGTGAAATCGTCTACGGGAACTGCGGGAAGATTGAGCATCTGTTTGAGATACGCATATCCCGTTTTTTCTGCACTTGTGGATAGGGTCGCATATTTTTCTGCATCTTTTTCATCTTCAGCACGAATCGAACCGTTCCCCAACGAAATATCGGAAAGCATCTCGCCGATTAGCGGGAATCCCGAGGTGTTGTCCCGTCCATACGTGGGATTTGGATTTCCATGGGCGTATTTTTGCATAAGCGTATACGAAGTGGGTGTGCGTAGGGGAATTGCTTGACCAATCGATCCATTTCCTCCTCGTGAGGGAAGCGCGCCCACCATCACGCTCCCACCAAAAACTTGAAACCACGCATCGGAAACACTCAAAACCGTATAATCTTGCGTGATTACATCGTCTGAAACAACCGAAATCGTTGGAGTCGTTTGAGGACAGACGAGTCCGTAGCCGGGCAAACCAAATATCGTGCCGTTTGTGATGCTAGGGCGGTATGTGGTGGCTTGATCTAATCCTAAGGTTGGTACTTGCACACTATATCCCCCAAGCACATCTGCGGAATCGTTATATGATCCAAAATCTGTTGAAGAATATGAAATAGACGGGAGCGGATCGGTAATTGGAGTACCCGGTGTACAGGTTGATGATTCGGTAATGGTTCCCTGAATTGTTGCGACACAAGAATCATTTTCTATTTGTGGGTGCTCGGTTGAACAAAAATGCGTTCCCGTACGCGTCCCTCCATCACAGACATCCGGCTCCCAATCGATGGTATCGGAACAGTACACAGCGTTGTCGTTTTCGGAACACGACACATACCCCACACTCTCACAATCAACTGTTCCTCCATAGGCTTCATATGAACAAAACGGATTCCCCGAACACAACGGCTGGGGATCGGCTTCGTCGGTGTGAACCGAACAATGAAAATAATAATCTTCAGAAGAAACGATAAGATCATCTATTGAAGCGGTGCACGATTCTCCTGCGGATGCAGAACATTCATCAAGCTTGTAGACCGTTTCTCCAAATGCGTTCACTTTAAGAATGGTGTTCGTTTCGGATGTTGGAGGCGCGAGAAGATCGTCTCCATCTCGTTGCTCAGCAAAAATTCGCACTATTGCGTTATTCAGCGACCCCCCTGTTCCCGTTGCCGAAACGGAAACCAATTCGTTTTGATCGGTCCCCGATAAAGTCGAAACCGTAATTGAACAAGTGGAGTTGTCAACTACGGGCGGAGGAGTCGTGGACTGTTGACACGGTTGATACTGTGAAGAAGGAATAATCGTCCATTCTGCAGGCCACGCATCGGTTGGATTTGCCCGATATCGAGAAAGCACCGTAAGATTTCCCTGGTAAGTTATTGATGCGTCACCAATCACATGCATTCCTTGGACAGGATAGGGGACTCCTCCGTGAATATGAAAGTGTTGATCGTCGAACATTGCCAGTTCCGTTTGTGGATCCTCTCCACCCAAAGAAAGTTTGTACACCCCAGAAATTCCCATTAATGCATCGGGGTCTGCGGGCCACGGGTTGTACCAATCTCCCGCACCATACGCACCAAATGCAAAAGCCGCTTGCAAGTTCCCATCGCTCCCTGGTCCCGCGGGTTCACGCTGAATCTTGAATTGATAATACCCATCAACTGGTGGAACAAAATACCCAATGTATGATGTGAGCGTCCACCCTCGGCACTCATCCATCGCAAAATACGGAATAGTGCTTGAAATGGGTTGAAACGGAGCGCCTGCCGCCCATCTTGTGTCAACATACGCAGAATCAGGAAGATATTCGTACGCAAACCGCATCCATCCCGATGCGCTACTCAAGCTTCGATACACGCGCAGACCCGAGGTTGGTTCACCCGTAGGAACCGATCCATCTGCATTACACGCTGATGCGATTGGACCAGAAGTTGAACACGATGAGGGTGGGGGTGGCGTTTCTCCACCTTCACCGCCACCTGGGAGCGTTGAACCGGGGCAACACCCGAGGAGTTGCCAGCGTTCAAAAGGTTCACCTGGAACATAGCTTTGTTCATCCCGCAACACATCGCAGTCTGAATATCCGTGAACGGTGCAGTCGCCAACACAACTGCCATCGTACCCTGCATTGAATAGATTATCGGACTCTGGCACACATGGGCAGGTAGTTTCACCCTTAAGAATCGGATCGTAACAAAGATCATCCGCTTGAGAACACCACCCTTTGCATTGACCAATATTCCACATACGAGTGGCAGAGGAATAATACTCACCCGATCCGCGCAACGTGCAGTAATTTGTCCCATCTAAGGTGTACGCATTGCACGTCGAACTCTGAGAAATCGTCGTTTCTGCACATGCTTGTCCTCCTTCAGCGACCCGACAAGAAGAGACCACGGAAATTCCAGTCGTCGCATCTTGAGGACAGGTGAGTCCATCACCACAGTACTGATCCGCACGAACCATCCCAACAGAACCAAAGCTCAAAAAACAAAAAAGGACAAGAATTTTTTTCATGCACTCTCATTATGCAATGAGATGGAGTGAAGCACAATATTTCATTCGTTATCGTGATAGACGAATGGATAGTGCGGGAATAATCCGAGAAACTCCCTGCCTATACTGAACCCAATCGTTCGAAGAAGAAAACGTGGACGCGTACTGCAATAGATTGCAAAGACGCGTTCCATGTTGACATTCAAGTAAAATGTCTTTTTGCTGCAGTGACTGTACCGATCCAATATAGTCCACTTGAATTTGATCACCCTTTTTAAGAAACCGTTTGTATTCTTCCAACGTTTTTGGACGAACAAATGCATCTGATTTCGAAACCAACGGAAGTGGATCAATCGAAAGAAGATCAAATGTACCAGATAACAACACACGCTCGGATCGTTTCTTGCCAAATTGATCCACATATCCAACCTGCACACTCAACACGCCATTTTCTTCGAGAACATCCTCAACTTTTGCTTGAAATGGAGAAACTTGAACCGTTCCCCCAAAAAGTGTGTAAGTCTGATCAACTGGGGGAGACTGAGGATTGTTTTTGCGGAACAAAAAAAAGACAGCAACGACAGCTCCCAAAATGAGAACAGCTAAAAGAACGCGGAGGGATGTTAATTTCTTCATTCAACTATAATATCACACAACTCATATCATTAAGTTCAGTTATGGTGCATTTGGCTCGATAAGAGTTGTAGATCCAATTAGCGCAACATCCTTTGATACTTGGATTGTGGGATACGCTCCAGAGTTAATGAACGCGAGAAATTGATTGTGAAACTCAGTATCTTGCACTTCTTGATATACACTCGTGACATAATCTCTCGGAACTGTTGAAAAATGAACAAGCATGCTACCAATTAGATCTCCTGCTTTGAATAGACGTATATATTCTTCAACTACTTTCACGGTTGTTTGATGATCTTTGTACTCTCCCGTTTCTGTCTGAATATCTTCAAGAAATAACATTGAACCACCTGTTGCACTCATCGTCAAGTCTGGCATTAATCCATCAATCCAATACGCGTATAGTTGTTTACCATATTGTGTGACCATCAACCTCTCAAGAACGCGAACCGTCTGTTCTTTATCTTCAAGATTCTGAAATGTTTTCTCAACCACTCGCCATTGACCCGTAAATACCCCCATAAACTCATCAGTAGTCAGTGTAAAAAGATCTGGTGCTCTTCCATACGTTCTCACCTTGTGATATTTCAGCATCGTCTTGTTTGGCGTCGACTCATTCCCAGGGAACCATCCAGTCTTCCACAGTTCCTCCACACTCGGCACGGCGTGGCGCCACATGGTTTGGATATCATCCTTGTCAAACCAATCCAACTTACGCCATTCACTCGTTTCGGGATCAAGAATCGCCATGTGCATATCGTTCATGGTGTTGGTGAGCACCGTCGCCCGCGTAAGTTGACCATTTAAGGACACATCGGCTTCATGCACAAGATAAGTCTGCGTGAGATCAAGATTGAACTCAATCGCGAATTGATACGCTTCGGCGGTCCACCACCCATTTTGCATCAACACGTACTCAATCTCGCCACCTTTTTTTTCAAGCGCAACGCGCCCGTCGCTTGTTTGGACAGGCGAATAGTCTTCGAGTTTAATCTTCACGTCGCGCGAAAACAACGCGCCATCTTCAGATAACGTTCCTTTCGCATCGCTCATCCACGATGGATTTTCAATTGAAGATGCTCGCAAATTCAAACTAAATCGCGCTTCACCAGCACCAACAAACTCCAACCAAGGAATGTCTTGATACTCGATCTTTGAACCCATTTCTTTCGCCTGCTCAAGCGGAATCTGAATACCCCAACCCTCACCCGTCTTCGGATCGACATACTCAACATACGCGCGCCCAGAAGAACCAACAGGAGCGGGACCTTCAACGCGATTTTCAACAAGAACAGCACCCAAACTTTCGAGTTGCAGTCGCCATTCAGATCCAATATTCAACAGTTTCCACTCCACAAACACCCCGTTCTGTGTCCCCACGAACTGTTCTTTTCCATCTGGGGTCACCGCGAGAAACTGGCTTCCTTTTTTGGCAATATACACTTCTTTTTCTTCCTGCGAGTCCGAAAGCGAAATGATGTGTGATTGTGGTCGGGTAAGTTGAATTCCACTCCCAATCAAAGTCTCCATCCCATAATACGTGATAACCCACGTGTTAATGCCATCCATTTCCTTCAACACGGCAAGAGGGGAATCTTGATCGGAATCTTCAAAATGGATTTCTGTGTCGTTCTCAGTAAAAACATACTGCGCAACTGAAGAGAATCCTAAATCATTCGCCAATGATTTCGCCGTTTCTGCAAACGTTTGCGGAACTTCCGTAGGCGCTGGCTGTGGCAGAGCCTCGACCGTCACTTCGGGAGTGGTAATTGGTTGAAGTGCTCCCGCTACGGCATCAATGGGGAGAAAGAGAGAAAGAAGTGAAAAACCTGTTGCAGAAGTCATCTTCGCCATAAGCTCAGTATATTGTTGATTGGAAACTTTCTTTGGAGCTCCAAACAGTACGCTTTCAACTTCACCTGTAAATACACCATTTTCATCGACAGGATAATAGAAAAATTCTGCAACGATGGCATATCCATCCTTTTCTGGAGTGATATAGATTGCAAAATGCGTATTTGGTTTTGTGACTTCCTTGCCACTTACAATAACAGTTTTTTCAGTTGAAAATAAAAATATATCCGTTTCCCCCTCATGCGTTTTTCTAATCTGATCCACAACTGCGGTTTGCGTCGGAACGGCAGTGGGTGCTGTCGTTGGTGTGGATGGAGTATTCGAAGAAGATTCCTCAGTTGTTACGTCTTTTAAATCCTCAAGGAATAACTCAGAAAACTCTGGTGTTTGAGTTGGGAGAGGAGGTGGGAACAATGTCACCTCTTGTTCATTTCGATATGTCAAACTCGCGGGAATATATACAGCCGATTCACCATCATATAAAAGTGGATAGACAATTGTGGCATTATCCGTAGCAATAACAATGATTTGTAGTTGATATCTAGAAAAATCGAGAGTTTTATGCTCTCGTTTAAACTCTTCGTAGTAAGAAGCAACGCGAGTCGCAACATCTTTGGCAACAACGTTCCAAGACACGATCGAGTTTGGAAATTCAACAGACAATAACTGTTGTTCAATTTCCTCCGCATCTGAAGTCGCAGGAAAAATAAACTCTTCTTTTTGTGTTTGATCTTGAGATTGTGTTTCGATTTGCGCTTCCTGAGTTGAAAGCGCCTGAGATGCACCCGAACACGCTTCGAGTGCGACTGCTCCAGCTGTGAAAGCAATCCCCACTCTATACAGGTTTCTCTCGCTCATACGTGTATTGTATCACAAAAGACCAAAATACCACGAAAGAAGCGGTTCACCCCAAATCAAAGAGAGAACTGACCCAAGAATCAAAAACGGGGCAAACGGTACAACCTGCCCAAACTTCTTTTTTCGCGCAACGAGCAGGGCAACCGCCACCACCGCCCCAATAATAAATGCGAGATACACCGCCAAAATCGTCTGCGGAAACCCCAAAATCAAACCCAATGGAAACATAAACTTCACATCTCCAAGTCCCATCCCGCGCCCCTTCGTTATACGAACCAGCGCATAAAAAAGGAGAGAAAATCCGAACGCGGATGCAATCGCCATCCAATAGTCATATGGTTGGAAAATCCCCGCGATAAGGAGGGCGGAACGGTACATCAGCGCCAACACAGAAAGCACCACTACCAGCACATCAGGAATGACATATTTAAACAAATCGATGAAAAAAACCAAAATAAAAATAATCCCCACGACCAACCAAAAGGCCGGCTGAAGATAGGTAAACGGCGCGCGGGCGAGCTGGAAAAAGGTAAACCCAATCAAGTACCACCACACAAACATCACACCAGTAATCGCTTCGATCAGCGGATAACTCGCATCGATGCGCTTGTGGCAGGTGCGACACCGCCCCCGAAGCGCCAAAAACGACAACAACGGAATGTTTTCATACCAAGCAAGTTGACGCTTACAATGATCGCAGTAGGACCGCCCATACACGAACGATTCTCCTCGAGTCATGCGATAGATCACCACATTCAGAAACGACCCAATTGCCGAACCAAACGCAAACAAAAACAGCATCATCACAATCATAGAAAGATGTTAATCCCAAACACGATTTCGATAATCTGGCCGATCCAATAGGAAAGGAAGAGGAGTAAGAACCCAACCACCGCCCAGGTGATGCGGTTTTTTCCCGCTTCTTGCGCCTTTTGGTCCGTCGCCCCGAGGAGCATCTCGAAACCTCCCCAGACGATCATTACGAACAGGGTAAATCCCGCAAATGCAAACAGGAATGGAAACGAGTAGGCGATGATTTGACCAAGCGTGAGGGTAGAGGGATCCACTCCAACATTTTGCGAACCAATTTTGTTGAGCTGGATCGCGTTGTTGATTGTGTCTCGCATTTTCGCGGGGTTGAGGGGGAGAGGGGGTGGGTTTGCTCCAGTGGGAATTAATGCTGGAGTCAACACGCAATCTTCAAAACAAATTTGACCATCAAAACTTGGTGCGCAACACGCAACTTCATCGGGTTCATAATCTGCATGACATGTCGTCAATTGGGGTGACACGCATAATCCACACTCAATCGCACAAGAAACGATCTTATCATTTGAAACAGATGAAGAATATGAATATAGTTCTCCAAAATCAGTCTTTTGATAACACTCTGTCCCTTCTTTACAAGAATATACAGGTGCAGCCTGCGCAACGCCTCCCCACACAAAAACACTTGTGAAAAACAAAGTGAGAAAAAGAAAGGTTTTTTTCATCTTAAAATCCTGGTAACTTCAAAATGTCTACGCCGATTGTTCGTAAAATGACCATCGAAAAAATGATGAATAAAAGACCACTTATCGCCGCGGTGATGTTGTTCTTTGCTTCATCAACCTTTTTTGGTTCTCCTTGACTTGTGGTAAGTTGAAAAGCTGCAGCAAGGATGGTGAGCAACACCACACCACCGCCAATACTCAGACTTAAGCGCACAATCGACACAATGATTCCCTCAGGGGAACTCGGGATACACCCTATCGCGGTCCAGATGCCTTTCTCAAAAGTGTTCCCAGCACATGTCGTATTTAATGGATCCCCAGTCACACATTGACAACACACCGCGCGATCATCGGCATTTGAAATTTGTTTACAAGGATTAAAAGTACTAGAAAAAATTGCAGGGTACTGACAAATTTTTTGGAAATTATATTCAACACATTTTTGATCAGGATCAATACAATCATCTTTCTTTCCATCATTGTCTATATCGGTACATGCTTGACCTAAATATCCTTCATAACTCGAGAGAGATGAATTTTCTAAAGAAGGATAACATATATGTTTTTCAATTCTTGATGGGGGACTATTAGGAATTGGAATATACGCACTTAAAACAACAGAGCACCCTTCGATTGTTAAACATGAACTTGTATTCAAATTTTCCCGAGGGTTATCGCACTGAAAAAGTTTTGAACTACATTGATCTAAACCCGAACCAGCAGGGTTAACCGATTCTACAGAATACCCAGAATCTACGTGATCAGTACAACCATCAAAAGTTGTTGCTGCAGCCCGAACTTCGGCTCTAGGCAAAAAAGCCAAAAAGACAAAAAGAAAAACCACAAATACGGCCAAAAATCCCGATAATACTCGTTGTTTTTCCTTCACGTCTTCAATTATACACACTCCTCGTGGTGTTGTGCAGTGCGAAAATGCAAAACCAACGTGGGCTTTCAGTTTCAATATCACGCATCCAAGAACGGCCTCTAAACCCAAAGACCGCCCCTTTCGGGGCGGTCTGCGTTTTCAACATAAGCAGGTTTTACGGAAGACAGAGGAGTTCGTTTACATAGACGTCTTCGATTCCATAGTTCCCATCACCATCTCCATTCGGACAAGCGATTTCTTTGATTCCCGTTTCGTATCCACTGTTTACACAGTTTCGAATTGCTTCTCGCTTGAATGCTCCAGAAGATGGCATGAAACATGCGTACATCGTTGCGTCGGAGCCCTCAGGTTTGTAGGCAAAAATCATGTAGTTTTCCTGATTTTCCAATCGAGAAATATATCCTGATTTCACCTCACCAGAAGTACTCAACAAATCAAGCCATGCCGATTCGGGGGAAAGACGACATGCGCCCTCACCAAAAAGTGCAGTCCCATACCCATCATCCATCGTTACTCCACAAAACTCACCAGCGGTGTCTGGCATAACAACCGTAGGTTGTTGATTATCTTCCGTAGGTGCGGTTTCTCCATCAGTCGAGATTTCATTCCACGGATACTTTTCCGCACTTGCGTAGTAGCGATCAACCGCATTAATCAACTGCGCGGCATCGGATCGCATACGCGTATCTCTTCCTTTATTGATTTGTTCAATTGGGTTAATAGATGACAACACCGCCGTTGCGAGTGCGCCAATAACCGCGATCACGACGAGCAGTTCGATCATCGTAAAACCTGCGGTTTTCATAAATGACTTCAGCATTTGTACTCCTTCACTTTTATTCAAACGACCTGATGGTCTGTATACGCATTGTGGTCATATTAGAACTGACTTGTCAAGTTGTAGATCGGCATAATAATTGCAAGAATCAAGAACATCACGCCAACACCCAAGATCACCATAATAATTGGCTCAAGAAGAGTGGAAAGATTTTTCACCATGTGTTCACTTTCGGACTCGAAATACGCCGAAACTTTTAACAGCACTTCGTCCAATTTTCCTGTTTCTTCACCAACCGCGCTCATTTGCGAAACGAGTGGCGGAAACAACTCGGATTTGGTAAGCGACTCGGAAAGCGGGACCCCTTTTTCGACATCGGTGGCCACTTCGTGCAACGCGTCGCGAAACAGCACATTGTCCATCGACTCCGCAACAATTTGCAACGTCGAAAGCAAAGACACACCCGCCCCCAATAACAACGAGATTGTTCGAGTAAACTCGGTCATCATCGACAACACGCGAATTCTTCCAAAAACTGGAATCTTCAACAACAGTTTGTCGACGATAAACTCGCCGGTGGGGGTCGTTTTCCATAATCGAAAAATGTACACTCCACCAATCACCGCTCCCACAAAAAAATACCAGTTTGTCGCCATAAAGTTTGAGGTGCTGATTAATATTTTTGTTGGCAACGGAAGCTCGGCATTAAATCCTTCGTACATTGTGGTGAGTTTTGGAATAACCATCACCATCATTAAAAACGCGACAATAATCATTCCCACAAACACAATGGCTGGATAAATCAGCGCGCCTTTTGTTTTCGCACGAAACTCGAACGATTTTTCCATGTTATCCGCAAGTCGGTGTAACACCTGATCCAACATTCCCGCGGCCTCACCCGAACGAACCAACGCAATATACACTTTAGAAAAAATCCCTCGGTGTTTTTCGAGCGCGTCACCAAAAGAAGTTCCCCCTTCAACATCATGCGATAAACTCAAAACCACACGCTGCATCGCGGGACGCGATTGTTGAACCAAAATGCCAAACGATTCGGTGAGCGTAAGACCAGAAGTGATCATGGTAGAAAGTTGGCGCGTAAAGTTCACCAAGTCAGCGGCCTTCACGCGATCCATTGAAAGTGAAAGATCGTTAAGGATTGAGTTCGAGGATTGTGACAACGAAATAATGAACAAGTTCTTTTCTTTAAGCAGTGACGCTGCCTGATGTGGAGAGTTCGCCTCAATACGACCTTTAATCGTTTGCGCTTGATCTGTTCGAACCACGTATTTATAAAATGGCATTTCGTCCTTTTATCCTTGATTTTCTTGCGTTGCAGATGTTGACACTGGATCCACACGAACCGGCTCCGTGGTCGACCGAACCGTTATCTTTTCGAGATCGTCTGGTCGGAGCGCGTATTTTTCCGCCTCTTCATACGAAATCTTTCCCTCCATGACCAACTGAGCGAGAGAAGATTCAATGGTAATCATGCCATCACCCGCAGACGTTTGAATCACGTTATCAAGTTGGAATGTTTTTCCATCGCGAATGAGATTGCGCACCGCGCCATTCGCCATCAACACCTCGACCGCAGCACACCGTTTTCCGTCTAACGAAGGCACGAGTCGCTGTGATAACACGGATTGAATTGACATCGCCAACTGCGATCGGATCTGCGCTTGTTGTGCCGCGGGGAACACATCAATAATACGATCAATCGTTTGAGAAGCGCTGTTTGTATGCAACGTCGCGAACACAAGGTGTCCCGTCTCTGCTACGGTGAGCGCGGCCGCAATCGTTTCGTAATCGCGCATCTCTCCGACCAGTACCACGTCTGGGTCTTCGCGGAGCGCCGATCGAAGCGCGATCTCCCAAGAATGGGTATCCGCATGCAACTCACGTTGAGAAATAATCGAGTGGATCGGTTTGTGCACAAACTCAATTGGATCCTCAATTGTCAGAATGTGTTCACTGCGCGTTTTATTTATTTGATCAATAATAGCGGCAAGCGTTGAGGATTTCCCGTGCCCGGTGGGACCGGTCACCAATACTAATCCTTGTTTCATCGTAGAAAATTGATTGCACACTTCTGGCATTCCCAAATCTTCAAGAGATTTGATTTTTGAGGGGATCAACCGGAGCGCCGCGGTCCATTCGCCCTGCGTGTGATACACATTGACACGAAATCGACCAAACTCGCCGAATTGATATCCAAAATCAACTTCTTTGTTCACATTCAACAACTCGCGCTGTTCGGGGGCGAGAAGGGGAGTGATTGCTTCGCGAATCGTTTGCGAAGTTAATGGTTCGGTGTTGGGAATCGCACCAAGACGACCATGCACACGCAACATTGGGGGGATCCCCAAAAGCAAGTGCAGATCTGATGCATCTTGTTGAACAACTTGTGAAAGCATTGATTGAATGTCCATCTTTCTCCTTTTATCTATTAATTTTTTATCTATTGATTCAGTATGGCGTTTTTTTATGTTTGTGCAACGCGCAGCACTTCCTCAATTGTTGTAATTCCTTCAAGCACCTTGAGATATCCATCTTGTTTCATTAAAATCATGCCATCGAGCACCGCTTGTTTTTCAATCTCGCTCGCGGGTTTTCGTTCGAGAATCAACTTCCCAATTTTTTCGGTCACCAACAGTACCTCATAAATTCCGACGCGCCCCTTGTACCCCGTACCGCCGCAAGTTTCACATCCTTTTCCCTTAAATATTTTGATCTCGGTTTTTTTATTTGTTTGCATCCATCCATCGAGGAGCTCACCAAGATATGATTTTATGTCATCTTTCACCGGCTGTTCTGGATCGTACTGTTCTGCGCACACCGAACACACTCTGCGCAACACACGTTGCGCCATTACCACCGTCATCGAGCTGGCGAGCAAGAACGGCTCCGCTTCCATATCAAGAAGACGGGGAAGTGCGCCCGCGGCGGAGTTTGTGTGAAGTGTTGAAAAGACCAAGTGACCTGTGAGCGATGCTTGAATCGCAAGCTCCGCCGTTTCTTTATCGCGAATCTCTCCAACCATGATAATGTTTGGATCTTGTCGCAAAAACGCGCGCAAACCCGACGCAAAGGTGAGACCTGCTTGTGGGTTCACTTGGACCTGATTAATTCCGAGCATCTGATACTCGACAGGATCTTCAAGTGTGACAATATTTAATTTCGGCGTGTTGATTTTATTCAGCAACGAGTACAGCGTTGTCGTCTTTCCTGAACCCGTGGGCCCCGTGAC
Organism: Minisyncoccota bacterium; assembly: GCA_003487265.1. Lineage (GTDB taxonomy): Bacteria > Patescibacteriota > Microgenomatia > UBA1400 > UBA12028 > UBA12472. Next base: position 59,102 of record DNEP01000001.1, read on the forward strand.
AAGAACGATTCCGTGCGGAACATGCGCGGCCGCTTCGAGATTCTTCAACGCACTCCCACGCAGTCCCAATTCGGGAAGTGTGGGTACTCCACCCGTTTTCTTTAACAACCGCATCACGATTTTTTCACCATGAACGGTTGGAAGAGTAGAAACACGAAGGTCAACTTCTTCTTTGTCCATGCGAAACGTGAAACGGCCATCTTGCGGAATACGTTTTTCGTCAATCTTGAGATCGGATAAAATCTTGATGCGAGAAACCACCGCTTCGTGCACTGATTTTGGTAAGATGAGTTTTTCCTGCAAAATACCATCAATACGATAGCGCACGCGCGTTTTTTCCTCAAGCGGTTCGATATGCACATCCGATGCTCGCGCCTTCATCGCAAAGGTCACAACCGTTTCCACAATTTTCGCGATTGGAGCCTCACGAATGACATTCGCAAGCGATTTTGCATCAAAGGTTCGAAGCTTTACTTGTTCATCCGAGTTTGAGGTGTCCTTGATCGCAGCGGAAACCTCCGCCGACAAACTTTGGGCGTATCGTTCGGCAATTGCCTGCTCAATATCGGAAAGGGTGGAGTAGTGCGCGGTAACACGCATTCCCGTTTTTTTCTCGATGAAATCAATCGCACCCAAATCGAGTGGATTCACCATCGCGAGTTCGAGCGTACGCGCTTCCTGATCGATGCTAAATGGAATCAAACGATACCGACGCGCCAAACCTTCGGGAATCTGCGAAAGCGCCTCGGGGGAACTTCCCACCGCCAACACATCGATGTAAGGAACGGTATAGAATTCCGATCTCGCCTTTGCCAAGGTGACTTCATCAACAATCTTTTTTTGTTCAATAATCGAGTCAATCGGCTCACCCGTATTGACGTGCATTAAACTCACTTGATCAAACTGCGCTTGAGAAATGGATTGTTGCTTGAGCAAAACATCAAGAACGGTTCCGCTTTGAATCGTGGATGCAACTTGCACACCTTGACTCACTTGCGGTGGTATTTGTGATTGCGTTTGTGGTTGTGTTTGCGCCGAAACATCGCCTTGGGCAGGTGTCATAGAATCATAGTATCATACATGAACCATGTTTCACCACGCGCTTCTGTGCATTACAGATTTTTTTCTCCACAATGAACCAAGCGTTCAATCTTCAACTGGTATTTTCTTGAATCAGATCAAGTCATATACCCCCTTTGCTGTTACAGAACATACACCAGACTTCATACATCTCTACGCCGACGAAAAAAAATCAAAAATCTCAATCGAACAGGTACGAGAACTCATCGCATCACTTCAACAACAACCACTCAAATCGACCCATACTATTGCGTTACTTTCACAAGCGCATCTTCTTTCAATTGAGGCACAACAAGCGCTCCTCAAAACACTCGAAGAACCACCAAAACACGCACAGATTATTCTCTGCGCACCCTCGACAACTGCCGTACTTCCAACCATCCTCTCACGATGTTCTTACATTTTTCTTACAGACGACACAACCCAACCAACTCAACCAAACTCAGAGAATCTCGACACCCTTCCCAACACAATCACTGAAATATTGCGATACACCGATACTTTTTCGAACACAATGGAAGGCCGCGAAAAAGCAATCACACTTCTCACGCAAATAATCAATTCAGAAAAACAAAAACTCGAGAAAACTCCAACGAAACAAAAAACAAATGAATTAAAATATCTTTTGCTTGCGCATAAACAACTGCAGGCGAATGTGCATGTGAAACTTGTGCTCGAACATCTGTGCTTTTCAATTCGTAATACAAAATAAAAACACAACTTGCAAAAACAGAAAAAATAGACTACATTGATTCCTCGTTCGTGTGAAAAGCCGATTTTGCGATATTCTACGCAGTCGACGATCATGCGACAAAAATACTCAACATGTCTACAAAACCATCAGCACCAGCAGAATACGGCGCACAAGATATTCGCATCTTGGAAGGACTTGAACCTGTCCGCAAACGCCCAGGAATGTACATTGGATCCACCGACGTCCATGGACTTCATCACCTCATCAAAGAAATCATGGATAACTCAGTTGATGAAGCGATCGCGGGATATGCAAAACAGGTCCATGTATATCTTACTGAAGATAACTACATCACAGTCACCGATGACGGGCGCGGAATTCCAACCGATATGCACCCTTCTGGCGTTTCCGCACTTGAAGTTGTGCTCACAAAACTGCACGCAGGTGGAAAATTTGACGAACACGCGTACAAAGCCTCGGGGGGACTGCACGGAGTCGGCGCTTCTGCGGTAAATGCTCTTTCGTCGCATATGCGCGTCGTCGTCAAGAGGGAAGGGAAGTACTTTTTTCAAGAATATAACATTGGTGTACCAAAAGCGAGCGTAGTAGAAATAAAAGAATCAGAAGTAGTAAGACTATTTCCATATCAATCAAAGTATTTCGTAACATATCAGAGTGGTACACTTGTCAACTTTACTCCAGACAAAACAATTTTTTCAACCACAATCTTTGAATCTGAAACCATTCAAGAACTGATTCGCGATCGTGCGTACTTGATGGCGGGACTGTACTTCCGATTTATTCAAGAAGGTCAACCATTTGAACGCCATTTCTATTTCGAGTCGGGAATTCGTTCTCTTGTTGAACACATGAACATCACCAAACGTGCGCTTCACCCCGTGCTGTTTTTCACGGGTGATTATGATACCGGCGCATTTTCAATCGGCGTCGAGGCGGCCATGCAGTATTGCGATTCCTACTCAGAACATATCAAGACATACGCGAACGTGATTTACACACCAGACGGTGGGACACACCTCACTGGTTTTCGAATGGCGTTAAATAAATCATTAAAAGATTACGCGACGAAAAATGGGTTTATTAAGGATGAAAAGTCGTCCTTCACCTCTGAAGATTTGCGCGAAGGACTCACCGCGGTTGTGTTCATCAAGATGAGCGCGAACGACATCCAGTTTGAATCGCAAACAAAGGGAAAGCTCAACAATAGTGAAGCGCAGTCGGCGGTGTATCAAGTTGTGAAGGATGGACTCGATGTGTATCTCGAGGAGCACCCGCGCGAAGCGCGCGCCATGCTCGACAAGGTTCTGCTCGCAGCTCGAGCACGGCTTGCCGCCCGAGCCGCTAAAGACGCGGTGATCCGAAAAGGCGCGTTTGAAGGATCATCCCTCCCTGGAAAATTGGCTGACTGTCAAGAAAAGGATCCTGCGGGGAGCGAGTTGTTTATTGTGGAGGGCGATTCGGCCGGAGGGTCGGGAAAACAAGGCCGCGACCGCCGTTTTCAGGCGATCTTCCCATTGCGCGGAAAAATCCTGAACACCGAGCGCGCGCGACTCGACAAAATCATCGACTTTGAAGAACTTAAAAACCTCGTGATCGCGTTGGGGACGGGGATCGGGGACACCTTCGACGAAAAGCGCCTCCGATATCACCGCATTATTCTTATGAACGATGCCGATGTCGATGGGGAGCACATCACCACGCTTTCATTAACATTTTTCTTCCGCCACATGCCAGCGATTATCGAGCGAGGCTACCTGTTTATCGCGATGCCTCCGCTCTATAAAGTCTGGAGCAAGAAAACGATTTCCTACGCGTTCACCGACGAAGAGCGCGACCTCAAAATCGCGGAGATTAAAAAAGCTGAACCTAGCGCGATCATCTCGATTCAACGCTATAAAGGGTTGGGAGAGATGAACCCCGAGCAACTCTGGGATACAACCATGAATCCCACCACGCGCATGCTCAAACAGGTCGCGATCACCGACGCCGAGAAAGCCGACGCCGTTTTTGATATGCTGATGGGGGAGGAAGTCCCCCCACGTAAAAAGTTCATCCAGTCCCACGCGAAGTTCGCGCGGTTGGATGTATAGAAAGGAAGAGAATGGAAACAGATCAACTTTCCCCAAGTCCTTTTGGAAACGAGCAAGGGGAGCCAGACGCATACAGAAATCAAGATCAACCGTCCGAGGATACTACTGTAGGGGAAATAATCTATCCCATCGATGAACGTGGACAAATTGTGTGGAAAAAATCTGGAAAAGATGCTGACACTCAACCAAGTATTTTTGATAAATATAAAGATCGCGATACAGATAAAAACAATGATCCCAAAAATGCTCCGGAAATGACGCAAGCCGTTCGAGAAGCGATTACCCCACTGATTCCTGAGGCAGAAAAGGCAGCAGAAATCGAAAGATATGTTGGACAAGCAATACTCGAAATTCGAGGTTCTAATCAATCTAAAGTACGTGGTGAACTAGTGAAGGATGAAAAAGTACATTTATATGCGCGATTACTCATGATATCGAGGGGTCTTTCCTTACAACAAGCACTCGAATATGTCGTAGATGATATACGCTCATAGTGTTAACACAGTATACGCAATTTATAGGAGGGCCCATGTCCGACACACCAGATCTAAAAAAACTTCTCTTCTTCATCGAGATTCCCGCGGGGAGCTCGATCAAGTATGAAATCGACGAAGACACTGGCCTCCTCATGGCCGATCGCTTCCTGCATACCCAGATGACGTATCCCACAAACTACGGATTCATTATGGGGACCGAAGGAAAAGACGGCGACCCCGTTGACGCACTTGTGCTGTCCAGCCAACCCGTCGCCCCAGGCGTCGGAATGAAAGGTCACCTTATTGGTGTGCTCGAAATGGAAGATGAAGAGGGAAGCGACAACAAAATGATCGCGGTCCCCGACAAAAAAGTCGACCCCATTTTTGGCGCGTATGAATCAATTGAAGACGTGCCTCAACACATCAAAGACGTCATCAAACACTTTTTTGATCACTACAAAGAACTCGAAAAAGGAAAATTCGTCAAAACACACGAGTTTAAATCCAGAGAAGATGCCGAAAAAGAAGTCGCTGAATCATTTGTCGAAGGCGATGACGACTCCGAAGACGATTGTTGCTGTGGAGAATACTCTTGCGATTCCTGCAACGGCGAAAAATCATGTGAACATTGTTGCCAAGAGTGTTGCAAAAACTGCTGTGACGAAAAACACGAACACTCGGCGGGAAAATAATCAAAACAGTAAAAAAAGAAACATATGGCGGACGAAAACACACAACCAGTTGAAGAAATCGAAACGATCATTGAAACCGATCTTGAAAATACAGCGGAATCTGTTGTGGAATCGCCGTCCGCCAGTTCTGACACCCCAAGTCCAGTCAACCCCGCAACCCCCGTTGCCGCAGTCTCGGCTTTCATATCCAAACTCGTGAACATGAACGACCAGCGCGACCCCGTCCAAACGGACTACGGCTTGGTCAAGCCAATGCCGATCGTGCAGGAAATGGAAAAATCCTACCTCGACTACGCGATGAGCGTGATCGTTGCCCGCGCGCTCCCAGATGTTCGCGATGGATTAAAGCCCGTACATCGCAGAATTCTGTTCGCGATGAAAGGAATGGGGCTTCACTGGAACACCGCCTATAAAAAATCAGCGAGAATCGTCGGAGAGGTTTTGGGTAAATATCACCCGCACGGCGATACCGCGGTGTACGACGCGCTCGTTCGTTTAGCGCAAGATTTCAGCATGCGCTACCAATTGGTTGATGGGCAGGGGAACTTCGGATCGGTTGATGGTGACTCGCCAGCAGCCATGCGTTACACCGAAGCGCGCCTCACAAAAATTTCCGAGGAACTCCTCGGTGATATCGATAAAAATACCGTCGAGTTCATCGACAACTTTGACGGATCGCAACAAGAACCAACCGTTTTACCAAGCCGACTCCCGAACTTGCTCCTCATGGGTGCAGAGGGAATCGCGGTGGGAATGGCAACAAAAATTCCACCACACAACATCACCGAAGTCGCAAATGCCATGATAGCGACGGTGCAATCATCAGCTGTTGAACTCGATGAAGAAACACTCGCGCTCACAAAAGAACCAACTCCCGATTCCATGCAAACCGCAGATTCGCAAAAACTTGCAGGCACACTGCAAACAAACATCACCATTCCTGAAATCTTGGAGCACATTCAAGGACCAGACTTTCCAACAGGTGGAGAGATGTTTGATTGGGCACAGATTAAAGAAGCATACGAAACGGGGAAGGGGAGAGTGGTGCTTCGGGCGGTCGCTTCGATCGAGGAAGCAAAATCAGGAAAATTTCAAATCATTATCACAGAACTGCCATATCAAGTTAACAAGTCGCGCCTTGTTGCAAAAATTGCGGATCTCGTTCGCGACAAAGTGCTTGTGGGAATTAGCGATCTGCGCGACGAGTCCGACCGCGATGGACTTCGCATTATGATCGAACTCAAAAAAGACGCAAAACCAAAAGCGGTCCTCAACAACCTCTACAAACACACCGAGTTGCAATCCAGTTTCCCAATGAACATGGTTGCGCTTAATTCCGAAGGCACACCTCAACTCATGAACGTGAAAACTGTTCTTTCAGAATACCTCAAACATCGTCAGCTTGTGGTGATTCGACGTTCACAATTTGAACTCAAATCGGCAAAAGATCGCGCGCATATCTTGGAAGGTTTGCTCATTGCCCTTTCAAATCTTGACGCCGTGATCGAAACGATTCGCAAATCACCAGACAGCGAAATTGCACGACAGCGCTTAATGGAACGCTTCAAACTCAGTGAAATTCAAGCAATCGCGATTCTCGACATGCAACTGCGAAGACTTGCCGCGCTTGAGCGTAAAAAAATCGAAGAAGAATACAACCTCATCAAACAAACCATCGACAATCTTGTCACAATTCTTTCACAGCCACTCAAAGTGCTCGAAATTATCACGCAGGAAACGAAGAATCTCATTGAAGTCTATGGCGATGCTCGAAGAACAAAACTCCACAAAGGAAAAATCGGCGAGTTTAGCGAGGAAGATTTAATCGCAAACGACCCCATGATCGTCACCATCACCGAAACGGGATACATCAAGCGCATGAATCCCAGCACCTACCGCACACAACACCGCGGAGGCAAGGGTGTCACAGGAATGACCACAAAAGACGAAGACGCAATCATGAATATTCTGACCGCGAGCGCGCATGATTCCATGCTTATGTTCACAAACAAAGGACGTGTGTTCAAGTTGAAGGTGCACGAACTCCCCGAGTCCAGTCGCCAAGCAAAAGGCACGAGCATTGTGAATCTTGTCAACCTTTCACCAGAAGAGCGCATTCAATCTATCCTCACCATGGACGATAAAAAGGTTGATGCAACCGCATATATTGCACTCGCCACGCGCAAGGGATTGGTGAAGAAAACACCACTCAAGGAATATCAGAACATTCGCACGAACGGCATCATCGCAATCATTTTGAAAGAAGGCGACGAGCTTGTGTGGGGAAAAATCACCAGTGGAACACACGATGTGATGTTAATTACGCATGATGGAAAATCTATTCGCTTCCCGGAAAGTGAGATCAAATCAACCAAGCGAGACACGCAAGGCGTAACCGCAATCGCACTCAAAAACGATGACTATGTGGTTGGCGTTGAAGCAATTCCCACAAAAATCGAACCGTTACTCGACAAACGACGTAAACAATACCTTCATTTGCTTGTGATTACCGAAAAAGGAATGGGAAAACGCACCGAACTCACCGAGTACCCCGCGCAAAAAAGGGCAGGGCAGGGAGTGAAAGTGAGCGAGTTGTCCGACAAAACCGGCATGATCACCAGCGCCGTCGCCGTTGATCAAACCATCGATGAAGTCATGCTTACCACAAAAGACGCACAGGTGATTAAACTTCCGTTGAAAAATATTCCTGTCTTGAAGCGACCAACACAGGGTGTGATTCTCATGCGATTCTCTTCAAAAGGAGATAAAGTTGTCGCAGTTGCGTTAACAAAGAAACCGTTAGATGATGATGAAGAATCAGAATTCGATAGCGAAAAGAAAGAATAAAGGAGGCCGATGACCTGTTTTCCAAACCCAATCTCAAAGCTACTTGGTGCGGGACTCACCGTTGCGGTGTGCACCGGCGCGTTCTTTCTCGTCGCGCGCTCACTTGGTCCCATTCCCGTGTATATGAATCAGATCACCACAAATAAATATGGCACATTTGATGTGACGGGAACCTCAAGTGTGACCACCACCCCCGACAAAGCATCGTTTAGCGTCGGCGTTTCGTTCAACGAATCAACCGCAAAATCCGCGCAGGAAAAAGCGGATAAGGCGATAGCCTCAATCACAAAGGAATATCTCGATATGGGAATTGAAAAAAAAGACATTAAAACGATCAACTATTCCTTGTATCCCAACTATGATTATAGTAATGGATCGCGAGCAACAAATGGGTATTCCGTAAACGCGACACTCCAAGTCAGCGTCACCGACTTTGCTCTTTTGAACACCGCGATCGACAAGGCGACCGCAATTGGCGCGAATCAGATCAATGCGGTCCAGTTTTCTCTTAGCGACACCAAACGGAAAGAAGTCGAGAAGGAAGCGCGCGAGTTGGCTGTTGCCGATGCAAAAGACCGCGCGGAATCTTTAGCGGGGACTGCGGGAATTCGACTAGGGAAAGTGATGAACATTATTGAAACAAACTTAAGCTTTCCACGCCCCATGTACGAGATGGCAAAAGTGATGACCGCTTCCGAAGACAGTAGTGTCCAAACGCAGGTTGAACCAGGCACAACAACCGTGAACATGAGCATTATGTTGAGTTATGAGACAAAATAGAAGTGTTAATACTCTTATCACACTACGAACAGCAATTGAGACAAGACTCTACGAGCTTCAGCATCCATTGGAATAAATCTCTTTCTCCTCATCCCTCCGAATGAAACTTCTTGTGCGCCTCGCGTAGTTGCCCCTGCGTCACATGCGTGTAGATCTGCGTTGTGGCGATGTTCTTGTGCCCAAGCATCTCCTGCACATCGCGCAAGTTCGCTCCGTTGACCAACAAGTCGGTCGCAAAAGAATGTCGCAATCCGTGAGGTGAGATCTTAATCGGCAGATGCGCGCGTCGACAGTACAGGTCAACTATTCGCTGGACCGACCGCACCGTCAACCGCATCTTCTTTCCATCTTCGGTAATCCCAGGCTTGGTCCCCGAATATCGAATAAACAACGGCTTCCAATCATCCGTTCGCGTCGCCAAATACTCCTTAATCCAGTCTGCCGATCGCTCACTCAAAAAAACCACGCGGTGCTTCCGACCTTTTCCAATAACCCCAAACTCGCGACGCTCGAGATCAATCGTGTCGCGATCCAACGCCACCAACTCGCTCACGCGCAAACCCGTGCTAAACAGCACTTCTAATAGCACGCGATCCCGCAACCCTCGCGGAGAGTGCAAATCCGGCTTATCCATCAGTCGCTTAACTTGTTCATAGCGCAAGAACTTCATCGACCGAGATTCGGCCTTCGGCAACTCAATCTTCTCTGGTGAGAGCACTTGTATATCTCGTTTTGTGAGCCATTTAAACATCGAGCGCAACGCAATGACGTGATACGACTGCGTCGTTTTTGAAAGAACAGTTCCATGCACGTCCACGAACTCCGAAAGGTACACGCGGTACTTTCGAATATCATCCAAGGTAATTTTTTCAAGTGTTTGGATTTTTTGCGACTCACACCAATCGGCGAAGCGATGAAGGTAATGTTCATAATCCCGAATTGTGAGCTTGCTCAGGTTGCGCTCGACGTCGGCGTACTCAAGATATCCTAAAAGAGCCTCGTTTGGGCGGGAAAGATTCATCGCATTCCACCTCGATATAGTATTATTTCTGTATTGTTATAGGTTGTTGGCAACCGATGCGTTTTCCTGCTAAATGACTCAAGAGTAGGGAAGGGTTGATATATCCGTTCTTTTTGAGGTTGTGCCTTTTCGGCATTTATTCGCATGTTTTGTCGATTTTTTGGTGATTTTTACTCAAAATACTGTATTTAGTATGCAACATAGTCGGGAAGTTGTCAACATTGTGCGACATAGTGAGGAGTAGCTCATTATTGTGCGACATGAGAGTTGTTTTTGGATTCTGCCGCGAGCAACGAAAATCAACTAAGTTAGCTACAGCCCACGCAAAATATTTTTCTATTGCGATAGAAGCTTCTACTATCTTTCACACAATCGATACCTATTTCAGTTTTGCGAGCGAGAACGAGGCTTTCGCGTACCTGTTTTAGCAAGCGTTCCATATATGAGCGGCTTCAACAATATATTGATACATCAATCTCTTTTTACAACACCCCACCTCTGAACGACCGCGTAGAATGCCCAATTTCGGCTTTTTCTCGATCTGAACGTGCAATGTATCGTCGCAATTGTGGGCAAATCATCTGGAAACCTCACAAATCCATCAGTACCACACAAAAAATCGACGATATAAAAAAGAAGGCATAATCTCTTCGGGTGAGTTTCGGTTTTTCAAAAACAGGGCATCAGAAACAATAGGGAGCATCAATGACATGCCAAATAGGAGATTGGAATCGGGAGGAATTTAGAAGCAAAATGAAAAAATAAAAATGAATTCATAAGCACTCCCCCGAACCCCATCTTTAGTGTCGCAAAAGTATTATTGTGCGACGTGGCAGAGATAGCATTTTATATCTCAATTTCCAAAAGAGAGTGCACTCTCTTTATTCCTCACAAACAGAAAATAAATTCCACTCGCTCCTCTCGGTAACCAATCCCGCATTCCAAGCCAAACTCCGTTCTCCGTCTACGCCACTCACGCAGGACACATACACCGAGCTTCGGGTATTTTTCTCCGCAGTTCACCAGACGTGGTATCTGGATCTTGAAGTTTTCCACATTCTTGAATCTGTTGTTTTCAATTCGTGAAAAGTCCTATAACTATTTTCACGAAAGGATACTAACTATATCACTTCCTCTGCAATACAGGATGCCTCCAAAAGCTCCACCTCCCCTACTTCCACATGGCGAACGAAAAATATGCGATCAATGAAATAAAAAACACCACCAGATATTCCCACACCGTATTCTTGAACATTTTTCCCTGCATTGTTGTTGTTTCAACTCCGAGAACGACATAGCTTGCCGACATGGTAAGCAACGATTGCGACCAAATCGAAGAAGGCAAAAACGACATCAACAACGCAATCTGTGCCAAGACAAGTCCATACACCGTCATCCGGCGGTACAGTTCAGCAGACAACGTACGACTTAACTCCATCGGCCATAACGCGAACAATCCCAAGATCTCTCCCAAAAGAAAAAACAGCACCCCATTAACCAACCAGTTCATGTTTTGTGAAAAGATCGTGTTTGAAAACAAGAAACAAACGAATAGGATTATAAACATGTTCACCGACTGCCCCGCGCGTAACAACTGGATTCCCCTCGCCTTCGCCACACTAAAAATATTTTCCATCAATAAAATCGCGTACATTCCCACTCCGAAAAACACCAAAATTGCAACTTTCGTCCAGATATGTTCAGGGAGTAAATAATAGAAAACCGCCACCGCCAGCGCATAGACCGACGGCATCGGCACGATGGTAAGCCACTCAATCCCATTCAGATCCTCAAAGAGCGCCCAAGCCGTCACCGCGTAGGTAACCAACAAGAAAAACCCAATACCAAGTAACCGAAAGTCCAACGGAATGTACTGTAACCCAAACAGCCCAAACGAAAGAAAAACCGCGCTTAAAAAGAATTTTTCACGTCTACGCATGCAGATATCCTTTCATGACTCACTCCGTTGTTGTCAGTGCATCTTGAGGCATGTTCATGTACACCGCCTCCACATCGTCGTGTTCCTCAAACGCATCGAATAATTCCATCACTTGCGTTTTTTGCTCTTCATCTTCAAGTTCAAGTGGAATTGTTGAAACATACTCATCGCCCGATCGCGCAAACAAGTACATCGCCGACCCAGGTCCTCCCAATGAACCACCCGCCTTGTCGAAAAGGTGGCGAATCTCCGCGCCGGTGCGCATTTTGTTGTCGGTCCGCACAATCACCAAAAATCCAACGCCGTGTGGACCGTATCCTTCATACGTCACCTCTTCGAGTTGACCACCGTCACCCACACCTTGACCACGCTTAATCGCACGCTGAATATTTTCATTTGGCATGTTTGCCTGTCGCGCTTTATCAACCGCAATACGCAATGAAGGATTCATGTTCGGATCACCATTTCCAGATGCGCGCACCGCAATCATGATATTTTTTGTAAGCTGCGTGAAAATCTTGGCACGTTTTTTGTCCTCAATTGACTTTTTAACGTGAATATTCGCCCATTTTGAATGTCCAGACATATTCCTCCTTACAAACAATCATAAAAAGACTTGAGAGCGAACTAGGTATGTTTGTATCGCTATGATACACCAGACTACTCGCTCAGGCGAGCCCAAATAACGCTTGAATCGTAAAGTTTTTCGTGTAATATCAGACTATCCTGCCAGAAATGGAGTTTATATGAGCAAATATGAAGCGTATCGTGCAAATCATCCAGAACTCATTGCAAAGGGGCGTGGAATTGTTGGTCAGGAAAAAGAATCCCGACAAGAGACCTCTCCTCGAGAATTCACAAGAAAAGCAGTTCGAGAAGGGATTGATCTTTTGAATCACATCTTTGAAGCGCAAAAACTCCGTCGAGTGTTATTGACAATCTACAATCACTGGTTTGAGTCAAGAATTGGACAAAAAGAGGCGCTCCTTCAAAGAAATGCGAAGATTACGGATGTTGTTATTGATTTATATATTGAATATAACGACTATATGCAAAAAAACCCAAGACTAGAAATCGTTCCAGCTATGGAACAAATGTGGATTGTCCATCATCTTTTGTTTCAACTCTTTGGAATACCGTTCGAAGAACAATTACAGCTCACTTCTCAAACTGCTGATGCCATCATCGAATACATGGGAACAACTGACTCAGTAACACCCGAATCATTGGAAGAAGAACGAGATATGTTGGCACAACTCAATCGAGTATATACGACATTTTCCAAAGAATATTCAAATCTGCGTTACTTCATTGCGCATGCGCGCCTCAGCAGTACTCCAGAGAGTAGTATGAGGGAAATCTTCCACGATTTTCTCAATCGTGCATACGGTTTTGATTTACAAGAAATGGAGCTTGCTCAACAAAGAAATGAAGGAATGGATGCTCTAACTCTGGTGATCGCAACAAAATCGGGTGTTATTCAACTTCCATTCTTAGATTTTTTTGGGGAAAAGCTCACAATCGATGAACAGCAAATTCTCGAACAAGTCATCGATGAATATATCCAATCAAGAAGACCTGATCTTTCTCCAGAAAAGACGCCGAAAGCCGAAGACATTTTGAAAATGGGTAGTTTAGAAATTATGAATCTCCATTTGTAATCAATCTTCTCCTCTCCCCCAATCCCCGTTCTTGACACGACCCTATTTTCTGCTACTCTTGAAGAATTCATGAATACACTCACTTCTCTCGAATCTCAAGCCATTCGGTTTGCATCAAAACAAGAATGGGATAGCGCAATCCAAACAAATCTTCAGATCTTGGATCAAGATCCAGAAAATCTGTCCGGATTAAAACGACTCGGCTATTGTTACCTTCACAAGGGTGAACAAAAACGCGCATGTGAGGTCTATACAAAAATCCTTGAACTTGATCCGTACTGCTCAATTGCAAAAAAATATCTGGAGCTCGCAAAATCAAAACACACCATCGCGGGGTGCGTTTCATTTGATTCTGAACAGTTCATCGAGGAACCAGGGAAAACAAAAACCGCCACCCTCGCTCGACTCGCCGATGCCTCTACGTTACAGCACATTCCAATCGGTATTCCATGTACCTTAACAGTGAAATCACATTGGATCAGCGTCATCACAAATGCTGGCGAGTACCTCGGTGCACTTCCCGAAGATCTTTCGCATATTCTTACAAAACTTATTCAAGGTGGAAACACCTACTCTGTGATTGTGAAATCGGTAAGCAAAGCGCACTGCACCGTGTTTATTAAAGAGCTCACACGATCCTCAACATACCAACACACCCCCTCCTTCCCTTCACTCACCTATTCCAGCGGACCACAGCTCCACGAAAAATATCTCATCGATGATCTCGATGATGAATCGGGTGATTCTTCTGATGAAACAGATCAGACAGATGAAACTCCCGAAGACAACGACTCAGATCGATAATCCAGAGTACATCCTCAATCGGAAATAAATATCACGATATCGGCTCTCCATTTCCTCGCTTCGTTTTCATCAACTCGCAATTGTGCTTGAGGAAACATGCGCGTGATCATGCGGGAAACAACGGCGGTCGTTTGTGATTTGGACGAAACAACAATTTCTGGTTTTTCCAACTGTGTTGGTGTTTGCGTAATTTGAATCACATCAACCCCCATGTTCATCAGCGCACGAGCGATTTTTGTCGCCTGCCCCTGTTTTCCCGAAGCATTGACAACACTCACCATTAACCCTTCTTTACGCAGGTTTACATCTGCAAGTACGTCAAGTGCGAATGGATCAAATCGAGATGGATTCACACGAAATGCGCCATCATCCCCTTTGACAAAAAATTGTGAGGAAACGCCGTCCACAATTGAAACTTGATCCTTCCGCAATGATTTCACGAACGACAACAGTTCATATCTCTCACGTTGCAAAAAATTCCACTTCTCCACCACTTCAATAATTTCTCGTTGTGATGTTGGAAGCGCGTCTCCACGAATAACCGCACGCACATCAACACCCAACCCATTTCGTACAACTTCAAGCGGAAACGTGTCAGGAAGGTTTTCCATCTCGCGTAGCCCTAACAAGCTCGAAGCGGGAACCTCTCCATATCCCCGCAAAGTATCAACAAGTAATGCATCGGGTAATGCAACGATTGTAACCGCCGATTTTGACCGATCTATCGTAAAAATGGCCAATGTCCGCTTTGGTAAACGGTCAGGACGTTCTTCGGCAAATAAAAATGAGATCGAACTACTCTCGCTCCACAACTTTGGATGTGAAAAAAATACCCATCCCACGACTACTCCAATACCTATCACAACAAGTGAAACGAAAAACACAACAAGTCGTACAAAACGACGCGATTTTTTTTCTTCAATATTCTGCTCTTCGAATCGAATACTCCTTGGTGCTTTTGCAAGCGCACCGGTTCGTAAACTTGAAAAACGAGCAGAACGGGCAGATCGAATGAAGCTCATACACGCAGCATCCTCTCGCGCAACTGCTCACACAATCGAATCATCGATCGCACGTTGTGAATACTCGCGAGACGATAATACGCGAGTTCTTTCGCATAAAACAGATGACGCAGATACGCGCGCGAATATCCCGCAACGCATGTCGCGCAATCACACGTTTGATCTATCACCGCGTGGTCGTGTGTAAATGTGGCGTTTCCAATCTGTAATCGGCCATTGGGATATGGTGATGAAAATCGCCAAGATTCCGGATCCGCGTCACCAACTAGTTCGCCCACATACAACGCGCCGTTTCTCGCAATACGCGTCGGAGCGACGCAATCAAACATGTCAAATCCCGCGCGAACCGCGTCGATAATATTTTGCGGATCGTGTCCAAGACCCATCGCGTACCTTGGTTTATCTTTCGGCAACATGGACTCAATCCACTCCATTAACTCAACCGTTCCCTCCATGTTATACCCAACCGTTTCCCCTCCGACCGCGATTCCATCAAACGGAAGTGCGGAGATTTCCCGCGCGGAGCGCTCGCGCAACGCGCGAACCATGCCACCTTGAATAATGCCAAACAGCGATTGATATTTCCCGTACGCCGTTTTCCGTTGCGCGTTTTCCCATGTGTTTACGCACCGTTCCGCCCAGCGCGTCGTCCGATCCACCGCCTCCTCGACCTCCTCAACCGAAGCAGAATCATGCGACAGTTGATCAAAACACATCATGATATCCGCGCCGATGACCTGCTGGATCTCCACCGCGCGCTCGGGGGTGAACAGATGTTTTGAACCATCATATATTGAGGTAAACTCAACCCCGTTTTCCGAAATGTGTGTGGTTCGCACTCCACCTTTGCGCACAATCTGCTCACCTAAACTAAACACTTGAAATCCACCCGAGTCAGTTAAAATCGGCCGATCCCATCGCATAAATTCGTGTAATCCACCCGCTTCTCGGATCACGTCGAGTCTGGGTTTCAGATACAAGTGATATGTATTTCCAAGTAAAATTTGCGCCTGTGTTTGCGCGACATCCTCGCTTGATAATGCCTTCACCGTTCCACGAGTCCCAACCGGCATATAGATCGGCGTTTTTACCACACCATGCTCGGTCACAAACTCCCCCGCTCTCGCCCGCCCTTTTGTTGCCAATACCCGAAATGAAAACATACGCCTATTGTACGATATAATCTCTCTCTTATGATTCTTTCTGATTTTGACTATCATCTTCCGCAAGAACGCATCGCACAAACGCCGCTCGCTACTCGCGATCACAGCCGATTGCTTTGCGTAAATCGTGCGACACAAGAGATCACACATCATCATTTTTATGATCTTCCCAACCTGCTTACCGAAAACGACGTGTTGGTGATGAATAACTCAAAAACGATTCCTGCGCGCGTGTTTGCACACAAAATAACAGGAGGAAAACTTGAGCTCTTGTTTTTAAAATGCCTCGATCAATCCGAAAATTCCGAAACGTGGGAGGTGCTTTCCACTCCCGCGATCAAACCTTTACAGACCGTTATTTTTGATCAAACAGAGATATCCGCAACCTGCACCGAAGATCACGGATACACCAAACATCTGCGCGTAGACACACAAAGCGAATCCGTCCTTCAGCTGTTACATCGCATCGGCACCATGCCAACGCCTCACTACATTAAAGAAAAGTTGCAAGATCAAGAACGGTATCAAACGATTTATGCAAAATTTGATGGCTCCGCCGCCACCCCCACCGCCGGCCTTCACTTCACCACCGAACTGCTCGAAAAACTGCATCAAAAAAAGATTGAAACCATTGAACTCACCCTTCACGTTGGACTGGGAACGTTCCTCCCCGTAAAAGTTGAGGACATCACCAAACATGCGATGCATCAAGAATGGTATGAACTCACAAACGAACAAGCCAAGCGTATCAATCAAGCGAAAAAAAGCGGAAAACGCATCGTTGCGGTTGGCACAACCTCGGTTCGCACACTCGAAACCTGTGCGAATCCCGATGGAACAGTGCGAGCAGAAACAGGAAGTACCTCGATCTTTATCTATCCCCCATACACGTTCAAAACTGTTGATGCGATGATCACCAACTTTCACCTCCCAAAATCGACACTCCTCATGCTTATTTCAGCCTTTGCCACCGAAAAGGGCGAGTTTTCAACCTTTCAGGACTCCCTTGTGGGCAAAGCCTACCTCGAGGCAATCGCGCAAGAATATCGTTTCTTTTCGTTCGGCGACGCAATGCTGATCGAATAAGGTATAATGGCCTAGATGACCTCAACTTTTCATTTTGACTCATACGAACTCAAGGAAGATCGACAGACTATCGCGTTTTTCTACCATCTTCAACTTGAAGATGCCACGCACAATTTTGTTGAAACACTACAACTGCACGCGCCGATCCCCGTTTCCTATTCTCAAAAGCTCCTCAAAAACTATCTTCTTTCACTTCATCTTGCACTTGGAATTTCGTACTGGAAGCTCACCTGCTCAAACAGCGTTCTCGTCCATTCCGGTGAACTTTCCGATCAACAAGCGGAGTTTTGGAACACGACCTACGGTATTGGACTTGGCGAGTTCTACTACAAAAACCAAATTGATTTTCGTGCGATAAAACCTTTCATTGGAACGCATGTCGCACAATCATTTGCTTCAAATACACAACCAAAACCCGAAAAATATCTCATTGGAATTGGCGGAGGAAAAGATTCGCTCGTTACACTCGAGGTAATGAAACAGCACGCACTCCCGTTCGATTCATTCATCGTTGATTCAGGTTTTTTATTTTCACATCCGCTGCATACCGTGAGCGAACACCTGCAATCACAGTTATATGTGAATCGACACCTTGACCCCTCTCTTTTTCAACTCAATAGTTTGGGAACCTACTATAACGGGCATATTCCCGTATCTATGATCTTCGCATTCATTGGAACCTTTGTTGCATCGGCATTCGGATATTCCGCTTTTGTCGTTTCGAACGAAGCAAGCTCAAACGAAGGAAATGTGCAGTACCTTGGATTTGAGATCAATCATCAATGGAGCAAATCGACGACGTTTGAAAAACTTTTTCAACAGTACCTCACCACATTCGGCGAACAAACATCACGCTATTTTTCTTTTCTTCGACCGTTAAATGACCTTCAAATTTCGGCCCTTTTTTCGCAGATGACGCAATATCATGCCGTGTCCACTAGTTGCAATCAAGCGTTTCGTATCACAAATACCACCACACCTGTACGATGGTGCAAGTCGTGCGCAAAATGTGTGTTTACCTACCTCATGATGAAACCTTTTCTTACCCCAGATCAACGAAATACCTTGTTCGATGGCTCTTTTCCGATTGAACGCAATTCAGACCTTATCGCACAACTCCGAGGAGAAAAAGACACAAAACCATTCGACTGTGTCGGCACACCCGAAGAAGTTGTTCAAGCGATGCGACTCGCAAACCATCAAACACTTTCTTCAACTGAAGTACTTTCGTATGGTGAAGAATCGCTCATTCCCACCCCCCTTCGCGAGATCGTTCGTGAGGCACACAAGCAGGCAATTTCCATTATTCAGAAAGCAACATTATGATTATTTCTGAAATTCAAAAACATCAAACAGTAGTTATTCTTGGCTACGGAAAAGAAGGAAAAGCGACCGAGGAATTTATAAAAAGAGTGCATCCGACTGCAAAGATCATCATCGCCGATCAATCGTGCGATCCCGAGTATCTTCAGGCACAGTTCAAAG
Organism: Minisyncoccota bacterium; assembly: GCA_003487265.1. Taxonomy (GTDB): domain Bacteria; phylum Patescibacteriota; class Microgenomatia; order UBA1400; family UBA12028; genus UBA12472. The sequence continues at coordinate 77,963 of DNEP01000001.1, forward strand.
GTGATCTAGTTATAAAAACGCCGGGAATTCCCGCGAACCTGCTCCAAGTTCCGTTCACAACCGCAACAAATATCTATTTTTCAAACTGTCGCGCAAAAAAAATCGCGATCACGGGATCAAAAGGGAAAAGCACCACAAGCGCACTCATCACTCACGTTTTAAACTCTACCGGTCACTCGTGTAAACTTTTGGGAAATATTGGAACACCGATGATCTCGGCTGTTTTTGAACTCGATGCCATTCACGTCATCGAGCTTTCAAGTTATCAGCTGGCGGAGTTCACCGGCACACCCGATATCGCCGTGATCACCAACCTTTTTCCCGAGCACATGAACTATCATGGATCACTTGATTCGTATTACGAAGCGAAAAAACAGCTGATCGCGCGAATGAGTGAAAATCAATTTTTCGTGTTCAATCCTGATGTTCCAAAACTTGTAGAATGGTCCACGCAAACGCGCGCAACTGCCGTTCCCTATCTCCCCACCCTTCCCTGCGCAATTGAAGAAACGCATCTCATTGGTGAGCACAATCATCACAACATGCGCGGGGCATATACCGTTGCAAAGTTATTTGAGATTTCTGATACCCAAATCGCCGAGGCGCTCAAAACCTTCATCCCACTTCCCCACCGTCTGCAAAATCTCGGCGTGCATGCGGGAATCACATGGATCGACGACGCGATCTCCACCACGCCCGAGTCGACGATTGCAGGGCTCGAAGCGGTGAAAGAAACAATCGGAAAAGTCGACACGATTTTCCTCGGCGGACTTGACCGCGGATATGATTTTTCAAACCTCGCCCCCGCGCTGAAAGCAGCTGGCATCACAACCATCATCTTTTTTCCAGATTCTGGCGAAAAAATCGAACACATCTTAAAAGATCAAGGATTTACCGTACAACACGCGCTACACACCACGTCGATGCAAGAAGCCGTCGCCTTCGCACACGAACACACCCACGTGGGCGGTACCGCACTGCTTTCTTGCGCATCCCCAAGCTACTCCGTTTGGAAAAACTTTGAAGAAAAAGGTGATGCGTTTCAATCAGAGGTACAAAGACTCACGTAAAAAAACGAAACAATGCGCGTTGCGCAACTCACCGTCACGCCGTGCATTGGTCTGCACACGCGAACCTCCAAACTTTCTGAACAACAAAAACGATCCTACGTGAACAGCGACGACGGGATACATGCATCAACATTTGGAAAACAACAAATCGCAAGAGAAATGGTGAGGTTTTAAGGATTTGTTTGATTCTAATTTATTTCTGTTTCAGGAACTTTTTTACTTGATCTGACCCACTGTTTATTGGTTGTTTAAAAACAATAAAATCGGGGAATACATGAGCAAATATCATATGTTGATTGTTTGCATTAAATATAAAACATATCTTACCCAGATCTCTGTTGAGAGACAGCTTTATAAGTGTCTCATGTATGTTTTCAAATATCTTCAGAGTTAACTCTGACTCAGAAGTATTCTGCAATATAATACAATAATTGTAGGCAACGCTGTAACGTAATATTTTAGTTTTTATGCAAGAAATCAAACCTTTCTCGCTTACTTCATCTCTATATCGTTTTAGTTCAAATTCGGCATATCCTGTAAATTTGTTTTTTATTATCACATCGGGAGGATCCTGCTTGAATTTTTCCAGATCTGTGTATGAAGTTATTGTGTCTTTATAATGATTAAAAGTGTCTTTTAAATAAAAGCAAATCTCAGAATCTTCACCAAAATCTTCATATAAAAGGAGAATTGCAACCCAGTATTCGTAATCTTTGGAGTTTACTGAATTCTTGCTCCACTTCATCGCCAAGTCTCTTAGGATGATATTATTGATGATCCTTCCTTCCAATCTAACCTCTAAAGTTTTATTTAACAAAGATAATTCGACAGGAAGTAATAACAGATCGATCAACTCTTTGACTGTAAAACACGCCATTACTTTAGTTTTGACTTTACACAACTTCATAATTCAATTTCAAAATACCTCATTATTTCCTCAGTCTTGCATGGACACCGCTGATAAAAATTTGCGCTTTTTTCCCCTCAATCTTTTGTAGTATTCACCCTCTCTACCACCTCCATCACCCGCCTCAAATCCTCTGCTAATTCGCACACAACCTGTACTCGTTGCTTTGTTTCTGGATTGATAAACTCGATCTTTTCTGCATGCAGAAAGAGACGCGGACACCACAACAAATCGTTCTGCAGACGACGACCGCTCCCGTAAAAAACATCGCTCACCAACGGATGATGAAGGTACTTCATGTGCGCGCGAATTTGATGCGTGCGCCCCGTTCGAGGCATGACGCGAACATACGACAGCCCTGCATCTCCAATCCCCTCGGTTTGTTCAGGTGAAACAGCATACTCCTTCATCACGACATAATCCGTTTCGCTCACTTTTCCCGAAGGATCAACCGTATACGACTGCCTATTCGTTTGAGAACGCGCCAGCGGCAACGCAATGGTCCCCGCCCGTGCGCCAAAAACGCCATGCACGAGCGCCAAATATTCTTTATGAACCGTTCGATCTTGAAACTGCTTCATCAGCGCAAAAAGTGTTGTGGGATTTTTTGCAATTAAGAGACACCCGCTCGTGTCACGATCGATACGATGCGCCATTCCCGACCGCTGTTGGTACACCGCGCCTTCTTCCGTCTCTACTTGCTTTGGAAACCATTCCCGACGCTCACACCAGTCCTGAATCGTTTCCTCGCGCACGGTGCTTGCGCGATTCACCACCACACCCGCGGGCTTCTCAATCACGAGCAACAACTCATTTTCAAACAGAATCTTTGGTGCTAGCTTGGTTACGTTGACGTTCATGCCTGTATTGTACCGCAATCAGCGCAATTGCAGAGAACACAAGTACAAAATCAGCAAGATTGTTCTTCACACTCGAACCAAAAACTGAGATCGTAATCCAGTCGCGCACCGATCCATACATCAATCGATCGAATAGATTTGACCAAATTGCCCCACAAATAATTCCTATCCACATCATAGAAAGCCCAAATTTTTTGAAATGTTTCAGTAAAAAGACATACACCACGGCCACCGCCAGAATAAGCTCATTGGGTATTTTCAAACCAAACGAAACCCCCTCATTCATCACCACAGATCCAAAGTGAGTTGCAGTCGATTTTGAAACTTGATCAAGCAAAAAAACAATACTAAATGGTACTATCCACCGTAGGATCGATCTCCAGTCGTGCGAAAGGAATTGGAGCACCCGTGTTTGCATCAAGTCCATATGTTCCCTTCTCCATACGATCCAGCGCCAAAGTCACACGCGCTAATGATTCATCCAGCGTGGAGTCCATTACTTCGGATTCAATCAGTCGCACTTCTTCTGTCGCGTCCGCATCAGAACTCGCGTTATCCGACAAACGATCCTCGTCATTTACAGGACTTTCTTCTTGAACGCGTGCCAGCATCTTTGTCACTCGCATTTTTTGATCGAGCAACTTTTTTTTCAACACCGAAATTTGATCTTGGGTTAAATGATTCATGCGGTGACTATATCAGATTATGATGTGCGTTTCAACAAACCTCGACCAGATCTCACGTACAAAAGCACTGCTCCAAATATCAACACAAACAAATGAAACACCCAATCAATGGGAAACAAAAACACCTTTAATTGTGCAGGTGAAACCATCGTCAGAAGCAAATGGAACAAACCATACGTAATACAAAACGTCGCAACAAGAAAACCTGTTTGGGCGGTTTTTCGATTCACGCGATACCATAAAAATGTTCGGTACACTCCCTCGAGTTTCCATAACAAAAAGAATTGAATCAAATAAAAAATTGCACTGTAGAGTTGCGTGGGATGCCGTTTATCAAAAACATTGGGAAACGACATCCCGATTGGAAGCGTTGTGGCAGTCCCAAATCCCGTTCCACTGAAAAAGGTCCCCACCGATGCAAAAAATAAGAATAAACTCAACCCCATCACGAAAAAGTCGGCGATTTCGAATGTTTTGAGTTTTTTATGCGCGGTAAGCCGAAATAACACCACCCACCCCACAATTAACCCCGTCACACCAAACAACCCAGGGAACTCAAAAAGCGAAAACCACCGAACAACCGACAGTCCGAATATATCTGCGTGCGCAAGAATAAACCCCACACGTGCACCAATGTACCCCCAAAACACCGTTGAAAACAAAACGTCAAATAAATCGGAAAGATCATAGTACTCTTCTCTCCCCTTTTTCCAAATCACAAAACTCGCAAAAAAGAATCCGAGTGCAAGAAAAAGTCCATATGAAAAAAAACGTAAAACTGGAATCACATTCATGATGATAGTGTATCATGAGCGAAAATTTTCGCGCTAGATTCTCATCTCACAGTTCGCTATACTTGTCGAATGCTTTCAATCGCGCACTGCGCAACGGGCGCATTTCTTGCCACAAAACTACAAAACCCGCTGTTGTTTGTTCCAATCACGCTCGGATCGCATTATGTTGAAGATTGGATCAAACATTGGGATGTTGGCACTGGGCTTTCACATGGCTTACGCAAACGATCAACCGCGTTTCTCCTTGAACTCATCGATCTTGCTGTTGCGGGCGGTGTGGTTTTTGCACTCTACCCCCTGCGATTCCCACTCACGTGGAGTTCAATTATTCCGTACGTCGGTGCGTTTGTTGCGCTGATCCCAGACTTCCTTGAGGCACCGCGAAACTTTTTGAAATGGGAGCCGTGGTTTCTCAAACCGTTCAACGCGTTCCACCACCATATTCATCGCTCGATTCCCAATATGTGGGTTGGGCTTGCACCTCAGGTGCTTGTGCTTCTTTTCATCTTTTTCGCAAAATAAAATCAGAAAAATGCGATATAATCAGATCTCTAGTCCGAGCTTCACCTTGCCGGGGTGCTGAAATGGTAGACAGGCTAGTCTCAAAAACTGGTGAGCTTTACGCTCATGAGGGTTCAAGTCCCTCCCTCGGCACAGAAAAGACGCATCAATACTATGTACAATAAACTATATTTTCCGATACCTCGTCGTCGCCCCTTGACCAACTCGCTCGATCACCTTGAGAGCTAAAAGTTTATTCAGTATTTGGTTTATCGTTGACCTCGGAATACCAGTTTCGGTTGAAATTTCTTTCGGCGTTGTTTCCAAAATCTTCCCCAAATACTGCCATGCAACCGACTGCTGAGGTGAAAGAATTGTTTCGATATTTGTTTGCGTGAGTAACTGTATCGCCATTTGAGACTGAGTTAGCAATATATCTAAGAAAAAGTTGAGCCATGACGATATATCAGGTTGCCCTGTTCTTAACGCTTTTTGACTTTTCCTAAGAGCTAAATAGTATTCAGGTTTATTATCCTCTATAAGTTTTTCATGAGATACATAGGGCATATAAGCGTAGTTTTGTTGTAGAAGTAATAAATTTGTTATGATTCTAGACAATCTACCATTACCATCTTCAAATGGGTGAATATTTAAAAATTCGACCAAAAAGTTTCCAATTACAAGAAGTGGATGATAGGTGTTCTTTTGTAATGCCGTCTTCGTCCAATCAATAAGCTCAAACATTTCTTTTGGTGTTAACCAAGCTTTTGTTGTTTCAAATAAGATGCCAACCGATTTTCCTTCCTCATTAATCATCCCAACCGCATTCTCTCTCTTTTTGTAATCACCACGATGAAAAACATCTTTTTCAACATTTTTAAGCAGTTCTTTGTGAAAATGCTTGATCAAGTTCTCGTTGAAGACAAGCGTCTGCCATGAATTAAAGACGTTTTGTAAAAGTTCATAATACCCGCGCGCTTCCTGCTCATCCCTATTGCTGAATTTTTGGATAGAAATACCTCGAAGCATTTGTTCAATATCTTCGTCAGACATTTTTGAACCTTCTATGCGAGTCGAGGAACCCGTAGAAGTGACCAGGACTGATTTTTTCAGTCGCCCAAGAATTTGAGGGCTTAGCTTCGCACTTCCCTCCCATTTCCCCTTGAATCCTTCAATCTGGGCGATCTTAAGCCAGAGGTCTTGCGGAATATTATTCAGTCTCAAATCGAATGTACTATTCATATATGTAAGATTATATAAGGTTATGTAAGATCCGTCAATATCCATCCCATTAAACAGGTTTTTGGAAAAAACCACCTTTTCCAGTTCTATACATATTTGTATAGAACCAGAAACGCAAAAAATGCATTATCTCCGCTTGAAAATGTGCTATCATAATCTAATGCAGGAAATTGCTCGTTCTTTGTTTGATCCCACTTCTATCTGGTTTTTCGTATTTCAATCTGTGGTTTGGTTTGGGGTATGTATTGTTGCAACAGTATCAGTCGCGACTAAATCAACATACGACACCTCGTATCATTCATTCAAATCGCACATGGGAATGTTTTTGCTGTTTATCACTCTCACCACCGCGCTTATTTACATAATGTTCGCGCAACCAACCTCCGCAAATACGGTCTAATTTCACACTTCGCGTTCATTTCAAAACATCCTAGCGCTTCTGTTCCATGCCATAAAACTTGATACGATCTCCGCGGAAATACAAGTCAATCGTGCGCAACGGACCGTTTCTGTGCTTTGAAAGGTTGAGCTTCACATGCTCCTGCGCCTCGTCTTCCTCACGGTACAAGAACATGACAACGTCGGAATCTTGCTCGATCGATCCACTTTCACGAAGATCGGACAGTTGAGGTTGCTTTGTTCCTCGACTTTCAACCGCACGATTCAACTGCGAAAGCGCCAAAACGGGGACCTTTAATTCGCGCGCCAAGTTTTTCAAACCTTGAGAGATCTCCGAAACTTCTTGCACACGATTGTCTGTGGTGTACCCACGCATCAACTGCAAATAATCGACAACAATCAAATCAAGACCGTGCTCCGCCATCAACCGACGCGCTTTTGTTCGCACTTCAAGGATTGACTGTCCGGGAGTGTCATCAAAAAACAACGGGGCCTCGGCTAAAATACCCATTGCTTCGCTGAGTTTGTCGAAATCTTCGTCGGTCAACTTTCCCGTTTTCAATCGCCATGCATCAATATCCGCCTGACTCACCAATAAACGGTCAACCATCTCTTCCTTGCTCATTTCCAGCGCGAAATATCCAACCACTTTATGCTCCACAACCGCCACGTGTTGCGCGATTGCCAGAGCAAATGCGGTTTTCCCGATACCGGGGCGCGCGGCGAGAATTAAAAGGTTTGATTTCTGCATTCCCGCAAGCGTGTTGTCCAGATCAGCAAATCCCGTCGCGACACCACGCAACGATCCGCTGTTTTTTTGAAGCTCGTCCAAACGATCAAAACTTTCTGCGAGTGTTTTTTTTAGTGGAACAAAGCTTCGTTCGAGGTGTTTTTGAGAAATACTGAAGATTTTTTGTTCGGCGGTGTCCAACACAGTCGAGGTTTCAATTTGTTCGCTAAACGAAAGTTCGGAAAGTTCGCCCGCCAATGCAATCAACGCGCGTTTGATCGCGTGATTCTTGATGATCTTGGCGTATTCTTCAACATGCGCACTTGTTGGAACGCGTGTCGCGAGCTCGGCTAAGCGCGCAGATCCTCCGATTTTTTTGAACGATCCGAGTTTTTTCAACCCATTTGTGACCGTCACAATATCGATCGGACTCAAGTCCTTGTACAACTCAATCATCGCAAGATAAATCTGGGAGTTTCGCTCATCGTAGAAATGTTGTGGCTCAAGAACCTCTGCAACGCGCACAAGTGCCTCGTGATCGATGAGCAACGCGCCAAGAACGCTTTCTTCAGCTTCTAGATTGTGCGGTGGGATTTTCATGTCTGGCATACGGTTTTTTCCTACACAACGCGAGCGAGGCAGAGCGCGGAATCGCGCAAAAATACAATACTGTTTCGATCTACTCTTTCGACGAGCTCATCACCACTAACTCAGTTTCTTCGGGCAACGAACCGACAGAAATCGAGAACTCTGTCACGGGTTCTTTTGAAAGCCCATACAGTTTGAGAAAATCTGCAAGCGGAGCGAGCTGTTCGTACTCCCCTTTGCTCGAATCCGTTTTAAAATGCATGGGGATCACATATGAAGGATTAATCTGCTTGATTGTGGCAAGCGCCTGTTTTGGATCAATCGTAAACACTCCTCCAACAGGGCAAAGCAACACATCAACCGCACCCAACGCGCTCACCTGTTCTTCAGTTAAGAGATGGCCTAGATCACCAAGATGTGAAATCACAAGATCTTCCGCTTGAACGGTAAAAATAATATTGGTCCCTCGTTGCGCCCCCTGCTCAGCATCGTGAAAGCTGGGGATCCCAAAAATTGAGATTCCACCAACCTCGTACTCGCCTGGAGCATCAATCACAAATGACTTTTCTCGCTTCGTTGAAGGTTGGACTTTCGAAATAGCATTGTGATCATCGTGTGTATGTGAAATCGTCACAATATCACCCGTTACCTTTTTTAATACTTCACCGACGTTCGGATCGGCGTATGGATCCATAACAACGGTCCCCAACGAAGTTTTAATCTGAAAACAAGAATGACCAAGATAAGATATTTTCATATGACGAATCTTAACTTGTTTCGCGTCGAGGTGCAAGCGATGAACGAATACGTTTAAAAATCATTTTTGGATATATCCTCTTCCCTTTTGACTCAAGATTGCGTAGAATACCATTCACCTCATTATGAAAAAGGAAATCATTTTTGCGATTATTGCCGGTCTTGTCGTTGGTGCGATTGTGGTTTTTGGAGTGTACACCGCAAATCAATCACTCAAGAAAAAAGAGCAAGACTCGATAAAAAAAATCGAGGATCAGCCATCAAGACTTCCCCCACAAAACACAGAGCTTACCATTATTTCCCCAGAAGAAAACGCGTTCACCGATCAGGAACAAATCGTTGTCGCGGGAAAATCAGTTCCCCTTGCCGACGTACTCCTTCTTGTGAATGAAGAAGAGTACCTCACCACAACAGATGACCAAGGAAACTTTTCTTTCGAGGTAACGCTTTTGGGCGGATCGAACGCGCTATCTATCTATGTGACGTTGCAAGACGGAAAACAGATTATGGAAACCCGCATGGTTGTGTTTAGTACAGCTGATTTCGACGCAGAAGAAGCGACTTCATCAGCAAAAACCGGAAAAACCGCAACAACGTCGGGAACACCTTCAAAAGCAGGAACACCATGAAACACCTCTTAACTTTTTTTTCTCTATTTTTTCTCTTTACCTCTACTGTGATTGCGCAAACTACAGACCAACTCGCAACATCATCAAGTGAGTCGTCCACCGAAGCCACAATGCAAGAAAACATTCGCGAACGCATTGGGAAAGTGATTGAAACCATCGGAGACACACTCGAAACACGAAAAAAGTCTGCTGTGGTTGGGGTGATCGAAAAACTCACAGAAGAATCGGTGACGATCAAAACAAAATCGGGCTCGAGCGAAACTGTGATGATCAATCCGGAAAAACTCACGGTGTTGCGGCTTCCGCAATTAACTTCCGCAACAATTCAAGACATGGAGATTGACCAATTTGTCGTCGTGATGGGCTACTTGGGTAAAGAAAAGGTGCTCGAAGCTCGACGAATCCTCCTTTCTCCCGAGATTTTATTTCCCGCACGACACGCCGTAGTGTATGGCGTCATTGATTCAATAACCTCAACAAAAATCGGCGTGACCATGCGCGACGGAAATCTGCGAAGCATTCCCCTCTCGAAAAAAACAGTCTACAAAATGACCGATGGAAAGCTTCCAACCACCACTCAAAAAAAAGCAGAGTTTATTGAAGGAAAAAAAGTACTCGTTCTCACCCTTTCTTCTGAAAACGCAAGCGCAAGTGCCACCCTCGTACGACGCATTGAGTAACACCTTTCCTCATTTCTTCCCAGATATCCACCCGATCTTTCGCCTGATATTGACAAAATTGCCTTGAGTGGTACCATCTCAAGTCTTATGGCAAAAAAAACAGAAAATATTGTATTACTCTTAAAAACCACTCCTACCTTTCTTGCCCAGTATCTCCTCCCTCTTTTTCTTTATTTTAAAAATAACATTCAAGAAGCAGAATTACCCTTTGAAGAGACAGAACTGTGTTCTTTAATTCAGGAATTAAGTCTTCCTCCAATCCTATTTCTTGAAGGGTTCATTTTATGGCTTGCACTATTTTCAACGAAAGAATTTCTTAAAGACACTCTAACCTATTTTTCTCATCTTTTTGTTCTTGCAGGAATCAGCTTTATCGTTTTGCACGGTCTTCCAGATGTAGAATCACTTAAACAAGTATTTGATGAACAACAAATATCGCAAATAGAACAAAATATGTTTATCTATTTTCCAATTGTGCCACTTTTGGGTATTTGGGTCGCAGGAAAACTCAGCAACAAAATTAAAGGCGTTTTTATCCCCAAAAAAGCAAAGCACTAACTTTCATCCCAAGTCACCAACGCACTCAAGGCATTGCTTTTCCCCAACTTTGTCGTATACTATCCCCTAAAGCGTTATCAGCGGAGTCACGATCCGCGAGCTCCGAGCCAAATACTCGGCGGAAAGCTAAACCGAATACTTAGCAGTCGATGTCGCTACGCGGAGTCGGCCTGAGAGCTTTCGAACAAATGTCGAAAGAAGAAGGATGGGACCGCGAGAGGTCCTTTTTTATTGCCTCTCGTTCCTTCATTGCGATTCCTTTTTGGGATCGCGGTGAAAGAACGGGAGGTTTTTTTATGAAAAAACAAACAACCTACACCATCTATTCCGCAAGTGGGAATCCTACTGCGGTAATTGTTGGAACAATTCCGAGTGCAAAAATTCGCGCCCAGATCAATGTGGATATCATGCAACAGTCGCCTACTGTGGAACAATGCGTTTTTGTGAATCCTGCGCAAAAGTCATGTTGCATGGCTGGTGGCGAAATGAGTGGCAATGGATTTCGTATTGCTGGATTTATCGTGATGAATGCACAACGCACCAA
>DNEP01000001.1:88949-129968 GCA_003487265.1 Minisyncoccota bacterium
AGTCAAAACAACTATCGCATTTTTCCAAAAGTATTTGTAAAAAACATCAACACACTTGTGGATGAAACCTCTTGCGGAAGTGGCACTGTTGCCAGTTTTTGCTTTATAAATCAAATGAGCAAAAAGCTTTCGTTTATTCAACCCACGGGCCTTCCAATCCTTGCCGAATCTGTACGCGAAAATGATACAATCACACGTATACGCATCTCAGGAAAAATCGAAAAGATTTCAAACGAGATATCAATAGGAGATCTATGACACAATCTATTCAACCATTAAAAGGGTTTCGTGATTTTTTGCCCGCTGAAGCCAAACAACGTCAGTGGCTCAAATCAAAAATGATCGAGATCTTTGAATCTTGGGGATTCGACCCCCTCGAAACGCCCACACTCGAACCAAAAGAGTTATTTGCGGGCCAGATTGGTGAGGACGAAAAATTGTTCTTTTCCTTTACCGATAATGGCGGACGCGATGTGGTGATGCGATACGATCAAACCGTCCCCACTTGCCGCGTTGTTGGTCAGTTCTCACAACAACTCCCCTTCCCGTTCAAGCGTTATCAAATCCAATCCGCGTATCGAGCCGAGAAACCACAAAAAGGACGCTATCGGGAATTTATGCAGTGCGATGCCGATATCTTTGGAGATGAAACGCCATACGCAGACGCCGAGGTAATTGCACTCTCGCTCGATATCTATCGCAAACTCGGGTTTTCGCAAGCCATTGTGAAGATGAACGACCGCACATTGATGCAAAACATCCCCTACGAAGCGATTTCCTCAATCGACAAGTTGGAAAAACTTGGTCGTGATGGCGTGATTGAGGATATGGTGCTCAAAAACATTTCGTGCGAGGAAGCGAAACAATATTTGAAACAAATCGAAACTCTGCAACCCAACGAAACGATCAACATTATCTTGAATTATCTCAAAGGAATGGGATTTGACGAAAGTTGGTATCGGTTTGATCCATCTATCGCCCGATCGTTTTCGTACTCAACTGGCCCGATTTGGGAGGTCGTTATTCCTGAGGCGGGACGCAGTTCGGTGTTAGGTGGCGAACGATTTGATTCCTTGATCGAAAAGATTTCTGGGAAAAAAATTGCGGGCACGGGTTTTGCGGTGGGATTTGATCGCACGCTCGAGGCGGCGATCGCGGTTGGACTCGCACCCACCTTCTCGACTTCAACGCGGGTTCTTTTGGCTCAGATTGATCCATCCACACAATCCGACATGATCGCTATTACGCAACGTTTACGAATAAGAGAAATCAACGCAGAGCTATACACAAACCCCACAGAAAAACTCTCAAAACAGCTGAAGTACGCGGATAAAAAAGGAATCCCCTTCGTCTTAATTATGGGAAGCCAAGAAAAAGCCAATGGAATGATTCAGGTTAAAGATCTCCGTTCTCAATCGCAAAAAATGATTCCCGTGCAACAACTGGACGCACTCATTGATGAATTGCGATAACTCACGTACACTGGATTAATGCCCAAAAAACGCCTGCCTGTGCATACAACCGTGCACAAAAAGTACTCAAAGAAGTGGATTGGATATCTTGCGATTTTAATCAACGTGATTGCTTGGGGAGTCGCGCCTATTCTCATTAAATCTGGGTTGAACGAGATTCCCGCAGAAGTGTTTTTGTTTTATCGCTTTCTTATTGCTTCAATTCTTGCCTTACCAAGCATTTTTATTCTCAAAAAAGCTTGGAAACATGCGCTCATTCCAAAAAATGCGTTTACCTTAACATGGATTGGGCTTCTCGCACACCCCATCACTCTTCTCGTTCTTTTTGAGGGTGTTGTGTATACCACCTCAACTGCATCAACCATTATTGCTTCAGCAGTTCCGATCATGATTGCATTTGGTAGTGCGATGTTTTTTCATGAACGGTTCAAAAAAATACAAATCATCGGCATATGTATCGCAACAGGTGCAACCATTCTGTTTTCGCTTATTACACCACAGGAAAAAAACGCACTCCACCCGCTTTATGGGAATTTTCTTGTGATTGTTCACAATGTGCTGTGGGCAGCAAGCGTTCTTGTGATGAAAAAATACGCACACGCATTTCATCCGTTTGTAATGAGCGTGGTTGGATGGATCGCGGGAATTTTTATGTGTGCGGGGATCGTGGCGATCCGGTCACCACAGTGGTTTAACATATCATTGTTGCTCGAACACCCGCAGGCTGTCTGGTCGATTGTGTACATGGCAATCTTTGGATCGATGATTGCCTACACCGCATACCAAGTTGCGCAACAGTACCTCAGCGCAACCGAAACCAGTATTTTTTCTTACCTTACGCCGATCATCGCCGTTCCGCTCTCGGTCATCGTGTTACACGAATCGTTAACAGGCATGATGATTCTTACCATGAGTGGAATTTTGGGAGGCGTGGCAGTAGCAGAGATCGGAAAGATGAGGAAGAGATAGCAAAATTATTTTGATATGGAAATATTTCGGAGCAAGAAAAAAAGAATCGCATAATGTATCACTCCAAGCATACTGAACTGAGCTCTAGATTCTGGAACTGCGTATATCGCAATTCCAAACGCTACAATATCCAATGCAGTCACTGCAGTAGCAAGTATCTTCTTTCTACCGTTCATTCCTTTTTCTGAAGAAACCAATCCATATGTTATTGTAGGAGAAAGAACTGCAATAGCCATTAACAAATTAAAAATAACTTCAGGTGAAGGCATTTCAAAATTATATTCATTGGCAAGAGTTTTAACTTTTGAAAGGAGTTCTCTCCAGATGTTTGGGGAACTTATTGCCTCCTGAATCGATTGAATAACTGGTTCAATCGCTGATTCGATCATTTGTTGAGGGGCTTCGGTTAGAACTGCATCCAAATTTTCTTTCATGCGCCATATTGTATCGAGAAAGAAAGAGTTGTCAATCAGAGGTAGGAAACAATGCTACTATCCACCAAAATCTGGAAAATCTGTTGGCGATTTAGGTTCAGATGTCATGGCTGCAAATATTGCAGCAGCTACTATTGCACCCAAATGGACTCCACCAAGTATAAGAAAAAGGTCAGTGTACTCTGGAAATTGGTGAATTGCTCCTCCTATTGCAACAGCCGCGAAAAGGTCAAGCGAGCCTGCAAGTAATATCGCAGATTTCTTTAGTTCATCGATGCTAAACGCCGCATAATGAGTTGCGAGTACGATAGAAAACCATATAAGCACTGCTACAATTACGACATCATTTGAAACTTCGGGCATTGCAAGATTATTTTCCTCGACGAGAACTTGTATTTTTTCCAATATCGCCTTCTGAACAACCTCATCTGGAACAGTTTGTATGTCATCAACCATGCGCGATATTGTATCAAAGGTATGTAAATCGTCAATCAGAAGATTATAGGCTTCTTCCCCCTTCTCGCTTGCAAATATCCCTTTCTACGATACAATAGAACCCTATGAAAACAACCATTCATCCGAAGTGGAATCACACAACTCCCGTCACCTGCAGTTGTGGGAACACCTTCCAAACAGGCTCAACGTTAGACGAAATTCGCGTTGATGTGTGTTCAGCATGTCATCCTTTCTATACGGGAACAATGAAGTTTGTCGATCTTCAAGGTCGTGTTGACAGATTTATCACAAAACGAAAAGCTGCCTCGGGATACACGGCATCCGTGAAAAACAAGAAAAAAGACTCAAAACAGCCAAAAGATATGCAATCACTTAAAGAACTCCTCGCAGAAGAAAAGAAAACAGCAAAAAACTAGCTAAAGGCTCGCCATGAATGAACTTCAGGGGCAACTGCTCGAGCTTGATCGACGTATCCAAGAAGCACGTGAACTTGTGCGTGTGGATCCTTCTCTTTCCCAACTTGTTGACGAAGAAATCGTATCACTTGAGGAACAAAAAAAGATTCTTCAGCAGGCGTTGGCGTCCATTGGACAGGATCATCAAAAAACAGATTTGTCTTCTCCTTCTTTTCACAACTGTACCATCGAGGTTCGCCCCGGTGTTGGCGGTGAAGAAGCAAAGATTTGGGGAAATGACCTGTTGCGGATGTACGCTCGATACGCAGAACAAAAAAACTGGAAACAGCTATTAATTGACGACGGCGTGTTAAAGATTGTTGGTCGGAATGCGTACGAACATCTGAAATATGAATCAGGAGTTCACCGTGTGCAACGCGTGCCCGAAACCGAGGCGCAGGGGCGTGTACACACCTCAACCGCCTCTCTTGTCGTTCTTCCGGAGATTCCGAAAACGCTCATCGAGATCCGCGAAGATGAGTGTATCTGGGAGTTCACACGTGCAGGAGGTCATGGAGGTCAAAACGTGAACAAGGTAAGCAGCGCCGCCCGCCTCACCCATCGCCCCACCGGAATTGTCGTTGAATCTCGTCAAGAAAGACATCAAGAACGAAATCGTGAGCTTGCGCTTGAGCTCTTGCGCGCCCAGTTATGGGATATTGAAGAAGAAAAACGGCATAAAGCCACAGGTGAACTACGTTCCGTTATTGGTCGTGCGATGCGTGCGGAAAAGATTCGAACCTTCAACTATCCACAAAATCGAGTTACCGATCACCGCATCCACCAATCGTGGTACGCACTTGAATCGATTCTTGCGGGAAATCTTGAAGAAGTTCTCGTCACATGCGCAGAAAAACTCACTTCGGGTGTTGTGGAGATCGAAAAAACTGAAGACGACGAATAACCAAAAGATTATCGCTCAAGCACCGAGCGTAAAACATATCCATACAGTTGATCGTCGATCACCACAGGAATCACCACTTCTTTTCCCGTCAAGTGATAGGTCACATCTTCCCAGATAGACTTCTTATCTTGTGACAGAAAATAATCATACATTGGCGAGCGCTCGTTTGAATATCGCGAAAAAGACACATATGAACTCGAACTTAGCGCTTGGGGTTCCTGATAATCACCGGATGCAGTAAGAGTGTCGACCATATCGTTTTGTACACGCATATACATCGTTGAGGAAGAATCCTTAAGTTGATCAACATGAAGGTCGGAAAGTTGTTGCGTCGCATATAGACACTTCTGTGAAGGATAGTACGAACATTCATCTTTTGCGCATTCCTGCTGCGCCATGTACAAACACGCATCCATTGTTCTTGTGAACAGCTCTTTCCATTTTTCTGGATATCGACTCACATGATCCTGTAATTCAGATTCGTATTTCGCGATAACCTGTTGTTTTCGATGTTGATTGTACAGATATGCACCATAAAAACTCGTCCCTACAACAAAAATCATAAATAGTGTTGCACCCACCGCTTTCTTCAACGAAAGAGCGTCTTCTTGCATGTCAATCATGGCGCGACCCCCTCTCTCGTTGTTCGATGATTTTTTCTAACAAAAATCCCATACGAGAAAGATTGAGCATAATGTTAATCAGTGTTCCTGCAATGATAATCAACAGCATTGAGATCGCAATAAATCCTAGGATTTTTTCCATAAACGGCGGGAAAAGGTCCCATGAAAAAATCAAGTTGGCGAACATTAAAATCGTGCCCAAGGTTAAAACGGTCACAAGTAACACAACCATGGAACTTGTTATTTGTTCGAGAAGTTTTTTGCTCATTGTGTGGCCTCCTGATTCGATTGTAGCACAACCGTTTTTGTTATTTTTTCCTCATCTCTCCACAGCAACACCTCGATCGTCTCTCCAACCTTTTTCGTCGAGATAATCTCGGCCAACGATGCACCCATTGACGAAATTTCTTGATTATCAACGCGCATAAGAATATCCCCAACGCGAATGTCAGCTTGTTGCGCGCTTCCTCCAGAAATAACGTTGACAATGTACGCACCTTCTGGCAAATCGTTGAGAATCGCAGTTTCTCGAGGAATAATTCTGTATTGAACACCAAAATATGGTCGCTCAAACTCGCCCGTTTTGAAAAAGATATCCAGCGACTGTTTTACTACGTTGATTGGAATCGCGAATGCAATGTTCTGCCCCTGAACCGAAACCGCGGTGTTCACCCCAATCACTTTCCCTTGGCTATTCAACAGCGGACCACCCGAGTTCCCTGGGTTGATCGCGGTATCAGTTTGGATAACATCATCAAGTTCTTCTGCAAAACCTCCATACTGATCCCCCGCCTCAATTCCTCGCCCCAACCCGCTCACCACCCCCGTGGTCACCGTCTGGCGAAACTCGCCGAGCGCCGTGCCAATCGCAATAACGAACTGTCCAACATCCAGTTGATCGGAATCACCAAGTGACATTGGAATAACTTCCGCATCAATCTTCAAAATCGCAAGATCATTCGATGGATCGCGATAGATTTTCTTCACTTCAAACTCCGAGTCGTCCGAAAGGATCACCTTATATTGTGCTGATCGATCACTCACCACATGTTTGTTGGTCACAATAAGTCCATTTTTGTCGATCACGAATCCCGAGCCAATATCTCGTTTGATCGTTTCGATCTCAACCGTGTCGGGCGTTTGGAATCCACCAAATGGATTAAGGAAAAAATTCCCCAGTTTTTGCTGTTGTTTCACAATCGAAATTGTGACAACGGAAGGCTTGCTCTGCTTCACCACATTGATAACAACGGACTCCTCTTTCACAATCTCTTGCGTTGATTGTACATCGGACGACCGGGTGTTTGACAAACCATATCGATCCATAAAAAAGTCAACAGGTTTTAACACAAAAACACGATCCGCGATCGCGCCACCCACCGCAGAAAACAACACACCAAGAAAAATTAAACTGAGAAGAAAATACTTTTTTCCACGAATAATCATCATATATTACAACGATTTTACTATTTCTTCGATTGCTTTTTCTAGTACTTCATTCACCTCGGTGGTTGCAGAATCATCTGTTGCAGATACGGTTGGCTCGATTCCCTTTTCGTGAATCCAGTCACCTTGGGGAAGCAACCATTTCGCAATGGTGACATGAAGACCCGCACCCGCTGGCAACCCGTCGATCGCCTCTTGAACGGTCCCTTTTCCAAATGATTTTTCACCAACAAGCGTTGTTCCTTTGCGATCACGCAACGCACCAGACATAATTTCAGCAGCCGACGCAGTCCCCCCGTTGATCAGAACCACGAGCGGATAGTTGGAAAGCCTCGCTCGACGTGAAACGGTGTACTCTTGTCGAGAATCTCTACCCTGTTGGATCACGACAATCCCATCTGAAATAAAATCACTTGAATAATCGATTGCACCTTGCAGATAGCCACCCGAGTTGTTTTGCAAATCGAGAATAATTCCAGAAACGCTGGGCTCAGCGAGGATTTTTTGCACCGCTTGATCCCACTCCAAATCGGTGCGATCGCCGAATTTTGAAAGGATAAGATGTGCAAATTTTTTCCCATCACGTTCGATAAATGTAATCTCAACCGAAGGAACAAGAATTGTATCGCGTTGCAACACAACATCGCGCGGTCGCTCCCCTGCCCGTAAAAGGGTGAGCGTTACACTTGTGCCTTTTTTTCCTCGAATGAGTCGAACCGCTTCGGGCAATGAAATGTCCGCGGTATCTTGTTCAATGTTTTTTGCTTCATCTTTGATTTTGAGGATGTACTCCCCCGCGACCACTCCCGCCTTATCCGCTGGCGTGCCTTTAAGAGGGGACATCACCGCAAGTGTGCTGTCTTTAAATCCAAGTTGAATCCCCACTCCATCAAATGACCCCTGCAAATCTTCCACACTGGCCTGTTGATCTTCTGGAGGAAGATACACCGTATATGGATCACCTAGAGCGCTTGTCATTCCTTCAATCGCACCATACACCATTTTTTGTGCGTCGAGTTTTTCTGGATCAACATAGGAACTTTCGAGGCGACTCCACACGTCCCAAAATTGGGCAAAATCAATTTTTCGATACTCCTCTGGAACTGCGTAGTTGTACACACGATTCAACTGGGGATACCGTGATATAAAAGTCTTTACCGAGTCGCTTTGCAGTTTCATGCCATAACGTGATCCAAAAACAAACCCCACGAGAAGTAATAAAACTCCAACGACAATATTTGTAACAAAACGAAAATATGTACGTGAATGCATCTCTCGAGTGTACTATACCATTGTTGTGAATGGCAACAGACCAATCTGTCGCGCACGCTTGATTTCACGCGTGGCCAGACGTTGCTGTTTTGCGGTGAGACCTGTACGGGAGCGTGGAATGATACTTCCACTCTCGGTCATCATGCGTTTCAGCGTTTCTGGAAATTTATAATCAATAACCAGATCTTTTGCATTTGCAATCACTTCATTTCTTCTATCATCGCGAAAATTTCTCATCGTATCTCCTTATTTTTATATTCTATTAAAATGGAATGTCATCACTGACATCCTCTGCAACCGGAGCCTCCTCAGCACTTGAAGCGTCATCGGCAACGTCTGCTTTTTTTGATTTTTTTGCTACTGGCTTTGAAGAAGTGTCGTCGTTTGTATATGAAGTCGACGCGCCTTCTCCATCCCCACCTCTCCCCGCACTATCAAGCAGGATCATGTTGTCCATCACAATCTCTGTGGTTTGACGCTTCTGACCGTCTTGCGTTGTCCAGTCACGTGTTTGCAAACGACCCTCGAGATAGATTTTTCTTCCCTTTTTCAACAATTGTGAACAGATTTCGGCGAGTTTTGACCAAGCAACGACTTTATGAAACTCTGTTTCTTCGTTTTTTTCACCAGCGTCATTTGTCCACGAACGATTGGTTGCGACACCAATTTGACACACCGCTGTGCCCTGTGGCGTATATCGCAACTCGGGATCTCTTGTGAGATTCCCAATGATTTGAACTTTATTTAATGAGCGTGAAGACATGCTTCCTCCATTCCTACTTCGATTACTTCTTAGAATTATCATCCTCTTTTCTTACAACAAGGTTACGAAGAACACCATTGCTCAAAAGCACTTCATGCTCAACTGTTTGGGCAACCTCGCACGGAAGTTCAAGAATATAGAACTGAAATACTGCTTCATCGCGTTTTTTAATCTTGTAGGAAAGGAGTTTGCGACCCCAATCTTGCTTTTCGACAATCTTCCCCTTGTTTGAGGTAACAACTTTTTCGACCGCGTCTTGAGAAAGTTGAAGATCTGCAGACGACAAATCTGGAGAAAAAAGAACCGTCATTTCGTACATGCACACACGCATTTTTTCCTTTCTAGCTCGCTGTGTTCTGGACTCTCAACATCAGTTGAGATGCAAGCTACCGAATATTGGAGGTACTATACCAGAAAAAGGTTGAGATGACAAGAAAAATTCGATGGACCCAATCAGAATGATAAAAACCTACGAACCAATCAGAAACTCAACAACATCTCCATCCTGCATTACGTAGTCGCGACCCTCTTGACGCATCTTCCCCTGCTCACGCGCGCCCTTCCACCCTCCGCACGCAATGAAATCTTCGAGTGAGGCAATGTTTGCGCGAATGAACTTTTTCATAAAATCCGTGTGAATCGCACCCGAAGCCTCAACCGCCGTCGCTCCGACAGCGATCGTCCACGCGCGAACCTCTTTTTCGCCAGCAGTGAGGAATGACTGTAACTGAAGCGTCTGATACGCGAGTCGAATGAGGCGCTCAAGACCACCCTCTTTCAACCCCAATGCAGATAAATATTCTTTTTGTTCTTGTTCTGATAGTCCTGCGAGTTCACTTTCGATCTTGGCAGAGATCAACAAACAGTTTTCGGGTGACACGCCGAGCTCTTGCGCATATTTTGCAACCAGCACGCTTTCATCCTCAAAAACCGTTTCATCCACATTTAGAATGTACATTATTGGTTTTGCGGTCAAAAGTTGAAGATCGCGCACCGCCTCACGCTCCTCATCGCTCGAAAGAATTGTTCGCGCGCTAATTCCACTGTTCAAACCGTATCGCAATTTCTCGATCACTCCCCAGCGCAGAAGCACCGATTTTTCAGACGCGCCTTTTGGTTGTTTTTGTTTTTCAATTGTTGCCATGTCGGCAAGCTGAAGTTCTGTTTCGATCACGATCGCGTCATCTTTCGGAGAAACCGCTCCCGCACGAATAATGTCTTCGTCAGAAAACGCGCGCAACACGTGCGCAATCACCGCCACCTCGCGAATATGCGACAAAAACTGATTTCCCAACCCCTCCCCCTGCGACGCACCCTTTACCAATCCCGCAATGTCGACAAAAGACACGGTAGCGGGAACGAGTGGCGGAAGAACGCCCTTGGATTCGGTTGTCGCGATCACGTGCGCCAGTTGATCGAGGCGCGGGTCGGGCACGGGCACAATTCCCACATTCGGCTCGATAGTCGCAAACGGATAGTTCGCGGAAAGCGCCACCTGCTTTTTCAACAAAGCGTTGAACAGGGTTGATTTCCCAACATTTGGAAGACCGACAATTCCGACAGAGAGTGATGACATGATGTGAATTGTATCATTGATTATTGAGCATCAGGTATTTTGAGATATAATCGGTTGAATATATGAATACGAAAGAAAATGGAGATGGGTATCAGAAACTCTCAAAGGAAGATCACTTTTTTTTAAATCAATTGGGACTGACATTGACACCTGAGGAAAAAGCAAGGATTTATGTACAGATGAGACTGAAATATGCGAATAATCCAGTCGCACTGCAACAAATCGATGCATATGATGGCAATTCTGAATTTTATAAAATATTGAGAAAGTGTCGAGTCGCCGAAAAAAAGGGTGATATAAAAACAGCGGACGAACTGTACGCACAGCTTAAAAAAAACTATCCCGATCTAAAGTGATACCTTTTTTAATCCCACACCCCACTCATATAACTTGTCGACAAAACATACGGCGACTGAACGAGCTCGCCCGTGTTTGTGTGATCAAAAAGTGAAAACTTCGCACCAGGTGCGTGTTTTTTGACAAACATCAACGCAATTGCCAAAGAATTAGGACTATCAACGTGTTCGTTTCCATAGGTCAAAACAGTATCGACGTTTTTTTCGTGCATCGCGCGGAGTGATTCGGCATCCATTTGTATCGTATCCGATGCGCGAAGATAATGAGAAAAGTCCGTCGCAACAATGACCAGCGTGTCGGCAGGAATCACATCAGCAAACTTTTCCAGTTCATCGCGAGAAGTGTACCCGCTCACAAGAATGGTCACAATTTTTATGTCGGGCAAATACTGCGCCACATATGGAACACTGCTGGAAACAGCATGATCTTTTTGAAGTGTTTGATCATCGTTTGAAATCTCCACAGCATCGCGCAAGTGCGCAAGCAAAGCAAGATCAGGGCGAACATCCCCAATCGCTGTTTGCCATGTTTTTTCGGTGGTAATAAATGAAGAAGATCCAACTTCGTCATGATTTGGTCCGAGAATCAACACGGATCGCGTCTCCCCAACTTGATCGACGCGGGAAATCGATGCAAAAAAGTTTGCAATCAAGGCTTGCGCAGAAATATAGTCGTGCGGAAGTACGCCTGCAATCACCTGATTTTGAACTGGATTAATCTTCGCTCGCGCAACGCTTTCGCGAAAAAGCTTCTCTTCATATCGCAACACTGAAAGTTTTTCTTCTTGATTTGATTTTTGTTGTGCATAAAAACGAAACCAAACCGCACGAGCAGAGAAAATTAAAAATAAAAGTCCTGCGAGCAAAAAAAACACGCGAAACTTTTTTCGAACATCACCCACGGCGTCGTTTTTTCCATACAAACACGAGCGCGGGAACGCCGAGAATGAATGCAGTGATCAACAATGATTTCTTCAGATCGATTGCCTTCACTTGTCGTTGAACTTTTTCAGTCGCCGATTCTGGTTTTTTCTCAGCAACAGTTGTGATTATCACTTCTTCACCATTGGTTTGCGCAAACAATTCAGGCGCGTACATCAATGAAAGCTCCGCGGGAGGCGCAAAAAATGTCCCCGCACTCACCACGCGCGCTCGATACGAATAGGTTTGCGACTTTCCTCCAATGAAGTACAAGGAAAACTCCACACCATCATCGTGATGCGTTTGATTTGATAATCGATAGTTTCGATACGATGAATATGACGCGTTTTGTTCATTTTTCAATGATTCATTGATCGGTACCATTCCTGCTGGCAAATAGTCTCGCAACACCGCGTATCGATATTCGGAAGCGTCACCCTTGTTCGATTTTGTTGAGACGGTTAGGTTAATTGTCACCTCATCCCCAACCGCCGGCGTGTACTCCACTCCTTTTTCGCTCACGTATTCACGAGTGACCTCGAGCCCATTTGAACGTGCTTCGCTCGATCGGGCCTCGGAAAAAGCCGACTGTTCGTAGTAGCTATACAGCTTATTCGAAGAATCGGATTGCGTTGCATCGGTTTGTTTCGATGAAACCGAAAGTGATTCGGGGAAATCAGCGTCATCACCACTCCAAGAAAATTGATGTGCAACCGACGGCGATGAAAACGAGTATGTTTTTGCATTTTCTCCGAGAGAAACCGTTGCGGAAAATGGCGAAAAGGATTCTTGCATTTCTGTGGAAAACTGCGCAATTGTTTTCAAAACCTGAGCAGTTGCGAAGGTATTGCTCCAGTAGGCGTGTGTACGAGATTGAGCAAGCGCGCGAATGGCCGAGGCCTGTTGTGTTTCACCCACACCTGCTTCCATGAGCGCGCGAACCGCGAGCGCGGTAGAGGCATCAGAAGATCCAAAATGCAGATCGCTTCCAGAACTCCAAGTAAATCTTCCTGTAGATTCCTCTCGCGCAATCGAAAGTAAATAGTTTGCGCCGTTCTTTTCGGGATCTGTTTCACCCTGGCGAATGTTCGAGATCACAGTCAGCGCAATGAGATCAGATGATAATGGCTTCATATCCTCAACAGAAATCTTTTCTGCTGGCAATTTGAGCAGTGATTGTGTATACGCGCGCAACACTCTTCCCTCTGGGCTCACCTTTGTATCATTTGTCGCAAACCGTTTTATGTTTTCCAGTGTGCTCGATTGAACGTCCGCACCAAGTTGATCAGCAAGAACGAGATGCTCTGCTACATACGCCGTAAGGAATGGTTCAGAAGTTGTGCCCTGATACCAACTCCACCCTCCATCGTAATTCTGCTTTTTCTCAAGCAGTGTCACCCCTGTTTGAATCATTTCGTCGAGATCCTTCTCGCGAACAACCTCACCAAATAATGTTTGGTGTTGTTTTGCAACCAACGCAGGAACAAAACGGCTCGTAATTTGCTCCATACATCCATACGGATATTCAATCAAATAATCAAACGAGCTCACTAACGAGGATGTGAGTGAAGCGGATAGATCAAGCTTGAGCGTTGTTCTGCTATTTTTCTCAGAATCTTGCAGTTGCGTTTGAAACGCGGAATCGCCAGTTCCCCACAATACGCGTTTTGTATAAAAACCGGACAAATCAGTTTTCAACGGAAGAATAATGCGATCATATGTTTGATCATTTGAGTTCGCGTTTACACCCAATTCTTTGGTTGCGGAAAAAGAAAGTTTCGCCTGCTCGACCATCTCCTCCACTTTTACCGTCCAAAAGATTTCCTTTCGACCCCCCGCTTGAATAGAAAAAGGTTGGGTCGCAGACTCGATCGAAAATGCTTTCTTTGATGTACCCTTTGCACTTTCTTCCTGCAGAGTGATAAATCCAGAAATATCGTTGTCCGTGTGATTTTGAACATACGCGGAAATCTGCGCGGTATCACCTTTTCGAAGCAGGTTTGGCAAGATCGGACGCACAACAACCGCCTTCGTTACTCGCACCTCCTCATATGACTCACCCACCGCTGTCTGGGTCGTAGCACCAATTCCAGAAATCACCCAAGTTGTAAGGTTGTCTGGAAGTAAAACCGAGATCGATGCTCGACCAGAATCATCCGTTCGCACCGCGGGATTCCAATATGCGACATCTTTAAAAACCTCGCGCGCACCATCACCTTTTTGGTTATGCACCCAAAAGCCATTCGCAAAAAACGTTTGCTCTTTCGCCACAGACAGGTTATATACCGTTTGCGGTTTTTTCAACCACTCAATCGAACGAACCTCAACTTCCGACCCATCCTCCGCAGTCAACATATCGCCAATTTGCATGTAGGTTGCCTCTTGCCACAGATCATTCACGCGAAGCACATGTTCTGGAGTAAGCGAAAGCGTGCCATTAATAACAAACACACCATCAACCTCAACTTTATGTGTGCCATTCACTTTTGCTTTGATCGTTTTTCCAAACTCGTTTCGTGTCAAAATGGTATCGCCCGATCGAATATTTTGAATTACTTTTGTTGATCCGTCAGCCATTCGAACTTGCGTATCGGCGACAAAACATCCGCCACCTCGCTCTGCACCGTATGATCCAAGATTCTCCATTGAATGTCGTTGGATGGTATCCAAATATCGCTTTCTCCAAAAACGTTCGAAGATGGTGTCATACCTATTCGAGCTTGCGAGTTGAAAAAGCGCTTTGTCGACAAACCACACCGCCGTTTCGGCAGAAACTGGATTCCCTTTTCCATCGGTTGTCGAAACTTGAATTGTTGCGGTTTCACCGGGCCCATACACCTCTTTGTCCGGAGTGAGTTTGACAATCATGTTTTTCGTTTCGGTTGAAACAAGAATTTCTTGTGTTGAATCAATCAACGTATCTTGATTCAGTCGCACTGCACGCGCATAAATATTCGGAGCATCATCTTCCAGAATTTGCTCTTGAATCTCTGCTTGACCATTTTCAATTGTCACCACGCGCCATCGAGAAACACGACCGCGTTCATACGACAAAAGCATTTGATGTGTTTGCGTTTTTTCGTCACTTGTGATCAATATATTTGCAGTTTCACCTACCTCATATTTTTCTTTATCAAGCGAAATTTGAACAGACGGCGGTGTGTACTCGTACATACTCGCATATGAATTTCTTGAAACGTGGAGTGAAAATTCTTGTGAAGCGATGTTCTGTTTTTTATCTTCATATGAAACCTGAATCTTATAGTTCCCTTCTTTTTCTGTTGGAACTGATACAGAAAACACCCCCTGAGCATCGGCATAGACTGTCTGTTTTTCGTAGGATTCTTTATCTTGCTCATATATGGTGCGGGTACTATCTGGACTTGGTTTAGAAATCCAAGATGTTCGTTCCATTGTTATCTCAACGGGCGTATCTTGAACGGAATCGCTTCGTAATGGGTGAAGTTGAAATGTGAGCGTGGTAGGTGCATTTTTTTGTACGACCCAGACATGATCGGTTCGTTCGAGCACAAATGAAGATGCAAGCATGAACGCATTCACCGCATCAGAGGTCATGTTTCCAGAGGAATCTTTGTACGAAACGGTTGCCGTAACAAGACTATGATGTCGCATATCGGAGTAAGCGGTTGTGTCAAGCTCAATCACACCGTTTCCGTTTTTATCAAGTAGCACCTCCCCCTCTTTCAACGTCTTATCATCCCATCCGTAGTATCGATAAAGATCGGGATTCTGTGTTCCAGAAAGATGAGAAATGTACCCCAAATCTGAAGCTTTCACAGTGTATGCAACATTCACATCAGCAAGAGGTTCTCCAGAAAAATACGATCCTTTTACTGAAAAAAGAACAGGTTCACCTTTAACAAAGGTGTCGGTTTTTCGAGAAATCTCGACAAGATATTCAGGCTTACGATACGCCGCCACCGTAAACGATGCAGATGTTGATTCTCCATTCACCAACAATTGAAGATAAAAATATTCTGTATCAATCTCTGTTGGCAACACGAATGATCCATCAATAGATCCTGTTGGTGAAAGTGAGATTTTTTGTGTTTCGATTGCATCTTCTTCTCCATATCCATCTTGCAATGTGACCGTCGCAACTCCAGATGGAATCGTGTACCGCGCATCATCATCATTTCGAACAAACGCCTTGAAATATACCTTATCGCCAGGTTGGTAAATTGGGCGATCGGTAAAGAAATAAAATTTTGAAGCGTTGTCATAGTCCTCAAACGCGTTGTAGTTCCAAGAATTCAATGAGCTTAACTGCAATGGAAGCAATGCAACGCGACCCGCACTTCGCACAAGTGCAATATCAGCATCAGCGTGAATTGGAGTTGTTGCAACACCATCAGTATTCACCGTCGCGGAAGAAATTTCACGATACGTATTTTGTAATGCGTACACGGACAACGACGCATCTTGTATCGACATTCCTGTGTTTAAATCTTGCGCCCAAATAACAAACTCCCCCTTCCCCTCTTTTGCAATCACACCGAGCGAGGTACGAAGAACAATCGCCTGTGCGTGAGACGCGTCCTTTTGCGCTTCCACATCAACAAGATACATTCCTTCTTTTTCAAGAGGAAGCGAAACTACCGCCTGATCTTCGCGATTGGAGTTCCAAGAAAACTCGGAGAATTGAAACGACGCGAGCTGTTCTTTCCCCGTTGTGTTCAGTTCACGAGAAGTTTGCACTTGTTTTCCATTTTCTGTTTCTTTGTATCGTAAAAACTCAAGAAGATCACGTTCAGAAATCGCGAACACAGAAATTCTTACATCAGAATCAAGAACGAGTTTTCCTTTTATTTTCACTTCAGAAGGATCCGATGGTGCTAGACTAAACACTCCTCCACCCACACCATCCGCAGATGATTTTGAGATCGAAAGCCACGGACTAGGCGCTTTTGGTTGCTCGGCACTTGGATTCGGGACAGAGTACGAATTATTTTCAGAATCTTCACTCTCGTTGGGTGTTTGTGTTGGCGGGATGAAAAAAAGAACAATCAATCCAACTGAAAACAAGAGAAGAAACTTCCACGATCGAGGAGTAAATAACGCGTGAATTGAAGAAAAGAATCTACGAAAACTCTGCATCTTACAATTCTATACCCTACGATTCGGTTTCAATAGATATCGATTTGCAACATCCTCAACAACCCACCCCTGTTCTAACAGTTGCGCGCGCAAGCGATCAGCCAACTCAAAATTCCGCTGAACGCGCGCCTGCTGGCGCGCTTCCGCCAACGCGCGGACATCCTCAGGAATAGATTGCTCTACCTGTTTTTGCGCGTGTTGTTGTAGTTCTTTTCGCTTTTTTGCATATGCAACACAATCCAGTCCAAGAACCTCATTAAAATCGCGAATCAAATCGAATTTATCCATCGAAGGAATGTTGCTCTTCGCAACTTCCCACAGCACCGCAAGCGCTTCTGCAGAATGAAGATCATGGAATAACGCCTCCTCAAACCGCGAGCGATACAAATCAATCTGCGCGAGTTTTTCCTCCGAAAGATCTGATCGTGATGTATCTGATTCCCAATGTAAAATCAAGTCCGCGAGCCGATCCAGCGACGCTTGCGCACCGCGCAACGCTTCCCATGTAAAATTCTGCTCATCGCGATAATGCGACCCTAAGAATAACAACCGCAACGCCTCAGGAGAAAATCCCTTCGCGATCACGTCATCGATGGTGTAAAAATTTCCCAAAGACTTACTCATCTTTTGATTATCAACGCGCAAAAAATTGTGATGCACCCAATACTTCACAAACGGAGATTTCCCCGTTGCGCATTCGCTTTGCACAATCTCGTTTGTGTGATGCACGGCGACATGATCGATTCCACCCGTGTGAATCTCAAATTGATCTCCCAAATACTTCGAACTCATCGCTGAACATTCGATATGCCACCCAGGAAATCCTTTCCCCCAAGGCGACTCCCACTCCATTTGCCGCGATTGATCTTTTGGAGAAAACTTCCACAATGCAAAATCGTCTGCGTGTTTTTTTCCAACCGTTTCTTCAATGCGTTGCACTACCTCACGATCCGCCGAAGAACCAGAAAGTGCATAATATCGAGAAAAAGTTGAGGTATCAAAATACACTCCATCCTCAATCACATACGTGTGTCCATTTTTTTCGAGCTTCTGAATCATCTCGATTTGTTCGGAAATATGATCGGTTGCACGGCAAGAAACGTCGGGGCGTTGCACATGAACTGCATCCAACGATTTCCAAAAAAACGCTTCAAACTCGTGCGCAAGATCCCACACACTTTTTTGATATTTCCGCGCGCCTTTTTCCATCTTGTCTTCACCGTCATCCGCATCAGAAACGAGGTGTCCGACGTCTGTGATATTCATTACATGCGTCACTTGAAAACCCGCCCGCTTTAAAATCCGAACCAAAAGATCATCAAACACATATTTTCGAAGATGACCAATGTGTGTAAAGTCGTACACGGTTGGACCACAGGTGTAGATCCCCAGTTTTGGCGGCGAAATCGCGACAACTTCTTCCAATTGATGTGAAAATGAATTGTACAGGGTCATGCTCACCCCGCTCCCCAAGCCCCAGATTTTTCTTTATTCTGTTGCGCTTGCACCAGTTTTGCACCAAAATCCGCACGCTTCTGATGATCAAGTTGCTGAATCTGCATTTTCTTTTGTTGATCCGCAAGTGCGAGTTTTTGTTTTCGTTCTTGCTCGGCAACGGCTTTCTGTTGTTGAAACTGCGCCTGAGAAGCTTGCATACGCTGTCGTTGTGCAACTATTTGTTGTTGACGTTTCGCTTGATCTTGTTTTTGCAGTTGTTCAAGTTGCGCCTGTTGCATCATTTTTTGCTGATCACTCATGCCACCGCCACCTTGCTCAAGGTTCTTCATCCCCTGTTCCGCACCGCCTGCGCCACCACCAGGACCCGCTTTTCCACCAAGCAACTCCTCCAAAATATCCAGAGGATTCACCGAACCCGCCGCCTTCCCAGCCTGTTGAACGGCTTGCTTCCCAACACCACCAAGTTGCGATGTCACATCGCCAGCAATTTGTTTTAGATCATCACCAAGTCCCATAGGCACAAGTATAACAGAGAAAAAATTACTCTGTCATTCCTCAATTTCTTCAACAACTTTTTTGAGTCGCGAAATTCGCGGACGCGCAATTTTTTTACGACGTGCCACCGCCGACTCCACTTTTTCGAAGACACGATAAAACGACTGATACAAATTCTGACCCATCTCCTTGAACGCCACACGCTTATGTTGCACATCCGCAACCAGCTCGACCACCACCTCGCTGGTTGAAGATTTTTTGCGTTGCGCGCGCGACACGATCACTTCTATTCGTTGCATCGATGATTGAGATATCTTCTGCAATTTTTCCAGTTTTGTAATTACAAATGCTTTGACTGCATCGGGAATCGCGTGCTTTTTCGAAACAAATTGAACCTGCATTCATTTCCTTTCGCTACGCAATGAGTACGTCGACTGCCCGCGCACAAAAAAACACCCGCGGAAAGGTGTTAAAAAGTATGATGAATACACATCACCCTCGGTTATACAAGATTTATTGACAGAGTGCAAGGTGGGCGTACTCTTTGAAACGGCTCCTACTCCCCCATCTTCCTTCGCCCCTCGAGGGCACGACTTAAAGTCAGGCCGTCGGCATACTCAATATCCGCGCCAATCGGAAGTCCGTGACCAATACGACTCACGGTACCGCGAAAATCCTTTTGCAAAAGCAACTGTTGAATGTACAACGCCGTCGACTCACCTTCCATGGTTGGATTTGTGGCAATAATGATTTCATCAATACCTTCAAGCCGTTTTGAGATATCCAAAAGATACAACTGCTCGGGACCAATGTTGTTTAGTGGCGCAATTGCTCCATGCAACACGTGATATACCCCATGAAAACTCCCCGCGCGTTCAATCGCGAGCGCGTCGAGTGGTTGCTCCACAACGCACATCTGCGTTTGATCGCGTGATTCATCAGCACAAATGGAACACAGCGTGGATTCGCTCACCAAATGGCACTGCTCACACAACACCACACGCGTTTTCATCTCGATCAGCGCATCCGCAAATCCGCGGATCACCGGCTCCGGAACGTGAAGTAAATAAAACACAATGCGTTGCGCGGACTTTGGGCCAATTCCCGGCAGACGCTCAAACTGCTCGATTAATGTTTGTAATGGTTTTGGAAGTCGTAGCATGCGCGATTTCTACTCTGATTTTTCGTCTGAGTTTTCAATAAACAGGTGTTCAAGAAATTCCTTGAGTGCATCAATTGAGGTTACGTGAAACACTTGTGCGCCCGCCATTTTCGCAGCCTCCACACGTTCGATGGAATCATCGACAAACACCAAATCACCCGTTTGAACATTCAGATCACTTGCAATCCACCGATATGCTTCGGGATCGTTTTTGAGATATCCAATGTCTGTGGATTCGTACACTTTGTCAAAAAGCTCGGTTACCGTTTCATATACGTTCGCGAGTTGATAGTTCGTTCCCTCGGTGAAAAGAAAGATTTCATGATGATCCGCGATTTTTTGGTACAGCTCAACGAGATCCGCACGCAACGCGCCCGCACCCATATCAAAAATGACGCCATTAAAATCCGAGATCAGTTTCAACTGAATGTTTTTTGCCATATTAAAACCTCAATCTCTTACGCGAACAAGTTATTCTTGTCCGCCACCCATAAGACCCGCGAGACCACCACTCATTTCTTGAAGTTTTTTCGCAGCGAGTTCTTGAGATTTTTTAATTGCTTTGTTCAATATATTGACCGCATCTTCGCTTGAAATCCCTTGAACAGAAAAATGTTTGATTTTTTGATCTCCTGAGATCACAACGCGAATGTCACCTTCTTCAACAACAATTTCCTCACCGGAGAGTTGCTGTTGCATCTTCATCGCTTGCTGTCGCAGTTGATTCAAATCTCCGAGTTTGTTAAATAAATTAGCCATACTCCTCCTTATAAACCTTCTACAATGAATTGGCAGACTTATGCGAGTATATCATACGAATATCTCTTCCGCCGATGTAACGAGGTCTGAGTTTTGTTCAACCGTCGGTGACGTTTCAACTGATTTTTCGCGCATTTTTTCAATGATTTCAACGCGGACTTGAAATCGATCGAGCTGAAAAAGATCGCACAGGGTTTTCTCAAGTAACGACCGATGTTTTTCTGTTTCGATTTGTTCTTTATGAAATGCATAGAACGATGCTAGAAAGCACGTGCCATCTTCCACACGGTCAACCTTGGTTGACCGCAGTAATCCCTCGAGCGTGCTGTTCGACGCTTTAATGATTTTCATAATCTCTTTCCAGCGTAGTTGAATCTCTGCGGTAACAGGATAGTTTTGTTCTTTTTCAACAACCGGTGGTTTTACGGGTCGCTCAACAGTTTTTTCTACAGGAACTTTTTCGATTGATTTTTTCTCTGGTGTGATTTTTTCTTCCACCAGTTCTTTTTTTTGCACGAAGACTTCACTAGAACCCATACACCATTCGATACACGAAACCTCAAAAGGGATTGATGTATCAGGCAGTCCTATTGGCATTGGAACAACAATCACTCGAAGAAGCTCCGCCAACGTTCTTCTTTTCTGAGCGGGACATGCGGGATCCACCATTTCTTTTCTCAGCACATCAATCACCGACCGCTGAAATGGAATCGCGTACTGCTTTGGCACCAAAGAAGTACGAAAAACTTCGAGGCAGGAGTCGAGATTTTTTTCGAGGATTGCCGAAACAAGCGTATTGGCAATCGAAAGTGTTTGTACGGTACCAACCGCTTCAATATCCTGCATCGAAACAGACTCTCTGCCCGCACTCACCTGCTCAAATAGTTTTACCGCATCTCGAAAGCTGCCCTCACTCACATCCGCAATTGCGGAGATCACACCATCCTCAACCGTTATTTTTTGTGCAGTGGCAATCTGCATCAGCATCGTTGAAATTTCATCCGAAGAAGCTTGAGAAAACTGCAACACCGTACAACGCGAAACAATCGTGGCAGGGACCTTCATAAACTCGGTTGTCGCAAGAATAAACATCGTGTGTGCGGGAGGCTCCTCAAGCAGTTTCAAAAATGCATTAAAGGCTTCCTGCGTAAACATGTGCACCTCGTCAAGAATAAAAACGGAAACGCGACCATCGGGTGGCGACATGTAGGCGCGCTCTTTTAATTCACGCACATCATCGATTCCCCGATGACTCGCGGAGTCCATCTCAACAACCGACAGCGAGGTCCCACGTTGAATTGCAACACAAGAAGAACATGTTCCACATGGATCCTGAATCGCAGAAGAAGTTGCTTTTTTTGCTGACTTTTGGTCGGTATTTTTTGTCGAGAAAAACGAGATCGACGCATTTTTCTCGCAGTTTACCGCCTTCGCGAATAATCGCGCGGTTGTGGTCTTCCCAATTCCCTTAGGCCCAGTCAGTAAAAATGCGTGAGACAAGCGACCCTCCGCAAACAACCGCTGAACATCTTCACGAATCTTCGTGTGATGAAGCGATGAAACAGTCTGAGGACGATAGTCGTGATACCAAGACATAGGGCACACTATACAACAGGATCAGTCGTGATGAAAGCCTAACAAATGAAGCATTCCATGTTCAACCAAAAAACAAATCTGATCATCGACCATCTTTCCCAACTTTCGCGCTTCGCGAACAGCCTCAGGAAAACAGACCACAATATCCCCCAAAACCGTTATTGGATCATTCACAACTAAAAGAGGAAAGTTTTTATCCAGTTGGGTGGGATCGTACTGTGGAAAAGACAACACATCCGTTATTGTTGGGTCTTGCATATATTGGGTGTGAAGCTCGCGCATTCTGCGCTCGCCAACAATGCTCACCGACACAACGCACTCAACGCGTGCATGTTCGGAAAGCACCTTCTCAACACTCGACCGGATTTTTTTGCGATCCACTCGATATCGTGATCCAACCTTTATTGAAATCTGATTCATATTTCCTCAAAAACCGCAGAAACAGAACATTACACAGAATTATTTTGTTTTATCGGCTTTTTCCATCTTCTCTCGGAACTTCATGCGCTCAATTCGCTTTGCTTGTTCTTTGCGAAGAATTGCGGGTTTTTTGTGAAACTCGCGATCTTTCACAAGGGAGGTAATATTTTCAATCATGCTAAGTTTTTTGTACCGTTTAATGACGCTATCGCTAGAATCATCTTTTCTGGCACGAACGACGATTGGCATATATTTCACCTCCTTTCAAGGGGTTCAAATATTCGTTTTCAGAAGGTGTATTGTATCACACTCCTAGATCAATGCCCTGATTTGTTTTGCAAACTCTGCGAGTTTTTCATCATCTGCTCGAGTCCCTTCTTGAGAACTCAAAAAGCCTGGGTAGGTATGAAAAAACTGAGGTTGCTTGCTTTCGATCGGCTTCCACTCGGTCATTGAGGCCGTTCCGTGCATTGGAACGAGCTTAAAATGAAGATGATCCACCCCAAATCCCTCAACAATCATGCCACATCGACCAACATCCTCAAACGCCTCAACTAATCCCCGAGCCACCTTTTTCGTCACAACAATAAGATTCTGTAGCACAGCATCTTCATTCGAAAACGCATCGGAGGGAAGATGTTCTTTTGTCGTCACAACCGCAAATCCGTCCGTGTTTGGGAAAATACTCAAAAACGCGAGGTGGCGATCGTCCTCAAAAATGCGATGACTTGGTAACTCACCTGCAATAATTTTACAAAACACACAATCTTCCATCATTTTCGATCCTTTCCTCAATTTTTCATTGATGGATTCGCCTCGTCCGCTCGTACAGATTTCAAGATTTTTTCGATTTGATCCAACGAAAGTGGCGAAGGTTTGTGTTGCGCTTTACGAGAACCGTTTAATAGCATGTGCTCTCCAGGATGGAAATACCACTGCCCGACCGCATCCTGCGCCAAAATGCGCGCATACACCGGTCGAAGCGTCCACCCTTTCACCGGAGCCAACTTGATGCGAAGATGGCCTTGTTTTGGATCACGAACGATTACCAACGGATTCCCAAGCAACTGCCCCACACGCAAAACCATTTGATTTGATGACTCGATGAACAGTGTTTTCCCATAGATCGTCTCTATTACGCGTCCTTTTTCCGCGATATCATCGGTCGCTTTCTTCCGCAACTTCAGCGACGCATACACGCCATCCAGACACTTCATCGCAAAAGCCAGCTGAGATTCGTCGTTATGTAAACCCGAAAACTCAAGCCCATGCAAAATGCCTCGCAGGGAAAACAACGGACGTTCGGTTGAAGATTCCGGCCAAAAATAATCCTCGAAATGATCATCGACCGTTACATACTCAACGATTTGTTGAAGTGCCCAGTCTTCACGAAGATGAATGTTTTCTCGAGATAAAAAATCATAAACCAGTTTGGAGGCGCATGTACGAATCATGCCACGTTCAGGTTGATGATGATCAAATGTCCCCAGACCCGTGTCCACATGAACCACATCCTCGGCTCGCACATCGTATTCTTCATACAAATGTTGACTGAGCGTTTCTCCCGCATTCACAAACGCCACCTTCGCATCCGCGAACATGTTTGCATGAAATGTTTTGAAAATCCAAATCGAGGTCACCGCGTCTAAATCAGGAGCGCGATGTGTTACAAGTACCTTTGACATGCGTTGATTGTATCATTCTTCTGGTGAATACATTACAAAAGGCGCGTCGACCCCAGCACCGCCAACCCCGCCCCAATCATTTTGGCGATCAAGTTGCTTCGTTCTTTCAAAAATACAATCGAAAAAAGAACAACCACAAGCACACTTGTCATGTTAATCGAGATCACCTGCGAAATACTTGGCGCAAGCTCAACCGATTTAAAATACGCAAAGGTTGAAAGTGCATAAATGCAAGAAAGAAGAACCATACTTGCCCATTGTCTTGCTGATAACGACCGAACAAACACGATAGTTGGTCTTAAAAAGATAATCAAGCACACAATTCCAGGAAAAAGAAAGGCAATCACCGTATACGACAATCCTTCCATTGATGAAAGAATCATCCGATCGTTCACACTCGCGATTCCGTTCACAAACGCCGCCAACAGCACCCATTTCTCACCTCCCGCGAATCCCCCCTTCAACCCACGACCATTTGAAATCAAAATTCCCAATATGATTAATCCCATACCCATCATTTGCGATCCATTCAACGATTCGTGAAGAAAAAGTCCAGCAAACATCGTCCCGAACACCGCACGAAGTGCATACAGAATTGTGAATCTCGAGGCCTCCACTTTTTGCAAACCAACATTTGCCAGATACGTAAGTATTGAAAATAAAATCGTCATCGCAACAATCGAGAACGGGACTTTTTCAATCCCTTGCAAAGAAAATGTTCCAAACGGAAGCAAAAGCGCAAACGAAACACTCCCAATCAACATTTGCAGGACAGTGCCAAAAATCTCCCCACGCACCGCAAGCGATGACAACAAATGTCGTTGAAGCGTCACGCCGAAAGCATAAAACAAAAGTGCGATGAAAATGAGGAGTTGCCAAGTGAACATAGGGTGTTGTATTCGTTATTTTTCAGTGTTGTATTTGTTTTATTGTGGGATTTGATCTATAGATCGAGCTTCCGTCCTTCAGATACAACATGTCTTGTGTTTCCCCAATTACGGTTTCTCTTTTCCCGAATACAAAAATGTTGTAAGGGGTTACTTTCGTTATTTGTAATCTCCAACATTTAGGTACATATGTTTTACACTCGTTAGTTGAGCGCTTAAAAAAGCCACATTGTTGCGGACAAAACTCTTTCATTCTTCTCCCCTCAAATAATAAGATTATACAAATGCGCTCAGCGCCTCCAGCTCGATCACCCGCACCTCACCCTCCGAGCGCTCCTTGACCTCAAGCATTTTCCCATTTCGCTCAGAAACAACCACTCGAAGCGGAATCCCGATCAAATCAGCGTCAGCGAATTTTTCGCCCGCACGCAGATCACGATCATCCCACAGCACCTCAACTCCGCGTTTTTTTAGCGATTCATACACAAACTCAGCCTGCCCACGCGCGCCCTCGCCAATATCGATCAAATGAACCGCATACGGCGCGATCTCTTTCGGCCAGACCATTCCCTTTTCATCACTCAGACACTCAACCACCGTTCCCATCACCCGAGACGGACCGATTCCGTAACATCCCATCACGGGGAACTGTTGCGCACCTTTTTCATCCAAAAACTTCACGTCAAGCCCTTCGGAAAAACGCGATCCCAATTTGAAAATATTTCCCACCTCTATCGCTTTTACCTCTTCAAGTTCGTCTCGGCGCACACCAAGCTCGGCAAGCACCTCGTCGGTCAACACTTCTTTGTTGATCGCAATATTTTTGTCTCGTTGCAGGTAAATAGTATCCTCGCCTGCATCGGAAAGCGTCTGGAACTCGTGCGAAAACTTCGCAAACACACCACCCGAAGCAAATGTGACAAAGGTGCGATCGCCAAGTCCAACACGCGAAAACACGCGAAAATACGCGTCTTTTGCTCGTTCGTAAAAGGCGTCTAGATCCGTCTGATCTACATGAAACGAGTACATATCTTTCATGAGAAACTCGCGCCCGCGCATGATGCCACTTTTCGCCCGAGCCTCGTTGCGAAACTTCGTTTGAATTTGATATGGAGCAAAAGGCAAATCCTTATATGATTGAATGTACTGTTGCGCGATTGTTGAGATCACTTCTTCATGCGACCACCCTAGCGCAAACTTTCCACCGTTGTTGAGCTCTGTTTTAAACGCGACATCCAAATTCCATCGATTCGTTTTCTCCCACAACTCTTGGGGAACGAGCGCGGAAAGCAACACCTCCTGCCCCCCGATCGCGTTCATTTCTTCGCGCACGATGTTCGAAATTTTGTTAAGCACGCGCAACCCCAAAGGTAAGAACGCGTACACCCCCGCCGACACCTGATCCACAAACCCCGCCTGTTGAAGCAAGGTTTGATTTTTCGATTCGTACTGTTTTTGAGACTTGCGCGTTCGACCAAAGAGTTGAGAATATTTCATGAGGTGATTATAGCAGAGAAAAAACCTATTTCACCAATTTAGAAAGCTTGGACTTCATGCGCGCGGCTTTATTCTTGTGAATAATGTTGCGCTTTACAGCTCGATCTAAAGAAGAAAACGCCGTTGAAAGTGACTCGGCGGTTGGGGTCGAGCGGGCCTTTTTGACCATTCCGCGCAGTGAGGTTTTCACCGAACGATTGTGCGCGCCTTTTTTGATCTGCTGGCGAAGTGCTTTGATTGCTGATTTGATGATAGGCATAGGCGTGTATTGTAACAGATGGCGCAACCCCGCTCAAGAAGGAAAAGGTTTTGCCTAGTCTCGCTTTGCAATCCTGTAACCATATCCATAGTGAGATCCACAACTAGGACATTCAGTATATTCTTCATCTTCTCGAAGCTGTTTCGCGCAACACACTGTTACCCGTGCATACCCCTCAGGTAAAATGAGAGAACCAGATGTTTCAGTTTCAATGCGTTTAACCGGATTTCGACGAACAAACTGAAATAATGCCTGTAATTCCTGGGGAATTTTTATAGTATTTGAGTTCTCTGACCATGAAACATCTGTCCAGATTGACTTCACTAAAGTAGCTGCGTTTTGAAACTTTCTACGCGCTACAGCTAGATCTGTATGAATTTCAGAAAGTAGCTCTGCTGGAAGATTTCGAATATCCACAGTATCAACCTCAGTACCAAAAACAATTGAGAGAATTCGAATGTCCTCATCCAGAATACCCTTCTCCTCAATTTTATTTCCTTTCATTGCATTCATACGAAAAAGATATGTTTGCACAAGTTGTTTTAGAAAATGATAGGGATAGAATTCATTACCAACATTTTCATGAAACGACTGTATTTGCTCCTGCAACTTCGGTTCTGTTTGCATTAAATCTAAAAGTTTTGCTAGAAGCATTGTGAGACCAGCTCTATCTGGATTTGAGGGAAAAGCATTGTACATTGCTTCGAGCTCGGGAGGTGCGAAGAGAGCAATTTTTGCATCCTCTTTCCACGTTTTTTTATCAATCGGAGGAGCTACAACTTTTATTGCGCCTTCGACATCAAAATTAGCACCATCTTCTTCAATCCAAAAAAGAATTTGCGGATAAACAATTCCGCCATAAAATCTATCTCTAAATCTTGAAAAAATCAATTCCGAGACTTCTTTAAAACGTGTTTTAGATCCTAGGACGACGACAATGTTCGAACTCGACGTTACCGAGTTCTCAATATCTCTATTATCTCGTAAAGCGTCAACATAGAGAATCTCCAATTCCGTTTGAACAAATGCGTCAAACTTATAACCACTTAGATTGTCCTTTTTCTCATCTGATAATTCATCCCGCAACTCTTTCAAAGCTAATCGAACAATGTACTGCAATATGAGTGGGTCACCACTCATAATAACGAGGTGCTGTTGCAATTTTTCAAGATCTTTTGAATCAACCATTCCCTCACTTTGCGCATGAAATAATTTAACAAGTGAACGCCCAAGTTTTGAAATTAATTCCTGATTTGACTGTTTAACATATTCTTCCCAATACAATCGTTCCTGAAGTTCTTCAGAATAATCATGAAGAAGGGAAACTGGGATTCTGTTATATCCTTTCATCAATAATTGATCCGAAGAAGCATGTGGTAGGTGAACAACTCGATTAGGGAAAGCGTCAGACCAACGTTCTGGATAATCAAATGTCATGAAGATTTTCGCTAACGGAGAAGGGGGTTGGTATTCGCACTCAGATGCGGATCCTTGCTCGGCAGATGCAGGTTTTCGAGAAAAGTATCGCATAATCAGGGTTAAAAATGAACTGACAGCTTGCCGAATTTCACCACGACTAAGATGTTCCTCAATTGTTGGCTTCTCCTGTTTTGACAACATGCGGGCTATTGTACAACCCCATGCAAGTCCTCACAATATTGTCCTAAATAGAAAAAGATAAATCTCATCTCCCAAACATGCGCATCAAGTCATTCCCTGTCGCCAACAACATGAGAACGAGTAAAAATCCAAGTCCACCCATGTTCGCGTACCCTTCCCACACTTTCCGGCGTTTTTTCCCCAGCACGCGCTCAAGCAAGACAAATATTGCGCGACCACCATCCAAAACGGGAATGGGAAAAATATTTAAAATCGCGAGATTCATCGAAATGATGCCGATAAAACTCACAGCAAGAATCCAACCCTTCGTCATCAGCCGCTCCGTTGTTGCCGTTGAAACAATGCCAATCGGTCCCGAAAGTTCCTCGGGAATATTTCCAGATCCCAACTTCGACAAGAGTCCAACAAAAGACTCCGCAACCAACACAGAAAACTTCCAAGAGTCCTTTACCCCCTGCGCCATAGCGCGAAAAGGCATTTCGTACCAAGCGAAAAATTTCATGTCATCGTCGAATCGAATCCCAACCGCCCCCTGCCCTTCGGGAATTTCGTCAGATTTCCGAACGTACACCTTCAACTCTTCTAGTGTTCCGCCTCGATCAATCGAAACATTCACCGTTTTCCCAACATTTTTCGAAAGAACTGAAAGAAAATCTTCGCGGATTTGAATCGGTTCGCCTTCGGCAAACAGAAGGCGATCTTGCACGCGTAGTCCCGCTTGCTCAGCGGGCGACCCTACAACAACTTCGCGAACGATCGGATGTTGAGGAATTCCAATCGCAGAATAAATAGCGGTAAACGCAATCACCCCAACCAAAATGTTTACCAAAGGACCAGCAACAATCACGGCAAGTCTTTTGGGAACCGAAGCGTCTTCAAAAGATAGACGCGGATCCCCCGTGTTGTTTTGGATGGCGGACGCATTTTTTCCCAATGACTCAAGTGTATCCGCATCGTCGCCGAACATTCGCACAAATCCACCCAGTGGTAACCAGTTAAACGTGAACTCCGTATCACCCCATCGAAAAAGCGTGAACGCCTTTGGAGGATATCCAACCCCGAACTCGTCCACCCCAATCCCCACCCATTTTGCAACCAAAAAATGACCCAATTCGTGCAAAACCACAAGCAACTCCAAAGCAAAAATCACCCCAATTAAATCAACAATCATTTAAATCTCCATCAGTTCAGTTTCTTTTTTCTTTGAAAGGTCTTCGAGTTTTGTACTCAAGGCTTCCACCTCTTTTTGCATCGCTTCAAGATCTCGCTCGATATCATCTTCGCTGATTCCTGGCTTCCCTTTTTGATCATCAATCATTTTTTTAAACTTCGATCGAAGGTCGCGCACCATTTGCTTGCCAGATTCGAGTTTTTGCTTCACCAACTTCACCATCTCGAGTCGGCGCTCCTCGGTTAATGGAGGAATGCTAATTCGAATTTGATTGCTATCAACCACGGGATTCAGGTTGAGCCCCGCAGCAAGGATGCCTTTGTTAATTGCGCTCAGCACAGACGAATCCCAAGGCGCAATGACGAGCATCGAGGTATCGGGAGATGAAATTGTCGCCAACTCCATCACCTTCATTGTTGTTCCGTACACCTCAACCTCAACATTTTCCACTAAAGATGGCTTTGCCCGCCCCGTTTTCACGGTCGCCATATCATTCAGTACAACCTGAACGAGTTTTTCTCCATCTGCCTTAAAATCTTGAATCGAAAACATGTGCCTCCTTTAACTCAAAGTATTGTACAATACCACAGTCATGAAATCGCACGCGAATTTACCCTCGATCTCGATCGCCAAAAAACCGTTTTCCAAGATTCATTTTTTTTCAGCATTTTTTCGATCATTTTATGATTTATCTGTACACGAACAAGCGCTTCTTGCACCAAAAGCGCAGGGGGCGTTGTACGCGTTTATCTGGTATGTGGTCTTTTTTATTGGCGCGATGATTGGAAGTTTCTTTATCTTTTCGAATATTTTTTCTCGTTCTTTTTCTGCTTTGCCAGATGATTTTTCGGTGAGTTTCGAAGAAAACCGTATGAAAACCTCAAATAACACTCCTTTTGTAATTCCGTTAACAAAAACAATGTCGTTCGAACTTCAAGAACTTTTCGCCTCGCTAAAGATGGAGGATTCTGCTCAACAGATTTCATATCAAGACATGAAATTGTTCGACGTAAAAACATCTTTTTCTAAAGATGAACTTGTTTCGTCTTCACAACTCCTTGCAATATCGATGAGTTTAAGCGTGCTTTTTCTCGCCGTTCCGTTTTTGATTATTCGCGTTATTTCTATCGTTTTTTACTCGGCATTGATGAAGTTTTTATCTGAGTTTCTCAACTTTCGAATCCCCTTTTCACACGTCTTTTCGATGATGTGTTTTATTTCGGTGACTGCAGAGGTCGTAAATATGGTGGGATTTGTGATGCAACAATCTTTTATCTTCCCGCTTTACGATACCACAATGATTGCCATCTCAACATTTATGTTCTGGCGCATGCGAAACACCCAAAAGATGATTAAAGAGATTGTGGGAAAGTAAAATTTTTGCAACCGGCTTAGCTTTGAGGAAGCGACAACACAAATTCAAGGAACTCGTGCCAATATTGCTCTGACCAAATCTCTTGATCTGTTTTTTCTGTTTTTGTCATTCCCCCACCTGCATTCGTGAAAATCGGCGCACAACAATGTTCTCGCCGACTTTTCCTGCGGTGATTTTGACGAGTTGTTCGATGGTGAGCTTGGCATCACGAATGTACGCCTGTTTCAGCAACTCTTCCACGTTTTCGGGGCTCATCGACGCGACTTGCATCGCAACTTCGCGACCAAGATTCATAAAATCATCGGTTTTGGCAACAAAGTCGGTTTCACAGTTCAGCTCAACCAATGTGGCAATTTGAGAACCCGCGTGTACGTACGACGCAACCACGCCCGCTTTCGCCTCTCGGTCGGCTTTCTTTTCTGCGCGCGCAATTCCCTTTTTTTGAATCCACGCAAGTGCCTTCTCCATATCGCCATCGCATTCTTGTAAGGCTTTTTTTGCGTCCATCACGCCCGCGCCGGTTTGCTCACGAAATGTTTTAATTAAGTCCATCGTAATTACTTTTGGCATTGCGCTCTCCCTTCGCGATATGCGTCTGCGACAAAATGCGTAATCAATTTGATACTTCGCACCGCGTCGTCATTGGCAGGAATGGGATACGCGATTCCCGTTGGATCACAGTTTGAGTCAACAATAGCAATTACAGGCACTTCTTTCACCACCGCTTCATTCACCACACCTTTTTCTTTTCCAATATCGATCACAAATAACGCATCGGGGATTGCTTTGATAGTCGAAACACCACCGAAAAATCGATCGAGTCTGGCAATTTCGCGGTTAATAAGCACGCGCTCTTTTTTGGTGAAGGTTTCATACTTCCCCTCAACCATGTTTTTGCGCATGAGATTTAATTTTTCGACTGATTTTTTGAGTTGATCCCAGTTGGTGATCAATCCACCCAACCAGCGTTGCGCGATAAATGGCGCACCGGCCAACCCCGCCTCTTCGCGGATGATGTCTTGCGCTTGTCGTTTTGTCCCGACCAAAAGAAGCGTTTTCCCCGCTTTTCCAAGCTCGAACGCGAACTGCGCCGCTTTTTGCATTAATGCACCTGTCTGGATAAGATCAAAAATATGAACACCGTTGCGTTCATCGTAAATGTATTGCTTCATTTTTGGAGACCATCGCTGTGATTGGTGTCCGAAATGCGCCCCTGCTTCGAGCAAGGCTTTTAAATCAGCCTCAAATGTGGGTTGTGTCATCTTTCTCCTTTAGTCCGCCTTCGCGCGTCAATTCAAGGAGAATGCGCGAAGTGTGTGATTACGTTCCGTCTTGCGACGTAAGCGGATATTGTAGCAGATCGCGCAGATTTTCCAAGAGCGAGATGCGCGTCATGGGACCGACACCTCCGGGAACTGGAGAAAGAAAAGCAATGTTTGAGTCGTTTGAGATGGAAACTTCGGCTTCGGGCGAGCCCGCGTCGATCACAACCACCCCCTCTTTTAGCAGTTTTGAATCAAGGAGGTTTGACTTTCCCGTTGCGGTGATGACAATATCGGCTTCAGCAAGCGCTTTAAGCGACAATTCGAACTCAGTTGAGCCAATCGCGCGCACATGCATTCCCAATTTTTGAAGCTCACGCGCGACGGGAGCGCCCACGATCTCACTTTTACCAAACACAAACGCCGTTTTACTTTTGAGATCAATCGCCAACTCTTTTGAGGCAATCCGCAGGATTTCAAGAATCCCACGCGCGGTCGCGGGCACCACAAGTGAATCTGAGCGTAATCCGTCAACATCTTTTCCGCGAGCGATTTTTGAGATAAGCGAATCCCACCAATCTTGGGATGGGATGAGCGTTTTGGGAGGTTTTTGAATGATGATTCCCTGAATGCTTTTTTCCGCTGAGGCTCGCACAATAATTGGCGACACTTTTTCTACTGGATCTTCAATTGATCGAATCTCAAGTTGATACACAACTCCAACTTCCTCAGCATCTTTTTGTTTAAGTCGCGCATAGACCATACTCGCTTCGTCTTCACGAAACACAAGCGAAAAAATGGTGGGCTTTTTTTTATGATTGTGTTCCCAATCACCAAAAAACTCCCTCAGTGCAGGTTTGCGAGAAAACGCCTCGTATTTTCCGTCAAAGAGAATCATGAGGTTTCCCTTTCGAGAATAGAAATGAACTGTTTGAAAAAATAATCGAAATGACAACTAAAAATCCCGAGATCCATTCTTGAATTGGTGGATTTTCATGCAGAATGAGAAACGAAAATAACACCGCAAAAAAGAGCTCTGAAGACAGGAGTATTGTTCCAATATTGAGATCGATATATCTAAAACCGTATGTGACAAGATACACAACTCCAATATATGAAAGTCCATAAGCCAAAATATAAAACGGCGAAAAAATACTTGGTTGAAACTGGAAATCACGCATACAAATGATGAGAAATGAGGAAACAATCACTCCCCCCAGCCCCATGGCAAATCCCACAAGCGACATTCCCAATTTCCCCGAAAATGATTTTCGCAATGCATTTGTTGATGCTTCAAGAATACCAGCGAGAAACGCAAACATGAATCCTAGATTAAATCGATCAATAGAAA
This sequence comes from Minisyncoccota bacterium, assembly GCA_003487265.1. Lineage (GTDB taxonomy): Bacteria > Patescibacteriota > Microgenomatia > UBA1400 > UBA12028 > UBA12472. The sequence continues at coordinate 122,712 of DNEP01000001.1, forward strand.
AGGGAAACAATAAAAAAAGAAGTGCAATAAACAAAATGACAAGTGCGCCATACTTAAAAAAATTCATCTGTTCCTGAAAAAAGATTTTTCCAATACTAAACGATGAAACAAGCGCTCCGATATAAAAACTGGAAAGCGCGGTCGCGATTGTTGTGTGCAATACCGCAAGTGAAAAAGCGGTCATTTCAATTCCAAAAAGTATTACAAAAAGATATACATATCGATTATCTTTCAACTCGTTTTTCTCCTTGCGATAAAAAGCAACAATTCCACACACAATCATTAAGATCACATTTGGAAACAACGCAATGAGGTATGGTCCAAAAGAAGGATGTAAAAGACGAATCCAAATCCCAAATGAACCAAAAATCGCTCCTGAAATCAATAGTGCTATCGTTCCATTTCTCTGATTCATGCCTTTTCCCCAATCATTTCCTTTACACGTCGCACGTTTTCGGCATCGGGGCCGTTTCCGTCAATCCCTGGAACTTCTAATATGCGTGGGAACTCGATCATAGAAGAATCGTTCAATAATGTTTTCAGTTGTGATTTTTCAATTAATCCATCGCCGAGATTATCGTGTCGATCGCGTCCGCTTCCAAATGGATCGCGAGAATCATTGAGATGAATCACGCGCAAAGAATCTTGGAGTGCATGTTTTTTGATTAAACTGGGCAACTCCGCAGGCTGATACCCATTTGCAAACGCGTGGCAGGTATCCAAACACCATCCCAACCGCTTTTCTTTTTCATCAACTTCAATTGATTCAAAAATGTTTTGCAGTTCCTCAAACGAGGATGCAATTTTCCCATCTTGCCCCGCCGAATTTTCAATTAGTAATGTTGAGTTCTCTGGAGTATGTGTCAAAATCCGCTCGAGACGATCAATCATTTCATTCTTCACCGCTTCGTATCCCCGTCCCAAATGACTACCCAAATGCACAATCACCCCCTGCGCCCCGATTTTTTCTTGAAACTGCAGATCGTACATCAGCGCGTTAATTGAGTTCTGGATGAGCGCTGGATTTTCGGATGCGAGATTCACCAAATATAATGCGTGAATAAATGTTGGCCCAAAATCTTTTTCTTTGCAAAACGCTTTATATGCCGAACCATCAATTTGTTCAATTGGTTTTCTTCCCCAGCTGCGCGGAGATCCCGAAAAAATCTGCAACGCATTTCCGCCCATCTGAATCATGCGTTCGCCCGCCGAAACAAGCCCACCCGCCATTGAAAGGTGCGCGCCAATTCTTCGCGTGGACATTATTCGGCCTCCAAAAGTTTTTGAACGAGTTCACTTATTTCCATACACTTTTCTCCTTTAAAAATAGTGCAATCTCCGCGCGAATCATCTGTAAATCGAAATCAGCCTTCATTTCCTCGCGCATTTTTTTCAAAAAGGGAGATCGCTCGGTTTTTTCTGTTGGCAAAACATAACGTTCCGCAACGCGCACCACGCGCACAATCCAATCTGCAACTTTTTCCATATCGTGTTCAACAAGTCCAATCGATGTCATGTGGGGCGTTCCAATGCGAACACCGCTTGGGTAAAAAGGAGAGTTCGGTTCGTTTGGCACCGTATTTTTATTCGCATACAATCCCGCACACGCCATTGCGTACGCAACTTGCGTCCCTCCACCAAAATGCGAAAAATCCAGAATCATCAGGTGATTTTCTGTGCCATTTCCCACGAGTTTCACGTCACGTGTTAAGAGTGCGGTTGCCAAACGTTTTGCATTTTTCACAACTTGTTCAGCGTACTGTTCAAACTCAATCGTGCTCGCCTCTTCTAACGCAACCGCAATTCCCGCGGTCACGTTATTGTGCGGGCCACCTTGAACACCAGGAAACACCGCTTTGTCGATTTTTTCTGCCAATTGTGGATCTTTTTCCAATCCTCGATTTGTTACCATAATCATGGCTCCGCGTGGGCCACGCAAGGTTTTGTGCGTTGTTGTCATAATGATATGCGCGAACTCAACAGGTGACGGATGCACTCCTCCGATTACCAATCCCGATACATGTGAAATATCGGCAAGCACATATGCACCAATTTCTTGTGCAATCTCGAAAAATTCCTTAAATGGAAGTTGAAAGGGATACGCGGTTGTCCCGATAATCATGAGTTTCGGACGATGCTCGTGTGCTAATCGCCGAACCTCATCGAGATCAATTCTTGCCTCTGCATTCAATCCATACTGGATTGTTTGAAACATTTTTCCCGCAAACGTGATCTGGGGATGCCCGTGTGTTAAATGACCGCCCGAGGAAAGCTTCATTCCCATCATGCAATCATTTTTTTCCAAAATCGCGAGCTGAATCGCCACATTCGCAGGAGAACCACTGTACGGTTGCACGTTTGCGTGCGGAACGCCAAATATTTTTTTCGCACGCTCAATCGCGAGCAACTCAATCTCATCAATAAGTTCATTTCCCTCATAGTACCGTTTATGTGGATACCCCTCGGAGTACTTATTCGACAAAATCGACTCGACCGCGCGCCTTACATTGACCGAACAGATATTCTCAGAAGGAATAAGCTGAAGCGTGGTTTTTTGGCGCTGTTCTTCTTGAAAAATCAAGTTAAAAATTGGATCACTCATGAGAGGAATCATATCATTGATTGACGAAAAAAGGTGCTACTGACATTCGTAAAAGTTTTTTGTCATACGAAGCAATTTTTGATGTTGAAACAAACGCATGCGCAAGGACAAAACAGTCATACATACTAATCCTCGATTGCTCATAATACTGAAATGCTATTTTTGCGACCCTTGAGGAATCATACCTTTTGAGATTGAGTAAAAACTTATACGCCATAATGATATCTGTACGCGGAAGTTCATACACTTTCCGAAAAACGTATTCTAATTCTGCAATCACGACGTCTGGAATACACACATCTTCGTCACCGTTTAATAAATTTTGGACTTGTTCGTATTTTGGTTCAGAATCGCGTATAAAAAATCGAAGTAATGCGCTCGTGTCAATGACGACCATATTTTTTCCCTAAATATTCGGCACGTTTCTCTTCAATTTCAGCATCTGTGAATATCTTTTTCACCTTAAAAAAACCGACCATTTCGTCAACCGTTGGTATTCTTTCGATAATAATTTTATTTTTCACCACAGAAAGCAGAACTCGATCGTTTTCTTTTATGTTCAACTGGTCTCTAAATGCTTTGGGTATCACAATCTGACCCTTTTTCTTAATGGTAAATGCGTACATCATATACGCGTACTTTACTATGTTGAGTAGGAATATACAACCGAAGTCTTACTTTTAACTTACAGTGCGCGCATCTCAAATCAGAAGAAGATCACTTGGTCAACTCCATCGCGATGCGATGAACCCATCCATAAAATCTTCCATAATCACTCCACCGAAAACTATCTCTGCCGTTTTCCAGATCCGCAACCTCGTCTGGAAGATGAAAATAGCGCTCGACAAGCTCCTCTACTTCTTCGCGCGTGAGCTCGACCAGATCTTGCACATCATCGGATGCTTTCCCTTTTTCGTCGCCAACGTCTATCAACATGAGATTCGTTTCAAAATGATAGTTTGATTTTTTATCGCCAGAAGAATCGGTAACATCCAAGATAACCAACGCCAACGGCTTCACATCTTTCTTGGATCGAACAATCCCCGTCTCCTCCTGCAACTCGCGCACTCCTGCTTCGATCGGGTCTTCGCCTTCATCAACACCTCCCCCAGCAAATCGATAGATTCCTTCGGGATAAATCGTTTTTGATCCAAGCAAAAATTTTCCCTGTGCAGTCTGCAATACGAGAAGCGCATGTCGTTTGCGCGTAAAAAGCGTCGGAATGTGATCGATCTTCATTCGAAAATGAAACTCTGGGAGCAAGGCACGTTTTCCTTTTGGCATTATGTCCCCAACTAGGCGAGTTCTGTTTTCACGTCTGCAGATGCATATGTTCCAATATCTTCACCACTCACCGCTTTTTTCAGATTTCCTTCTTTGAATAGCTCGAACACCATCACAGGCATGTTGTTTTCCATGCACATGGCGAGTGCTCCACTATCCATCACGGAAATATTTTGATTCGAAAGCATGTCATGCAAGTTTACCGTTTTATATCGACGCGCCGAGGGATCTTGCATTGGGTCGCGCTCAAACACACCGTCAACTTTTGTCGCCTTTATCACCACATCGCAGTGCAACTCAAGCGCATGCAACGATGATCCTGTGTCGGTAGTCACAAATGGCACTCCTGTTCCCGCGGCTAAAATAATCACTCGACCTTTTTCCATATGACGAATCGCCCTGCGCCGAACAAACGGTTCCGCAACGGCTGGCATTTCGAGCGCCGACTGCAATCGCACGGGCACACCAACCCGCTCGAGCGCGTCCATCAGTGCAAGTCCGTTCATCACGGTCGCCAACATTCCCATGTAATCAGCAGTTGCGCGGTCAAAACCAGACTTTTCCGCCGAAATTCCTCGGAAGATGTTTCCTCCACCAATCACCACCGCCACCTGCACACCCATGTCGTGTACTTCTTTGATCTGTAGTGCGACTGCTTTTGCGGATTCATGCGAAATTCCATACTCGCGGTCACCCAACAACGACTCTCCACCAACTTTCAACAAGATACGATTAAATCGTAATGGCATCTTTTCCTCCTTTATTGTTGCGAGTCGTTTTTTGACGCGCAAAAAAAATGGCCCCTCGGCCAATTTTTTATAATAATGTTTTCGACACGGTCTGCCAAATCTCCTCAAAAATCTCATCTATTGTTTTTGACGCATCCACAAGATGCCATCGACCATGATCGTTTTTCTTTGCGACCTTCAAGTACGCGGCGCGCACTTTTTCGTGAAATTCCTTCGCTTCCATATCCAAACGATCCATTTTGTCGGTCTGCGCACGTCGCGCAAGTCCAATCTCAACAGGAACATCCAATAAAAATGTGAGATCGGGGTATGTTTCTCGCGTCGAAATATTGTTGAGCTCTTCAATCACATCCACACCAAATCCCCGAACCATCCCCTGATACACAACAGATGAATCGCGCGTGCGATCCATCAACACAATTTTCTTCGCTTCCAAACTGGGCAACACCAACTCCCGATACACTTGTGCGCGCGCGGATTGAAAAAGGAGAACTTCGGTTGTGTACGCAATTCCCACATTCTTCGCCGAAAGTAAAATCTCACGAATTTGCTCGGAAATAACGGTACCGCCTGGTTCACGGACCACAAGCACATCGAAGCCGTTCTCTGTGAGCTTGTCGCGGAGACGCTTGATCTGGACGGTCTTTCCCGCTCCTTCTCCGCCTTCGAATGAAATCAGGTATCCATTTGTCATTGGAGGTATTGTAGGTGATAGATAGGGAAAAATGCAACTAGAAGTACGAAGCGTGAATCGTGAGCAAACTGTTGCATATGTTCTGTCACAATACGGTTTTCTTGACTTTTTATCGAAAAGGTATATTCTTTGGGCTACTTTTGATTGAAAGGGTGCACATGCCACAAAATATTGAAGATGAACAACACGGAAATATTCTCACACAGGGTGTTGAATTCGTCGGCGAATCTGGCCTTGCATTTCTTATTTTTTATGCAATCCTCGTTAGCATTGGACAAGAACAAATTTTATATGATTGGGAAGGATTATGCTTTTCAATCGCTGTTGCAGTTTTAGCTGGCGCGTGTATTTATTCGATGATTCATGAAAAACCACTTTCTCCGAGAAAATAACTCATCTCATCCCCAAAATCGCAATTGGAACGGTTTGAGTAATCTCACGAATTGCCTGATTCCCCAACTCCCCACGGTATTCTTGAAGAAATGGTCTAGCATCAACCATCCGTCCGCTCATCTGCACATATTGATGTGGAATGTTTCCCATTTTCTTAATTTTGTTATACATCACAAGATATTCGATGAGTCTCCCTCGCGCGTTCGAGTTGTACAACATATCAGAAAGATACGCATCTAAGAAAAAAGCATCAAACTCCTCTTCGGTGAACGGATTCGCCTCAATCACAACAATATTGGAGGCAGTGTGCTGATGTCCATTCACAAACGAAAGCGCCACCTCCCAAAAAAGTTTCACCGTTTCCACATGCACGAGCATTTCCTTTTGATGAAGATATTCGCTAATCAATTCTCGTTCGGTGAGCTCGCGCCTCATACGATCCAGTTTCCCCTGCATCAACCATCCCAACCTCGGATGAAGGATTTGAAAACTCGCATCCATGCCCACCGACGCAATACCAGTTTCTTGAAAACTCGCCCGAGCCTTATCATTCGAAGTTTTTCGAGCAGACGGATGAAAAGGTTCAGTGTATTTTTGAGGAGGAAATGAAATAACTGAAGTTGGAAAACAAAACCGTTGATCGACAATTCCCTGAACACCTTCGATTTTTTTGGGAGAGGTGGTGTTTGCGAACGCCTGAGGAACTTCACCTTGATGGCTTACAAGCACATCGCGTGCTGCGGTCAGAAGCACCCATTCTGCGCGTTCCGCTTTTCGCACATCGGGTTGACCCAATCCAGTAACGTATGGACATTGATCTATTGTGGCTACGCGTTCCGTAGGTAACAAAAAAACACCCCCTTTTGCTCGCTTGGTTTCTCTTTCTTTGTGTTGAGGATGTTGCTTTTCCTCAAGAAAGAGTGGCTTGGGACCAAAAGTGGATGTCTCCACTTTTCGAGAGTATAACAGAAAAAAGAGAGGTTGGGAAGAAGTTAAATTATTGGAGAAGGACTCCGCCCGATTTCACAAGACCATGTTCCAACCGTACACCAGTATATGGCGGCTGCTCTTTTGTGAGGGAAAATAGCACACTATCAGCTAATTTTCGATCATAAACTTGTAATTCTTTTTGTAATCCAGAAAATGCGGTTGTTGAATTCCTAAAATCTAATATATATGAAGCAAAAGGCTGGTGCATCCAAAGTTCTAATGTTCCACCAAACCATTTGCGAAGATAGCGCAAACATTTTTCAGTGTGTTGATACCTTAACACTAACTCTTCTGGTGATAGTTTCTGTTCCGATACATCGACATCAGAATAATATTCTTTCGGACGATTTCTCGTAATTTTTTGAAGTACAGCTAACATTACATCTGAAAAAAGAACAAATGAGTGCGCATTGGGAAGATGTTTAACAATCGAAGCAAGTAAAATCAATACATCTTCATAATTATCTTCCAGTCTCCCATCAAGAATATTTCCTATGTGTTCTGCTAACACATCATACGCATCTGCTGAATTCTACACGAATCCG
>DNEP01000006.1 GCA_003487265.1 Minisyncoccota bacterium
GGATTCGTTTTAGAACTTACGATAGTTGTTTGGCGTCATATAGCCTAGAGATTAATGTGGTCTTGTTTGGTTGTAATACTGTACCCAATCATGTAATTTTTCGTCAAACATTTGTACATCATAGATTGCCGTATCAATCTCATAGTTAATAAACTCATCTTGAATTGTCCAGTTGAATCTCTCCACATAGCCGTTTGTTTTCGGTGATTTTGGATAACTCCAAACGTGTTGTATGTTTTCAAGCTCTTTGATCGCTTGATCAAAATATCCTTTAAATTCACTTCCATTATCTGTTTGAATGGTATGAATGTGGTACTCTACTGAAGAAAGTACTTTCTCAAGAAAAACTTTTGCATTGCTACTTGAAAGTGAATCTGTTCGCATTGCCCATGATTGTCTCGATTTGAGCTCAATACAAGAGAGAAAATAGTAGTTTTTACCTTCAAAATACACCTTTATTCCATCGAGTTGGAGGTAGCCTAACGCAATATCTTCTTGTTTGGGACAATACTTTACTCGAGTTATTTGTTTTGTATTTCTTCTTTTTCTTCTGACATATTTTCTGGTATTGAAGAAAAACTGATATCGAGTAATAACTTTCCCAATCCACGAAACTGAATACTGTGGCATATTATTTTCTTCGCAATACAGATCGAGAAATGGCTTCACTTTGTACTTTGATAATCTTGGATATTTCTTCCTCAACTGCTTAATAAACCCAAGTACTTGAGATGGCACCACCATTTCTCTTACCTTTTTTGGTCTCGTTGACTGAGGTATTAAGCTACGTAATTTTCTTCTTGATCTATTGAATGCCTTTTTCCATCGAAATGCACTCGCTCGACTTACTCCAGGAAATGCTAAACACACCGTTTCCCAGTTCGTCTTTTCTAAAAGCTCAATAACATGGAGTTTTAATTTGGCTTTGTCATGCGCATCAAAGCTCAGCGCCGTGTTAATGGTGGTCATAAACCAACGATACTGCTTTTCTTTTGCTATGGGGAAATTATGTCTGATTCTCATGGCTCGCTTCGTTTGCCAAAGTCTCAAATGTATCGTGACCNNATCGTGACCTAATCAGCACACGCACTAATGAGAGGTTGGGGTTTGAGGAGGTTGCGCTTGAGTTGCAGAGACCTCAGCTGATTTGGCTTTTTCGATCGGATTCAACAGGTTGTAATACCAAGTCGAGACAATCCGCATCAACTTAAAGCCTATGCTAAACAAAAGCGCAGTGATAACAAACAGTTTTTTTCCTGCAGGTAGAAACATAAACACCAAAAATGACACAATTGGCAGCGTGAGTTGGAGACGCACCACCTCATTTCGCGAAACGGGGAACGGAGAACTCACAATTGCGAGTGTTTCCAAAATCGCAATCAGTACAGACTGAATCACATTCAGGATCATGTGTGGATGTGTTAAATCAAACTTTCCCATAAACAATAAATTAAACGGTTGATGAACGTTGGGCATCCACGGATAGATCAAATGCAGATCTTCCCCACCAAGCCCTGTGGCAAAAATGCGCCACAACATGAGTGCGATCATCACCTGAATCGCCAGCGCAATCAACTCAGAAATGAGGATTTTTGTATTTCCCTTCAACAAGGATTTCATTTGTTTTTGAAGCTCGATGGGGTGTCCACTCAACGTTTCTTGCAGTTCTTTTGTTTTTTCACTGATCTCACGTCGCTCTTTTTCGGTCCGCTCTCCCGAAAACGAGAGCGGTAACATGAGAATACGAACAATAACCGTGAAAATGATCACCGCGACACCCATATCTTGCACCGCGTTCGGAAGCAAGCCGAGAAACCAATAGATTCCCACCAAAACATTGAGGAACGGTTGATAGATGATCGAAGTGAAAAGTGCGCCAATCACAAGGGTATTGTACTATGAAATAAGTTTCGTTGTCGAAACCCCAGGATTCTGTTGGTAAATAATCTCCGCTCTCCCACCGATACTCGCCATCATTGCCCGCTTTTCTTCAAAATGGGGGGTGTGAGACGAAACAACAAGAAAATCGGGATGAATGTTTTTCAAAAATAACAAACGCACCTCAAACATTCCAAAATCTTCGGGTAATAAAATTACCCGATCCACGAATCCCAACTCTTGAATCTGCGCAACCCGAATCTCTTGCGATTGAATCGGGCGCCCTTCCCCCTTGAGCTGTCGAACGCGCGCGTCACATTCGACACCAATGATCAACTCATTATCTTGACCACCAAATGTTTTCGCTCTCAATAAAAAGTTTCGATGCTCTTGATGAAGAAGGTCAAAAACGCCGGTTACAAGAATACGCATGCAGATATGGTAGCATAAACAGTATGGAAACCATTACTGTTACAAACATTAATATCCATATTCAGAAAGATAAGGAAACTCAAGTTCTTGAACAAAAATTATCCGAACCAATAAACCGTAACGTAGCAATCAAGATGTTGCGAACACAAGAAGAGCTAAACGATGCTGAAATGATCATTCACAACTCAACAATATCTCCAGAAGAAAAATGCACATTACTTAATCAAATCAATAAACAGCAAATGCTACTTGAGAATCTTCATGCACATGATTTTACATTTGACCATTTTGGATTAAGCACTCAGTCGCGAGATGATATTGAAGAAACAAGCATTCATATGCTCGAACTTATTGACAAAGATTCTGGATACATGCATATTGCACTCCTCCTCAACTACGGATCTAAAAAAAGAAGTGTTGTGGCAGAGGTCTTCGTCAGCGACCGCGCTTATTTTCAAGATGTGTATCCTTTAAACAATGTGAGTCGCGATACACAGGCTGTTGTAAAAAAGTTTCTTACCAGCGATCTCGAACAGTATATCGAGATAACACTCACTGCTGGAAGAAAAGTGCTTGGACATTCTGAGCTTGTGTGTAAAAAAGAAAATGGAACAATCATCGCAATGGGTCTTTTACATCCACTCAACTATCAAATAGCGAGGGAACAAGAAAACCATTGGCTTGTCGAAACACACGATCGATCATATATGTCGGGTCAGGGAAACCATGCCCTTGAAGTTGCCCGTGATGTCAGAGGTCTTGGATTCGGGGAATTGCTCACCGCACTTGGAAATCATATTGCGTATAGTCTCGGGGCTACCGTAAGAGAGTTTCCAACCGATGCAACAGCGACAAAAGCTGAAGATTCATTTTATGTGAAAAAGTTTGATGCGGAAATTGTAGAAAAAGATGGAAAAAGATATCCAAGTCTTAATCTAAAAAATGCGGCGAAGAATGAACGGATGTTTTTATCTCCCTTTTTAAATTTGCCATAACCTTCACACTCTTTTCATAATGTCCTGAAACGCCTTCATCACTCCAACGTCTCTTTTTGTAGGATGAAAAAATGCCTGGTGTTGGAAAATTAACTCATTCGATATCGATGAACTCATGATAATTTTCTGCATTGATCGAAAAAACCATTCAATCCCACGGGGGAAAATATTTGTCTGTTCAACAATCCTCGCTGTATTTGATTGATCGGGAATCGCGTTCGCAAATATCGAGTGCATCCAGGTGTTTTTTTGCAACAATCGCTCAGAAAGCTCAAGCGGACATGCGATTGGTTGCGCTTGAATCAACTCGCGCGCCGAGTACAGCGTTTGTTTTTCGAGTGGTAGTTCAAGCGTTGACTCATCCATCCACAAATTCGTACAGGCTTTTTTTTCAAGCTCCTTATTCGCAAGATCATTTTTCCCACGATAGAGCCCAACGAACTTCAAAAAAAGAACAACAAGAAAGCGAGTCGTCCACATCAGTCCTTTCCGAGTAATCACAACAAAATCAAGATCATCGTAGGATTGCACTGCTCCCGCACCCAAACTCCCCGAAAGCAACACTCCCCGCACACCCCAGACTCGTGCAATACACAACCCTACGGATCGCGCGTATTCCAATTTTTCTTGAAATTTTTCTCTATCCCGTATTCTTTTCTCTGCCCAAGCGCTGGTACCTGGAAAAAAATAATACTCGCGGACTTTTGTTATTTTCTTCGCGCGCTCTAACATAACGAGTGAACGCGAAAGTTCGGCGCGAGAAAACGGTTTTTCGGTCTGCGAAAAACGAAAAATCTCTTCAAACGTCAAAGGAAAAGAAAACACAGCAGAATATCCAAGCGCCTTGATGCATGCAGAAGAAATGCGAGAATTCATTTATTGAAGTCCATAAAACTGAAGGGTCTTCACAATACCAAGTTGTGCCGTTGCGAGCGCTGATTCTGGCTCAACACCATTCACCGCCACGGCCGTCACCGCATCCTCAAGGTATTTTACAATTCGATCATTAATCCCCGTGTCGTGCGTGTCGGTGTTTGCGTACCATGATTTTGCCTGAGTTGTGCTTGAAACAACTGCCCCAACAAATGGATCATCTTTTAACTCATCCAAAAGATCTTTTCGCGCGTACACCTCTCCAAATAGTCTTGGTGTTTTTTCTAACGCAGATCTGTACATTTTCGTCTGTTGCTCTTTCGAAGATAAAAACTGAAGAAACATCCATGCGCCATCTTTCTGTTTTGATTCTCGCGACACGCCTTCGACCCAGTAATTCGCATAGTTCACGGTTGTCGTTTCAAGTTGTGGCACCGGAGCCATTCCAAAATCCAACGATGGGCTTTTTTGTCGAATCTCAAATGCTCTCCAAGAAGGCGCAAGTATCATTGCAACTTTTCCATCAGCAAACGCGGTCACCGAGTTGGGAAGTGTTGCATCCCACACTTTATCGGTTGTGGCAAATGATGTGTAGTATGTTAATGCGTCAATTGCGGATTGAGAACTAAAATCTTTCATGTCCGCACCGTTCTGCATCATCAATAACGCGAGGATTTCAGAAAAATGATCAACATTTGTTGAAAGACCAACCGCTGCACCAGCACGTTCGATCTTTTTGCTTGTGTCGGCGGGTAATCGAAGCGCGGTCGCAGACTCACTAAATTCTTTCCATGTTGTTGGGGCTTCAAGCCCCGCTGTTGCAAAAGCTTGCTTGTTATAAAAAAGAACAAGCGAATCATACTGCAAGGGAATTCCCACCAATCCATCTTTTGTTTTTAAATCGGTGAGCGCAACCGGCAAAAATGTTTGATCAAACGTCAGCGAAGTAAAGATGTTGCTTGGAACAACAGCCAACTGAGACTTTAGCATTGGAACCCATGTTGCATGGTATCGAAAAACATCGGGCCCTTTCCCAGAAGAAATCGCGTCTTGCAACCGTTCGCGATAATCTTTTGAGGATTGTTGAACATAGCTCACGGTAAATGTGGGGTTCTTCTGCTCGAACTCCGCAATCAATGGTTGCATGACAGCCGAAGACTCCCACAATCCCCAGTAGGTGATTGTTTTTTTTGTGGATGAGGGTTTTTTATCTGAAGTCAAAGATTCAAGTGGACCCGCATTGGGAGATTTTGAAAAAATACCAAAAATCTTATCTGCAACAAACGCCAACACTCCAAAGAGTAATACAATTCCTACAATGAGTGGTAAAAATCGAAAAGGAGATTTTTTAACATCATTTGGAGTTGCATCCTCTGCGATTGGCTTGGGTTGCTCAACGTTGGCGTCTGAAAGGGGAGCATCTGGAATTGGCGCAGATTCCACAGGTTGCGATGGTTCGGCGGGCTGCGGTGCTTGGAAAGGTTCTGGAAAAGACTGCGGTTGTTCGAAGGGTTGAGGTTGTTCAAGTGGTTGCGGTTGTTCGGATGATAATGGCTGTTCGGATGGTTGCACAGGCATCTCTTGTTGGGGAATCTGCTGTTGTCGTTCAATTGGATATTCGAGTGATGGCTCAATTGGTTGAACGTCGAAGGTATCAGCAGGAGTATATCCCGCAACAACCGGCGGTGTTTTTTGATCATCAGAAGAAAAAACATCGACAGGAATCGGGAGATCTTGCGCGATGGATGGTGCGGACGAAAAAGGTTCTTGTGGTGCGGGAGGTTGAGGCTGCACTTCAGGTTGCAACTGTTCAAGCGGGGCCTTCTGTTCCGACGTGTTTTGAACTGTTCCCTGCCACGATTGATTGGGAACAGGTTGTTCTTGCGCGATATCTTGTGAACTGAGCTCTGCGGTTGGCGCATCTTCACCAGTTTCAGTTTCTACAGGAGACGAAGGTTCGGGTATCGCGGGATCCGCTTGCGGTGAAGACATTTTTTTCAAGTCTTCATTCATGGTGCGAAGCATCTCATTTAAATCGGAGGAAAGTGGGTCTTGATCCGAAGAAGACTTTTCGGGGGCGGATTCATCAACAGTAGGAGGGATTGGCGCTTGAAACACATCAGTAACAGAAGTTGATGCATCATTCCCATCATCTAGCAATTCAGGTTCTTCTGCCTGAGAAAGCGTTGCGGGAAGAATTGGTGGTGGAAGGGTTTGGGCATCGTCTGGCATAATACACTCGTACAAACAAATATGATCTCATTTGAGCATACACAGTTCATGAAAAGATTACAAGAATATCGTCCGCTTGTTTTTGGAGCATCCGTCGCTCTTTTTTGTGTGTACCTCTGGGTTGAACTTGTTATCGGAAACTCGATAAAGATACTTCCATTTGTCAGCATAAACACTACTCGAATCGGCGGGCTCACTCCACAAGAAGCACAAACGCGTCTTGAAGATGTGTACAATCCAGAAAAAGTTCGCATATCGTTTGTCATCGAAGTTGACGGGGTTGCGTCTGATTCGGCGATTGCGACAATGTCGGCAAAAGAACTTGGGCTTTCCTATCCTATAGATCATTCAGTTACGAAAGCATATCAGCTCGGTCGATCGGGTTATTTTCTTCGTCGCATTCGCGAGATCTTCCAAAAATCTCACACGATCTCGCTCCAACCCGAATGGGATCGTGAGCGCCTTGATACGGTCGTCGACTCACTCCTCCATCAATACGAACAACCGTACACCCCATATTCTGTTTCGCTTGGGAAATCGGGATATTTTTCCACACTCGAGATTGAAGCAGGCACCTTTGGAACGACCAGCGATCTCTTAAAAACAACCGAGTCTATTATGCAAGCAGTTGCACATCTTGATCTGGACACAACCGACATGCATATTCCTCTCGCGTATCACGCACACACCCCTCTCACATCCGAGGAGTACAAAACACTTCAAGAAAACGCAACGTATTTTGTTGGAAAATCTCCCGAACTCATCATTTCAAACAAACACGCGAGTATTTCTGATCAGGAAATGATTTCTTTTCTTCATCCAAGGGGTGGATTGAACGGCGAAATACTTTCTCACTATATTGAGGAACTCAAAAAAAACATTGATCAAAATCCCGTTGAGCCTGTCTTGGAAATAGAACAAAATATCGTAGTGACATTTATCCCTCCCGAAGATGGTATTTCATTACATTCCACGCAGGCGGTGCTCGAACTTCAGTCCGCATTAGAAAAAATGGTATCGGAAAAACCAAAAACACTCGATGCAATTACGCTTTCGTTTCAATCTACCCCACCTACCCGCCCTCTCGAATCGACAAACACATTGGGAATCAAAGAGGTGATTGGGACAGGTGAGTCGTACTTTCATCATTCCATTCCCAATCGCGTTCACAATGTTAAACTCACATTCGATCGCATCCAACACGCGCTCATTCTTCCCGGAGAAACGTTTTCGTTCAATGCAACTGCTGGGGAAATTTCGTCACGCACGGGATTTAAACCCGCCTACGTTATTTCGAAAGGACAAACTGTGCTTGGAGATGGCGGTGGCGTATGTCAGGTCTCAACAACCGTTTTCCGTGCAACGCTCGATGCAGGACTTCCCATCGTGAAACGAAAAGGACATTCATATCGGGTGAGTTACTATGAAGAAAACTCAAAACCTGGATTTGACGCAACGGTATACGCACCCAGTACCGATTTTCAATTTGTAAATGATACTGCTCATGCGATTTTGTTACGTTCGTTTGTGGACACCGAGTTGCTCTACGCGCGCGTTGAGTTCTGGGGCACACAAGATGGCCGTGTAGCTGAAATTCAAAATTATAAACAATGGGGCGCTTCGCGCCCCCTCGCCACTCGATACGTTGACGACCCAACACTTCCCGCAGGAAAACTTCGACAGATCGACTGGTCGGCGCCAGGATTAAAAACATCGTTCGAGTACGTTGTGAAAAAGCCAAACAGCGACGGAAATCTCGAGGAGTCGCGCCAAGTTTTTTCGACCGTGTATCAACCGTGGGCGGCGGTATACCTGCGGGGCACGGGGAATTAAATCAAAAATCGCGAACACCTCGCATATTTCTTACAACAAATCGTGAATCACGGGAAAATCTACTTCATCAATTCTTCCATCTGAGCCTCGATCTCCTCTGCGCGCTTCTTTGTGTTTCCAAAAATAATATATGCGAGCATGTGTTGCGAAAGCAGGTTTTCCGAGATCACAATAATACCTTCTTTTGTTTTTTTGTTATAGAAAATTGGTTGCAATCGATCAAGAACCTCAGTAAACGTGTATGTTTTTTTTGGATTTAGTGGATAGTTATTGTGAGACAACACGCAGGTGTCGTACATAAAATCTTTGTCAAACAATTCAACCGCCGTCTGATACACATGCGTTCCACCTGTTCGTCGCACGTTCGATTCGGTTGCAAACACCATCCCATTTTTTCCATACGCAAAATCAACATCATAAAATCCACGATATCCATTTTGCGCATATCTTTCGCCGACAAAAAAACCAACATCCATCATCATTGTTGCGAGCTTATCCGACACAACGTCATCACTGATCTCAACCCCTCCAAAAACACCGTTTTTGGAAATTCTCATTCCACAGTAGTACAAAAACTCAACTTTGCCAGATTTTTGTACCTTAAACTCCACATTTGGGAATCCTCCACCAATCGAAGGATTCACAGAAATAAACTGTTCGATGATAATGGGAAACTTATCCCAGTATTGATCTTTTCGGAGGTATGTGAGAATCGCGAGTTCCGCTTGATCGTAATCTTGCGGAAGGTCTCCAGGACGGAAAATTAACACCCCCGCGCCCGAATGTCCCTTCGACGTCTTTAGAACGGCACCGCCTGTTTTGAGATACATTTTCGTTGCGATTTTCGCTGCATCGACTATTCCACTACACACGAAGCCATCCGACATGCGCAAATCTGGTTCAACGGCCGCGCTTTGTTGCACAAGCTGTCGAAATCCAGATTTACTCCCATAAAAATTGACTGTCCACGCATCCTGCGCTTCGGGTGCCTCTGGCGTATAAACCGAAATTCCCTTATTCCGTAATGCATGAACCAACTCTAAAAATTGCGGAGAGGTTGTATATGACATTAACGTGAGCTTTTTCACCGAGTTTGCCCGCTCCACAAGTGTGTTCATTATTTTCGGATCATGAAGAATATCGTCACAAATGACTCCACTATGTTTTGCAGGAACGAGAATTTCCAGAGATTTCGTGTTAAACAATGTGGTGTAATACTTGTGAAACTCGGAAGAAACAGGTTTTGGCATCACAATGGTGATTCTGTCCTCTTGAGCAAGAGAAAAAAGATCGCGATCACCAAGGTTCGCGTTTTCCTCAATTTCATGTGCGCGTTCGGTGGGATCAGAAATACTGGAGATAAATGGCCACACGTCTTCAGATAAATTGAAGATGTAGATTTTTGCTTCGTAGTGTTTCGCGGCTGGATTTTCGGATCCAGACTGCGTACCTAGAGGTTCTTCTTCTTGTTTCATCACAGAAAAATAGCATACAGTATTTTTTGAAAAGTAAAAGATGGAAAATCAATCTTCGAATCAAGCGCTATACATCATCCCGTCTGCAAACTCATAAAATACTCTGGATGACTTGTATTGCCCACTCTCTCGCTCGTTCCAACTCGCCATTAGAAATCGGGCCTGTTTTACCCTTAACAATAAAACCTTCGGGGGGCAAAACAATCTCCCCACCTTTTTTCTGCAAAACATCGGCGATCTTTGGTGCAGCGTATCCAATAGTTTTCAAAAGTGCGCGAAGCGCGAAGTTCTGCTCACGTTCAAGAAAGCGCGTATCAAAAACCGCAACTTTTTTGTGAGTGAGTGCGCCCAAAGGAATCGCATCTAAAAACATTTGCATGCTAGGTTTTGCTCTCCCTCCATGCGTTGGAGAGCCAACAATCAAGAGGTCTGCTTCCAGCAAATGTTCTTGGGTCACATCTTGAACATACATCGCTTCAACCTTCATTTTTTGTCCGAAACTCTCTTTTTGTTGAAGAAGCGCATCCAACATTTCCAGCGCGATCTTTTTTGTATTTCCATACAAGGAGTCATACACAATAAGAATGTTCATGTCATCCTTTCGCTAAACACGCGTTCTTATCGTATAATACCAGACATGGACAAAACCTACGATCATCGACTTGAATCAAAAATATATGCTCTCTGGGAAAACGCGCACGCGTTCGAACCACAAGGAGATGGAGAACCATATTCCATACTTCTTCCCCCACCAAACGCGAATGCCTCACTCCACGCAGGACACGCGATGTATGTGATCGAGGACATTCTCGTTCGATGGAAAAGAATGCAGGGATACAAAACGGTCTGGATTCCAGGAACCGATCACGCGGGATACGAATCACAATATGTATATGAAAAACACCTCGCAAAACAAGGAAAGTCTCGATTCGATTTTGATCGTGAAACACTGTACAACGATATTTTTACTTTTGTACGCGAAAACTCGGGGTTGATTGAAGATCAATTAAAAAAACTTGGCTTCTCGCTTGATTGGTCGCGCAAAACATTCATGCTTGATTCTCACGTAGTTGAAACGGTATACAAAACATTCGAAAAACTCGCGCAAGACGGATTGATCTATCGCGACCACTACATCGTGAATTACTGTCCAAAATGCGGAACAACATTTGCCGACTTGGAAGTGACCTATAAAGACCAACAAGATCCCATGTATTACATACAATACGGCCCATTTGTGATTGCAACAGTTCGACCAGAAACAATGTACGGTGATACCGCGATCGCAGTTCATCCCGCCGACCCACGTTACTCTGCATGGATTGGGAAATCAGTTGAGGTTGAAGGCCCCCTCGGCCCCACAACGCTTCCCATAATTGCAGACGATGAAATCGACATGGCATTTGGAACCGGTGTAATGAAGGTGACTCCCGCGCACGACCCGCACGACTTCGCGCTCGCGAAAAAGCACCACCTGCCAGTCATCAGCGTGATCAATACAAGAGGAAAAATTGAGTTGTCTGCAGTTTCAAATCTTTCAAATACAAACGCGCGCGCCGAAACAACATCAACGGTGCAGAATCTTTCAACCGCAGACGCGCGGAAAAAAGTTGTGGAGTATTACAAAGAAAAAGGCCTCCTCGTAAAAATAGATGAAAAATACACACATCGTGTTGCGGTATGCTACAAGTCGGGGCACCTCATCGAACCACTTGTTCTTCCAAACTGGTTTATCAAGATGAAGCCGCTGGCTGAACCCGCCATCAACGCCGTACGAACAGGAAAAGTGAAGTTCTTCCCCACACGCTTTGAATCGCAATACTACGAATGGTTGGGGAAATTTATTGATTGGCCGATCTCTAGGCAAACGGTCTGGGGAATCCGCATTCCCGTGTGGTACTCGACAACAGAAAACCCCGATCTCGCGATAACCTATTTGTCAAAAACAGGCGAACGAATAACGGGAACGGCGCAAGAATTGCTCGCAACCACGTCGCTTGAAGAAATTGCAAAAGGACTTCAACAACTTCGCGCACCAATCACAGCAAAATATGTGATTTCAAGTACAAAACCATCGGATGAATATTTACCTGAAACGGATACATTTGACACTTGGTTTAGTTCTGGCCAATGGCCACTCACCACGCTCAAATATCCGGAAGGTGAAGACTTTAAAACCTTTTATCCAACCGCTGTGCTAGATACGATGTGGGATATTTTATTTTTCTGGGTTGCTCGTATGATCATGTTGGGGCTATACATGACCGGAGAGGTTCCGTTCAAAACTGTCTACCTCCACTCCATGGTCACCGACGAAAAAGGGCAAAAGATGAGCAAATCAAAAGGGAATGTAATAAATCCCATTGAAATCGTTGATCAGTTTGGCGCCGATGCGTTGAGAATCTCGCTCGTCGCGGGAAGCACTCCCGGAAATCCAATCGCAATGAGTCGAGAAAAGGTGAAAGGATATCGCAATTTTTCAAATAAACTGTGGAATATTGCCCGCTTTTTTATCATGCAACAAGAAAAAGGGCTTGAAGAGTCTGGTGATTCTTCTGCGATAGTCGAAACATCCGCACAAATTATTGAAAAAACGAATACCCTTATAACATCGGTGACCAAAAATCTTGATCGCTTCCGGTTCTCGGATGCGGCACTAGAACTGTATGATTTTATTTGGAACGATTTTGCGAACACCGCGCTCGAACAAGCCAAAGAATTCATGCACCAAAAAGAAACATTCGAGGTATTTTTCGAGACATATCTCACTTGCTTAAAACTTTTGCATCCATTTATGCCATTCGTCACCGAGTCTATTTGGCAAGAACTTGGAACTGCAAAGCTTATTGATCGCACACTGCTCATTCAAACAGCGTGGCCTACCCAAAAACGCGCTAAAATGATCAAATGAGTATATTGCAAACGCGCTATCTGTTTCCACTCTTTTTACTGATCGTGGGGGGTTCAAGTGTTGTTCATATAAACAGCGCGCTAGTCGCACGATATCAATTTGTAACAACAAGCAATTCACGCGCGTTACACATGTTAGCAGAAGTGGGATATGAACAAAGCGTAACGAAACTTCGTTTTGCTCATCCAGAATTCTTCCACAACACGCCACCATTCACACGTGAGGTTGAAAATATTCTGAAACAAAAACAAGAAAACTGGAAAACCATCTTGCAAGTTCAGCCAACAAGCGAAGAACCCCTTTCAACACTCGCAGAATTATCGTACCAACTCAAATCACCATTAAAAGCAATGGACTATTCGTCACGATATCTCAAGTTGCATCCAAACGGAGATCGGGCGGAAGAAATGAAAAAGATTCAAGAACTGCTTCGGGAAAACGAGTAACACGCTACGTGTTATTTTGCCTTCTCTTCTTCCTTTTTCACACCATCAGCATCCAACTCTTCATCTTGCTTACCTTTTGCTGCAATCTCAATGTCTTCAAGAGTTGGGACGACTTCTTCAACAACTTCTTCTTCAGCATTTGCTATACGCACAAGAACTTCGGTTTCGGGAAGAAGAACCTCAACCTTTGTACGATCGTATGGTAAATCGGCAACGGTGATCTCTTGACCAACCTCAGAAAGAGTATCAATCGAAAGAACAAACTTTTCTGGCAAATCCGTTGGAAGCGCCTTAGCCTCAACTTCATCGCGTAATGTTAACAACACCGCCCCCTCTTTCACCGCGGGAGACTCTCCAACGATCTCGATCTCAATTTGTGCGGTAATCTCTTCAAGTAAGTTCACTTCTTGAAATGAAATGTGAAGAAGATCTCCCGTCACAGAGTCGTATGCAACTTCCTTAAACATAACAGGTTTCTCTTTTAATGATTCGACCGAAAGGTACAACACTCCACTATCTCCAACTTCTGCATATGTTTTGCTCGCCAATTTTGTATCGACTTGAATCGCGGTTGTGCCCTTTTCCCCATAAATATTCGCAGGAATAAGCCCTTTAGAACGAAGCTGTTTTACTTTTTTTCCAAGCAAAACTCGCTTTTCAACGGATAAACGGTGTTGTGATGATGTCATACGGTTCCTTTCGAAGAATGAGGACAGATTCTAGCATCCCTATCGAGAAACTTCAACCGCAACAAACTGATGCGTGCGCATCGTTGAAAAGAACTCCACACCGTTTGGAATCACCGTCCCTTCTGGTGCGATTTTTTTCAGATGTGTGGAGGGTTCAATTCTGATTGAAATTGATTGCGGATACTGTGCGACCCCAGCCTGTTTCTGCATAAAAAAGGCATACGAAAACACCCCAGAAGATTGCGCGCTTGACTCCATTTCTTTTGCAGGAATGGTATACGAAAAGCTGAGTGCTTTCGTTGACTGAATTGGCACTTCAAGATACGCGCCCAACACTTTTTTTCCTTGTTCAACTGTCTCATATGTTGCGGATGCCGATAGTGGCTCACCATTTAACAAAATCGCAGAATGCGTGGCGGTTGGCGGAACATACATGCGGACATATGTTTTATATATTCCTCGAGGCCACGCCGTTGAATATGACAGGTTTTCCAGTTCGAGCGTGTGCGTGTGAACAATCTCGTTTGGATGAATGAAAATCACATGCGTCCCCGTGCGCTTGATCGATTCGTTCGCCTTGTTCACCCCAACATTTGCCTCGACCACATAGGATGTATCAACAATACACATCTGCTCGGTAAACTGTTGTGGACAAAGCGGTGTCAGCACTCCCCCATCCCACCCAATTGATCGCAACACCTCCTGCTCAACGGGGTTTTTTGAGTACAGATACATCTGCGACTCTTCCAAAGATAGAAGTATTTTTGAAAGAAGTTGCGACGCCTGAACGTTGTCAAGACTTTTCATTTTCTGCACAATCTGTTTCATTGTTTCAGAAAAATAGTCCTGTTTTGTCGACCCTTCAAGACGAAAGTTCACCTCTGTTCGATCAACAAGTCGTTGCATAAAATTTTCCGCTTCCACCGTTTCGTTATTAAAACTTGGAAGAGAAACCCCCTGAACAAGATCTAGGAGTGGAAGCACCGCATGCGCGTTTATCGCAATCACCCCATCAACAACGACACCCATCTCTTTTTCAAAAAACCACGAAATTTTTGTTGCAGAACTTGGGAAATCAGGTGACCAGTTTGCGTCGCGCAAATACCATTGAGATTCCTTTAAAAATTGTGTGAGGTCCGCTGGCGGCTCAACCTTACCTTGGAGCTGTTCATCTAAAGCATACGTGTCAAAATACTGAATATCCAACACCTTCCCCTTCTCCACCACAACCATCATCACCCCCTGAATAAAACCTCCTGTCGGCCGCAACTCCATTGGATTTTGCAACACAACAAGATATGTTCGTTTCTCATTTTTTCCCAACATGCTTGGAAGAACAGACAGAATGTGTGATGTGGTGTATGTCATTTTTCGCAGTTTTGCTATCTCTTTTGCCAATAACGGAATTGATCCGTGCGAGGATTGATATTGGGTGAGTTCCGACAAGAAAATGCTAGAATCTTTCGAAACGGAATCGAGCGTCGTTTGAAGTGATTGAAGCGCGTCTATATTTTGTTGCACCCCCCCTTGTTGAACAACATTTGGAAATAAAATCGAAAGAAACAAAGATCCCGCGTCAAGAGAGGCGCTCGCCGAACCCGCATACACGCGCGCGATTTCCTCGGCAAATCGCATCGACCGAGATCGATCTTCAATCCACGCATCTTGCCCAACAAACACACTTATTCTTCTCAAATAATCCGCATACCAGCCCACCATCGAAATACTCGATTGAAGCAACGCGACATTTTGTTTTGTAACAACATAGGTTACCCCCTCCGTTGACGAGCTTTGGAGTTGTTGAATCCACCGTATTGAACGCTCAGAGACAAGATAGAACAGGAGTAAAAGACCCACATGAACAAGCAGAACACCACCCAACACACTCAAAAAAAGAGCTCGCATTTTTTCAAACGGCGTTCTTACGCGAAAACGCTTTTTCTTGGTTGAAATGATTGGAGGGGGTTCAAATGTGGATTCTTCAAGTTTTTGAACTCGAGTTGACTCTTGAAATGAGAACTGCATTCCCGAATTTGTTTGCTGACCCACCCCATCACCTTTTTGCAAAATTGACTGCAACACCGTCTTTTGTTCACTGTGAATCGAAGAGCTCTCATTTGAATCCAATAGAATGGGATGCTCTACGGGAACGTGAGAAAAGGCTGGGATGCGTGGCGGTGTTGGTGAAACTAGATACGATTTTTCTGCGTGCTTAAAAGGTGTGTGTGTAACGAGTGGATTTTCCGCCCCCCCCAACCCTTTCTTATCACCATCTTCCTCAACCAGCCCCTTTTCGCTACTATCTTCCTCGACCACCTCATCCTCAGCAAGCGTAATGTTTTTTTTGCTCGGAGCAACAATCGAGTGTGTTGACCGAACAATCTCTTCTCCCCCTCCAACTAAAATCGTTTCTTTCTGCACTCCCCGCTCTCGGATAATAAACTCCGCACACGACTGTATTACACCAGCATCATAAACATTCCCACGCAAAATAATTGGAAAAACATTTTCAGGCTTATTCATTCCCTCTTTTGAAAAAACATAAATAATCGGGCATCCAAACTCGCGAACAACGTTTTGAATAACCCGTTCTAACACAAAATCAACACACACCAAGAGATATGGCGGAACTTCAATCGTTCGAATAAAGGATCCAAGGGTTTGCTCATGTAAAAATACCCCAACATATTCGCTAAACTGTTTTGTAATTTGATTTGCCAAAAGAGGTGCAACAAGATTATCTTGTTGAGAAAGAATAAGTACAGGAATTTTTTCCTGTGAGATTGTGCGAGAAATCAAGGTTTTCATGGCAGGCAGTTCTTCCCTTGTATCGTACTCAATTCGGAAATAAATAGCAAGAAAGGATATTTATCAAAGAAACAGAAATAGCGCGATATATCGGTCAAATGCGAATTACAAATCTTTCACGTTATTTGATTGTGGCCCCCACATATTATTCACGATGAGCGTCTAAAGATTGATTCACCAATCTATCTGCCTCTTTGTTCATTTCTCTCGGAACATACTGAAATGAAATAGTAATGTTCTTTTCTATTAATCGCTGACACATCTCCCACACGCGTTGCGCAAAAGAGAGAAGGTGAGGTTGATTAATCTTGTATCGCTTATTAAGCTGTTCAACGACGAGTTGGGAATCTTCATAAAAATACACCCCTTGCTTCTCGGGAGAGTGGGGGAGTTGCTCAACCCATTCCATTCCCGCCAACACCGCTCGGTATTCGGCAGTATTGTTCGTTTCAACCCCAATATACGACGATTGTTCAAACACCACTTCTTTTTTGTGAGGATCACGAAACACAATCACACCAATTCCCGCATTCCCAGGGTTCCCCCGCGAACCACCATCTGTGTAAATCCAGTAGTTTGGCATATCTTACTCCGCAACTTCACTGCGATCAGCCACCTCAATTGGCTTTTCCTCGGTGGGGGATTGCCCTGACTCCTCAAAATACCCCGCAGGAAATACCGTGAGTCGTCGAAATCGTCCCTCACCAGAAGATTGCGTTTGCACACCTTCATTTTCCGACA
This sequence comes from Minisyncoccota bacterium, assembly GCA_003487265.1. Taxonomy (GTDB): domain Bacteria; phylum Patescibacteriota; class Microgenomatia; order UBA1400; family UBA12028; genus UBA12472. The sequence continues at coordinate 17,314 of DNEP01000006.1, forward strand.
TGAGCATATGAACATATCGACGCTCTTCGGATGAAAGATAGGGGAGTGTCACAGGTTTTCCTGTCTCCAACACTTCATCGACAGCCTGTTTGGCAACATCTTCGGCAGTAGCAAGGCGACCTTCTTTATAGTGATTAATATCAATCGTCACTCGAGTATCTCCAAGTTGTTCGCGCATACCTAACCGCACAATTGCCTGCAAAGCTTGCAATGTTTCCCCCCGACGACCGATCAACACCCCAGACCCTTCCTCGGGAACCATAATGTGAACAATCACACCATCCTCAACATCTTCCTGTTCAATGGTGAACTCTTCAATTCCTAAAAATCCTAACAGTTTCTCTAAAAATGAGCTTTCGATCATATATTTCCTTTCATTTTTCAGCACGGGTGATAAACGCGCGGACTTTTCTCGCATACTCGGAAAGCGCCCCAGGTCCGCTCACATACCACTGTTGCGCAATACTATATAGTGTTGAGACAACCCAATACCAGGCTAAACCACTTGGAAACTTCATCGCCATAATTCCCGTAATGATTGGCATCGTGAAGATCATTTGTTTTTGCATTGTTTCTGCCATTTCCAACATGTCATCTTCTTTTTTGTTTTCTTGTTTCACTTTTTTTACTTTTGACGCATTAGGAATAAGATCGTGTTTTTCGGCACCAGGCAAAATCATAACGCTTAGAATGAATTGTGATACTCCCGCAATAACCGGCAACACAAAATATTGATCTGGTTTAGAAAGGTTCATCCAAAAAAACTGCATCACCCCAACCTGATCTCCTGCTTTCAACACAATGTCTAACGCCTGATAAAGCACAATTAAAATAAAGAACTGCGCTAAATAGGGGATACACCCACTTACAGGATTGATTCCCTCTTTTTTATAGAGTTCAGCCTGCGCTTGTTGAAGTTTTGTAGGTTCTTTCGCAAATTTCTTCTTTAATTCGTCAAGTTTTGGCTTAAGAAGTTGCATTTTTTTCTGAGACTTCATCCCCTGAATTGAGAGGGGGAGAAGAAGCGATCGCATAAGAAGAGTAAAAAGAAAAATAGACACACCAAAACTGTGCGTAAACGCATTCATTGTGAGCAACAATGAAACGAGCGGATGTACAACTGCCTCAAAAAATGAACCAAACATTATTTACCAACATTGAATAAGTCGTCGAATACCATAAAACAATCCCCGCATTGTACCATATTTCTGTATAGCAAAAATCGCATATTCACTACAGGTGGGTGAATGCTTACATGCGGAAGCATATCCAAAAATAGTTGAGATAAGAAAAGAAATTGGTTTATTTACACCTCGATAAACCCAAATTCCACCGATTGCAATATATTGAAAGATACTCATATACTTCCTAAAAGTTTTTTCAAAACTATTTCCATATCTGCGCGTAATGCTATATCTGTTGTATTTCGCCGCACAATACACACAATCTCACCCATGAGAGAAGATTGGGTGAGTTGCGAATACGCATAGTGCATGAGCAAGCGTTTAATTCTATTTCTTCGTGTGGCTAACAAACACACCGTTTTGGGCACAATCGCAACACATTGAAAAGGGTGGGTTGTTGGACGATAAAGAACATACAGATGTTCCCCAGACACATATTGTGGGTTGCATTGAAAAAAGGTGCTCCCGCGCAACAAAAGTTTATTTTTTTTAGGAATCATGCGATCAGTATATCAAGATAACATGCGTACGCGAAATTGTTTGGCGGATAACCTACACGGAAAGTTTTTTTCGACCCTTTGCGCGACGACGTTTAATTGTTGCGCGACCATCATGGGTATTCATTCTACGGAGAAAGCCATGCGTTCGTGCGCGCTTTCGTTTTGCTGGTTGCCATGTACGAACTGTTTTTGCCATAGGAATGGATTCTATCAGAGTAAATCACAGATTACAATGTGGAAAACTCACCCTTGATATTCGTTTTTTTCATGCGTATGATTGTGGAAAACTATCGAAGTTTCTTGAAGTAAATCCACAAATCGCTTGCCCACAAAAAAGGATGGAATGACTGCAGAAGATCTTTGGAAAAGAATCCGAGACTCTCTTGAGGTGACGCTTTCACAGGGCTATTTTTCGATGTGGATTAAACCAATTCAAGCCATCTCTTTACATGAATCACCTGAAAAAACACTTCTCACCATCTCTTCTTCAAGTTCATATCACTTAAAAATGGCCGAACAGCGTTTTTCAGCACAAATATTAGAGGCGGGAAAACAAATTCTTCCAACACTCAGCGATATTCGATTTTCGTTTGAACATGTTGGGCAAAACAACATGCTTCAAAAAAATTTGGAAAGCGATGCTCCCACAAGAGAGCATGGTAGACCTACCGAACAATCCGCACCGCTTTTCTCCTCGACAGAGTCTTCATATTCTTCGGCGATCCGTCGCGCAGGGCTTCGAGAAGACTACATTTTTGAAACGTTTGCCGTTTCGACAAGTAACGAAATGGCACACGCCGCAGCGATCGCGGTATCTCAAAATCCAGGAAAGGCGTATAACCCCCTCTTTTTATATGGAGGGGTTGGGGTGGGGAAGACACATCTTATGCAGGCGGTCGGCCACAATATTTTAAAAAAAGATCCTAATGCGTCAATTGCGTATATCACAGGAGAGCAGTTCACGAATGAAATCGTTGCAGGCATTCAGCAGAAAAAGATGATCCAGTTAAAATCTCGCCTACGCAACTATTCCGTTCTCCTCGTTGACGATATCCAGTTTATCGCTGGGAAAGAGGCAGTTCAGGAAGAATTTTTTCACACCTTTAACGCAATCGCACCACTTGGAGGCCAGATTATTCTCACAAGCGACCGCGCCCCGCAAGAAATCCACCCCTTAGAAGATCGACTTAAATCAAGATTTGAAGCAGGATTGATCATCGACATCCAACAACCCACATTTGAACTCCGCACCGCCATCCTTCTCATCAAGGCAAAAAAACTTCAGCTTAATCTCCCCATGGACTGCGCACAAAAAATTGCATCGGTGATAGAAAGCACGAGAAAACTCGAAGGGGCGCTCGCCAAACTTCATTCTGAACACATGCTTTTTAAAAAACCAATTACACTTTCTCTCATAGAAGAAATTGTGGGAACTTCCCAATCCGTTTCATACTCAAAACAAAAGGTTCACCCCCAAGACGTCATTCGCGCTGTAGCCGAACAGTTTCATATCACCACAAAAAGTTTAAAAGGCCCTGCGCGATCAAAAGAGTTGGTGCGCGCTCGACATATTGCCATGTTTCTCCTTCGCGAGGAAAGCGAAATAACGCTTCAAGATATTGGAGAGATGTTCAACGGAAGAGACCACACGAGCGTTATGCACGCGGTTGAAAAAGTGAAAACACAAATAACTCAAGATGAGGTAATGAAAACGCAAGTGAACGCCGCGATATCCACAATTTCATTCGCATCATCCACATTTCAAGGGTAGGTGGATTGTGCATATGTTTCTCTTTTATGGGGAAACTGTGAACAATGTCTGGTGCGCGTATCCACAAAAACAAAACTTATCCACACAATCCACAAACTTATCCACAATATTTTTTCTGTTTCGCACACGAAAAATGTACGAACTATTCGAGGGCGTTTTCAAACCATTTCACTTTTCCACACTACTACAAATACCTACTACTTCTTTCTTTATCTATTATTAGATACAATGCCACCATGAAATGCACAGTGCTTCAGGAAAATCTATATAAAGCAATTTCTGCAATATCCCATTTTGCTCCAGCAAAAGCACATATTCCGATTCTTTCGAACATTCTTCTTCAATCACAAGAAGGAAAACTATTGTGTTATGCAACGGATTTGCAAGCAGGATTGCAAGTTGAAGTTGGCGGGAAGATTGAATCAGATTTTTCGATTACTGTCCCTGCAAAAATATTTACGGAATTTATTTCTTCTATCGGCTCAGGGAAGATCATTTTAGAGATTCAGGATCAATCGCTTATTATTCAGGGTGAAGGAACGAAAACAGTGATTCAGGGGGTCTCTGCGAAGGAGTTTCCAAGCTTTCCAAAAGAGAAAAAGAAAATCTGCACGATCGCAAAAAAAATATTTTTACCGGCTGTCCAATTTGGCGGGGCATCTTCTGGCATGGACGAGACGCGCCCTATTTTCTCATCACTTCTTTTTCGAATATCGCAGGGGGAACTTATTGCGGTGAGCACTGATGGATATAGATTGTCAGAGAAACGAATTGCTCTTTCCTATGAGGGGGAACTCGCAGATCTTCTTATTCCAGCGCGACTTGTAAAGGAGGTTGTGCGTTTGTTGGACAAAAATCTTGAAGGAAATGTTGAGCTCGCTCTTTCTGAAGACAATGTTCTCCTTTTTTCATTTGACGAATGGAAAAGTTTTGTGCGGAAAAATGAGGGGGAGTATCCTCCGTACCAGAATATTATTCCAGATCATTTCGTTTCTTTTGTCGAATGTGACGCAGATGTATTGCAAAAAAACTTGAAAACGGCGATGGTGTTTGGCAAAGAGGGTTCTGGGATTGTAAAGTTACATTTGTCGGAAAACAAGCTCCGCATGAAAACATCAACAACAACAGGAGAGCACGTTTCCGACATTGACGTTGGTTTTTCTGGCGAAGATGTTGAGATTGCGTTAAATGGAAAATATTTAGCGGAGTTTCTTCAGCTCGCTCAGGGGAAGCAGTGTAGAATCTCCATTCTCGAACCACTTAAACCAGCAAAACTTGAAATTGTTGACGACGCATCTTTTCTGTACGTTATTATGCCGTTTAAAGTGTAAAACTTTTTATATGGTGGCAGACGCCCGTTGTTCGCTCGCTCTTTTTTGTAATATTTCTTCAGGATCCGTTGTGATAAGTTGGTGCTCTTGTTCGCTCGCGATTACGCGAATGGCAACGTGACTTTGTCCAGCAAAAAAGAGTCCCTCTCCTACATCCGAGCCCATAAGAAAGCGCCTTTCCCCCTCACTGAGATAGAATACTTGTGTGAGATGGGGGATTGCCGCGCTTGACTGTTTCATGAGGAATTGGATTGATGAGTTAGTGACGATCGCTTTTCCGTATTCATTGTTCAAAAAATCCTCAACATCTTGAGTAATTGTGGTGATCCCGAGATAATATTTTCGCGCACGTTTCGCCATTGCGTGAAGGAAGGATGCACTATCTTGATAGCGCATAAAGTACCACGCCTCATCAACGATAAGAATGCGCTTTTTTAGAGAACTACGAATACGCGTCCAGATAAAATCAAGAATAATAAACATTGCGATAGGTCGAAGGGAATCTTCCATTTCTTTTACAGAAAACACAGTCAGTTGATTTTTAATATCAATGTTTGATGCTTGATCAAATATTCCAGCAAACGAACCCGACGTGAATTTTTCCAGTCGTACGGCGAGCGATTGCGCTTCTGGCGAACTGATCGCTTTTAATGTCTGGAAAAGATCAACCATCTGCGGTGGTGTGCGCGATTGTGTGTTTGAATCTGGGGTAATTCCCTTTTTCTGGTATGTCTCAACTAGCGCGCGGTCTAATATCGCATCTTCGGTTGGGGAAAGTTGTCCAAGCATCACGCGTAACAGCGAATGAATGGAGATGATTTTCATTCCCAACTCATTTTCACCTTCTTGCTTTGAAGAACTTAAGTCAAAAGGATTGATTTTTTTATCTGAATCGAATGAGAATTGAACGTATTCACCACCCATTGCTCCGCACAGTTTTTCGTATTCATTTTCTGGATCAAGAACGATTACTTCGGCGTCAAACATGAGCTGTCGCAAAATTTCCAGTTTAACGGCGTACGATTTTCCAGCACCAGATTTCGCAAACACAACCATGTTCGCGTTTTCCATTTGGAACCGATCAAACACAACAAGCGAATCGTTATGTTCGTTAATTCCATATAAAATCCCTCGATCGCTGGTGAGTTCGGCGGATGCGAAGGGGAATGTTGTGGCTAGGGAAGTTGTGTCCATATTTCTCGTGATACGTAATTTATCTACTCCCATGGGCGTGGTTGTTTTAAAGCCGTCCTCGATTTGTAAGGATGCTATTTTACTCACAATTAACAGAGAGCCGAGGAGCGAGCGAACCTTATTCGTGATTTTATTTAATGCCTCCAACGAACTGTCGCTAATGGTGATGTACAATCCAAACTGGAAAAAACGCTCCGCACCTTTTGCGAGCTGTTCTTGAATAAGTCTCGCGTCTTCGAGTTTAATTTCTGTGTTGATGTTGCTTAATTTCCCTTGTCGAACATCCGAAGAGATCTCCGCTTCCATTTCTGTGATTTTTCTTCGAAGATCATCCAAGATTTCTTTTACTTCAATCGGGAAAATGTGCATTGAGATATCGAGTGAGTGGGGAAAATTAATAAGTGGCGCGAGCCAGTTTGCGGGGACGGTTCTGGGGTATCCTGCAACAAACAGGGTGCGAATGTAGGTTGAGTTGATTTTTTGATAGGTAAAATCAACCTCGATTGCTTCTGGGGCAATAATATCTTGAATACTTACAAGCCCCGCCGAAAATGTGCGAATTTGATCATCGAGCGACGCTTGCACGCTTTTTCCTGCAGGCGTTGTGATGTTTGTTTGCGCTGAAGATTTCCCCTGAGATTCGTTTTGGCGAGTGTTTACATGAGGTGTTTTTTTTGTAAAAAAGGGGAGAGAGATTGCCATAATGTCATCTTAGCAGGTTCGTGTGATATCTCGCAATGAATTAGCGCGATTGAACCACTGGACTTGTGTACGCCTTTGAACTCTCCACAATTTGACCATCAGAAGATCCTGGATTGTAGATGGTGTAGAAAATATGAATAAGTTCTTGAGTGTTGAGTTGTTTAACAATAATTCCAATGCGCGCAAGTTGTGAAATAATGTGATCGCGTTTTGGTTCAAGATCGGTTTTTGCTTTTTCAATAAGTTGCGGAATGTTAATTTGTGATTCTTGCGTTGATTTTTGCTTTTTAAATGGAAAAGGTGATGTTGGAAGGATTGAAGAAAGGGTGCTCGATTGATATGAAATGACAAGATAGAATTTTTTATCCAAAATGTTTCGCTCTTTCACAAGTGTGGAAACAAACTCTCGATACTGCGCGATTTGCGCGCGTTTTTGTGGGGCGTGTGTTCCACGCTCGGTTTCTTGAAGATGTCCCAAATAACCCGAGATGTCTTTTTTTTGTGATCGAATGACAATTTGTATTGGAAAAGAAAGAGAATTGAGAATTCCCGCGTATGTGTAAATCATCGCTTCTTGTTCTTCTTCAGAGAGAAGATCAAAGTTAACCGATGATGCCGACATCACCATACTTGCCGTGCCATCACGAAGTAAAACGAGATTGTTCGTAATATCTAAAACATCAAGAAATTCTTGCGTTGTTGATGAAAGGTGGTTGGAGGATGAGTGGGCGCTCATAGTGGTAGTTTAGGAGGTTTTCGCGAGAAATTCTAGCGGAGGAATAATGGTGTTATTTGTAGTGAGTGTGTAGTTGTTAAATTCGAGGCCGTTTTTTTCTGTGCGAATACTAAAAGCTCCATTTTGTAGGGGGGATGTAATAAAGAATTGTCCTAATTTGTTCGTTTTGACTGCGCGCACCGCGATGCCCGTTTGATCAACAATTTCCACAATTGCCCCATCAACAATTTTACGATTTTGGTCGAGTACCATTCCAACAACAACGTTTGGTTGTTTTGGAGTTGATGGGAAGGGGAGACTACTATTTGTTTTCACCGCGATTTCCTGTTGGGTGGTAGTTTTAATCACATTTTGTGCAAATGTGTGCAGCGTTTGTGTTGTTTCACCACGTTCTTCTTGTTGTTTTGATTTGTTTTGTGCCGCCTCAAATACGGTGACTTTTCCCGAAGGTTTAAGGAGGACTGATGAGGGTTGATGTGATTGTTTTTCAGCCGTAGATTGTTGGGTGGTAATAGGTTGGGTTGCTGGAGGAATAACGCGTTGTATTTGTGCATGAGGCTTGGATTGTTGTAATGTGATAGGCGTTTTGTTGTTATGAAACAGTTGTGTGATGTTTTTTGAGTTCACAAAAAGATCATTTGGCTCAGACTGTGTTGAAATGGACTCAAAATACGCGCGAACTCGTTCGGAGCGTCCGATTTTTTGGTCGAGAAGGGGTTGCGATCGATCTCCTAATTTTTGTTGAATATACGCGAACGCATCTGGAATGCGGATTGTTTTTTTCCAGTAAAATTTTGTTGGTTTGTATATCGCGTGTAGGAACGCAACAACCCATTGATCTAGGGGGCGTTCTTCGAGCGGAACAAACGCAAACGCCGCTCCTGTGCCAATAATGATAAACACGAGAAAGAGTTTGAGTATGTTTGGAAGCGCGATCGAGTACACGAGGAGCGCAACACCAACCGATCCAAGTAACTCGAAGAATTGCTTGAGCGTCATGTTTCCAATGAGGTGAAACTCGTACGCAGTGATATTCTGCGGGACAGGATGCTCGATCATATACTTTCATTGTAGCAGAAAGGTAATATGCTCATGCGAATAATATACTTTCATATGGTGGGGAATTATTCTGTTTGGATTGCGGAGGTCATCACCTCAATGGTTGCGGAATTTCCTTCGGCGTCCATTGCTGTTCCTGAAAAAATAGCGAAAGGCATAATGGTGTTTGTTGATGGAATCGTTTGATATTCAATGCGCATTGTAAAAAGTTTTGAGGATCGCAATTCTTTTGGGGTGAGTAGTTTTCCGGAAATCTGGTATGAAAGAAGGGAGTATTCCCCATTCTTCATTGAAGAAATCATCTCTGGAATTGAACGCACATTTGCATGACCGCCATCAACTGGTTGATATGCGACGTTGTGAATGAATATTTTTCGAACATATCCTTGCGAATCAACAAGAACGGTTGCTGGGTTGTTTGTTGTTCCTGTATGAGAAAACGAATATCCTGAAAAGGAAAGAGAAAAAGGAATAGAAAAATAGGTTGCCTGCTCTTCGATTGTTTGGGTGAGTTCACTTTCCCCCTTCAAAAATTGAATATTGGAAAGTTGTGGCGCGAGCTCTAATGTTGGAGAAAAGAGCGCGAGCGCCTCTTTTGCCAGAAGAATCGCTTCTTCTGTGCGCACGGTTTGCATTTCGGTTTGTGGTGGAATATTTCCCGTATACCGTATGGTATTTGTTTCACTGTCATAAAAAAGGGAATACCCAAATTCTTTTTGTGTCCACAATGATGTTGATGAGCTTTTTTCCATATTCCACGCTATTGCGAGTTCTTGTAGTTTTGTGAGTGAAATGGGGGGGAGACTGTTTTGGTTTTGATAAATAGGGAGCGTTTTTGGAAGGGTTGGTGTTGGCCCAATGTATTCAAATGTTTGAATATTTTGTTCCTGTGTGAGTGTTGTTTGAATGCTGGGCTTTTCGGGAACAACGATTGGGGGTTCACTGGGGAGTGGTTGCCTGTTTTGTAACAGGGTGAGAATGAGTTGTAAAACAAAAACGAGGATTGTTGCGAGAATAATGAATGTAATAAACCATCGTTTCACCGGAATTTGTTTTTTTATTTGGATGTTTGTATTCATTCTTCCTCCTGTTGTGCGCCTTCGGTGTTTTGCGATGCGTCGGGGGAACAAGAAGATGTGACATAATCATTTATCGCAACGTCCGGATCGGGAACGGCCTCAAGAATATTGATCCCTAAGGCTTCATAATGAAGGTGATTCCCGGTGGAATTTCCAGTTGAATCGGTTTTTCCAATAAGATCTCCAACTTGTATAGACATGGAACTGTTTTCTGGCATTCCAGCGAAGTTTAAAAGGTGGGCAAAAATAAACACAAGACCGTCGTCGGAAAGGAGAACGACATGCTTTCCATATCCTGGGTCAAGTCCATTACCCTCTGCATAAAACAGCGCTTTACCAGAAAATGGGGCGTACACAGGTTCATCTGCTCCAAGCACAATGTCGAGCGCAGATCCAGGCCCAGAAACATATTCTCCAGATATGTTTGGAATTGAGGATGTGTACACGGCGTGGGGATCTCCGTTAGTGTAGAATTCCCCCAACTGCGTAACTGTTCCACTTACAGGCCAGCATCCCACACTTGCAACCCCTTGACCGTGAAGTGTTGAGGTGGGGTCAAGCATCATAATATCCGACTGATTTGCGGTGTTTGCGGTAAAAATACGAACCGCGATTAACGCCGGAATGGTGATTGCCATTCCAGATGATGCTGAAAAGATAGGTGATTTGCTTGCAATCGAAGCGCCGACCGAACCCAACCCACTTGCTCCACCCATCGCCCCCTGTCCTCCAACCGCTCCTGCAACTTTTGAGCCACCCGCAACTCCCGCACTCGTCGCTCCCCCTCCTCCGCCCCCTCCACCCAAAAATGACATGAGTTTCATTGCCCCCATAGCCATTGCGAGCAAACCACTTGCTATAAGTGCAAGCAAACTCAGCAAGATTTTTACAAGCTTTCCCAATCGGGAAACAGTGTTGAGAAGAAAATCTTCTGTGGCCTCTCCAACAATGGGAATTTTTCTTAACAACTCAGCATATTTAAACGTCTGGTCTAGCGCGGGAATTGCCCCCGCTCCCCCAGGGATAAAAGTGAGTGCGGTGGTAAGTGCTTTTTTTCCAAGTTCATAATCCGCTTCGTTAAATTCTCTATTTTGCGCTGTGCTTTCTCCAGAAATTGCAGGAAGCGCGCCAAACGAATCTGGTTCAGAATAAAAGAAATCAAAATCTTTACCAAAAAACTCACCAGCCGATTCAAGAGAAGTTGAACCATGATAATACGCGAGAAAACGCTGCCTTTGTTCTTCGGTGGCCGTTGCCCACGCGTGTTGGGTGCCCAAAATTTTCCCCATTTTATACTTGAGTGCACGTTGTGCAGAGGAGAATTCTCGACGTTCCCTCTCATTTTCTTCTGCTTGTAGTTTTGCTTGATTTTCAAGTGCATCTCTTCGAATGTACATTCCGCGAGACACAATGCGATATCCCTGAAGAAAAACATCTTCCTCAAGTCCTTTGAGTGAGTTTTGATCGAGTGGGAGTGGAGAATGTACTGCGTTATTGTGTGTGTCACGCGCAACACTGTTTCGCACGAGTCGAATATATGCGCTAAATGACTCTGCCCAATCTGTATCATAAATGGTGTGCAAGAAGGGGAGAATGCGCGACCGTTCTTCGTCGGTTAATAAATCTTCAAAAATTCTCTCAAATTGTTTTATGTTAATCGTGTCGATGGTGTGTCCAGAGATTGCCAAGGTTTGGAGTCGAACCATAATTCTACGAATGTCGGACTCGGGAATGTTTGCTTTTTGCAAAAGTTGTTCAAGTTGTTCCTCCATAAAAGCTGTTGACGCTTGAGTGGTCCACCCAGCTTTTTCGAGTTTTTTCTGATCGATGTTTTGAAGAACTTTGCCCGCAGTTTCATCTTCAATAATTGCTTTTACAAGATCCTCAATCTTGGGAGGTTCAACGTTATTTTTTGCAAGCGAGGTGAGCTGTGTTTTGAGCGACAGTTGAAAATGTGCATCAAGTGAGAGTCGCTGCAAACATTGGATGTACAGTTTTTGCCGTCCGTCAAACGAGGTGAGCGTGCGAATCAAATCTTCACCGGTGAGTTGTGATAACTCAAATAAAACTATATTTGAGGTTGCGGGAAGGAGGTCGCTGATAAACTTTTCGCGTTCTTGATCGTCGGTTATGCCGTATGAAATCGCTAGTCGTGCAAGAAGTGACTGTCGAACGAGGGTAACCTGATTCCGAAGCTCTCTGTCGGACTTTAAGATGTCTGTTAACGAAAGATTTTGTTTTTCTTCTTCTTTTTCTCGCTTTTCTTCTTCTTTTTTGTCTTTCTCTTGCATTGCGGGGATCGCAATCCCAGCGGATCTCGGTTGATCGCCTGCCGCCACAGGTTGTTCCCCAACCGCCGCCTTTTCTTCTTCGGTTTGTGGCGATCGCAATTCTTCTTCTGATAAATCATGCGCTTCCCGCGCAATTTCAATAAGCGTTTCAGCCTCGCGCAACTGTGTGAGAAGATCTGAAAGTTTTTGATCGGGAGAGAGGCGACGTTCTATACTGTATTCTTCAAAAATTTCATGCCCGAACAAATCATGATCGACTTTTTTTGGAATAATATAACGAATGGTGAGAATGAGCACCCAAAGTTGATTAAATGACAACCTTCCCAGCGTTTGATCGTCGGGGTGATCAATCATCTCGCGAAGCATTGCTTTGTATCCACCGGAGGTTTGAATGCGGGATAAAACGCCCAACGAACGATCCGCGAGATCATATGATCGCTTCATGTAGTCGCGCAACGCATACGCGACCTTACTTATGTTTTCATCTTGAAGGTGTTCGCGGGTAAAAAATGATCGAATTGGCGCGCTATCCAGCATACGCGTATTGTACCGCATTTGATTGTTCGGTTGCTGCGGCAGTAGGTGTGTGTGCGGGCGATGATTTTGTTGGAGCGTCTGTGCAGTTTTCGCAAATGTATCCCATTGTTATGAATGGGTTGTACGAAACTCCCGCAAACGATGCGATAAAGTTGTCAACTCCAACGTAGCCGTGCGAAGTTGTGGTTGAAAAAACGCCGTCTTTCTCTTGTTTTTCAGCTCCTTTACCTAATGTGTCCCTCATTTCGCATGCAAAACACACATCGCATTCGCCAACTCCACCATCAAGGTGTTTGTAATGAAACTTTCCATCGTTGCACATTTTACATGTTCCATCGTGCCACGCCGTTTCCCATCGTTTGGGTTTGTTGTGATTGATGATTCGAATTTTTTCGTCGAGCGTGAGTGATTCTGTTCGAACGGCGCGTTGAAACTCTTCAAGCGAAGAAAAGCGCGATGGAATGCCCAAACCAAGGCTGTTTGTAGAAATGGAAGAAGCAAAATTGGGATTTAATCGTGTTATTCCTCCGGCTGATCCTGCGGTACAGTCAACAACGCTCACAACCCTTTTTAACACATGACTCATTGAGGTATTTTGAAACGAACTAAAAAGGGCGTTGCGCGCAGAAACAAGCGCGGTTCCTTTATGTGATTGAAACACTTCCGGTTTTGCAACTTTTTCATATTGTTCCCATGCAACCGCGGAATCAAACATTTTTTGTTGCAAAATCGTGTTGAGCGCGACCTCGGCATTCATAAGAATAAGCGCCTCGGCTTGATCAATAGAAATGTGTTTTTTCAATAACAATCCCCACACATCAAGAAAAATATCTGTGAGAAACTGTGATGACTCAGCAATAATCGGTTGATAGATCGTTCTAAAAAGATTCATCGCCTCTTGTTGTGCGACCGCGAGTTGCGCAATCTCCTCGGCGGGAAGCGCGTTTGTGAGAAGTGATGAAAAAAACGGCTCAACCTCTTCATATGCGAATGGGGGGTGAATAATGTGCGCGCGCATGATTTCCGATTCGGTGGGCGCCGAAGATGTGCGAGATGCCGAAGCCTCCCCCACCCCCCACGTTTTCACAAATTCTGATATTGCTTGCGCGTGTTCTTGATGGGAAAAATCGTTGAATGCTTGATGAAGTAAAATAATCCACGCGTCTTTTGTGGGGAGATAGCAGACACGATACACATTCCAAAATGATTTTCCCTCTTTGTAGGTTTGCGTATTAGACGGATACACCGCGAAAACTGGCGGGCCTATGAGTACGGGGGGGCGCTCGTTGGCATCTAGTCCGAGTCCCGCAAGCGCCTCGGTGGGAAGGGGCGCGGTGTACCACCCCCAACCCTCGGGTGGGGTGGGGAGAGGTTCATCTTCAGATTGCGCGAGTGCGTTAATATACGTGTGCGCAACTTCCGGTAGATTTTCCGCAATAAACTGCAAAAGTTCGAGCGTCTCGATAGCAAGGCGTTCCTCTTTTTTATATCGGTCCTCAAACGGATTTCCCAAGGCAGATTGAAAATTGGGATTTCGTCTTGCGTACTCAATCGCCTTTTTGCACTGTTCGCGGATTGTTCCACTATACAAAGGCAGTGCGGCATCCCATTTTCCCTGTTCATTTACAAGCGGAATCATTGCGGTTTCATGAAAGGGAAGGTGGAGTTCTTCTTTAATCGCCGACTCAAAAATAAACTGCAGGTGAAGAAAAAACTCATGCTCGATTTTTTCCCAATTTCCCTCATGTTTCCCAATTAATTCTGCGCCTTTTGAAGCCCATGCGTGAAATAGGTTGAGAAGTGCGACGCGCGTGAGTTGAGAATATTCCGAGGTTTGTAGTGCGCGTTTTTCAACGGCTTGACGCAGTTTTTTTGTTTCAGTTCTAGATAATTGTGGTTGAAGATGTTCTCGCATGTGATCTTTCTGATGTGATTCTTCGTGCGAGCGAGGAAATCTATCAAACGATCACAGGAGCAGTGCTGTGCGTAGCGCTTGAATCCGAAGCCCCACACGATGTCTCGTTCCTGGCTTAGGTGTTGCTTTCGAAAAGCGACACCCACACAGTTGCGGTACAGCCCGCGATTTACACGCGGTTCCGAGTAGATCCACTATGATCGAGTCGAGGAAAGATTGCAAGAGGGTGATGTGCGTTTTGTGCGCGCGTGCTTTGCGCGCCTTGAATCTTTTTCGAACCGCCCCTTGATTTTCCAGATGATTCCCTGATATGAATAGATACAGAAAGTGAGGCGAATATGGCGGATGACGGAATGGATGCAAGATTAGCCGAACAACAGGCGGAAAGTAAAGCGCAAGATCAAGCATCACAACAAGAAAAACAATTAGATCAAGATGAGCAACGAAACGAATACATTCAAAAATTAGTACAAACCGATCAAATACAAACTCAATCTGATAGTACATTTTCAAAACCGTTGAAAAGTGGCGATCACCTGTATTACGTAACACAAGATCAGGATCCATACATTTTGACCGGCGGTCGTGTATTTGTTCACGCTTGGCAAACAGAACGCGCCAATCAGCGAAAACAAAACTTTTCGTATGATGAATTAATTTCTTGGACGACGTTCATGAAAAATCACCTCGACTTGGTTGGGCGAAAAGGAGGAGATGACACAACTGAGCTCGATCAAGAAATTGAGTTGTTTACTCAAGACGATTTATGGATGCGAACAACGCTCGAACTTCAAGTGTTACTCGATAAACAAACCATACTTCAAGAGGAAAAACAAAAAGGAGTGATTTCAGAAATTCAGTACTCTGAATCTACCATTGATTCGCAAATTAAAGACAAACGTCATCAACTCGCCACAGTCGAAGAGCAGTTATTTCAACGATACGAAGCAATATATTCACCTCAGAAACGATTGCATATTGAACCCGAGTTGTTGAACACACTTCTCCCGCAAATCGAAGCGCTATTTGCTCAAGAGGGGGAGGTTGATATCACGGCCGTGCGCGCGATGTTGCTTTCTTTACATCTCGACGAAGCGGCCGTCGATTCGTTTCTCAAAAGCCCCGCAACACTTTCATTTCGAGATCGACTTGGATTTTTTCTATTGGGTCAGACGGATCTTCGTGAACAATCACCGCTCGGAGAAAACCAGAAGAAATTGATTTCGCTCATCACCGAAGATCTCAAGCGCGTTGCCGAAAAAGTGATGACACAAAAAGGAATTCTTCCAACCGACACCATCGATATTGCCGTAGACAAATTTACCGAAGGGATGCTTCCTTCTCAAAAAGCGTGGATGGAGCAACGCGTCAAAATACTCGCGGCGGGCTCGTTCATTGCAGGAAACTCTGATATTAAGGCGCTGTTAGACTTTATCATTTCTGGACAAACGTATGGTGGACACATGGAAGGCCGGGATGAGTTGATGAAAAAAGGGCTTCCAACGGTTGGAAAAGAACATATTGTAAAAGTAGCCGATAGTCCCGAACAGGCGTTTTCGGTCGTTGAACATTCATTGAAAAACTTGTGTGAAGACTTTTCCGATGCATCCGATGAGGAGGGAAATAAAATTTTCTCTCTCATGGCAACGCATAAAGATCAACAGAAATTCATGAAGAAGAAAGAGGGGTCGGAGGAGGAAGAGTTCGACTTTACTCTTTATAAAGAGTGGGTTATGAACACATTTCTGTATCTTATCCGCAATGATGGCTACAAAGAAAAAATTGAAAAATCAGTCGCAATATCGCTTTTTGATGCAGGTTTAAGGGAAGTTACGCAACAAAAAAATGACGGATCCCAATCAGAGGTGCGTTTCGATACCGCCGAACAAGCGGGTCGAGAAATGAAGCTCAGCCTCGAAGCGATCGAGCTCCTCCTTCAGCGCGCCAACGCTTGGAATGGAGTGCAAAAAGAATAGAACAGATGTGGTAAAATAAAGATATGTTTCCAAGTCCAGAAAGCGTTCGATATCCAGAGCAAAGTAAAATACTTGCGCTGAGGAATTCAAATTTTACTCTCGAAGATATTAACGAGATCGTTGAACTTTCAAGATATATACAAAATCCTGCCATTCCCTACAATGCTGACCAATCGGAAAGAATTGCACAGCTAATTACACAATGGAGAACGGGACACCCAGCGCCTACTACAAGTTACGAGGCAACGGTAAATGAAATCTTTGATCTTCTTGAGTATTACTTATCACAAAAATCCGTACCCCAGCCTTCAGAAACTGCGCCTGAGCTTGAACCCCAAACTGATAGCGAGCATCTTGGTTCAGTAGAAATAGATGGTGTGAGACTTACCCGAGAAGAATATTTTCTCTATCTTGAATCAGTGGGATTCGTAAACAAAAAATTCCGAGATGATAATTCTAAAACATCAGAAGCCTATAATAATGAACTTTCTGCGTTATATCAATCAGTAAATAAGGTATTGAGTTTTTGGAAAGTGATCGCTTCCCAAGGACCAAATCAGTTTTTAGAAGCAAGTATCGCTCAATTGGAGAAAGTTTTACATCAGTTCGAGAACACAAAAAAAGAAACTCCTCCAGACAGCGAGGAGAGAAG
Source organism: Minisyncoccota bacterium (assembly GCA_003487265.1). GTDB lineage: Bacteria > Patescibacteriota > Microgenomatia > UBA1400 > UBA12028 > UBA12472. The sequence continues at coordinate 34,241 of DNEP01000006.1, forward strand.
GCGTCAACTTGTTCATGATATTGTTGCGAACATTAATTCGAGAATTGGGGATGAAAAGTACAAGCTTGACTATTCCGCTCTCCGATTTGATCAACAGGAGGGGTTAAATAAGAATGAGCAAACTTTCCTCCATAATTTTTTCCGTTTTTTGTTTATGGATGTGTTCAATGAGCGTATTTTAAATAATCCAATTAAGGATGAAAATGGATATCCAAAACTACATTCCGATGTGAATTTGTATGATATTACGATTGCAATGGTTGTGGGTATGGATGGAGAAGAATCGACATATTCATTATTAAAATTACTTGATAACATTTTCCCAACAAACATCATAAGATCAGCGTTTGAAGAAAAGAATTCGGGGACGTTTGGCAATCGTTTGCTATTCATGCATAAATTACTTTCAATGGAAAGAAAAATTAATAGCATTCCTTTTACATTTGATTATTTCAAAAAGATGTTTGGGTCTACGAATTTAGGTGGAATACTTGATGATCCGACATCGAATAGTTACTCGCATTATTATCGAAAATTTCTGATGAGAGCAATGAATAGACCCGTACTAACAAAAGGCTCTCCTGCATTTTTTGCTGAGCCAGATGAGATGAAAACTTTTAAAGAACATTTAGGGGAAAAGGATGATTTTTATCTTGGTGTGTTCATTGATTATTTTTCAAATCATCTTGAAGCACATACCGCAATGACAATTCAAAAATATCTTGCACAGGGAAGACTTGATCTAATTGAAAACTATCTTGATGACCAAAAATCGACAAATAAAGGGAAATATCGAAAATTTATTACGCCAATAAAACAGAGATTAAATGAAATCATCGATGCTCTTCCAGAAGAATACGATAAGAAATACATTAAGGAGCTAGCCAAATGGGCTTTTGTTTTCGCATCATACAGATGGTCATGTAATTTGGGTAAATTGAGGGCAGACCCTGCAGCAATTCTCGGGGATGAATGGGGACGTGTTAATCATGGATACATGGAATACAAAATGAAAGAAGACGCAAACCGAACGAAGCGCGCAAGAAGAACGATGAAAAACTTGTTATACGCCCCACTCATTTCATTAGAGCAATATCTCGGAGTTAAAGTTAAGCTTCCCATTTCGTGTATAGAACTAGTATATCCTCAAGAATATGATGAAGAAACAAGAAAAGATCTTCGTAAGAAATTTCATAAAAAAGTGTATCACGAACAGACAAAAACGACTACCGATTTTACTGATGAACGAATTCTTAAACACACAATAGGAATACGCTTTAATCCAGACAAACTTCCAAAAGACTTTGATCCTGTGCTGATGAATGTATACAAAAACATGAACCGTAAATTGATCATTCTGCACAAATACGATTTTTCCGAAACACAAGAAGCAGGAATCGTTAAAAATGTGGACACTCAGAGAGCTCGATTGAGCGCATGCGAAAAGATTCAAAGTGGATCGCTTGTTAAGATACTGGAGAATCCAAACATATCAAGAAAAGAAATATCTGAGATTGTTACTTTATTGCGAGTCATTACCGAGATTGAATCCAGCAATCCTATCTTCAACGAAATAAAGAAATCACTTCAAGAGAAAATTTCAGAGATTCAGCGTGGAACTCCCAGTTCATATCCGAAATTAAGTGATTTGTTGAAAGAACTTGCTCGCACGCCACAAGCAACAGAAGTTTTGTATGCTGAAATTGTATCAAAAGAAACAAGATTACATTTTACGCAAAGTGAAAACAATCTTCCTGCCCATTTAACCGAAACACTCGCAGTTGCGGAAACAGTATCTATGGGTATTCCAAGGGAATGGGTAATTTGGGAATCCATGAACGATAACGCGACGAAAATTTATTCAGAGGCTATGGAATATGTGGCGGCGTTTGCAAAAATGATGTTGTATACAGACCACAGTCCTTTTCCCGATCCATCGGTAATGTTGGGGAAGGTTTCTTTAAAAAAGACCGCCTTACAAGCGTGGACAAGCGAAAAAGTTCAAGAATATGTGCATTTTACTGACGAGTGGATTAAACGTGCATCAATTCAAATCAGTGGGATTAATACTGAGGAAACGAAGAAAAAAATTGAAGAATTCAGCAAAGAACTCGAGTTACGATATACCTGCGCACCTATTACGAACAATGAACTTGCATTGAAGACTACGGTTGAAGGAAAAAATCCAGATGACGGAGATGGTCTTGCATATATCATTCAAAATTTGGGGCAATATTTCTCGACGGCGTTACTTGCCGGACAGCCGGAAGATGGTGACAAACGACTTTCCTTCTTTATGGATATGTTTAGGGGTGGACATGATCTAAAAATCCGTCAAGAATTTCAAGAATTTGTTCGCAATGTGAATAAAAAATCAAAAATGAAACTAGGTGAATATAATTTTTTTACTGCTATCGTGATGTCGTTATTCGAGCTGTATTTGGATGATTTTGAACCAGACAGAAAAGATGATGAGTTTAATTCAAAAGAACTGTCACATATCGCATTAGCACTTGCTGATCCAAAAAATAAACAAATAGTGGAATCAGTCATTCCTTTGTTAAAACGAATATCGGAGGCTGGAGAGCAGAAAATTACCGAAAAATCCTTAATTCTTGGGCCAAAGGAGCGCGTTTTTGTTCGAAAGCTGTATCAAAGAATTATTCAAGAATTACACCTCTTTTTTAGTACGAAAGGTTCCCAAGCGGATATGCCTTCTCAGTTTGTGAAGGATCCTGTAAATGATGTTATATATCTATCTCCTTCCTATTTGGATCAAGAGCTTCGTTCACGAAGAATTATTGGGACAATTCAATACTTCAAAGATTCGTTATATGAAAAACCACTCCACTCAGAAGAAAAAGACGGAAAAGGACATTAGTATCATCCGTTAACTACGTGTTTGCAAAGATTTTATTATCGAATTGCTTGTGCTATTTCAGATCTTCAATTGGAATATCTGCGTAGCCCTCTGGGAATGAAGTTTGTGGTGCGTCAGTGTATGTATTTTCAACTCCAGAGCTTGTCTTCGATTGAAGATTCTTTTCCTGTAATCCTTTATAAACGCGAGTTCCATACTTCCCACCTCCCATAAACACACCATCTTTCATCCATCCTGGGGTGGACTTCACAAACTTCGTTCCACCTGCCAGACCGCCGGCGCCGGGGATTCTGCTCCATTCCATGCCGGGAATAATCTTGTCGCCTTCCCAACCTTTAGTCAAATTCTTCTGAATTTCTGGGATGTATTTTTCAAAGAAGCCTTCTTTGGCTCCGGACATTTCCTTTGCGATCTTGATGGAGGAGGGGAGCATCATGAGAATTCCGAGTGCGATCAGCGCTTGGGTGGCTCGCACGGCCTCCTGTGTGGAGGCGTTTCTTCCATCTGAAATCAGTGGGGGCATAAATCCACCAGATGTTGATTGATATCCGATATCGCCTTTTCCAAATCCTCCAAGTGTCATCGCGAGTAACAGCATCACGAGTACGACGGGGAATGGGAGAAGGCGACCGATCATATTCTTGATCCACTGCATAAACCCACCCCCTTGCTCGAGAAGCGTGTTCAGCGCAAGCTCGATTGGTGAAAAAATCAAAGAAACAAGAAAACCAACATACGACTTTACCAGTTCAAACCACGTTTGAATGACAACAAACAGCAACGCAATGGAAAGGACAACATTCATCAAAATATTTGAGGTGAGCGAAAGCGCAGAAGAAAACCATTTAATCACTTCTGGCCCAGAAAGGACGCCGTCGACCATATCACCAACGCCGCTACCAATTGTTTGAATCATGGATCCGTTTGTGCCGCCACCATTCCATACCGCTCCCCAACCGATTGCGAAGATGCTTTGCGAAAATGCGATCTCGGTTAAGGAGACTTCGACTCCGCCGATTTTTGGATTGTTCATCAAACCAGAAAAGATTCCAACAAATAAGTACATCGTCACGTACATCAAATCAACAATTAATCCGGCAATGGCGTAGGAAAAAGTTACAATGATCAAGCTGACAACAACGCGCGGGATTGCGGTTGCAACGGTCATCACGGCTTGGCCGCCGAGTTTTTGGCGGAAAATAATCGCAAACCCAATCACCACAAAAAATAATGCATAAAATCCGTATGCGACGTTCAAAAATGTTTTCCAGATTGGAAGAATGGGGGTGAGACTCGCAAAACCAACGCCTCCCACACTTTGTGCGTACGCGGGAGGTGCAAACTTTGAGTGTTGCGCTAAATCTTGAACGTATTGGCCAACGCCCGCGGGGGGAGTGCGATACATAAACGCAATTGCCCGACCAAATCCAGAAATCGCGCTGTCCTTTGATCCACCAGTCGTGTTTGCAATTGAGGCCATATCAAGTAAGAATCCGGTTTTACGCCAACACTCCATAGAAAGGGAGCCTGTTTGCTGACAATGATCATATGCAGACTCAGCTGAGTCCATCGTGGGAAAATTGTATTTTTCATCTTCTTGTGCGTATGTTGTTGGAACAGAAACAATAAGTGACAGGAGAATGCCCGAAAAAAAGATCGCTCCCATTGTAAACACACTAATAAATCGGCGCATACTCACCATAATGGTTGTATTGTATCGTGTATCGCGATCTCAAACAAGAACGCGGAAAACAGTTCGCTGGAAATGATAGAATATCGATATGCGCACGCGAGGTATTTTGTTGATGATTGTCTCTTCGAGTTTTCTTGTTGTAATGGCGTTTTTTCGTCTTTCTTTTCCATATTCCGCGCATGCGGTGGTCGAAAAATCCATTCCGTTTATTTTTCCTGGGCCCGATGATGCGTTTTTGAACTGTTCTGGTGATAAAGAAGAATGTTTTCGAGAGTCCGCCTCACAGTACATTATGACGTGCTCTCCAGAAATCAAGTTGCAGGCGCAGGTTGATCCTGAAAAAATCAATGAACCTATTATGATTGACGGAACAGCAACAACACTTGCGGAATATTGTGGAACTGATCCAGAAAATGCAAACTGCGTGTTCAATCCCGTAAGTGGATCGGTGACAAGTCTTGTACCGAAGTCCGCGAATACCTCACTGTATCGCACAACACAATCTTCGGGGAAGGTACTGAAGGGGAGAACGGAAAGTCTGGAAGGTTTTTTGGCGGGAGATGCGGATCCCGAAACGATATTTGATGCAGGTCCATCAAGAAAAATCCAAACCGTGCAACAAAACTGTTCACAGAGTATTCGCTATCTTCTTGCGGTTGAATCACTTTGCCGAGAAGAAACGCAGCAAGGCGAGTTTTCCCCAGGGTTCCAGACGCAAAGCGTTATTGATCAATTTTTGAATCAATTTAGTCAGCAGTTCCAAGGGTGTTCACTTAACGAAAAGATTGGAGATACTTCGTACGCTGAGTTGTTGAGCGCTGTTCGAGAGCGAGCCGGCGGTGAAGGAAAAGAGGAGTTGTATTGTCGTTTACCCGAATACCTCGATCCCGACTCTGCGGCAAATAATGACTTGGGAAAGAAGCAGGAATACATTGATAGAGCAAGCAAAATAGACAGTCTGCGCCCAATCTTGGATCGCGCGTTTTCAAAAGGATACTTGGCAATCGCCAATCAAAAAGGAACGGTGTATTCGGTGATTCCCGTGCTAATTCCTTCGAGTTTGGGATTGTATGAACAAAACTTTCCCGTGCTTTCTGGTTCAAACAATGTCGGGTTTAATGGACCGCTTCGACAATTAATGAGTATGTATATTACTCAAAGTCAACTGATGGCGATGCAAGACCAACAAAATCTTGCACAAGAAAAGATTGCGCAAACCATGCGTGCAATCGACAATGAACAACTTGATATAAGTGCGTCTCCGTACATTGATCCAAATTTTTGTTCAAATCCAAGTACCGACGCGCAAAAAATCGCGTGCCTTTTTGCAGACCGCATAAATGCTGGAATTGCCAACAATGAGTTTGAAGGACCGGATGGAAATACAACCTGTACATTTTCACCTACAAAAGCCGATGCGGAAACAGCAAAAAAACTGTATTCATCTACGAAGCCGAACTTTTTAACCACACTGTTTTCCTTTTTTTCACCACCCGATGAATCGTTTTCTGGCACACCTGTTGTATCGCAACCTCAGGTACAAAATGATTCCTCAATTCGTTCGTTTTTGCTTGTTCCATGCGCCGATTTTTGTTTGATTCGATATACAGAAAAAGCTTTGTTTGGTGCGATGGCGGACACAAACTATGCTTCAAACATCGAACAACACATCAAAGAAGGAAACTATAAAAGCAATGGCTTTTTGCGATTGTCTGGCATTGCTCCAAAGATCACCTCGTACGTATCCGAAAAAACTTTTCCTTCTGTTTCTGGATCTCCTGTAACAATTTCTGCGGAGATTGTGCCAACAGGAGACGCAAATCCGTTGATGTTTGGAGGATGGCTTGCTCAGTTGTTTTATCTTTACACCGCGGGAGTGACCGCGGATGTAGATTCGCCAGCAAGAGCAGAAACATATCCCACACTTGAAACATACTGGACATCATTCAAAAGCGAATCATCGCAGTCAACGGGGACATTTGAGTATTGTTCAGATTACAAAGATCCGAATGATGAAAATGCGTGGATCACTGTTGACGTTCCCACGATCCCAGAAATTAAACAGCTCGCCTGTTCCACTGCAGAAAAATACAACGTTCCCGCCTCGATGCTTTGGGGAATATTTCAAATTGAGTCGGGATATGACAACACAAATGTGAGTTATATCAATATTGCATCGCGCCTCGATCCTGATGTAACAACCTACGCGTGTTCTTTGCAAACAGATGGAAGTTTTAAGCCATTAAATCTCATGGTCAACGATTGTCGTGTGAATCTTCCCGAGTTTTTTCCAGATGCGAATCCTCCGCTTTCGGCGCTCCCCGCAAATGGCGAGTCAGAGTTTGTTCGGGGAAGAAATGTGTGCGAAATCGAAGTAGCGTTCGATGTGATTGCGCAAAGTCTTGCGACCTACAGTAAGGCGAAAACTTTCCAATATCCCGCAGGATCAGCGAAAGCGGGAACGCCAAATTGGTACTGGTTGGCTGGTCAGTTTGGTGTTGGCGGAATTATTCAAGAATTTAAACAACAAGAAGAACCATACAAATGCGCCATCCCCGAAGGTGGTCCGTATGAAAAATGGGCGCATGTAAGCGGGTGTTATGAAAATCAACAAACGCTTTCTGGGGCAAATGTCGATTACTGTACTTGTTTAGTTGAAAACTTCCCATTGGATTGTTCAAGTTTATAACGACAATCGTTCGGAAGTGCGATGTTTTTACGGTTGATAAATAGTGAACTGCATGATCGAGGTGACGCCGGTAAAGTTCGACAAAAACAGCATAATCAACCACGAAGAAATGGCAACCAAAATTCCCAGTAGTGCGAAAGAAAGCGTTTTCTTTCCCGCCTCGGTCATTTTTGGGTTTCCCCCGCTAAGTAAAAAGGTGAATGCGCCAACAATTAACATAACAAATGATGATAATCCGACTGCCGTGACCGCAATGTTTAATACATTTCGCACCACACATTCTAGTCCAGAAAGCGTGGGAATTTCGTATGTTGCTGGGCCGTTTCCTAAATCCATGGTGACTTGTTGAACGCAGCCTTTGGAGGCATTCCATTCATTGAGCTTTGTCTGAGCGGAAATTGTTGCGGGTGTTACAAAAGAAACGGAACACAGAACGACGAACGCAATACACGAGGTGAGCAATTTCATATGTGTAGTTTAACATACGAACGACCGCTTCTGCATTCGCAGAGATTCGCAAGATGTTTACTAAACCGATTCGAGTACCAATTTGAGTACAAAAAGGCCCCGTTTTTCAAGCGGGGCCAAGGTTTTCAAAATGTATGAAGTGAGTGTGTATTAGAACGGTCGTTTGATCTGATCGCCGAGGTGAAACACATCAATTCCAAAGAAGTACGCGACAACTTGCATGAGCGCATATGAAGATGCAACGATTGCGAGTCCGACCAAGGAAGCGGTGATTTTGTTTCGAGCGCTTTCGGTCTTGCTCTTGTCGCCACCGGACATAATCCACTCAATACCGCCAATAACAAGATATGCGAACACCAAAACAGCCGAGATTAACAAGGCCAAATTGAGAACACTTGTAAAAAGCAACCCAATATCCGTGATTTTTACGTTTCCATCATTGACTGGGTCAATGGTAATAGTTGGCTTTGCTTGTGCGAGAAGTGCGAGCATGTATTCCTCCTTAGACTATGTGTGCATTTTACCTTGTTTACGTGTTCGGTGCAAGCGGGCGGTGTTTCCCGCGGTTTCGCATTTACAGTACGTAATATTTGTCTTTATCCCAATCAACAGGTTTTAGTTGGTCTTGTTTAAGCGGTGTTTTCTCGTTTCCATCCTTTATTTTTTCTAAATTGACGATATTGAGTCCAAAATACCATTGAATAATTGCAAAAATGGCGTACGCAGATGCGGTAACCGTGAGCCCAATAATGGCATTGGTGATCATTTGTTTTGCGCTGTCGAGCTTTCCTTTGTCTCCTCCTGCAAGAACCCACTGTAATCCACCGAAGACTAAATAGAAAAATGTTGCAATACCTGCAATTAACAACAGCGTTCCTGTTGCGGATCCAACGTACTTCCCCAAGTCAAAAATATTCACAACGGACCCTTCAACTTGCAGGCCTCCTAAAATATCAAGTCGTTGTGTGATCATATCTTATTTCCCCAACAATCTTGGAAATACAGGTTGAAGTAGGCTTAATCCAAAGACGCTTTCCACAAACAACGCGATCGCTGCGACACCCGCCAACACCCCAAAACCGACGATGGACTGCATGATCATTGTCTTTGCGGAATCAATTTTCCCCTTGTCGCCTGCGGCACTCGTCCATTCCCACCCCGCGCGAAGCAAGTTAACAAGAACCATGATTCCACCAAGAACGACCAGCGTTTGCCACAACACCGCAATATATGTGGTGAGTACAAGCGCAGAACTCGCAGTATCCTTCACCGTTTGAAGTTTTGTGGGAAGAACAGGATTTGTGATCGCTGCTAAAAGCGTTGTGTTCATCAGCATCCTCCCCAAATATTGTTCAAGATGAGGATGGGATTCAAGATATCTATTCCAAGAACCCCACCGACAATCCCAATGATCGCCTGCGAAACAATCACGACCACAAGTCCAATCGCCCCGTTAATCATTGATTGTTTTGCTGTGTCGATCTTCCCTTTTTCGCCATTCGCGGTAATCCACGTGAGTCCCGCGAACACCATGTACACCAAGAACATAAGTCCGCCAAGTGCAGTGAAAAATCCAAGAAAAACAGAGATGAGTGTTTCAAGTGGTCCAGTTGCAACTGCAGAACAATCGCCACTGAAATTTGGGCTCAATTTTTCACTTGCGCTTTTCACAAATCCAGAGAGAGGATTTGTGCTTGCTTCTAGTGCTAGTAACTTCTGTAACATCATTGTTTCCTTATGGCGTGACTAGTTTTGGATTGAGGAAGTACGTGGCGTTTCCAAACAACACCCATCCAATAATACCCATGATAATCGGTGCAGAGACTAACAACAACAACCCCAATATGCTCATGTTGAATTTTTGCATCACTTTTTCGTGTGTTTTTGTATCACCGTTCGAGGTGATGTACTGAAATCCTGCGAATACAATGTTAAACAATGCGATTAAGCCACCTACGACTGAAACAAAGACCATCATATTATTGATGAATAGAATGATCTGTCCACTTGTCCCATAACCGTCTAACGGTGAAGGTTGTGTGATTGTTCCAAAAAATCCATATAGCATAGTCATATTGTACCATTAGATCGCTGGGTTAAGGATGTCAAATCCTGCACCGAAGAATACGAGTGACAAGATCTGAACAATCCAATACGCCCCGATTACAAGGAGAAATCCAATAAGCGCGGTTTGAATCGTTTTTGACCCTTTTTCGAGTCCTTTTGGATCACCTCCAGATGCGACAATGGTGATTCCACCAAACACAAGCATAACAAAGATGATTAACCCACCAAACAGAAAAATGTTTGGTAAAAACACATTGATAATGCTCGCGGGATTGGGAAATTTTGAGTCAATAGTTGCCCCAGTATTCGAGTTTAAGATGAGTTCTTGTTTGAAATCAACGACGGCAAGCAACGATCTGGACATACGAATATCTTAGCATATTTCAGAAAATCTGAGGGGGTTGCGTGCTTGTTTGTGTTTCTGCCGAGCCCGATGCCTGTTGCGCCGTTGAAGGCGAGGGTTTTGGGGTTGGGCTCCCCTGCGTTGCAACGTCGAGTGCGATCGGAAAAGATGACAACTCGTCTTGTGTGTATTGACGGCGTTGATCAACATCGCGAATCGTGTTTTTGTCAATTGTGTCAGGTAATTTTTTTGTTTGTTCTTGAATTTCGGCAGGAAGGGTATATTTTTTTGCGTTTATCGACAGAGACACCGCGATCCACAGAATAACGGTGATGATACCAATAATGCCAATCATGGCGTATTCTCGACTATGCGTTACATATGCCAAGAAAGATTGATCTTTTGGAGAGCGTATTTTTTGCGATGTCATAGTTCAACCTCGTCTTGTTTTTTCTTGATGGTTTTTTCAACTGGTTGCCCAACAAAAAACGCGTGTACTTCTAACGACGCATTTTGAATGCTCACCTCATCTGCGTTTTTTAGCGTTGCGATGGATACAGATTGGACCTTCATCATGCGATCGGCCTTTTCCACTGCTTGAATAAACGATCGGATTTGGGGATAGGTCGCGAGAAGGCGGACCTGAATAACCGCGGAATGAATTTCCCCATTTTTTTCTGGGGCGGGGAGATTTTCTGGAATGGATGCCATTTGAATAGATGAAAGGCGGATTCCTTGATCGGAACCAATGCGTTCAATCCGTTTTACCACCTCTTCGATCTCGGGAGTGTTTGGAATGGTGCGATGGAGGTTGTTGATTTGCGCTTTTAATGGCGGAAGTTCGGTTGAAAATGAAGAAAGTACCGAGATTTTTTCTGACAACAACTGTGTTGTTTTTTGTCGATCCTCGATTTGTTTGAGGAGATCGGACATGGTGAGAAGCGTGGGGCGAATTGCAAGCGTTGCGAGTAAAACAATAGACAGCACCGTCGCGGTAAGTTCAAGTGTTGTGCGCGAAGAAGACTGGTTTACGAGTCGTTGTGCGGTTTGCTCCGCAATACGCCGAAGGTCGTAAAACGTTGCCTTCGCTTGTTTTTTTGGGCCAAACGATTGCGGTTGAGGTGCAGAAAATTGAGAAGGAGAGGTTGAGCCGACTGTTTGTGGTGCGTCTGTCATGATTTTACCTCGAAAGAAAGAATGAACTGATATCCCATCTCTTTTTCATCATCGTTTCGAACTTGGGAAACCGAAAGTTTTTCAATTTGCGGTGATTTTTGAAGTGTGGTGACAAGAAGCGCAATATCATCTGCTGAGTTTGCAATTCCCGCAATTTGAAGTTGGGCGCCTTTTTGTTGAATAGTTTTCAGATATACGTTGCGAGGTATCTTTGAACTCACAACGTCAAGAGCGCGAACAATAGAACCTTGCTTTTCTGTTTGAGAAAGAAATGTTGTTTTTTGTTGGATTGCGCGAACATCCTGCTCCATTGTTCCGTAGGAGGAGACAATCGCCGATTTTTGGACGAGGGTTGCGTTAAGATCGGTGAGATCTCGGTCGAGCTTGAATCGAGAAGCGATACTCAAGATAACGATAAACTCGGTGAAGATGATGAGATGTTTCCCAACCGCAGAAGACCAACTCAGCAAACGACCTACGGGCGTGTCAAGAAAAGGATCTTTTGGAAGTAAGTTGATGGATTGGACAGGTTTTGTATTCATCGCTCCTCGGCAGGAAGGGTACATGGCGACCATGTATTTATGTATGATACTATATCTCAAAAGATTCTGCTATGAACTTCACCCCCCAATTTCAAGAAGAACGTCAAAAAGAGCGCGTGTTTGTTCACGATCTTCGATCTGGGGATGTGCGCGCGGTTGAGGAATGGTATCGCCTGTATAAACAAAAAATGTTGCGATATGTGAATCAAAAAATCGGCGATTCTCGTGACGCCGAGGAAGTCATGCATGATATTTTCCTTTCCTGTTTAGAAAGTCTCCCTCTTTTCCATGGTCAGTCGATGCTTTGGACGTGGATGTGCGCAATCGCGCGACACGAGATTGCCGATTATTTTCGCAAAAAATACGCAAAAAAATTGATCAAATCGATTCCACTTATTGATGCGATTTTACCTCTTGTGGGATCACGTTCGGGGGAAGATACACAAAGCACAACCGAGGAAATCCAACTCGCGCTTCGGGAGTTGTCGGATCGCGATCGCGAGATTTTGCTTATGAAGTACATTGATAAACTGCACGTGAGTGAAATCGCGAGAAAGTTTGGTGTGAGTCTGAAAAGCATGGAGTCCTCACTTTTTCGAGCGAGAAAATTATTTCGATCGTTATACGAACGCTCCTGTCGCAATGCGACCGAGGCGGTATTCATGGAAAACACAAACGCGTGAAATAAGCGCGAATACTCGACGAATACATCATGCAGGAAACAACATCAAAAAGAGATAAAAACAATCGAGAGGCAGTCTTCCTTTCTCGTTTGCGCGAACTCGCCGAAGAACAAACGATTCTTTCAAAAACATCGCCACTGCCCGATTGGTCTGCCCCTCTGGCAAACTGGATTGAAAAACGCGCGTATTGGCTTATTCCCAGCATCGCATTTTGTTTTTCGATGGTGATCTTTTTGTGGAAGTATCCAACCTTTCTTGAAATGGGAGCACACCTGCGATGAACTTCAAGATGAATCTCATGCGCGTTCTTCCGCTTTTCTATAACCCTTTCCTCACCTTGCAGGGGGTGCTGTTTCATCCGTACAAAACATTTCGTGAAATTGCTCGAGAACATCGGTGGTACTGGGTTGCTTTTCCTTCTTTACTTTGGATTTTTGGGTTTTTGATTTGGCGTATGCTGTTTTTGTTTGGTGTGTTGCGATTTGGATATGCAATGAGCTGGATTTTTTTGTCGCTCTGGTTTACGATCTACTGTTCAATGTACCAAGTGTTTGTGTTGTATCTATTGGTGAGATTTGGAGATGTTAAACTGCAGATGATGTTACGTAAAAAAGGAAAACATGAAGGCGCAAAAATATGACACAGGATGCTGATTTGTTGGCCCGCGTTCAGCGCGCGATCGATCCTGACGTTTTTGCGCGTCTCTCGCAGATGCAGGTTGCATTTGTCGATGAAAACGGAATCGAGATTGGGCAAACCTCGGTGATTGATGCGCATCTTGGTGAAGCAAAACGTCATCGCGCCGCTTCGGTCTTTTTATTTTCTGACTCTGGAAAAATGTTGATGCAACAACGAGCAAAACAAAAAATTGTTGGTGGTGAGCTGTGGTCGAACACGATCTGTGGGAACGCCCGCCCCAGTGAGTCAAGTGAGGCGTGTGCCCACCGACGGTTGCGGGAAGAGCTGGGAATTGAGGGGGTGGTGCTGGAACAGGTGGACTCGTTTGAGTATCGCGTCCCATGTGATGCATTTTTTAGCGAGTGGGAGTTTGATACCGCGTTTATCGGCACATATTCAGCAGAACCAACGCCAAACCCGCAAGAAGTGATGGGTTGGGAATATCTCTCGTTTGATGTTATTCAGAAACAGCTCGAGGATTATCCAGAAAAGTTTTCCCCGTGGTTTCGCGTATTTATAAAACGACCGAAAATTCTCGAGATGTTTCACGCTGTATCTAGGCAGATTGTAGAAAAAGAATAGCGCGTGGGGGGTTTGTATGCGAAAAGCAACTGTTCAATCATCATCTGATGTTGCATTAGTCAAGTATTGGGGGAGAAAAGACGAAGTATTACGTCTTCCAGAAAATGGAAGCATTTCGTTGATTTTAGATTCGCTGTATTCACAAACAACGGTTGAGTTTCGCAATGATTTGTCGCGGGACGAAGTCACCATTACCGGTCTATCGGAAGAAGGTGAAGAAACGCGCGTTTCAAAACACTTGGATCGTATTCGCGCATTGGCGGGAGTTCAAACGCGCGCAAAAGTGAACTCGGTAAATAATTTTCCTCCTGCGACGGGATTGTCGAGTAGTGGATCGGGATTTTCTGCGCTCACGCGCGCTGGGTTGCTGGCGGCGGGTTTGGATTTGAATGAGCGTGAGATCTCAATTTTGGCGCGACAAGGATCGGGAACGGCGTGTCGATGCAGTTGTGGAGGAATTGTTGAGTGGAAAGATGGCGACACATCCGAAGCGTCATATGCGGAGTCGCTGTACGCTTCAGATTATTGGGATATTCGAGATGTGATTGCGGTTGTTTCCACCGGTCGAAAAGATACTTCTTCAAGTGAAGGACACACGTTGGCGAAAACCTCTCCGTTATATTCAACTCGATTAGCAAACATTCCCAAAAAACTCTTTCAAGTAAAAGAGTTGTTGGCAAAAAAAGCGTTCGAGGAGTTGGGAGAGGTTGTCGAGCAGGAAGCGCTCGAATTTCATAGCATTTTATTTACCTCAACGCCATCGCTTTTTATATGGTTGCCAGGAACGATCGAGGTTATTCGTGAGGTTCGTGCGCTTCGTACAGAAGGAGTGCCCGCATATTTCACGATCAGTACGGGATTTAACGTGCATGTGCTGACGTTGCCGGAATTCGAATCAAAAGTTGAGGAACGGTTGCGCGCATTACCGTCGGTTATCAATATTTTAAAAAGTAAAATAGGCGATGCGCCAAAAGAACTGCAAACGCATTTGTTTTAGGACTGTATATGAACAAACCAATAGATCATATCGCGATCATTATGGACGGAAATCGTCGGTGGGCACGCGCACATTCTCTTCCCGAAGTTGCGGGGCACGAGTTTGTGGTGAATCATGTGATTGAGGAGCTCGTTGATGAATGTGTAGCGCAACATATTCCATATCTTACATTGTGGGCATTTAGCACAGAAAACTGGAATCGGTCAACACTCGAGGTAAATGCGGTGCTTAATCTTTTTCGCAAAGCATTTGAAAAAAATGTTCAAGATCTACACAAAAAAGGTGTGCGATTGCTGATGATTGGAGATTTGTCGCGTTTTCCCGAGGATATTCAAAAAAATGTCGCGCGATGGATTGAAATGTCGAAAGATAATACAAAAATTACGCTGATTATCGCGCTGAATTACGGTGGTCGTGATGAAATTGTTCGTGCGATGAAAAAACTTTCTGTTGAGAACTTTCCACCCGAAAAACTGCGCGAAATATCAACCGATTCATTTGGGGAATTCCTCGACACCGCGGGAGTTCCCGATCCCGATCTCATCATTCGCCCAGGGGGTGAAAAGCGCCTGTCTGGGTTTATGCTTTGGCAAAGTGCGTACGCGGAGTTGTATTTTTCTGATTTGATGATGCCCGAGTTTCGCACCGAGGCGTTGCGAGATGCAGTTCAAGACTATGGGGAACGTAAGCGGCGTTTTGGAAAATAAAATTTCGGAAATACCTCCAGATTTTTGATAGAATAAACAAGTGAGAAAAACATCCATTTTTGTTGTGATCTTTTTTGTCCTTTTTTCGTTTTATTTTTCCAGAGGATTTTTTGTTCGTGCGATTGATTGTCAGGGGGACGCAACCTGCACACAACTCTCTCAAGACATTGAAAAACTTCAAAAAGATTTAGAGGCGAGTGTGAATGCAACAACACCATTGGTTGATGAAGTAAAAAAGCTTGATGCGCGAATTAAATCAATACAGTCAGCAATCTCATCAGCGAAAAAAAAGGCAAACGATCTCGCGATCGATGTTGAAAAACGAGAAGCCGAGCTTGGTCAGACCTACACAGAACTTGCGCTCCGCGTGCGTCGACAGTACATGCAAAAACGATCAACATCAGATTTGGAGATATTTTTCAGCAATACCTCCTCGAGCACCACGCGCGCACTCGCGTATCGTGCGAGTTTGGCAAAACAGGATGAACAAAAAGTGCATGAGTTGGGTGCAATAATCATTGCACTAGAAGAAGACAAAAAGCGATTAGAACAAGAACAGAAGCAACTCGCGGGATTACAGGTACAAATCGACAAACAGGCGAGTTTTTTCAAGCAGGAAATCGCAAATGCCGTTTCATATCAACAATCGTTGCGTGGGAAAATCGCGGAGTTTTCTGCGAAACAGCAGTCGATTTTGTCTGAAAAATCGGGAACATTTCAAACAACCGTTGGAGATGTTCCACTCGCCGATGATTTTAACGCATCGCCCGCGTTTTCCCCACCGTTTAGCCCCGCATTCGCGGTATTTTCGTTTGGTGCCCCCCACTTTAACGGGCTTTCGCAGTACGGCGCGCTCGGGCGATCAAAAGAGGGGCAAAGTGCGGATCAGATTTTACACGCCTACTACGGCGATGTTGAGATCAAAAAAGATTATGATCAGAACACTGAAATTTGTGTCGGCTCAAGCGCTTCAAACTGCGAGCGCATGTCGATGGAAACCTACGCAAAACGCATTTACGAAGTTCCCAACGGTTGGGGCGATCAAGGGGGAATGGAGGCGTTGAAAGCGCAGGCGGTTGCCGCGCGATCCTACGCGTTGGCGGACATGCAAC
The DNA here is from genome assembly GCA_003487265.1 of Minisyncoccota bacterium. Lineage (GTDB taxonomy): Bacteria > Patescibacteriota > Microgenomatia > UBA1400 > UBA12028 > UBA12472. Next base: position 50,859 of record DNEP01000006.1, read on the forward strand.
GGCGAGGGTACATTTGTGCAACAGAATCGTGCCAAGTGTATAAATCTTCAAACAAGGGCGGGAACTGGGAGAGCGCAGTGAACGCGACGGCGGGCTGGGTGCTTATGAAGAACGGAAAACCGTTATGGGCAAAATATGCCTCAACCGCGGGAGGATACATTGATGCATACACCGATTCTGCATCCACAGGGCATCGAACGCCGAGTTTTTGGGATACAAAAAATGGTCGCGATGGATGGACTTCACAGGCATTCGAAAAAATTGCGGGGAGTCCGTGGTTTTACAAAGCGTGGTACAAAACGCGAGGGGGTGATTCCTGCGGTCGTTCGCATCCGTGGCTCACACAGGAAGAAACCGCGGATGTTCTCAACGCGTGGATTGTGCTTTCAAACACGAGTGAGTCGCGTATCTCGCCTCTTGGTGGATGTTGGGGTGGGAATCCGTACTCGATGAGTGAGTTGCGCGATCGTGCGAACGGATACGGTGGCGCGGTGACAAGCGTGAGCGATGTTCATGTCGAGTATTCAAACGATGGATACACCGCCAATGTGATCTTTCAAACAAACAAAGGTGAGGTTTCGATTTCTGGGTCTGAGTTTAAAAAAGTGTTCAACATCCGCGCGCCTGGCAACATTTCGGTCAAGAGTGGGTTGTTTAATGTAGAGAAGAGATAAATTAATACAACTGCATGTCTGGATGCGTTGATGGAATATAGAACAACGCTCCCTGCGGATCGGCAGAATAAAACATATTTTTGATGTTTCCGGTGGTTACTTTGTACAACACCCCCGCGAGTGACTGTCCCCAAGAATTACCAAGTTGTGAGGTAAGAAAGTCGGTGGGAGGACTCCAGTTTTCTCCTGCTATCGATCGGCCTATATGGAAAAGCACATCTTTCCAACGGGGAAGTTTAAACAAAACGTGGATATCAAGAACGGCTCCACGCTGACCTTGATTTGCCTTTGCAATTGTTGAGAGAATGAGTGATAAAAGATTTTCAGTTGAAAATGCCACCCATACTCCCAAACGAAACTCGGGGCAATCGAGGTTCGATTTATCTTGCTGGAGTGTGACGATTTCATGAATGATCTGTTTTAACATCGTTCCAATTTCTTGCCCACCATCTATAATGTCGGTGATAATTTTTGAGTTTTTAAAGTATTCCACTGGAACTGCGCGAAGCGAACGAGCTTTTCCAGTAGGAATAATTACTCGGATTTGCTTTTGAATATTTGTGAAAATGTACACTTCAGTATCAGAATATTTTTCCATTTTTACATAGCTGAGCTGTTGTTGTTCACATCGATGAATAAGATAGTCAGCAATATGAAATCCCGATCGATAGGCTTTCCCACTTTTTCCAAACGGCGTGCGATCTCCAAGCGGTGTCACAATGTAGGAAATATCATTCTGATTTGGGTCGGGAATATCGCGTTCTAAACATGTGTCAATTAATCTGCGGACTTCAGTTTTGTAATCTTCTGGTTCAATCGCAACTGTTTTTTCAAGCAATGCGTTCCAAGCATGATTTGTGGCGGTAAACCGATCTCGCAGATCGGAAAAATGTGAAAATAAACTCCAAAGCATTTTCCAGCTTAAAAAACTTCCCGTTGTAACCTGTTCCCAAGTTCGTTGTTCCGATGCCAAACAAGGGTGGACTTGACGAGGAACAAGAAAGGTATCATTCGCCATAACCGCTAATCCTGTCGGCTTAAGATGTGCTGGGATCTCCTCTGAGATTGCGTATGCTCGTAAAGAGTCTGGCCAAGTGGAAACTTGCTCAAAAGAAGTGCGAAAACACTGCTCAATTTGTTTCATAACGATTTGAGATTGACATTCTTGTTGACGTGGAGGCTGTTGTCTCTGTGGTTTTGGTTCTTGAGGAAGTGGTTGAGGAAGATCGTTGAGTGTGGGTTCAGAAAACGGTTGTTGAGTTGGAATGGTAATGGGCGCGTCGTTTAGGCTGAGTCTTGGGAGTGGAACAGGAATATTCCCAAACTCAGGAGGAAGCGTATCAGGATCTTCTAGTGGTTCCCATTGTGGTTCTGAGGGAAAAAGAAATGGAAGAAGTGGGAGACCAAAAGGAGTCAATAAGTTTCTAATCATTTCTTCTGCAAGAATTGCTCCACCAAGTTTCAGCAAACCGCGCCTCGAAAGTAAAAGTGGTGGTTTTTCATATCCACTAAAGGATGGATCCGACGTCTCTATCTTCTCAATATAGACTGGTGCTGATATCTCAGTTCGCTTTGACATAGCCTATAATGATACCATAAGGGTCAAGACTTGAGATATGAGAAGAATCAGTGTTTTATGTCTTAAAACCCGATCTTATTCACTATGAAAAATGTCACAGTGGAAACCGAGGCCGCGAGCACCGCGCCCCAAGCCAAATCGACGAGCGTGACCAAAAGTGGCCAGTCTTTCGCGACTGCCAAGTTTGTTAAATCGTAAGTGGCGTAACACACAAATCCGAACAGAGCGCCAAAAAGAAGTGCGTGCATCCATGAATTTTTTTCCATCGCAGGAGTGATCACAAACACCACGAGTCCGGCAATAAAAATCAAATAAAAAATAATTGCGGCAATCCAGTTCACATCAGATTTCATTAACGATCCGATTTGATCTCGATAAAAGTTTTTGGATACAACGCCAAGCCAAATCATGTCGATTGCGAAAAAGACGGGAAGCGCGATGAGGCTAAGTTTCAAAAACATGCGTTACCTCTTCTTTTTAGTATTGTATAGATTGAATGGCGGAAGGGGAGGGAATCGAACCCTCGTGGAGCTTGCGCCCCCAGCGGTTTTCAAGACCGAGCCGATAGACCGCTCCGGCACCCTTCCTTAAATATCTGTGACCACTTATATTGCGCGTCGCAGTCGATAGTATACAACATTGTAAGCCGTTTGTAGGATCTGCGCCGTATGCTGTGCGCATGATTCTTGATTACATTTTTCCCAAAGTCTGTCTTTCGTGCGGGAAATGGGGCGAATATCTGTGCGCAAATTGTAAATCAAGTGCAAAATACTTTGATTTTTCGCTGTGTCCAATGTGTGATCGACCTACTAAAAATGGAAAAACGCACGATGTCTGTCGTTTACCTCTGGGCTTGGATGGATTTCTGTGCTTTTCGCAGTACGCGGAGCCCGTTTCCACTGTTGTGCATTCCATTAAGTATGAAGGCGTTTTTGATGCGATTCGGGAACAAGAAAAAACGATCGAGGAGCGGTGGCCTGCGTATGCGCCCGCGTTTGATTCGATCATCGCGATTCCCATGACACCTCGAAAAAAACAATCGCGTGGATATAATCAAGCGGAGTTATTGGCGCGAAAGCTTGCTGAGTTCTTGCGCGTGCCACATGACAGTTCCGCGTTGATCAAAATTCGCGATACGGTTCCGCAGATGCGCTTGTCGAAAGCGGAGCGAGTGCAAAACAGCGCGTTGAAGCAATCGTTTGTGTGTATTTATCCAAGCAGAATTCGAGGAAAAACCATTGCGTTGGTGGATGACGTCGCAACCACGCGCTCAACCTTGCTTTTTGCGTGTCACGTGTTGAAAAAAGCGGGCGCGCAAGAAGTGTGGGGCGTGGTGTACGCGCACGCGTATGGATAGATATATGAGCTTGAGTTAAGTCTTTTTCTAGTAATATTATTTGATATACTCTTATGAATAGTAAATCAAGGGAGAATTCATATGAATAATCAAGAGGATGGTCAAGACAAGAGAATGGCAGAAATGTTACATCAAGATCAAGTGAGAGCAGGTCTTGATGTTATTTTAAGAGCGATAACTCCGGCGGGTGTTGATCTGACTGATGAAATGGCTGAGTAACTATTGCAATTGTTAAGAGAAAAAACCAATATGGGTGTAAACGGTTTTGAAAAACTCAAAGAAGGTTTGGCTACCATGGGGTTGGCTCAGTCTATGGATGACGACGACTTACCTACTAATGAGGGTTAAAATAGTCTTGAAAGAAATTCAGACGTACAATTTTTCATTTTGGTTAATTGTTCAACCTTTTGTGGAGATGCGCGGGAATGACCCGCGGTCCGCAGGAGCAAATCATCATCTTCTACAAGCGTAGTGTCTTTTTGAATAGGACGAGTGGTGGAGAAACAAACCGTTCTCGTTCTTCTGGTAGAAAGGCTTACGCGGTCGCCCTACCAATGCGATCGCAGTCACACTGACTGTGTTCCCACCCTGTTCCCTCCATCAGTGAGAGAGAAGAACAGAATGCCTTACGTTCACGCAAAAGCGAGGACGCTTGGAGCTGGAGAAAGGAAGGAAGCGATGCTTGCCAAAATGTCTCCGGCTGTCTGTCGAATTGATTTGACAGTTGTGTTTTTGATGCTTTTACGGTTTCATCAAACCGGCTTGCAGATGGTAAAGAGCCCGCCACGTCGATTCAATACATCCCCTGATTCGCTGAGGAGCCTCCCTTGGCGTTTGACCGCCTCGAGGAGATTCTTCGAGTGACTGGGGGTATTATAGCATGAAGAGAAACACGTCTAGTTTTTAGAGTGTTCTAGATGCAATTTCACATTTGTCAGCTAAAAGTAAGGCATTTCCGATATCGTATTTTCAAGAAAGGAGGAAATATGGCAAAAATGATGCAAAAATTGTTACGATATAAAGATGCTCGGAATAAAAACCGCGGTAGCATATTATCATCGCTTTCTTCGTCTATGGAACCCTGGGCAACCGAGTAGCAAAGATGACGCTTTTTTCATCTCAGCGTTGTATATTTCACTTGCGGGAATGTGTGGTTTGTTCTTTGTTTCGTTGGCGTATAGGATGCATCTCGAAATAATTAGCGTTTTAGTTGAAAAAACTGCGTTTTCTATAGGTGAGATTGCATTGATAGGTATACTTCTTATTGTGTTTTTGGTCAATATCAAGCAACACAAAAAAGAGGCGTCCATACTGTTTGTGTGCTCAATCTTTATTGTTGCGATATACCTTAGCTCTCGTTGGGGCGTAACGACTCCTCTTGGACTTTTATTCTACGGATTTGCAATCTCTGTCGCAGGATTGCTTTTTGGATCGCGGGCAACGCTTTATTGTGCAGGAGTAAGTAGTATCGCGATTCTGGGAATCTTTTTTATTCAGTCGAGCGTGTTTCCAGATCAGATGCAACTTTGGAAACGACAACAAACGATGATTGGTGACGTGCTGATGTATGTGACGCTACTTGTTTTAACAGGGGTTAGTTCGTGGATGCACGCGAGAAAGTCAGAAAAACAGAACGTTCAGTTGCGTCACCAGCGCGATGATCTCGAGGAAGAAGTACAAAAAAGAACACACGCTTTGGAAGAGTCGAACAAAACACTCTACGATACATTCGAATCGTTTCGACGAGAACAAATTCGATCGTATCGGGAAACAAAAAATTTAGTTGCTGTTGGAAAAGTGACTGCGGGACTGGTTCATGATCTTGTAAATCCATTAACTTTTTTAGGAAATATAACGCGGTTTTTGAAAGAAACAGAAGAAACAAAAAGAATTCGAGAGGGAGTTCAAGAAATTTCTGATCTTGTCATTACGACAAAACAGATGATGAGCAATGACTCAATTGAGGAAATCTTTTCTGTTAAAACAGAGATCAATAAAATCTTACGATTATTCCAATATCAATCGCATGCATTGGGAGTGCGGTTGTGCTTTGAGACTCAGACGAAGGCAAAGATAAAAGGATCGGCGGTTCGGTTTAGAGAAATTATTGCCAACATTTTGTCGAACGCACTTGATGCGTATGAAGAGAAAAGTGATATAAGAATTAAGAGTATATCGATCGCATGTATTAAGAAAAACAAAAAGCTTGAGATCTTAATTGTTGATCATGCGGGTGGTATTCCCATGGCTATCCGATCAAAAATATTCAATCCGTTTGTTACAACAAAATCCTTGAAGGGTGGAACGGGACTTGGGCTTTCGTTGGCAAGGGAGATTGCGGAAAATGAACTTCGAGGAAGATTAGAATACGAATATTGCGATCCAGATGGTTCCAAATTTATACTAACTCTTCCCATGTATACCAGTCAGTAATCAAAACCTTCTATGTTGAGAGAGAAGTAAACAAACAACCTCAGTTGTAAGAAAAATGTCATTATGTGCTGATATGGTATGGGAATGACATTATTGAAATTGATATTCCCAGAAGACCATGATTAATACGCTTTTCCGAGAACTTCTATTTTCTCTTGAAGAAAATGGATTTGCATCAGCTCATCTATCTGAATCTCGCTCCCAAACCAACGTCATTAATCTCCCAACCTTCTATCCCATTCCTATTGCTCTCGAATTATTACAGCCGCACAAACAAAGCATCCCTAAGTTATATGAAGAACTACAACGCATTCTTCTTGATCAATTTGATCCACAAACACAAACGTGCAACTGGCTTATTCGCTCCTTGAACTACAATCTTGCTTCACAGCAGTATCCAGATGATCTTGACGATACCGCAGTTGCTTGGATCGCGCTTGCTTCAATTCAACAATCTCTCGATCCGAAAAAGCTTGCGGTGCTTACGCAAACGCTCATTTCTTGTGAACAATCCGAGGGTGGTCCATACAGCACGTGGGTGGTTAATACTGAAGATTCCGTATGGAACGACTGTGATCCTGTGGTGAATGCGAACATTGCGCGCATGCTCACAAAACTCGGAGTGAATGTTGATCCGCTTCACGAGTGGATTCTCTCCGCAATAGAAAAGAATATCGCATCACCATATTACAAAGGAACGCAAACACAAATATATTTTCTCCTCCGATACTTTGAAGCTTGTGGGGAGTATCTATCCGTCGCATTTTTAATAAAGTATCAAACAATTAATGCTGAAGTTATTACGCAAGCGAGAAAAGCACTCAAAACATCGATATACGACGGAGAAAAACTCATGTTGATTTCCGGTCTTGCTCGAGTTAAGGAAATTGAACAGGATTTAATTGACGAAATTCCTACCCTTAAACCCGCTTGGTTTCCATTCTGTTTAGATCATCAAAAAAGTGATGGGACGTTTTATTCAGGTACCAAACTTCTTGCAGAAGTATTTTTACTCGACGTGTTGCATTCTTTGCAATCAAAAACTCAAAAAGAAGAAGGTGTTCCCGTTCCTCAGCGATGGAAAAAAATCATCAGCTTACTTCCACAGATGATTGCGGATTCATATCAGGAAAAAATCACGCCAGTTCAGCAAAAACAAATCCAAAAACTACTCGATCTACTACTAAACGCATGGATTGTGTTCACCGCCTTTGATGATTTGTATGACAAAGACAACGACACGATTGACTTTCATACAATTCTCCCCAAGTTGGATCGGATGTACGCAATCTCTCATGATTTGCAGATTCAATCACTCGTTTCACAACAAATCGCGCGTTGGCTCGCGCATCTCAAAAATCACAACAAGCTTGTCGGATTCTTATCATTTGAAGCACTGATTCTTGCACAAATACTCCATGTACCACATTCACAAATAAAAGCATGTCTTTCGGTTTTAGATCTCTACGAATCAATTTCTCAACTCCATGATGACCTCCATGACTGTGTTGAAGATTGGCGTGCAAAAAGAAAAACAAAAGTCACAACATATCTTTTCCGACATGTTTCCGAGAATGGCACATCTCAAAAACTATTCAAGATCATCGAAAAAAAAGCAATTCCACATTTTCTCACTGTGATGACTAACCGTGTGCAACTCGAAAAAGAACGGTTTTTATCTGTCGATCTGCTCAATAATCAACCTTTTCTTCAGATAATTTCCGATCTCGAACACCTCATCGACCGTGCCCGCACCAATCTTCTCGATCAAGATCTCTTTCTTGACCAATTCTTGCGAGATGATGCGTAAGGCGCTATGCTAGTACTATGCCTGACGCCCCAATGACTGCAGTAAATCAAGTGCCATCTGCGCCACAACCTTCCAATCTGCAAGAAGAGGAGCTCGTTGTTGGCTGGCAGTCCATGAATCGCGTCTTCAAGAAACGCTCGCGCGAGTACTACACCTCGATCGCGACAATCGCGTTCCTCGTGAGCGTGCTGTTGTTCTTTTTCAACCTCTACATGTTGATCTTTGTCATCATTGCGCTCGCGTTCGCGTCCTACGCGCTTGCGCTCGTTCCCCCAGAAATGGCCGAACATATCGTCACGAGTTATGGCCTGTATACCTCCGATCGGTTTTACTCGTGGAGCGAGATGGAGCGCTTTTGGTTTTCAAATAGACTTGGACATCGACTGTTGTCCGTTGAGCTTAAAGGAAAACTCGTGCGACGAGTGACCGTTTTGTTGGGTGAGGTGCCCGAAGACGACCTGCGCGCCATTTTTCAACAGTTTTTGCCCGAACACCGCCCCCTTCAAACCGTTTTCGAGAAAATGGTGGACTGGTTCGAGACACATTTTCCCATGGACGCAAAAGAATAGGCACGCATTCAAGGACACTTTCTGATAAAACGGATCCCCTGCGAAATCGCGCCTCTCGGTGTATAATGCAGATCACGCCCTCATAGTTCAATGGATAGAACATCGGTTTGCGGAACCGACAATTGTGGTTCGATTCCACATGGGGGCACATATTTAGTTTTTGAATGTGCGTTTTATGACTGTTTTGCGAAGGAGGGGTGCTTGGAGTGGTTTATCAGCCAGGTCTCGAAAACCTTGGGCTCCGCAAGGGGCACGCGGGTTCGAATCCCGCCCTCTCCGCCAGCGATTAAGAGAAATAGATAATCGATTGAGGAGAAAAACCAATGGATTTCACCACTCTTCCCGACGAAAAAGACTATCGATTCGCGGCGATTCTCAATAAAAAGATCGAAGTGGGAAAATTAATGAATGCACTCGGTCACATGACCGCTGGATTATCGGGCAAAGTTGGTGATGCAGAAAAAATGGTCTTCCTCGATTACGTAGATAAGGATGGTGGCACGCATCCGGCAATTTCACACTTTCCCTTTATCGTTTTAACCGCAGACAACTCAAATATGATAAGAACGATAAGAAACGAAGCATTGGTAAGAGGAATTCCCTTCACAGATTTTACAAGTACGATGACCGTTGGAACTTCTCAACAACAGGTTGAGGCAACCGCGACAACGGCAGAATCAAATCTCGAATACTTTGGCATCGTTCTTTTTGGAGGAACACAAGAATTAAAAGAATTTACGGGGAAGTTTTCTCTGTTTCGATAAGAAGGCGATTTTTATGATAACTACACTTCCTCAAAGAAATGTACCTGCCAAAATATCAGAATGGCTGACTCGATATTTTCCTGCCGAAATAATTGCGATTATTGGAGCCATGGCAGGTGGATTACTTACACATTACTTTTTTCACAATCCCGTTTTAACTGCTCTCGGGGGAACGTGGGGAGAAAATATAGGATACTATGGAAAGATTTTATATTCCGATGTTCAGGCTAGAAAAAAAATGGATGAAAAAATTACATTCATCAGCATAGTTAAAGTTTTTCGTAATGCTATTGTTGAATTTGGTTTTGCAGAGTATCTTGATAGTTTTATAATCAGACCATTCGCGATGTATTTTTTCCCAAAGTGGACTGGAAATGTTGTGCTTGGTTTATTTTTAGGTAAGATTAGTGCGGATGTTACTTTTTATTTGCCAACGATCTTTTTCTACGAACTCAGAAAGAAATATTTTAAGGATTAATCACGATCATACAGACCCGAACATTCATAAATAGATCATCCTGTGTTCTTCATAACGTGCTACCAAGTTCGTCATGCTACGATATATCTATGAAAAACCTCATCATCAAACTTTGTGTAGCGGTGTCATATCTCGCGATGATATGGGTGAATTATCTGGCCAACGCCCTCCCGATCAACAACCGCTCCACCGGTGCCATCTCGGACGCCTATCCTAATTTGTTTGCTCCTGCGGGGATCACCTTTTCCATTTGGGGGCTCATTTATTTTTTGTTGGCTGGATATGTCATTTTTCAATTCACCACGCGCGGTCAGCAAAAAGAAAAACTGATCGCGAAGATCAATCCGCTGTTCATTGCGACCTCACTGATCAATATGTTGTGGATTTTTGCTTGGCATTACGATTATATTGGCGTTTCGGTGATTCTGATGTCCGCGTTTCTTGTGCTCCTCATTAAGATTGCCGATACACTTCGCACAGAATCAATGACCGCGCAAGAAAAACTGTTCATCTCCACACCTTTTTTTGTGTACTTTGGTTGGATCACTGTGGCGACGATCGCAAACATCACGGTTTTTTTGGTGAGCACTGGATGGACAGGATTTGGAATCGCGGATTATATCTGGACAAGCGCCGTTCTTCTTGTTGGAACGTTGATCGGCATTCTGCGTCTGCGCAAAGATAAACAGATCGCGTATGGCTTGGTTTTTTTATGGGCGTACCTGGGTATCTTGCTCAAACACACAACAGCGGGCGGTTTTGATGGAAAATATCCCAGCGTGATTGTCACGGTGATCGCATGTCTTGTATCACAACTAGTGTTTATTCTCAGATTGCGTAGTAAAAACTAAAGGAGACACTTTCATGAAAAATCAAATAGATGAAAACGAATGTTGTCCAAAATTTGATCCAGCGCCTTGGAACGAAAAAACATTTCATTGGGACAATAAAAAATTCATTCAAGATCGCGTGAGAACATTTTTTTATATTCCCCTTAACTTTGGTTCGGTGATGACGCGATCGGTGAAAAAGATCGAGGACGCGAAAGCAAAAATGTTGGAAGGCGTGGTGTTATCTGAATCTACGTCCAAATGGAACATGGATCTGTACATCGCCGTTGATCAACACATTCACAACGCGGAAAACACAACGATGAACGGAAAGTTTGTGAGTAAAGTCTACGAGGGAAGTTTTCAAAATATGGGGATCTGGATGAAAGACTTTGAACAATTCGCGCAAGCAAAAAAGCTTTCTCTCACAAAAACGTACATGTGGTACACCACGTGTCCTCAATGTGCAAAGAAATATGGCAAGAACTATGTGGTGATTGTTGGAAAACTCGCCGACTAATGGATTAATTCGCGCTTTTTTTCAATCTCAATACCGTGAGCAGAAGTGGTAATCCAACTCCAAAAACACCATACACGATCCAAAAATGTGGAATGACGCTTTTCCCATACAGTTCATAATAATATGATGCAGAAATTCCCGTGAGCGCAATCAAAATAAGATGTACAACTTTGAACGCGAGGAACTGACCAAACACAATCTGTATGGTGTTTGCCCCAATAAACTGCATCGCGCGTTGCATTTTTTGTGGTGCGTGTTCGAGAAGACGTGCGCACGCATAGGCACAGAAAAATCCAATGAGAGAATCAAAAATCATAGACGGGTGATGTAGCGCGAGATTGGGAAGATATGAATACTGGTGGACTCTAAACAGCAAATACACGATCGCGCACACAATAAAAATCGAGAGACGTGTTTTTGTGAACGATATTTTTTTAAATCTTCCTCCGCGTTGTAGACGCGCGATCATCATTCCAATCCAGATCAATCCAACTCCAAGCAACACATCTTTTGAGATTCCGATCAACTCAGTTTGTGTAAACACCGCGTACTCCCCAATCAGCAATGAAATAATCGGAAAAAGATGAAACGAGATGTGAACTCGATCAGCAACACGCGTCCACAGAAATAACGCGCACTCAGCGACAAAAAGCACAGGAAGAAACCACGAGGCACCAACAAGAGGATCGGTGTTTGAACCGATGATCATTCCAAAAAGATATCGCGGAGAAAAAACTTCTGCAGAAACAACGAGACGCGCAAGGTACACCAAGAAATTCACAATCAAATATGGCAGATATAGTCGGCGCAAACGTGAAGAAAAAAACTTGATCGCTGATTTTTTCTCAACTGATCGTTCAACCCACAGCATCCCCGCGAGATAAAAAAACAACTGAACGTGGAAAAGGTACAACATTGCTCGAAACGGGGCGTCGGTGTGCCCAAGCACGATTGCGATAATTCCGATCGCACGAATGTAATCCCATAACGGAATGCGTTGGAGGTTCATATCGCTTATTATGCCCGAAGATCTGCGAATCTGATATACTTCGCGTATTCGAAAAAAGATTATTCGCGCACAGCCTATTCTTGTAAAAGAATCCTCGCGCTCCCATAGGCTAATGGATAGACCATGAGTTTCCGAAACTTAAAATGAAGGTTCAATTCCTTCTGGGAGCACTTTTTGTTAAACGAACTCAATCTTTAGGAAGCGTATCGAGATATTCTTGTAATAATAATGCTGCAGCAATGGCGTCGATTTTTTTATCTCCCCGTTTCATTTTTTTCATGCGATGTGCTTCAACGGATGAAAGTGATTCGTCGACCTCGACCCATTTTACAGGATGCGTATATGAAAAAGATTGAAGCGTTGATAGAAACATACGCGCTTGTTCTGCAATGCGACCGTCGGGAATTCCGATAAGCACAACATCCACTTTTCGTGTTTGAATGAGTGCTTGAATATTTTCGGTTGCGCGATCTGTTGGAAAGACTGCGAGCGGTTCTGCAAACGTTTCAATGTTCATCGCAGTCCCAACGCGAACGGTTCCATAATCAATGCAAAGATACTGTTTCATGTCGCAATCTTACTCAAGATTTTCCAGTTGTGCAAATACAATTCCGCGTCGAAGGTACGTTCCGGGGGGCGTACAGGTGATCAACTTGAGTTCTTTTGTGTCGTGACGCTGAGAAAGAATGTAGGTATCGTCTGGTTTTACCTCCATTTTATTCGTGACGCGGTAGGTGTAGGTGATGCCGTCGTAGGTCACGATGATTTTGTCATCCTTTTTTAACTGCATGATCTTGGTGAAAATGGAAATGTATCGGCGCGGATTTGATTCCGAAGGATTGTAAAAAAGTTGCGATACGGAGTGTCCAAAGATCACCGGCGACCCAAGCTCCCCCGGATTCGCGGTACCAGGGTACTGAATGAGCGATTTGTCGAGATTTAATCCACCAATATTCACCATTGCGTTGCTGATATTCAAGCTGGGGATACTAATGGAATATTGTTCTGCTTTTTCTTCGTCAACCTGTGGAATTTCTTTCCATGGAAACCATTGCGAAAGATTAATGTACTCAAGTTCTTCCTCGATTACAATTGGTCCGGACTCGCGTTGCTGTGTTTCAACGGGTTTCGCGATGGTTGCAGGGGGAGCTGTTTGCGTTTGAACGGGAGCTGCGGAAAGATACACCTCTTCTTTTGCCGATGAGATCGGAGAAATGAACAACTGATATGACACAATCGGCCACACCACATTTGCGAGCAACATGCTTCCAATGGTGATTAAACTTGCGGGAAGGATCGCTTGCTTGTTAAACAAGGAAAACGCCCGAACTGGCTTTGTTGGCGCGGTTACGGGTGGTTGCGTTGGTGTTGCTTTTCGGTACACTTTGATGGGCATAGGCAGTTTTTATTTCTCGTGTTATTTCTCGATGGTGATGGTGATTGCGCTTGCGTCCTTTGGCAGTCTTCCAAAAAGCGTTGGAAGAACTGCGGGAGATCGTGTGAGCTTGTGAGATTCTATTTCTTTATACGTCGACAACAGCGTGCTGACTTGATCGGGCGTTCTTCCTTGAATTTGCGGAAGAAGGCGGTCGATTGCGAACTGTGGTTGGATTTTTGCGCGAACCGCGAGTCGAAGCTCGGTGCCATCCTTGATTTGTTTTTGTGATTGATCCACGGCAAAAACTTCAACTGAAGTAAGATCAACCGATCCTTTTGCGATTTCCTCTGCAAACAACACTTGAATAATTTCAAGCATCGCATCCTGCGACAGCGTCGCGGATTTGCGCGCGATCGTCATGGACATTTCGAGTTGCGTCGTTTCATCTCCAAGATCGTGCGAGGTTGTTTTGTCTTTTACCTCGGCAAGATCAAGTGAAATTGTGTTTTGTTGTTGGGTAGTCGGTTTTTCGAGAAGCTCTTTTTTGAGTTGTGATTCAAGATTTGAAAGATCGGTTTTTGAAACAACTTGAATTTCACTACTTGAACCACCAGAAAACGCTTGCGCATTTGATGCGATAAACGAGATTTTGTCGAAGTTTGCAACCGTAAACTCGGTTCCCGATGCGACGTTGTAGTTTGGTCCAATCTTTGTTGCCACAACTTTTACTTCCGCTTTCCCCGGTTGAATCGAAAAATCTGAGCCTGAACTACTTGAGGCGATCTTCACATCCTCGGTTGTGGAAAATACAAGTCCACCTGCTCCCGTGAGTTTTGTGTCTTTCGGGAACGTTTTTTCGCTCGAGGTGCGATTGTATAGCGTGACTGTTCCTGAGGAGCTTTCGCCAACTTTATCTTTTCCTGTGGTTTGCGCATCTTTTTTTCCATCCACAAGATCCTCAACAATTTGTATGGGAATTGAGGTTTCTCCAATCACGAGCGTCTGAGCTTTACTATCAATAGTCGCATCAATCTCTTTCGAGATAGGTTCAAGTTTGAGTTTGATTGAAAGCGAAGCGCGCAGTGATGAATCAGCATAGACATATCCACCACCAATCGCGAACAAAAGAAGTAACGGTAAGCCAACAAAAAGAAGCAGTTTTTTTACTGGAAGCCGTTTTGTTTGAAGTGCTTCGACGAGTCCTTCGTTTACATCATCTGTGCGCATACGATTCACGTGCAGTTTTTGCGTTGTTTTTTGGAAGATGCGCTGTATGAATGCCGTCGAGTTCCTTTGTAAACCGCGGAGAGCGTGCTCTTTGCGAGGTTCGGGGACAGACTGAATATTCATATCTTCTTGCATGATGTCTTCTGAAAGTTCCTCGTCTGCTGGCATTTGTGTTTGTGTCGGCTGCCAAGGTGGAGGTAAGACCTCTGACTGCAGATTGTTCTGATTAGAAAAATCAGGAGTCATGAACGAACTATCCTGCTCGATTTCAACAGAATACTTTGGTTGAGGAGGCAGTGGAGGAAGGGGAAGCTCTTCTTGAGCAGGAGGAACGGGTTTTGGAAGTGGCTCATCTTGTTCATCGGTAGCCGTGAGAGATTCAGATGCGTTGTTTTGTGCAGTTTGCACGGGCTCTTCTTGAGAAGGATCCAAAATGCCAAGCGCACGTGCAACTTCTGAACCTCCCGCAACACAAACTGCGGAGATCATCACGCGTGGCTCGAGCACCTCGACCTTCGGAATGTGCGCAAAAGGAAAGGACGATTTCCAATCATGCGCAAGAAACGTTTGTTTTTCTTCTTCAAGCTGTTCTTGTTTGAGTCGTTCTGCGCTCAATAATATTCGAGAAGGAAAGTGCGCTGTTTTCATACGCGCAAAACCTTCGGAAAGATCCGCGACTGCATCGCCACTGCGACCAATAAACTCTTGTGCTTCGATTTTTCCTGCGGTCACGAGCGAGAGTTGTAGTTGCGATTCGCTGTAGCGCAAGAGAAAAGCGGTTACCGGCGCACCCTCAATATCCTGTAAATAATGGGTAAGTGCTTCGTCAGTGACAACAAAACCAATTGGATTGAGTTGCAACTCATCTTTTAAGCTTTTGATTATTTTTTTCTTTTCATTTTCGATTCCCGATGCGGTAACCCAATCGGCGCGCAGACCCAGCATCACATCATCAACCTTGCTCGCTTCCGCTCCGAGCTCCTCGAGTGCAACGTCCGCAGCTTCAACGGCATCTTTTGCGTCTTCGCCTGACCACTGAATGGGGCTACTGTACTTCAAAATCTCGACGCCATCGAGCCCCGCCATCCACAATCCGGCGGTTATTGCTTCAGATCCAATTTCGAGCGCGAGAAACGTTCGAACTTCGTCTTTTTTTTGTGTACGCGAAAAAATGGAAGGGAGATCCATAGATCCATTAAAGCAGGAAAATGGGTGCGCGTCCAATTTACGCAATGTTATGCGCGACCTTCATCTAGCTCAATATCATACGGTTCTAGAATCACATCATTATCATCAGCTATTTCAATTTCTGAAATGATGTCCAATAAGACTAAACGAATTTGTGACAGCTGATGCAGATAACATATTTGATTTTTTTGCTCCTGCGTCAATTGTTGCGAATCATATCCGAGCGAGACAGCCAAAGTATCGAACGATGGTTGTTGTTGCGTAATGCGCTTAGCCAGTTCTTGAATGACCCTTTTTGCAATCTTTATCCAGGTTTTGCTTCGTAGATCAAGCGCGTTTTTTTGTTTATTGTTTTCTACTAAATCATAAATATACGTTTGATATCCTCTATATAGTCTATTTATTTTCCCAGGATTATCGATAATTTTATCAAAGGGAATAATTGATCCAAATACGGTCACAGTTGCTTCTCGTGTTTTTTTCTCAACTGGATCAACTTCAATCCAAGAACCAATGTAACTAGGTTTATCTGTAGGAATACTGCCCGAGGGAAGCACCATTTTTGTGTATGTTTGTACACCACTAAATTCTGCATAGTTTGACAGAATTGTTTCTAGCGCATCAAAAAACTCCATAATTTCCTTAGGTGTTAATGCGTCAGCGAGGTCCTCGATCCATTTTGATCCAAGTAAATCCCAACCCCGAACGGAGTCTACGGGATATGTTTCATACAATAAACAGACCAAGTGTTTGTGTGAATCAATAAAGGATTGTAACTCTTCATTTTTTACCCGATCTTGAAATTGAAAAATGTATTTTAATAGATCATTACCAGACCACTTTTCAGAATGAAAAATCATTTCTTTTAATAAAAATACCGATAAACTCTCTCTACCTGCACCCCAATCTCTATAAAGGTGCTCAAATAACTGCACTGTTATTGGAGAAAGTCCTTCTCGAGCAAGTCGAAGAGAAACGGCAGCTCTCAGATATTCTTCATATCGAAGATCTTTTTGAACTTCGGGAAATTTCGTCAAATCTTCCGTAGCTTCCCTTACTTCTAACTCATCGCGATCCCAAAACAATCGATCTTTTAGAACATACCGTAAATAAAAGATTCCTAATGGGCCAAAAGCTTTCCACTTCCGAATGAGCAGTTGCATGAAAGAGCCGTCCAAAGGTAAAACTTGATCGTGATTGGCGTTCTGCAATAGATTATGTAATTCTCTTGGAACTTCTCCAATATTAAGATTTTGAGATACTTGGTTCATTTCTTTTCGTTTNNATATCCGTGCAGTTGTTCAATAACTCTCTCCCAAACATTAATAAATGTGGAAAGCTGAGAACGAATAAATTCAAAATCAACAGTAAGTTCTGTATATTTTTTTCCATTTTGCATCGCTAGGAATTTGGCATCTTTTTCAATCCGGATAAGCTCGGTTAGGTGTTGAAAAACATCGTAAACATATAATGGAACATACTGAATTGTCTCGCCAAAAGTATCGTCACATACGTCAACACATTTTCCAGCAGAATCATATTTAAATCGATACTGACGACTATGTATTGTTCTTTCTTCCTTTGCGAGAGCAAAAAAACGCTCTTTTTTCAGATATTCTCCTATTTGAAGTTGAAACTGAAAAAATGATGTATGAACAGGATCTCCTGGGGGCAAATAGAGTATTTTTTTAGCTCTCTCTACATCGGTGTCAACCCTATCGAACATACCATATAGTTCACACGCCTGAATAACCTTTTGTAAATGAGTCCCTTGAAACGTTTCAAGTATTTTATAAATAAACTCAAGTTCGACTTGATTTTCTTTAGATTCTGCTCCTGTTTCATTTACTGGAGAAATAGGTTGACCCACATCTTCCAAAACTGTTTCAGATTTCACAGAAACAGGATTCTTTTTCTTTCCAATCAATCCTCGAAAAAATTCACCAATTGGCATAAATTCATGATATCACATGACCTTGAGATACAACTTATGAAGCGCTCGCTTGTGGCAGTGTCCAATTTCGGAAGCACTACATTACGAAACCATTTTGATATACACTCTGCGCCGGCCCGTGCCCACAGACTCTTCCTTGTACAGCGAGATTTTCCCAATTTCTTTTGTGTTCAATACATGAGGCCCGCCGCACAGTTCTTTCGATACCCATCCGTTTTTTGGATCATGCCCGATGGTGTACACAGAAACNNTGATCTTTCGAGATTATTTCATGATGAACGGGGAGCGCTTCTTCAATCTTTGCATTAATCCACTCTTCAACAAGAGCAATTTGTTTTGAGGTAAGTGTTTGCGGATGTGAAAAATCAAATCGTAATCTTTCAGCAGTGATATTGGAGCCTTGTTGTTGCACGTGCGTGCCAAGAATTTCGCGAAGTGCCGCGTGTAATAGATGCGTCGCAGTGTGATACTTTGTTACAACTTCCGAATGATCCGCGAGCCCACCTTTAAACATTCCCTTGGACGCCGTTCGAGATTGTTCCTGATGAAGTTCGTACGCTTTTCGAAACGCCCCATAGTCCACCTGCTGCCCACGTTCGCGCGCGATCTCCTCGGTGAGTTCAAACGGGAAACCGTAGGTTTCGTAGAGATAAAACGCATTTTCACCAGAAAGTGTCTCGTATTTTTCGAGTTCGCGCAGTCCTTTTGTCAACGTGTTTTGGAATTTGTGTTCCTCGAACAACAACGTATCAAGAATGTGTTTTTCGTTTTCCTTGAGTGAAGGGTACGCGTCCTCATATAACTCGATCACCGCCTCGGCGACGTTCGCAACAAACACACCCTGAATCCCCATCATCAATCCATATCGCACGGCGCGACGAATCAGCCGGCGCATCACATATCCCTGTTGCTTGTTTGATGGAACAACGCCATCACTTGCGAGCATCACGCTGGCTTTGACATGATCGGCGATAATGCGAAACTCGCGTTTATGTTCACCCTCATATGTTTTTTTCGAAAAAACCTCGATTGCGCGAATAATTGATGAAAAAGCGTCGGTTTCGAACACATCCCGCTTGTTTTCGACAGCCGCGAGGATCCGTTCGAGGCCTCCTCCAAAATCAACATTTTTTTGCGGGAGCTCTTTGAACGATCCGTCTTCCTGTTTTTGAAACTGCATGAACACACTGTTTCCGATTTCCATGAATCGACCGCAATCACAGTTCACATGACACGGCTGTTCTGCAAAAGGCGATTGCTCGTGGAGTTTTAGATCATTTTTTGGATCAAAATCGAAAAAGAGTTCGCTATCCGGACCCCCCGGCTCACCCGCGGGCATCGCGGATGGCACGCCCGAACGAGACCACCAGTTTTTTTTCTCGCCGTAGGTGAAGATGCGTCCACCTTGCATCCCGAGTTTTTCCGCGTCGTCGGTGGCGTTTTCAACGATGATATTTTTTGTTGCAAAAATCGTTTTCCAAATGGCAATGGCTTCTTCATCACGCGCAACATCATCATTTCCCGCGAACACCGTAACGTATATTCTCGATGGATCGAGCTTAAGTTCATCAATCAAAAAAGAAAAAATCCAGGAAAGTTGTTCTTGTTTAAAATAGTCGCCCAGCGACCAGTTCCCCAACATCTCAAAAAACGTGGTGTGTCGATTGTCCCCAATCTCTTCAATATCCTGAGATCGAAAACTTTTTTGCGAGTCAACAACGCGTTTTCCTTGCGGATGAGGTTGGCCAAGAAGATATGGAATAAGCGGTTGCATTCCACTGCTGGTGAACAATGTCGAAGGGTCGTTCTCGGGAACCAAGGGGGCGGAGGGGATGATTGTGTGGTTGCGATCTTCTGAGGAGAAAAAGCGAAGATAGATTGCGCGAAGTTCGGCGAGCGTCATGAGGGGATTATATCAGAAAACAGAACATCTTATGTATGTTCAGGCTCCGATAATTGAGTAGGTAACAACGTAGTAATAAAAGGGGATCGAAGTAAAAGTAAAAGTGAGAAGGCAAAGTTGTAGTCACTTATTTTTGAAGCGATATGAATGAGTTCGTGTTCAAGTGTTGTGGTGAGTTGAGGAAGTATTTGGATTGACATACCAATCTCATTTAATTTGGTGTTCGCGTAGCCATGGGAATTGACAGAAGAGAAAAACCGATATGTAACTGGCATTTTTCCAGACGCAATATCTTCAAGGTTGCCAAAAAAAGTGGAAAACCAAAGTTTTAGATCCGAAACAGATTGGAGAGATTTTATGTGTTTTGAGAAAAAAGGAAGAAGTGCTTCCATGGAACCTATACGAGAAAGGTTATTTTGCATTGTTGACACAAGATCTTTCGCGACTGTTTGCGCAATATGTTCGAATACGTTTAATTTTTCTTCTCCTATTTCGATTGATAATTTTTCCCAAAGAATAAGATCGTCTACGGAAGGGATTCCAGCATCGTGCAAAACTTGAAATATGGGCGAGCGAATTGCTTCTGGGAAGTATTTTTCTTCATATTCACAGAGTATATTTGCGATAAACGCAGTTTGAGGATCCGTTGATTGTAAAGAGTCTCCATGCTTTGGCCTACCACTTAACACACCGCTGTCTCCAAATGCTTGTTGAAAAGCAATACGAAGTTTTGAGTTTGGAATCTCGAGTAATCCTAGAAATTCTGGATATTGCTGTAATTCAGACACTGGAACATTCAATAAATGAACTTGCTGTAGTATTTTTACGATGACTGATAAAGGGATTTCCTGTGTCTGAAACATTTCAATAATGAGTGCTTTCAGTATATCGAAGTTAACATGATTTCTTTCTTGAGTATCAATAATATGTGCAAACACATGATATGAGAACATGAGTGGTAATTTTTGTTGTGTAGGAATGATAAGCCCACGTTCATACAGTGTTATTTCCGGTTCATCTATCATTGCAAGCTTTGGCGAATGACATATGGAGGGCTGATTTTCACGAAGATCAAGAATATACCGCTCTAAACCTCGGTGTTGCTGCACTCGATTCCTAGGATCTGCGATAGTCACCAAAGCTTTCCAATCAGATATAGATTGAGAATCGGTGCTATCAAGTAATATTTCTGTAGCACTTCCATTTCTATTTTGATTGGCCCATTTCATTTCATATGACAGTTTTTTATACGGTCTTGTGCTTCCTTCGACAGTTCGATTAACTATTTTTTCTTTTGCAGATGCTTCCCAATTGCGAGACAAAAGCCGAAATTTCCACTTCGATCGTACTGCCGACGCAGCCAATAGTTTTATGGCTTCACCATATCGACCTCTTTTTCCCGTTGAAGTCTTTGTTTCTTCTCCAAGCATGAATGTGCCTCTAGTTGAATATCCCGCTCCATCATCAGAAAAACGCATTCCAACAATTGGGGCATCTCCATCAAATGTAATCAACTCTTCTTTTGTCATCCAAACGTTCCCTTTCGCGGTCTTTACTTGATATTCCTCAACAACCTTTCCTGCGTCTAAATGATTTTGCAAGATATCTGATAAAAGTCGAATTGGGTTTTCCCATATTCCTTTTCCATACTCAATGCCAATTGATGTTTCGAGTTCTTCTATTCCAAAATTTTCTTCTTCTTGATTACTATCATCAGGATTTCTTTTAAGTGATGTTGTTTGAAAAAAGTTTTTGTATTGAGTGATGAGTTGAGAATTATCGACGCCAATAGGAATGATAAGTATTCCACGGTAGAAAAATGAATGATCAAATAATTTTGACGTGAACCCAGAGAATGAATCATTTACTTCATCGTTGTAATACTCTAGACGAATTGGAGGAGAACCTGAAAATGTTATGGTATCTCCTCGAGCAAGATTGTTAATTGTGACATAGAGTCGAGATTGAGGATGATCACCTACTAAATCTACAGAAAATACTTCTGATTGAAATAGCGTTTCTTTAGAAAACATTTCAACAGAACATTTCTTCTGATCCCGATTAAAAGAAATAATATAATATTCACCGTTATCTGGAATTGAGTATGTCTGAAGAGATTCCAACAAAGGAAAAATGGTGGAAGATTCGTCCGAATATCCTACAATTTGATTTAATCTTGAAGCAATTTCCCCAAGTTCGATGTGCGTTATTCTAGAATCTTGCGCTTGTAAAACGAGCGCGCGAACAGCACTCTCAATAAGATCATTTTTTGTGACGTATTCCTGAGGTGAAGCCCTTTGAGATAAATCGACTTCATCTATTGTGAAGATATGCGCTTCTGGTCTTTTGTGGTTTAGTCTTTCTATTTCGTGTTGAGAAGAGCGGATCGTGTTAAAAGAAGACTCTTTTTTTAGTAGTGATTGAACCGAAATCATTGATAAAAGGATTGAGAGCCTTACACGCTCGACAGATTTTTCTTCGGTGATATTTGGAGATACATCTTGAGATATATAATCACGATCCACACTGATGGTGAAGGTGTTCGATTTTTCATTAAAAGAGATGCTTCCTGTGGTGTGTCCGAAATTGATATCCCAGTTTGATTTGTTAAGAAATGTTTTTTGTTCTTCGCTGAACTGAAAAGTTGAAGCGACCAGTTGAATTGCCTCTTTAATATATTGTTTCCCTTTTTCCAATAGGATTTCATATTGTTGTTGAGACTGATCTTTTTCTTCAGTGAGAGATTCTAAAACTACGTTCGGAGAGTAGAACATGGGGAGTTCAAAATTTTTATTCAATTTTTCCACAAGATCTGCAACCTGCTTCGCAGGTTTTTGTAATCCAACGGCTATCCAAGTAGGCGACTCCTTAGGTTGCATACTTAGGAGAAGTCTGACTTCCACAGGTAACTGATCTGAGTCTGAGCAAATGATAACTTTTTCGGGAGATATCTTCTCAAAATACTTTTTGAGTGCTTCAGCGTGTTGTGCATTTCCCGAAAGATATTGTTCTTCTTCAAGTGAAGATGGAGTACTAAACATTCTTCCGTAATACGTTCGAAGTAAATCGACATCAACGCAATCAGACCAAGCTCGTGTAATATGGTGAGTAATCTGTTGTTGTCCTGTAATATGCCTTCTATCTCGCCCCGAAAGAACATCTTTTGGAAATGAATAAGAAAAGAGAGTATTCATAGCGCCATTGTTCAACTCTGATACATATAAACCTTGAACGTAGTGTTTCGTTGCGAGATTTGAGCGTGAAACCTGCAGTTCAGTATCTGGAGTAAGATAGGAAAATTGATGTTCTGAGTAATCTGTTACCAAATTGGAAATCGGGAAAAATGAATCAATCATTTGGGGTCGATCGAAAATGATCTCGGTGTAACTCCCAGAAGGCAAGTCGGATGGTCTTGTTTGTTGTGATTTTTCATGACCTGTGAGCCAGACGCTTCGATTTGATCCAAGTGTTGGACGTGCATTCCATGAATGGTGCTGTGCTGAGTGCCAATCATAATATGATGATCCGAATGTGATGTTTGCACCGAGATTTCGTAGATAAATCATTGAGATCTTTGCACCCTGACCAAACGTGCCACGATACCCACGGAACCAGTCTGTTTTCGTTGGCAAATATTCTGCGATAAGTTTTGGATCATATCCCAATCCGTTGTCTGAAAATCTCACTCCTAGTAAATTTTCTTTTTTCATCTCAAACAATTCATGATCGATCCAAGTATTTGTACCTTCTAAACTGACGAGTACCTCAACTTTCGGTTTGACATGCGGAACGGTCTTCAACTTCTCATACAACGCAGGGTAATCTGCGGGTTGAATGTTTGGGATTCGAAAGTTGTGTTCGGGGAACGAGGGAAATAGATGAACAAATGTCCAAATGGGATTCAAATACCCTCGAATCATTGAGTCTGATAGTACTTCTGAAGTTTCTCCATATGCTACTTGTACTAATTGCTTACAGTACGAAAACGCACACGCATCGAGATGGTTTTGTAGAAGATCGATGATGCACTGCCGAACTGTCCAATGCTCTGTCGCATAGTTCTCGGTTGATGAAAGATCATATGAAAACGGTTCTTCAGATGAGTCTCCTTTGTTTTCAAAAGAAGGTGCAAATTTGGCCACTTCCCCCTTTTGGAGTCTTTGAATATTTTCTTGATCTAGTACCTTTAAGATTTGCGAAGCATAGTGTTGGCGAATATGCATCAGTAATATATTCAACGCTGTTGGACGAAGGGATAAAAAACGAACTAAATGACTTTCAATACTTGCAGTTGAATACAGAAAAAGAAAATCGCACATTGCCAAAATCGATTTTGTGAACTTCTCATCATCTTCTTGGATTTGAGTTGATTTTTGATGAAAGAAATCCAATATACTTTCCGCCGTACGCGACAATTGCACTCTTAAAAGCTGATTGTCTTGATAATCATGTTTGAACGCTTCAAAAGCATCGGCAAAATGAATAACAACTTGTTTTCCATTTTCCGTTTCTGGATTAAGAAAATCCCCAGATTGGTGATATCTTGCAAGGTAAAATAGCGTGGCAACGGAAATCGTCTGGTCCGAACAATTGAGATTGCGCAACACTTGTCGTAATTCGCGGATATTTGAGACCCGAATTGCCTCTGGTCGTAATTTTTCGATAAGAAACTGACAGATTACCTTTTCTTGCACTTGAAGAAGGAGAGGTTGAACATCCAGAAGCGATGATACATTTCCATTCTTAAATCTTTGAAAGGGAGGAAAACACTGCTCAAGCATGATAAGTTGTTGAGCCGGACTAACACTCGCCACAAACTGCGCCAATTTATTTATTTTCCCAGGGGTCAGTTCGTTTCTTAGCAATTCCGGAACTCGTTCTTCTGCAATTCTGGGGATTGCTTGACTCGAAATTTGTTCGAGGTAGTCTTCAATTTCAATGAGACGATTCTTGGAAAAAAAAGTTAAGAGAGAAATGAGTTTATTTTGAGTCTCGTTCGGTTCTTCATCTTTAACGGGATTTGTATTTTTATATGCTGAAATAATTAACTGAAGAATTCTTTTCAGGTAGTCTCTAGCCAAGTAATAGTTATCTTGATGGTGGTCGTTCAAAATAGTGCTAATCACATAGCGAAATTGTTTATAATCACCTTTTTCAATGTTATTTTTTAATACACGGTACAACAGCTCGAAAGAAAGAGCGCAATCTTCTTTTCTGTGTGCATAGTGAGGAATTGCCAGTCTTTGATCGACAAGATGATGATGCACACGCATACGTGTTTCAAAGGCAATATAATCTGTAGCATGCCTTTTATTCTGTGAGATACATGTTTCAGTGAACGAAATTGGATTTAATGATGAAAGCGCTAATCGTACGGCGTGTTCTGCGGCCCAATATGGTAATTTGTCAATAATTGAAGCGGCGAGGCTTTCTTTTAAAGAAGAGTGTTCGCGATTTCCTTGGACTTCTACCATAATAGTGACTCACTTTTTATTCCTTCTCAAGAAATCGCATTAAATCCTGCATCATCTCGTTTTCTTTTCCCCAAACCTTCGCCTGCTCGACAACCTTTTTCCCCTTTTCTGTGCCGAACAGATACATCCCCGCAATTCCCAGCGCCATCCCAAGAACGAGGCCGGTAGAAAAATTCCCACCGTCGAGTTTTGTTTCTGCGCCCAATCGTGCGACAGAGTCGCTGTTTTTTTCTCGGATGCGTTGTTCGAGATCATCAATCAGTTGAACGGTGGACAGCGATGATGGTGTTTTAAAAAATGGCTTCTTCATATGTTCATCTTCAGTTATTTCTTCGATTAGTCATCGCTATCTTCATTTTTCTTTAAGTACGACACGAATGTTTCAAACACGTGAACGCCACTTTTCACACCGTTCATGAATCCATGCAGGTTTGTAAGAGGAACTAAAAAGCGCAGAGAGGTGTGTTCCATCACATCAATTAAGCCGTTGATGCGTAGCATTGTTGCGCGTGCATCGCGAAGCGTGAGGAAGAGTTGAATTCCCAAGACGACAAGGAGAACCGCAACAAGCGAACTGATAACGGTGAGAACGATAACGTACATATCCATATGTTCCTTTCAATAATGATTACGAAATGATCCGATCTGTATCCCCCGAAAGCACCTGTTGAGCGACTTCACGATTTACCTCACGAGGTTTTGAACCATCTTGTGGGCCGACAATTCCCGCAATCTGCATTTGATCCACAATACGTGCCGCGCGGTTATATCCAACAGAGTATCTTCGTTGCAGAATCGAGGCTGAAGCTTTTCCGGTTTCGACCACAAACTGAACCGCATCGCGGAAATGTTCATCGGTTTCCCCTTGTTGTGCACCGCCAGATGATGCTTTTCCAGAAAACTTCGTGAGCACTTCATCTTGATATTCGGGTTGTGCGCCATTCTGTTTGATGAATTGCAGCATGGAGCGAATCTCTGCGTCGGAGACGTAGGTGCCTTGGATACGCGTGGGCTTCGCTTGATCGGGGGGAATGTACAACATGTCTCCACGGCCGAGCAATTTTTCTGCTCCTGGCATGTCCAAGATCACGCGTGAGTCCATCATAGAAGACACATTAAATGCGATACGTGCGGGAATGTTGGCTTTGATCAATCCCGTGATGACATCTACGGAAGGGCGTTGAGTTGCAAGAATAAGGTGCATGCCGGTTGCGCGTGCCATCTGCGCGAGTCGCGTAATGGAATCCTCAACATCGGCTGGGGCGTATAACATGATATCGGCGAGCTCATCAATCACGATCAATATATATGGGAGTGCTTGAAATCCCGCGAGTTCGTTGTAGCCTTCAATGTTACGCACGCCAACTTCCGCAAACATTTTATAGCGACGGTCCATTTCCGCTTGCGCCCATTTAAGTGCGCGTACGACTTTATCGGGTTCAACAATCACAGGTGTAAGCAAATGGGGAATATCGTTGTAGCCCGTAAGTTCGACGCGTTTTGGATCAACAAGAATGAGTTTTACTTCTTGTGGAGACGCGCGGAATAAAATCGAGGCGAGGAATGAGTTGATCGCAACGGATTTTCCTGAGCCCGTCGCACCTGCAATAAGAACGTGCGGCATTTTTGAGATATCCGCGACAACAGGCTGTCCCGCAACATTCAGTCCTAACGCAACCACGAGTTTTGATTTTGCGTTCTTCATGCTTTCGTGCGCAAGCATTGGGCGCATCGTGACGAACTCGGGGGAACGGTTTGGAATTTCGATTCCGACATATGATCGACCAGGGATAGGCGCTTCGATGCGAATTTGACCTGTGGGAGCGGCGAGTGCAAGTGCGAGATCGTTGGCGAGCGCGGTGATTTTCGATAATTTTGTTCCGAGCGCAATCTGGAGCGCGTACTGTGTGACGGCTGGACCTTCGTTGACCTCGCGCACCACGGCTTTGATTCCAAATGATTCCAGCGTTTCTTGAATGACATGTGCATTTTGCTTCACATCACCGCGGTCGGCCTTCCCACCGTCTTTTGGACTCAAAAGAGAAATTGGAGGATACTGCCATACCACCTGATCTGGTGCTTGTGTGGGGATCCCACCTTTTTCTTGAGAAGATGTTTGTAATTTTGGTTGATTCACAATGAATGATTGCTTTGAGTCAGGATGGAACTGCTGTTTCTTTTCATCGCGAATTGTTTTTTCATCCTCTTGATTTTTTTGTGTTGCGTTTGAGCTATTCCGAACAATAAAGTTCAACGGTTGTGATGATTTTTTATCATTCGACAATCCGATCTTTGGAAGTGAAAACGACGCCGATTTATCTTCAGAGTAAAACTCAAAACTGTTAAAGATAAACGAAAAGATTTCTTTGATCGAGGTGTCCGACATAATCACAATTCCCGCGACGATTCCTGTCACAAGCACGGTGTACGCACCGATCGGTTGGATTGAAACGGCGAGAGAACTAAAAATCATGGATCCGAGCGTTCCCGTTTCTATAATCCCCGCGATCGCTGTGGTGAGGAGTAATCCTCCAAATAACACCTGCGGTTTTGCAAATGACCACTTTGCCCCAGTGAGCATGAGCCCCGCAGAAAAGCACAGGAATGGAACGATGGTCGCCACCAAACCAAACGTTGATACGAGATATTGATTGATAGGAAACAAAAGCGACTCTTTCACAAGAAAAGAAACGATCAACAAAATTCCTAATGCAAAAAACACCAGCGATGCGAGTGAGTACACCGTTTCGAGTCGCAAACGCATCTTCATCACTTGTTTTTTTCGTCCACGCTTTTTTGGCATAAGATCATGATAACACTCTTGGCATAAAAGAGGAAAGGATGATTCAGCGTATTTGTTGTGATGTGGGTGTGTTTTTTCTATTCTCCCACAAACACCGGCAAAATAAGAGGCTTCCGTTCGATGTAGTCTTCCACCGCTCGCGAGAGTTGTCGTTCGATTTCGCGTTTGAGCTGTTGCTCCTGCATATCCGCGTGTTTCGTCAAGATTTCTGCGGTTGTATTTTTGATCAGTGTGATCACTTCATCTGCATCACGCATAAACACAAATCCGCGACTCACAATCATAA
Organism: Minisyncoccota bacterium; assembly: GCA_003487265.1. Lineage (GTDB taxonomy): Bacteria > Patescibacteriota > Microgenomatia > UBA1400 > UBA12028 > UBA12472. Next base: position 79,095 of record DNEP01000006.1, read on the forward strand.
TATTTTTTGTTTGATAGGTGCCCGCGCTTTCGGGAATGATCACAACAATCATGCCTTCTTCTGCCATGCGCTTGCGATCCGCGAGGACGCTTGCGCCGACGTCGCCAACGCCAAGACCATCAACCATCAGCTCTTTCAGATCGATCACATCACCAAAAAGAATTTTTCCGTCTTTGAGTTCAATAATTTCTCCATGTTTGGGAAGCAAAATCGACTGATCATTATATCCGAGTTCATTTGCCATGTGTGCAAACTGCACGCGGTGACGCTCGGTTCCACCAATGGGGAAGACGTATCGCGAGTTCAAAAGTGACAACAGCAACTTTTGTTCTTGCTCGCCAGCGTGACCCGAAACATGAAGACCGGAATCAATATCGGAATACACAATGTTGATACGATTTTTTGCGAGTTCATCAATGGTGGAGTACACATTCGATTCATTTCCCGGAATGGCTTCGGTGCTGAACACGACTTTGTCTTTTTTCGAAATGGTGACAATGGGATGCTCTCCAAATACCGCTCGAACCAGCGAAGATCCCGGCTGCCCCTGGCTTCCCGCAATAATGACGCATAGTTCGCGATCTTGATACTCGTTCATTTTTCGCTTATGCACGTACATTCCTTTTGGAATGGTGAGCAATTTAAGATCTTCGGCGATCTTCACATTTTGTTCGACCGATCGACCAATAAACACCACTTTTCGTTGATGTGCGTGCGCAACATTAATCGCTTGCTGAACACGATGAAGGTTGGAACTCATTAATGTGACGATAAATTTTCCTTGGCAGTCCTCGATCTCGCGTTCGAATGTAGCCTCAATTGAACTTTCTGAAGGGGACCAATAGGATCGTTCCACGCGCAGACAGTCCACTAAAGCGACCGACACGCCTTCGCGACCAACCAGCGCCATCGAAGCGAAGTCGCTCACTTTGTGATCTACGGGGTTCATGTCAAACTTGAAATCGCTTCCGTGATACACGATTCCTTCGGGCGTGTGAATAATTAAATGGCGCGATTCGGGAATGGAGTGTGTAACCGCGATAGGTGTAACCGAAAACGCTTTTCCGAGTCGTACAGGCATAAATTCTGGATAGGTTTGTACTTGTTTTTGGATTTCGTGATCGCTCAAACGTGCTTCCGCGAATGCGGCGGTTAAAATTGACCCGTAGATCGGGAAATCTTGCTTGAGCATGGGGAGGATGTAGGGAAGTGCCGCGATATGATCATCGTGTCCGTGGGTGAGACACATACCCACAATGGTTGCTCCTTGCGTGAGTCTTTTTTGAATGTATGACACATCGGGGATTAAAACATCGATGCCGAATTGAGCGATTTCTGGAAATCCAATTCCGCAATCAACGAGCAACATTTCATCTTCGTATTCGTACACGAACATGTTTTTTGTGACCGATCCGATTCCACCAATGGGAAATATCTTTAATGAACTCATAGTTCTCCTTGTTTTATGTGCATGCACGACGTTGCGTGCGCGTTACGCGAATACAGTATCCTCAATCATTTCTGAAATGGTGTTGAGTTCTTGTTGAGAATCAATATATTTCAAGATTTTTGGAATTTTTGTGAAGTCTTTGATAAATGCATCCATCACTACACCTTGGCGTAGTGCGGCGGCGGGGTGATAAAACGGCAACACGTATCGCGTTTTGTTGGCGTATTGAACGCGATGCAATCGCCCATGCACTTGACTGATTTTGACATCGGGAATGAACTTTGCCATGCTGAATCTGCCAAGCGTGACGAGGAGTTTTGGTTGAATGATCTCGATTTCCTGATCCAAAAACGGTTTGAATGCGGCGATTTCCTCGGGGAGCGGGTCGCGATTGTCCGGAGGTCGCGTTTTGACCACGTTGCTAATGTACACGTCCTCACGTTGATAGCCGTTGTTGTTGAGTTCGCGCGCGAGGAGTTTTCCTGCGACGCCCACAAACGGTTTTCGCTGGATCGCCTCGTTGCGTCCTCCCGCCTCGCCAATGAACATGATTTTTGCGTCAGGATTGCCGTCACCTGGGATGATGTCCTCGGGTTTGCTGATGAGGGGGAGCGAGCCTGCGAGCGACTCCATCTTTTCCTTGATTGCGAGGAGCGCTTGGAGTTTGGAGGAGGTTATATTAAGGGTGGTAGAGGTCATATTGATTGATGATAGTGTACAACATTTCGATTTGAAGTATGTTGTAGGATTCCGCTGTATTTATATTGTTGTTCTTAAAAATGGATGAATCCAGCCGGTTTCTTCAGAAAGATACTTTTCGAAGGCGATCAGATTTTTTTCGCGATGGTCATGGGAATGGTCTTTTTGAATTTCTTCTACATATTCTTGCAAATCGTGAAAAAATCGGGAGAGAATCGCATGTTTTCTTGCATTTTCGTGTTCAACATATTGTGGTCGTAGTTCGTGATATCCACGTAAAAATTCAAGGTGATCCGCCATGAACACAAGATCGCGTTCCGCAGGCGCGAGTTGCAAACCATCCCAATCAACAATGCATAAATCTGTTGGAGATTTTACGAGGATATTTCCCGGAGCATCACCGTGTGTGAGCACGAAGGGTGTTGATGATGAAGATAGTGCAGATGTAACGCGTTGGAATGTGTCCAAATATGATTTTATTTTTTCGATAGAGTTCGAAATAAGAAGTGCAAGCCTTTTTTCGAGTTGATTATTTGTTTCTTTTATCGCGATCTTCTTGAGATGGTCGAATACCTGTTTAGCAAACTCAAATTGAAAATCCTCTGTTGAAATTTCTTCTTTCACATGTTCAATTACTTCTTCTGTTTTATTATGCAGTTTTGCGATCAGCTTTCCGAAAGTGAAAGCATCATATTCGTATGATTGTGGTGCATCAACATACTCAAAAAGCGCGATCAAGGATCCATCATTAATCACAAAAGGCATATTATTTTTTGTGAGAATTGGTTTTGCCATCTCGTTGAATCCAACATGCGAAAGAACCATTGTTACAGGGAGACTTTTTTCAACTTGATGGAGGAAAAGAGGTTTTGAAATAACTTTACAGAAAAACCGCTGATTTTCAGTGTGAATAATATACGTTTCTGCAACAAACTGACGTGGAGCATCTGTACTATTTTGAATACAAATATCGTAAGAATCAGAAATACGTTGTAACAGCGGAATCATTCGTCGTTTTCTATCAACTCCCTTACTTCGAAAAATCTCGTCGTTGGAATGCGGGTCGGCCTGTGAAGCTACCTCGTTGAGGTCCGCCGGACGATCGGTCGTTGCGTGGGCGGAATCCGCCACCACCACCACTTCGATTCCCACCGAATCCTCCGCGATTCCCACCAAAGCCCCCACGATCACCACCACCGCCAAATCCGCGACTTCCACCCGTTCCACTACCACCGTTTCCACCACCGCGCTCCGCAGATCGTTTTTTGGCTTCCTCTTCTTGTTCGACCGTCAACATAGTCAGGTTGTTTCGTCCCATTTCGTCGACCTCGGTTAATCGAACGTGAACTTTGTCACCAATCTTCACGAGTTCGTGGGGATCGGAAACAAACTCAACGCTCATGCGCGATACATGCACGAGTCCGTCGCGCCCAGGTAAGAACTCGACAAACGCGCCGAAGTTTTCGATGCGTGTGACCGTTCCATTAAACTCGTCACCGGGTTCAACAACGCGCATCATTCCAGAAATCCATGTTTGCGCTTTTTCGATTGATTCAGCATCTTGTGAAGAAATGTTTACAATTCCAAACGTTTTATCCTCGTTTTCATCCACATCAACTTGTGCGCCGGTGACTGCAATGATGTTTTTGATCATCTTGCCCCCTGGCCCAATCAATTCACCGATGCGTTCAAAAGGAATCTGCAACTGCACGATCTTTGGTGCGAATTCAGATAATGCTTTTCGAGGCTCAGGAATACATGCGAGCATCTTTTTGAGAATGAACAAGCGACTCACTTTTGCTTGCGCGAGTGCGTCGGTCATGATCTCAAGCGTAATGCCTTTGACTTTGATGTCCATTTGAAGTGCGGTGATTCCATCGGCTGTTCCCGCGACCTTGAAGTCCATGTCGCCCATGTGGTCTTCCATTCCTTGAATGTCAGAAAGAACCACAAATTTCTTGCCATCGGTAATCAAACCCATCGCGATACCCGCGACTGGTTTTTTGAGGGGAACGCCCGCTGCCATTAACGACATAGTGCTTCCACAAACCGAAGCTTGAGAAGTTGATCCATTCGAGCTCATGACTTCCGAAACCACGTGAATGGTGTATGGAAACTCAGCTTGAGAAGGAATCATGGGAAGAAGCGCGCGCTCTGCGAGTGCCCCGTGCCCAATCTCGCGGCGTTTTGGAGATCCAATACGACCCGCTTCGCCGCTGGCGAATGGGGGCATGTTGTAGTGATGAATGTAATGCTTTTCTTCTTCACCTTCCATATCCTCGATCAATTGACCAAGGGATGGCGCTCCGAGCGTCGTGAGCGTCAACACTTGTGTTGCGCCTCGTTTAAACATCGCTGATCCGTGTGTGCGTGGTAAAAGATCAACCATACAGGTGATCTCGCGAACCTCGTCGGTTTTTCGACCATCTGGGCGCATTTTATCTTCCAAGATCATTCGGCGTGCTTCGTCGGACATTAACTCATACAAAAGCGTTTTCAACTCGCCTGCGTCTTGCGTGTCGTCTTTTGCGACAATCTCAGCGACAAGCGTGTCCAGCCCAACAGGCTGAAGTAACGCCTCACGTTTTACGAACTCAACAACTTCTTTTGCGTATTTTTTCTTGAGTTCGTTTTTGAGTGCGGTGTTCGGTTCGGCAACAACAACTGGAAGTTTTTCATCGCCAATTTCCAGTCGCATCTCTTCGATTGCGTCTGCGATCTGCGCGATGGATTTTTGTGCGATCTCGAACGCGCCGACCATGGTCGATTCGTCAACTTCTTTTGCGCCTGCCTCGACCATCACGATTGCTTCTTTTGTTCCGGAAACAATCAAATCAAGTGAGGACGTTTCGAGTTCTTCGTAGGTTGGATTGATGATGAACTGTTGTGTTTCTGTATTAAATCCAACGCGCACGCCACCAACTGGTCCTTCAAATGGAATTTTTGAAAGGGTGAGTGCGGCCGAGATTCCGACCATCGCGACCATATCTGGGTCGTTCACACCATCAACCGAAAGCACGGTTGCAACAGCCTGAATTTCATTTTTCAAACCTGAGGGGAACAGGGGGCGGATCGTGCGATCAATCAATCGACCTTTTAAGATCGCTTGATCATTTGGTCGTCCGTCGCGCTTCACCCAGCGAGAACCTTTGATGCGTCCACCTGCGTAAAGTTTTTCAATAAACTCGACTTGAAGCGGGAAGTATCCAATATTGGATTCTTTTCCAATAACGACCGTCGCGTGAACAACGGTGTCGCCACAAGTTGCGAGCACCGCACCCGATGCTTGTTCAGAGAACAACCCCACTTGAAGGGTTATGGATTTATCACCAACGGTGATAACTTTTGTGTATTGGTTCGACAATGATGCTTTGATAGCCATATGTCTTTTGGAGAGATTAAGATTCAGTCTTCAGATCTATGATTTTGCGGATTCCCGCGCGCTTTTTTATAAAGCGAAAATCATACATGCGAACACTCAATCTTAATGTTTCTCCGTTCCTTTCTTTATATTTTTATACAAAAGGGGCGGTTTTCCGCCCCTTATTTTATTATTTCGAGAGCCCAAGTCGCTCAATGAGTGACTTGTATCGCTTTTCGTCACGTTTTGCTAAGAAATTTAGCAAACGGCGACGCTTCGCGACCATTTTCAACAATCCTTTTCGAGAATGAACATCCTTTTTATGTTTTTTGAGGTGTTCGGTGAGTTCAGAAATCTGATTGGTGAGAAGTGCGATCTGGACTTCGGGAGAGCCTGTGTCTCCGTCCTTGGTCGCAAATTCTTTTATGATTTTGAGTTTGTTATCTGTTGATAACGACATAATTCCTCCCTTGTCTGCCGAGAGACGCCTTGCTTACCGAGCGAGCGCGTTCAGAGCGGAAAAGTATCTTGAAATCAAGAATATGGCGATTATAGCACGAAGACGGGGATTTTGAAATAACAGCTCTTACTCAACCTGTGTCGCACCTGTGAAAATCTTTGGTTGAAGCCAATCGCTTGGAGTTTGTTCAGTTGGTTGTGCCGTGGGACGTTGTTTTGTTTCTTGTGTGGGGACTGATGCAATATGTTGAAGTTGTTGAATCTTCATGTCTTCGGGAGTTTGAGCCTTTTGTTGTGTTGCTTTTGTCTGTTCTTCGTGGAGTTGTTGGGTGAGCTCTTCAACTTTTTTCTTCTCGGCATCTAAGCGGAGTTTTGCCTTTTGCTCGGGAGTCACAGAAGGAGGACCAACTTTTCGAACAGGAAGCGGTTGTGTGGGCTGAACGGTTGGGCCGGCAGATCCTGCGCTAGGAACAGAAACTTTTGTTTTAAGCGCTTGGGCGAATGCGTTTGTTTGCGAAGAACTCATGATTGGAGTTGTGGCGACCGAAGATCGTCGTGCTCCTGCGCGCAACAGTTTTGCGACAACCTCAAAGGTTTCAGGAGAAATGGAAAGCGACTGTAAATGATTGGTCACAAGTTCAATCGAGGAAAGGATATTTGTTGCGATGTCTTCACTCAGCGTGATTCCAAAAAGAGGGAAAAGCGCAATCATTTCTTCAGAAAGCGAACTTTTTCCTGTCACATCAATCATCATTTTTGCAAAAGGAGTCTGTTTTGTTAGAGAAAACTGAACGGTGAGTGTTTTCATGAAGAGCGCGGATTCTTCTTGATAAAAATACTCAAAATCTTCCATTGAAGACGCGCCGAACAAAAACATCACATCTGCTTCTGCGCCCGCGTAACTGTACGAAACTCGGGAAGGGTCGAGGGCGGTCATGCCCGATTTTGGTGCGACGATTAAGTTGAACGTCGAGCCATCTTCGCTCATGGTGTAACTTACTTTGTCGACGAATCCATCCTGATATGGAAAGCTCATCACAAGATTTTTATTGCTGATTTCTTTTTTGATTTGATTCACTCCAACCAGATGCGAGTAGGCAACGGTCATATCGGCGGGGGAGGCAATCACCACATCGTGGTTTAATGCCTTGAGTCCAAGATAGAGAGAAAGTGCGGAGGCAACATCGTCGTACTTGGGCGTTTTACCAATTAAGATGAATGATCGTTTTGCTGCTCCCAACCCCTGTTGTAGAGTAACGAGGTCTTGAGGTTGAATCATGCGGGGGATTGTATCCTATAACTGCTGGAAAAGCAAGCTTTTACTCTATTGGACGCATAGCCTTTTGGATTTCCATATCCAACAAATCAGGTCTTGGAATAATTACATAATCTGGGTTTTCCCAACGATCAGAGGCACCAAATCTTTTCATTGCTTCATTCTCCATTCCAAATAGTTGCAATGAACGTTTTAACCGCCAATTCTCTGGGTGGTCTACGCAATTAACATAGTCAGGGTATACTTGAGCATACATTGTTCCTAGATGTGTCAATCGTTCTGGGGTAATAATCACATGACATAATCCGTATTTAAAGAATCTTCTTATGATTATATCTAAACCAGCTAAACCACATTCTTTCAATGTTCCCGAGTCTACTAAAAGGCTAGATAAGGGATTAATAAAGGACATTATGGGATATCTTGTTCGGGAAGGATGAAAATAATCCGAAATATGGAGACCGCCCTCAGATAATTGTTTCCACTCAGGCTCATGTTGTTTATAATCAAACAATAATTGAGATTGACCATCGTCACTATCTAAATCATAGGAATAACCTTCAAAATTGTATCCTTTTGACGTAAGTTCTGGAATTTCCCCATCTGCTGCTTTTGCCGATATACCACATAGAGCGGGTACAAACTTTGCGGAAGCAACTAAAATTCCTGGGATATGAGACGTAAATAGTTGCACCGCCCGTCTTGCTTCGTGTAATTGGCTCTCGGAATGTTCGTCTTTTTGAGTATCAATTATACGGCTATCAACTTCTTGAGTCATAACCGTATTATACACGTTCACCTTGGCATAGAAAAAAACGTTAGAGAATCAAAAGAATCTTTACTCATCCTTCACCCGAAACGCCACCAGCTCATCACCGATCTGGAACTCTCCGAAGCGTCGGAACACGACCCCGCACTCGGTCCCCATCTTGGCAACTTCGATATCATCCTTGCCACGTTTCAAGGAGGCGATCTTTGGGTCGGCGTAGATCACACCGTCGCGTCGCAGGTGATACAGTTGCGTGCGTGTAATTTCGCCCGATTTCACCTTGCATCCCGCGATCTTGTCGCCTTTCATCTCGAATAGCGCGACAATTTGAGCAACTCCCAACTCTTCCTCATCGATTGTGGGCTCAATGAGTTTCAGCACTTGTTTTTGGAGATCTTCCAGTAAATCATAAATAATCGTGTACGTTTTGATCTTTACGCCATGCGTTTCTGCGAGTTTTGCTACCGAACTGGGGATTTTTACGCGGAATCCGTAAATGCGCGCGCCCGTTGCTTCAGCCAACAACACATCGTGTTCGCCGATCTCACCAATCCCGCGACCAACGAGTTCAATTTCTTCGGTTAAACTCTGCTCAATTGCTTCGAGTGTGCCGGCAACATCAGATTTCAACAATAGTTTAATTTGTTTTTTATCATCTTGATGTTCAAACGTGCGTTCTTTTTGTATGTGAACCGCTTCTGCTGCTTTCCCAGACAACACTTGGATGCCGACTTCGGGAACCGATTCCCATCCAATAATCTCAACAGGCATCGACAGCCCAGCTTCATTGACAGTTTTTCCAGTATCGTTCACAAGCGATCGCACTTTTGCGTCAATTGTTCCTGCGTGAATCGAGTCACCAACGCGCAGAGTGCCTTCGCGAACAATTACCGACGCGATTGAACCTCGATGTGTGTCTAGTCGAGACTCGATAACGACCGCGTTCAGCGGCGCTTCGGGGTCGCCCGTGAGCTCTTTCATATCTGCGGTGAGCAAAATCATCTCCATTAACGCGGGTAAACCGTCGCCAGACCGTGCGCTCACAGGAACCACCACCACATCTCCTCCGTATCCTTCTGCGTACACCTCGTGTTCTGCGAGTTGTGCCTTCACCATTTCAGGATTTGCCTCAGGAAGATCCATTTTTGTTATTGCAACAAGATATGCAACGTTTGCGGATTTAATATGCTGAATTGATTCAACCGTTTGTGGTTTCACCCCTTCGGTTGCCGAAACAACTAAAACGACGATATCGGTGACCTGAGCGCCACGAGAACGCATTTTTGTGAACGCTGCGTGTCCAGGGGTGTCGATCCATGTGATTTTTCGACCTTCGTGATCAACTTGATACGCACCAATGTGTTGCGTGATGCCACCAGACTCACCTGCGGTGATTTTTGAATGACGAATCGCATCCAGTAAAGACGTTTTCCCATGATCAACGTGCCCCATAACCGTAACAACTGGTGGTCGTGATTGTGTTGACATGTTTGTACCTTATTCTTGCGAGTACGTTTTCTTTTTGCACCGACGCTCGCGTTTTTTTAGCGGACGCTACTCTAAATGAACTACTCCGAACGCACGCTATACCGAAACGTCTTGTTTGCGAACGGGAAGGAAGGAGAGCGCATTTTCGATTTTTACAATCGATTCTTCACTCACTCCCCCCATAGTTTTGATTTCTTCGAGGTGATCGCGCAATGCTTCAAACGTCGTCCAGGTTTTTTCAACGAGAAGATCTCGAGTGTCTTTTGAGAGCCCGATTTGATCAATCTCGTATTCTTCTTCACCTGTTGCGACCGTGGCTTGTTGACCACTTAATGATTTGATTGTGATTTTGTACCCAGTGAGTTTCGCAGCGAGGCGAACGTTTTGTCCTCCACGGCCGATCGCGAGACTGAGCTGATCATCTGGTGCGGTGACAACTGCGGATTTTCGTTCTTCATCAATTTCAATGTTTAAGCTTTCCGCAGGAGCAAGTGCGCTGGCGATGAAGACTTTTGGATCTTCGGAATATGGAAGGATGTCGATTTTTTCGTTATTTAATTCTTTGATGACTTCTTGAACGCGAATTCCTTTTTGTCCAACGCAAGAACCAACGGGGTCAACACCAGAATGTGTAGAAAAGACGGCGAGTTTTGTACGGATGCCTCCCTCGCGAGCGATGGCCTTAATCTCGACCGCTTGACTTGCAACCTCGGGGACTTCTCGTTCAAATAGTTTTACAACGAGTTCTTTTGCGCTTCTCGAAACAATAATGGTCTGCCCACGAAGCGTTTCGCGAATTTCTTTGATATACACCGTGAGACGATTGTTCATACGATAAAACTCACCGCGCATTTGTTCTTCGGGTGGCATGAAACCTTGCCCGCGACCAATATCCAAGATGACGTTTTTTCCATCAAAACGGACAATCATGCCTGTGATGATCGTGTCGATTTTCTGAGTGAATTCCGAAATAATCGCCGATTTTTCGGCTTCGCGCACCTTTTGGAGGATAACCTGTTTGGCGGTTTGTGCCGCAATGCGCCCGAATCCCGCAGGAGTGATGTCGGTTTTTTTCTCACCATCCATCTCGTAAATTTTTGCTTCGCCGGTAAGTGGGTCGATCTGGCCAAGAAGGATTACTTCTTCACTGGGATCTGGATGATCTTTGCGATACGCCGCGACAATCGCTTCCTCGATCGCTGATAAGACAACGGTTGGTTCAATTTTTCGATCACCAGCAATTGCGTTAAGCGCAAGAGCAAAATCTGTTCGAATAGGGTTGTTTAATGCCGCCATATTCCTCCTAAGAATAAAAAAGGCGGTTTCCTCACCCGCCCCATTTCATTACCAATTTCTGGATGCATCGTACCACAAGAAGAAGGGAAAGGCAATTGAGGGGCGAACGAGTTTGAAATCTTCTAAATAATTAAAGTCTCATCAATATACGAAGGCATGGATATATCAAGAACATAACTAATAGATTTACCTTCACGGGTAGATATCTCCGAGACAACAAGATCGATTCTTTTTTGTATTTCTGGTGTAATATCTTTCAACTTGAAAGTTGGTGATACATAAATGCCTGTTCCAACGACAGATTTACCAATTATCAGAAGGAGTTGAGGTGGAACATAATTTTCATTTTCATATCTCTTCATGTTAATCCTTGGTGGCCTGTATTATTGGGTCAACCCTCACTTACTCTCAGTTTGTTGGCTTTTCTTCCGGATGTTGCCAATTATATAATTTCATTCTTTGAGCTTCTTCGAGCATTGCAATATGCGCCTCAAGTTCCTTCCTTTTTACAGGGTCTTTTGTTTCATTGTATAACTTCAATGCCATCGTTTTGAAATGGTTGATATCGTTAACCTTTATCCATTTTTTCGCCTCAGTATTTCGAGCTAATTTTGCGGCTTCTTCTTTTTGTTTATTTAACTCTTCTTCAGTAGGTGGTGTAATGGGTTTTCTTTCTTCTTTTTCGGTGGGTTGTGGTGTGGGATTTGTTTCATCAAATGCCATAATAATTCTCCTTCGTCAATGTGTATAACCGTCAACATCTTACTCCAAAAAATTTGTTTTTCAATATGAAGGTAAAGAAAACCCACTCTTTTCCACCCTCACCCCCTCCGCCTGCGTCTTCACCGGCACCACCTGTCCCCCAACCGCCTCGATCGCTTTCGCCACGGCTTCTCTGGCCTCATCGGGTACAACGGCAATCATACAATCACCTACTCCCGCGCCACTCAGCTTCGCCCCCCATGCGCCAGCGCTCCGAGCTGCGTTGCACATTGCGTCAAGTTTTTCGCTACTTACCCCAAGTTTTTGCAGTTCGATTTGATTTTCGTTCATTACATCGCCAACCGTTTTCCAATCACCCGATAAAAGCGCGGGTTCAGCCTTTTTTACAATGGTTTCGATTTCATCAAAAATCTGCGAAACTCGATCGGGATACTGGGCTTTTAAGTCTTCAACCTGCGTGACAATCGTCGCGGTATTGGTTTTTACTCCCGTATATCCAACCATAAGCGGAATTTGTGGAACATAAAGTGGACGAATTTCTTTTCCACCTGTGAAAAAATACACCACGCCTCCGCACAACGCAGAAGCGATATCAAACCCGCTCCCCTTTTTCGAGACCTCAAGCACAACGCGATATGCCATCTCAAAAAGTTCTTGCGATGACAAATGTGTTTGATACAGTTCATTCAATCCGAAAAGCGTACTCACCGTACTTGCGGATGAAGATCCAAATCCAAACTCCGATGAAAACTGCGAAGTAGTCTTCGCCGCAATTCCTTTGCACATTGAAGGAAAACGGTCAACGAAGCGCGCAGTAGCATGCTCGATAAACTGTGCCCCGAGGGGAATTTCTCCAGTTGTTAACTCGGCAAACGACTTTTGATACGCATTGATTTTTACATCTGGTGCGATCAATGAAAAAATACCGTCGTTTGATTTTTCCAAGGTGACAAACAACCACTGATTCACAGCAGTAACAATTGCGGGATGATTGTGCACAACAGCGTGTTCCCCAAAGAGAAGTAATTTCCCCGGTGCTGAAACAGTGATGGCGTTCATGTCGATACAACTTCCGTTCCTCGCGTGTCACATCTTGCTTCAACGAAAGTAAAGCCCGCAGTGGTTGTCATTGATTCAAGTTTCTTTTTATCCGTGTGATATACCATGAGTACTCCCGACCCTTCCTTCATTCCTCCTCCGCCACTGATTTTTGCAAAACCGCCACTTTTTTCGACTGCGCGAATAAATCCACGCGTTTTTTCACTTACGACTCCAAGTTTTTCCAAGAGATGCTCGTCTTTTTGAAGGCATTCGAGGATCTGCGTCACGTCCTGATTCTCAAATGCGCGCAAAGATAGTCGCGTAACCGTTTCAATTTCCTGCAAGGCTCTCATTGTTTCATCACGAGCAGTTTGAAGTTGAGATCGAACATGTGCAATCATTTCTGCAGTTGATTCGGCCGGTTTCCCCGTTTGAATTAAGTGTAAATTCTTTTGAATGTTCTGTGGAACATTTTTTGAAATGGGCTTAATTGTTCGAGATGTTTCGGATTCCTTCTGAAACCACACTAATCCGCCATGCAAACACGCTGCAACATCACCCCCAGAAGGTTTACCATGAGCAAATGTTTCACAACGCAACGCAGAATTAAAAATGGATTCTCGATCTTCGGATAAAGAAAAATATCGATGAAGTCCTGCACATATCGCCGAGGCAACCGATGCGGAGGATCCAAGCCCCGACCCAATGGGGATAGTTGATGTAATAGAGATCGAAAATCCGCTCGTTCTTTTTTGGATTTTTTCAGCTTGTGAAAGAACAACCGCGATACATAAAAAAATAAACGCATGCGGAGAGTTGGTAAACTGTTTTAAACACGAATTATCAAATGATGAAAAAAATATTTGGTATTTTCTTTCCGCTTCTTTGAACAAAAGGAGCACTTCATTCAATGAAAGTGATTGTGTTTGATCTTGAAACAGGACTTCGATTTGATCATCTTTTCGATCATGTATTGTTGCTTCCGATCGAACATTGAGTGATGAAAGAATAGCTGGAAAGCCATGCACAACCGCATGATCGCCCATAATGAGTATCTTTGCGGGTGAAGAAGAAATGATCGGCATGGGGAGATTATACCCCTCGATTTACGTTTTATGATTCTTTTTTATGAACCAGCAATCTCAGTATTGCAATAATCGCCATGCCCATAGCGAATGCTTCGGGTTGATCTTTGTATGTGAACTGCTGCTTTAATACTCCATCAAGGATAGTAATTGCAATACTAATTGGAAAAGGACCAAGTAAGTCAGCAACAATCAATAACCAAAGTTTAAAAAGTCTTGTCGGATTTTTTTCAACGAATAGCAATTCTAGAACGGGACCAGCGATATACAATCGTTTTAATTCAGACATAGTGGAAGATTATAGGATATATTCTCATTTTTTCAAGTTGGGGATTTTATTCAACTTGACCAAATTGCTTAATTTCAACTGGTAAAAGTTTCACTTCAACCACAGCCTTGTTTTCAACGATCCACTCGCTTACCACTCCCTGTTTCGTTTTTGCGCTCCATTCTTGATCAAAAATAAAATTCCCATGCGAGTACACAATCCAGCCGTTTTTGTATTGTTCAAGAGGTTGTGTCCAATGCGGGTGGTTTCCCGCGACAATATCGGCACCTGCATCAACCGCGAGTTTCGCGAATTTTTTCTGTCGTTCAGTTGGGTGATCTGTGTATTCTTCCCCCCAATGCACCATCACGATAACAATGTCCGCTTTGTTGTTTGCTTGCACTATTAACAAAGGAAGTGTTTCCTCTGAAAGTTGTGAGAGATCTTGATATTGTTCCACATCGTTAAATGCGAGAAACGCAATGTTCGTCCCTTTGACATTTTTTATCACCATGGGAGTTTCTTTTGATCCAACAAAAAGAATATCGTTCCTCTGGAGAATCGCTTCTGTGAACAGTAGCCCTTCTTTTCCCTGATTCATCGCGTGATTATTGGCCACGCTTGCAACATCAACTCCGCTCAAGGTGAGTCCCGCAATCATCTCTTGGCGTGTGCAAAACGTCATTCCCGAATCGGTGAGCGCGCATGGATCGGAAAATGGTGATTCAAGATTAATAAATACCACATCCGCGTTATGCAAGGTGTCTGCAATTTTTTCAAATGGCCACGTATACGAGTTGTTTTGAATTGAGCGCGTTTGCACAGAACGTCCCAACATAATATCGCCAGTGATGAGAATGCTGATTTTTTCGCTTCCTTTTTCTCGTTCCGCAAATGAGGGTGTAAGCTCTTTTGTCTCAAATCCATATTTTTGAACAGACTGCGGAAGTGAAAAGAGAAACACAAAAAAAGCTGAAACAATTCCACACAGAATCAAAAACCAAATGATGCGTTGCATCCGCATAATCAACATAGAAGAAGTGTAACACGAAGAATAGTGTCTTCTTTATTTTGATGTTCGAGCGGAGGCGGTGGGATTCGAACCCACGAGACCCTTTCGGGTCGAGGTTTAGCAAACCTCTGCCATCGGCCACTAGGCGACGCCTCCATGTACCTCTGAGATTGTATCATGGGAGAGAGGATTTGGTCAGGTATTTTCGTCAAAATTCGACGAGTTATATGATTCGAACAAATCCAATTCCAGCATTTTTTGCCGCTTCCTGATCAAAAATGCTATCTCCGATCATGAGCCAATCAGTTGGTGCTTGAGAAAGATTTGTTGATAACAATTGAAAGCCCTCAGGATTCGGTTTTGTGAAAACAACATCGTCGCGTGTCGCGATTTTTTGAAACTCGTTCGAAAGATGTAACTCGGCAAGTACCCGATCAATCACATTTTTTGGATTTGAAGTCCAGATAAATTTTGGAACAGGACTTGAATGAATGATTGAAATCACATCTGCGTTCGGAATCACCCCACGATAATGCGCGTACTGATACTCAGACTCGAACTTTTTGAGTTCATCTGCGAGGTTGGTGCCATATTTTTGAATGAACTTTGCTTGGACAATATAGTTTACGTTTTTTTCATCGATCTGTTCACCATCCGATGCAAAGGAACGCAATATTGTTGCAATTCCATGTGCCCAACCCGACCAATCCATATCGAGTTTAGCAATCGTCTGATCAAAATCAAAAATGAGATATTTTGGGGAGTATGTCTGAACCTGAGAGGATAAAGAATCCATATGTTACATTCCCATCAATGTCATCTGCACACCAGCATTTTTACTTTGTGCAAAACCAAAATCAACCTGCGCTTCGATCAATCGATTCCATTTATTTTTGAACTTCACCAATCCTTTTGAGCGACCAAAGTCATAAATGTCGCGCGTGATCTCTACATCTTTCAAACAATACGACGAAAGTTTATCAAACTCTTTCTTTTCATAATACGTTATTGCGTCAAGGCCAGAACCTGATTTTTCCGTTCCAAGTGTTTGTTGCGCAATCGCGTTCAGGCTCACTCGATGACCAGTCGAATCTTTTACACGATCCAACAGATCAAGAACAGGCCAATCTTTCATTGAACCTGAATAATAGGGGCGCATTGTTTCGAGGTCAAAGCTGATGATATTAAAGCCAATCAGAAGATCGGCGCTTTCCAGAATTGGCCAGAGTTGAGGAAGATCTTGTTCAAAAAATCCTTTCATTTCCCCTTTTCCGCTGTATCCATCGCGAATACAAATACCAACAAAGGAAATGCCGAGGCGGTCGGGAAAGTTTCCGCCGACTTGATCGAAGGCTTTTTTTGTTTCAACATCGAGAATCACTTGTCGCATGAGGTATAGAGTATGAGATTTTGAAATGAGTTGCAAGGGGAGTATTGTCTGTTGATATTTATTCAGCCAACTGGACCTGTGTTCTTCGAATTGTAATCATTTTGTCAGAAACAAGTGCTTCAATGATTCTGCCGAACCTGACGCGATCGTGAAGCGCATACACATTTGAGATCGTTTCCCAGAGCATTTGCATCTCATGTGGATGCTCGCGGAGAAGATCGATGATTTTTCCTCGGAAGTAACGATCGGTTGTCTCAAAACGTGGATTTTTGGGATGATTGGAGGGTGATCGCGTCTCGTTCGCGCGTTTTTCTTTTATTTGATCTGAAAGGAGTACAGAATATGACATAAAATCTTGAGCTTTTGCTCTTGTATTAGCCGAACAAAAATTTTGGATGGGACAGACATTGCACTGTGGAGTTTTTGATCTGCATACGAGTGATCCAAAGTCCATCAACATTTGATTCCATTGATCGCCGTTTTTGTGTGGAACGATGTTATCTATTTCTTTCGCGAATTGTGCGGGAGAAATCGTAGAAGTGGTTGTTGTAAATTCAACACCGTAGAAAACTCTCAAAAAGATTCTGCGGATATTTGTGTCAATCACGCCAACATCATGTTGAAATGAAAACGCAAGAATGGCTCGCGCGGTGTACTCGCCGATTCCAGGCAGCTTGAGAATGTTATTTAAAGTAGATGGGGATGTTCCATTGAGTTGTGTTGTGACTATTTTCGCAATTTCGTGAAGGAACCTTGCGCGTCTGTTGTAACCCAACCCTTTCCATTCAATGATCACTTCAGAAAGTTTTGCCTCGGAAAGCGATTTGAAGTTTGGCCATCGTTGAATGAACGCGAGAAACTTGGGAAGTACCCGATCGACTTGGGTTTGTTGAAGCATGAACTCCGAAACAACCACAATATATGGGTCTCGAATTTGCGATGAAGTAAAGTATTGATTGGGAGACCTGTCCATCACACTTTGTGAATCTGCGTTCCAACTCAACACCTCGGAAATGGATTTTTCTCTCCATGGAAGGTGGCGACCATTGTTTGAAAACCAATCAAGTAGGCGTTTTTGAATCTGTGTTGTGTGTGATTCCATGCGTGAGTATCTTACAGAAGATTCATGAGAGCGTGAAGACGGTTAACCGCGGTTGTGCGAATAAACTCATGTTGTTCTTTTTCGGTCGCCAACGATCCAACCTCTTGCCACAGAGCGCGCCCAACGGCGAATCCAGTGCACCCGTTTTTTAATGCGATCTCAAGCCCACGCAGGTACCGTTCAAATGGTGTTTCTCTTGAAAGAATAATCCAGGGGACTGATGAGGCTGTGGTGATTGCGTTGCATCGTTCCCCTGCAACAACAGGATCAAAAACTTCATCAGCTAGCATGGGGAATTGAATCTTTAAAACATCGCACAAGGAGCCGAACTCGTGCACCATTTTGAGTTGTGTTTTTGGAAACTCATGGACAAATTCTTCCCGAGATTGAGTTTTTGGATGATACATCACGGGTTCAACAAGAAAAACGCTTCCAAGTTGCCGAGTTCTGCGGAATAAACTAGAAACATATGCTCGTTTTTCTTCTGCGAGTGGCTCGCTTGGATGATAATCCAGAAAAAATTTCACCCCTGCGCCCCGTGCAACGATGCGTTCAATTCCATCAAGCGCGAAGATTTCAGGAAGCGTCTCGGGATCTTTGCTATCGTACGAGAATCGTTCAAGCGTCATTAATAATCCACAACTCGGATCTCGTGCTGACAAACTGGAGGTTCCATATTCTTCGTCGACAAGTACTCCAGAACACACAGGAGAAAAAGCGCTCATGCAGGTTTCCTTAAACTGTTCCATCGATTTTCGTCCAAAACTATCGAGCGCATTGACGCCTAACATGGAACTTAACGAGCCTCGATGATCGAATGCGCAAATCGCAATTTTCCCCGATTGTGTTTGTAAAGAACGAAGTTGTATTTGGTTGATCATTCAATCATTATGCTCGCATTGACTTTTGATGGCAAATTGGAAACAATGGGCGCAACTGATTTTATTCATCAATAAGGAGGATCATGTCCCACACCCTTCCCACACTTCCATACGCGTATGACGCGTTAGAACCATTTATCGATGCGCAAACGATGCAGATTCATCACACAAAGCATCATCAAACATATGTCGATAAATTAAACGAAGCGCTCGCCAGTTACCCCGATTTTCAAGAGATGACGGTTGAACAGCTTCTCCAAAATCTTTCAACCCTTCCGAAAGAAATTCAAACTGCGGTGCGAAATCATGGTGGGGGTCACGCGAATCATTCACTGTTTTGGACGCTTATGTGTCCTGCATCCAATCAAACGGAATCAAACATTGCTTCCCCGCTGAGGCAAAAAATTTCACAAACCTTTGGTTCACTTGAAGAAATGAAAAAACTGTTCACTTTGGAGGCGATAAAGCGTTTTGGAAGTGGGTGGGCGTGGCTCGTCCTTGATCATGGTGAGTTGTCGATTATTTCAACTGCCAATCAGGACTCGCCGTTGCTCGAAGGGAAAACGCCGTTACTGACAATAGATCTGTGGGAACATGCGTATTATTTGAAATATCAAAATCGACGACCGGAATATATCGAGTCTTGGTGGAACGTGGTGAACTGGGAAACGGTGAGCAAGCGATATCTCGAATCCATTTAAACGCAAAGTTCGCGAACAACCTGAGAAATCAGTGTGCCGTCGGCTTGTCCTTTGAGTTGTGCGATTGCAACTCCAATTACTCCCTTGAACGAAGGATCGGCGCTTGATGCAATAATGTTTTGAACTACCGCGGTGATTTCTTCTTTACTCATTTGTTTTGGAAGAAAGGACTCAAGAATGAACAGTTTTGTTTTTTCTTCTTGCGCGAGTTCTGTGCGTCCCCCTGCTTCCATCTGCGCCACCGCCTCGTGTCGCTTTTTCACCTCTTTTTGAATCACAGAGATAAATTCTTGATCATTCACTTCACGATGAAGATCAATCTCAACATTTTTAATGAGTGAGAGCATGTATCGAAGTGCATCTAATTTTAAGGCTTCGCGTGCCTTCATTGCGGATTTTAATTCATCAAATAACCGCGCTCGTAGTGGTGATGGGGTGTCGTTCATGGCGACATTGTACATCCGTTTCTATGATACAATCAACTCATGTCACCTGCGATTTTCGATTCGTCCTCGCTCACGCAAAAAAACGCGTCTAAAGTGAAACCGTTGAATGTGCCTGCAAAATTTTCCTCGACCTTTGGAAAACAACGCGATCCAAATGAGTACAGTTCGGTGTTGCGCGCGTCGGAGCCAACAAAGAATGGATTTGCTTCTTACGCTCCCTTACCGGTGGGGCTTTCGTTTGAATCTCAGCAGGAAAACGAACACGTTCTTTTGTTTTTACGACAGCATCCCATTGTGAATGTCCCTTGGATGCTGATCTCGATTGGAATGTTTTTTGCGCCATTTTTAATTGAGGCGGTGATTCCATTTGTTCAACAAATTCCCGCGCGGTATTTTTTTGTTCTCACTCTTTCGTGGTATTTGCTCACATTAGGGTACATTTTTGAACGTTTTTTGATGTGGTTATTTAATTCGTTCATTATTACCGACGAACGCATGATCGATATTGATTTTTACTCTCTCGTGTACAAACAAATGGATTACGCAAAACTCGACAAAATTCAAGATATTTCAACACAAACGGGTGGGGTGTTGTTTTCCTTGCTTGATGTCGGGAACATTCTCGTTCAGACGGCGAGTGAGGTGCCAATCTTTGTATTTGATAATATTTCCCACCCTTCTCTTGTGGTGAAACTATTAAACGAACTCGTTCAGGAAGAAGAACGCGAATCGTATGAAGAAAGGGTGAATTAATGAACGGATCATCTCCCGCACCCATCGACACTCTTATCCAATCGTTTTTGGGTTCTCCACCCACCTTTGATACATTCCTCGCGTTAATCAAGTTTTTTGTGTTGATTGCGTTGACATTGTATTTGGTGTTCGGACTGGTCATTATTCGACAGATAAATCAAATGAACAGTACAATCCGCACAAATATTTCATTTATTTTGCAAATCGCCGGATGGGTGCATCTAGGACTATCACTTGTCGTGTGGTTTATTGCATTTGTTGTGTTGTAATCCGTTTGCCAACATTGGCGAAAGGAAATTATGCGCCTCGATTCTTCCAGAGTTGTTGGAGTTCCGAGTGAGTTGTATTGGTCGGATGTGTTCGAGAGACGCGAGAATTCTCAAAGTCTTTCGTTTGTGTTTACGGTGCGTGACAAACCCGTTTCGGTGAAAGCATCAATATTACGCGAGCTACAAGTTTCAAGCCTTCAAAATCTTGAGCATCTGCACTCGATTTTTCAGAGAATACTCGCACAATTTCCCGAGATTGTTTCATTGTCAGCAATCTGGGTTGACACAGAATCCAAGAAGATTTGTGCTTGGAGTTTTGGTGAAGGATCATGTGTGTGTTTGCGCGAACGCGTGATCAAACGCGTTGTTCAATCTGATGTTTTAACCGTTCGACAAGGCACAATGCTTGAAAACGATATCTTTTTTGCAATGACATCTTTAGGGATGATTGCTTTTCCGTTTGATGCGATTCAATACGAACAGGGTTCGGTTGATGCCTTAGCGGAATACGCTTCGCCGATTCTTCTTTCTCATGCACAGAATGCAGAAATCGCGATCGCAATACTGTCGACAAAAGCGAACATCCAGACAGAACAGAAAACTGAAACCTCACAGTTTGTTATTCAAAACGCGCATAGATTTACAATACTATCATTCATAAAAGTACTTCGAGAAAAAATACAAAACCTCAAGAGAAAGCGTTTTTCTCGTTTATTTTTTATTGTTCTTGGGATTGGACTTATGGTTGGGGGTATTTGGGGCATGTCAGAAGTGCGACAACGAAAAATACAGCGATCGTTGGATCCGATGCGTTTGGAATACGCACAGATTCGCAATCTTGGAGAGGATCAACGATTTGAAGCGAGAAAATCGGCTGTTGAGTTACGTACAAAACTGATTTCTCTGGCGGAAACATTTAAAAAACAATCACTTGAGTATAAAACGGTGATGCAGTTCTCTCGCGAAGTTGACGCGTTTGCGTTAGAACTATCGAAAAGCACAAAAATCGAGAACCCAGATGTGTTTTATCAATTCGCATTGATTCAACAAAACTTCATTGCGACTTCGGTTGATATTTCAGCAGAAAACGAAGCGGTTTTTTTTGATCAATCTTCAATGACGGCGATTCAGATTAACCTTGATACAAAAAAATCGCAAACAATTAAAATCTGCGATTCGCTTCCAATACAAGATGTCGCGATTCACGATTCGCATGTCTTTGCACTGGGGAATGGAGTGTGTGTTGATGGAAAAGCAATTGAGTCGTCGGCAAGCGCGTGGAAAGCTCCGACTCTTCTCGATTCTTTTGGATCTGCGGTGTACGTGTTCGATCGCGAAGCGAAACAAATCTGGAAGATAGCGGATATTCTCGGCGTTTCCGCGGTGACAGAATGGATGAGTAAGGCGCCCGCTTTTGATTTTTCAACGGTTCGTTCGCTCGCGATTGACGGGGAAATTTGGTTGGGTACAGATCAGGGGCAGATTTTTCGGCTCGTGCGCGGTGGAGGTTCTCAGTTTAAACCAACCGAACTAGAGGAGGCATTTACTTCAACGGTGTTCGTAGCGGTGCGAGAGCAGGTTCCACATCTCGCAGTTGTTGAACCACAACAACAACGTGTGGTTGTGTTCGAGAAATCAGGAAAGTTTTTACGATCGTTTTCATCGGAGGCTTTCGCTGGTGTGACGGGTGTTGATCTTTCAAACGACGGTTCACGTGTGGTGCTGAGTGCAGGATCGACATCCTACATCATTCAGTTATGAGGTAGAATATCCCCATGATCGCATTAATTGAGAACGCACGCGCAAAAATGGAGTACAGCTTTGATGAAGAATTACAGGCTGGAATTGTGCTGTCTGGTGGTGAGGTAAAAATGTTGCGATCTCATCGGGGAAGTTTGGTTGGATCGCATGTGGTGATTTTGGGGAGCGATGCGGTACTGGTGAACGCGCAGATTCCCGCGTATCCATTTTCTCGTGAAGAAGAGTACGATCCGAAGAGGTCGCGTCGATTATTGCTTCATAAAAACGAAATACTAAAACTTGCTCAGGCGATCGAAACAAAAGGTCTTTCGGTTATTCCCGTCTCGATTGGTATTTCAGGGCGACATCTTAAAGTTCGAATCGCGATTGCTCGTGGGAAAAAACAATACGAACGTCGTGAGGAATTAAAGCGACGCGATATGGATCGCGAGGCGTTACGCGAACATAAAATGCGTGTGAGATAACGTCCTTCACTCAAGGGTGATATAATAATCGGATGA
>DNEP01000011.1 GCA_003487265.1 Minisyncoccota bacterium
CGCGCCCGTTTTGGAACGGTGTCGCATACAAACCACTTTCCATTCCATTTTCGAGGTCAAAAAATAACACGCCTGTGCGTGAGTCAAATATGGAGACCGACCATACCTTGAAAAGGAGAATTAGTATAGCACAGCACTATATGATTGTATATGTTTCTCGCGCGTTTATAAGTACTTTATTGGTGAATAATTCATCGAAATCCGTATCAAAGGTAAAAAATGAGTCGCAGTGAAGTTTCTTTGAAGCAACAACGTGAAAGGCATCTCTGGATCGCAGTGAGTATGTCAACATGTATTTCCCAATTGTCTGGATATCTTCTATCTCGTAATTGGGAGATTCAAATGATACAAGAGTCAGTTTGAGAAATTGATGCAACAATCGAATAGATTCTTTCCGACAATACTGGAGGTCCTTGTTTTGGACTTTGAGCACCTTGAAAAGTGAGTGTAATACCTCATCCACGCAAAGAGGTGTGATACAAATCATAATCTCTTGTCTTTTGGTTGACTGAAATAGCTTTAATACAGCGTTTCTTTCATTTTGCGTTTTCTCGCCTGCCAATAGATAACTCACCACAACATTCGCATCGAAGTATACTTTTTTCATGAATCCTTTTTCTGTTTTTTGTCTGTCTTCAACCAAGGATACAGCTCAAAAGCCTCTTCATCATCCTGCTCTCTAATAATTTGATTGATCTCTTCAATTGAGTATTCTCGATCAACCGCAACGCTTCCCGCCAACGCGCGGAGTTGCTGTAGCGAATCCTCCAAGTTTGTCTTTTTCTTAAGCACAATTTCGTTCTGACGAGTATCAAGAATGAATTCATCACCCACCTTTACGCGCGTTGACTTCGGCAAAACAACTACAACGCTCTTCCCTAACGAAAAAGCCTTTACTGTCTTTGAACTTGAGGAATATCGACTCATAGCATATATTGTATCATTCTTTGATACATATTGTTTTGCGGATGTGGTGAAAAATTCCATAGACACAAGATACGATAAAGTTCTTACAATGACGCTACAGATTGACAATGTGACTAGTTTCTCGATTCGTCACGAGGAAGTAGATCACTTTGGGGCATCTGTTATACTATCGTCCGAATGCCAAATATTCTTGAAGCTGAGCACTATGATCGAGAGCGCGAACCCAATAGTAGGTCAACTCTTTACGTCTGCAGTGGAGACGGTTTAGGTGCAACAGGAAAAACATCCATTGCAAATAGTTTAAATTTCCATCTTGGAAGACTATTACCCAACGTCACTGTCGGTCACATAAAAGAACCTCCTATTGAGGTATTTAATGATTTTTCTCCATACAATATCGTCACGCAGGGGCTGATCGCTTCTAAGGCTTTAGCCCCATATCTTATGGCGATTCGTAGAATGATGTGGGACAGATCGCGTCCATCACCATGGAGTGTCCCTAATACACCAATCCTCATTGGCGATAGAAGCCCCGCTTCTCTATTTTATCAAGGAGCATTCCCTGGAGGAGGCAATCCTTGGCAAGGAGAGTTTTGGAAAACTTTTTTTCCTGATGATGTTGTTCCATTTCCTGATATTTTACCTCTGTTATTCCCCGACGA
Organism: Minisyncoccota bacterium; assembly: GCA_003487265.1. Taxonomy (GTDB): domain Bacteria; phylum Patescibacteriota; class Microgenomatia; order UBA1400; family UBA12028; genus UBA12472. The sequence goes on from DNEP01000011.1 coordinate 1,590, forward strand.
CATAAGAAGTCAAATTGATCGGTTAAGAAAAAGATTAGAAAAAGAAGGCACAACAGATCAATTTGATGATCCAACAAAACAACTCAATTATTTAGAGGGCTTTTCTCAACTTTCAGATCATTTATTACAGTTTCCCGGAGTTTATCGCCTATCTACGGGGAAAATATTGATGGGAGCTGAAAAATTGGACAACATTGATCTTGGTTTTATGCTGGCATTATTAACAGCTGCCTACGCAATTGAAAAAGGATTATCAAAAGGGATATCTCAAAAATACTATTCTCCAGCCGAAAAAGCTATTCGATCTGCAAGGATATATCGCATTGGATCACAACAAGAAATTTCTGCGTATCTGTTACCACTCGGAGGAGTTTACTTTTCTGATGCCGATTATGGCCATTATCTAGAACGCTTAATCACACATATGACGGGTCGTTTTGGTGATCTTGGCATTTTTTGGCCATTCGCCTCCGCGGGACGAATGAATCCATATGATGCAGTGATTTACGCTCTTGAACCTGGGGCAAAAGAGCTCTCAACTCAGGAAATACACGGTCATTTACTCGGTGAGTTATCACAAAGAAATATAACTGAAGTGAACGAGACCTCACAATATGGAAATAATTTATTCACATCACGATTTCAAAAAATAAAAAGAGGTTGGGGAAATATACATTGGAATGAATAGGTTTCAATAAAGCTTGATTGCTCCATGTTTTTGCGCAACATCGAAATCAGTATCAAAGGTAAAAAATGCATCACATTTGAGTTTTTTGTAGTTGAGGAGGTGGAAGGCATCGCGTGGTTGCAAGTTGTACAAAGTCATGTAGGAATGAATTGTTTGAATATCAGAAACAGAAGACGTTGCAGATTCGTATTGAAAAAACTCCATAGCAAGAAGCGCGCTCAGTTTTTCAAAAATCTCGTCGATCGCTTGTGCGTGGAGCGTATTTGTACTTCGAAAAAAACGAAACATCGAATAGAGAACTTCGTCAACACAAAGCGGGGTCACAAAAAGCAATGAAGAATCGTTCATTGCATCCTCAATAACGCGCATTACCTGAACATGACGCTCTGTTTGGATTTCGGCCAGAAAGATGGGAATAATTGCGTTTGCATCAAAATAAATACGCTTCGTATGACTATTTTTTGTTGAAAGTTTTTTCATAATCCTCATCAAATCTTTCGTTCATCCAACCATCCATTTCTTTAGCGGTCGGTGCGCTCTTGGGTACTGAGATTGCGAATCCTTGAATCGATTGAAGAACCTGTGCGTGCGATGATTGTTTTTGCTTGTTAAACACAATGGTGTCATTTTTTTCGACCACAGAATATTCAACACCAGCCTTCACCCCCAATCTCTTCGGCAACACAACCACAACGCTTGTTCCCAACGTAAAGGTTTTTACTCTGTTTTCACCATGCAGTGTGTTTTTCATGATATATATCATATCAGAATCTCCATATATATTCGATAGGAGTATTGTACGGGACAATCCTTACAAATAGATTTCATAAAGACAAAGTATCAAGCCATCTCATGTCCAGATCAATTTGAAGAATGATAATGCAGTTCTACCGAATCAAGATCACTTTTATCGCACCATATATCACCCAATTCACATAACTCATCGATTGAGCGTACAAAAAACTTTTTGCCTTCACTTTTCCATTGATCTATCGATATCTTGTGATCCAAATTTTGCACTCTCCAAAACGAGATTCGTGTATCCGTCTTTTCCCCTACTTCTGGTTGCCACACCCCCTCCTTCTGACCAAACGCATCTTCTCCGTGCGTCCATCGAAAAAAAGAAAGAGTTGGAGGTGCCACTTTCAAACGAGCAATAAATTGGTTTCTCTCGAGTAAACGAAAAACATGGTTCAGATATGAAATTCGTAATGCCGGAGTCGCAAGATTTTGTAATACCATTAAAACATCTTTCAGCGTTACCACCTCGATTGGTTCTCCTGTATATGCAGATGCATCCAAACCCTCTTTAGGAAAACGCTCGAAATGAATCTTTGGACGTGTGAGTAATAATTTCTGCTTTTCTTCTTCTGTCATCGTACACCGTAACGCGAGTTTTTCTGCCAAAAATGGCTTTCCTGGAGCCATTTTGCTCTGCACCTCTCGCATATTTTGCGTTTCTAAAAATAGAACCAGTTTTTCTGCATCTTGAAATGTCGCCATTCTCTCTTGCACAACTGGTAACTCAACGATTTGGGTATTGCTTTCCATTTCTCAATCCTATCATCTCTCCAGCACCGCAAGAAATGCTTCCTGAGGAATACTCACGCGACCGAACTCTTTCATGCGCTTCTTTCCCTTTTTTTGCTTTTTCAAAAGCTTGTCTTTGCGCGTCTGATCCCCGCCGTACAGTTTTGCGATCACATCTTTGCGATACGCGGGAATCGTTTCACGCGCAACAATACTCCCACCAACCGCAGCCTGCACCGCCACTTCAAATTGCTGTCTCGGGATTACCTCTTTTAGTCGCTTCACCAACGCACGACCGATCATCTGTGCGCGATCGCGAACCACGATTTGTGATAACGCCTCGATTGTTTCATGATGCACAAGAACATCCAGCTTCACCGCATTGACCGCTTCAAATCCGGAAAGCTCATACTCCATCGACGCAAATCCTGAGGAAACCGATTTTAATTTGTCATGAAACTTAATAATCAGCTCGGCAAGTGGCAGGTGATATACGATTCGCACACGCGAACCAATATCTTGCATGGAAACCAAAGAGGCGCGGTGTTCATCACACAACGTCATCACGGAACCCAAATAGTCTTTCGGAGTAAAAATTGTCGCGAGCGTCATCGGCTCTCGATAGGTGCGAATCGTCGCGGGATCTGGGAGCTCGGCGGGCGTGTGAATGGTGATGATTTTCCCCGTGACCAACTCAATTTCATATGGAACCGACGGCGAGGTTGCGATCAGTTCAAGATCAAACTCGCGTTCGAGTCGTTCTTGCACAATTTCCGCGTGCAACACGCCCAAAAATCCAACGCGCAGTCCATTTCCCAAAGCATTGGAATGTGTTGATTGATATTGAATCGCAGCATCGTGAAGCGCGAGTTTTCCCATCGCATCGGTTAACAAAAAGAAATCATCACCATCAACAGGGTAAAAATCCATGTACACCATCGGCTGTGGTTCTTTGTACCCCGGAAGTGGCGCGGTGGCGCGCTCGGTTTGCGTGCGAGAAATAATTGTGTCGCCCACACGCACGCGCTGGACTTCTTTGAGTCCTGTTGCGATGTACCCCACCTCCCCCGCGCGTAGTTCCTCGATTGGAGTCATGAGTGGGGTGAAAACCCCAAGCTCGGTTGGCGTAAAAGATAATGCCGATGCAAAAAGCGACAACGATTCCTTGCGGAGCACACCATCGACCACGCGAACATATGCAACGACACCTTTGTGTGTGTGATATACCGAAGTGAACACAAGTACTCGCAGAGGTTTTTTCTCGGTTTGTTGCGGAGCGGGAATGATTTTGATGAGCGTTGCAAGCAAGTTCTCCACTCCATCGCCCGTTTTTGCCGAAACAAGCACCGCATTATCTTCGTGAATGCCAAATGTTTCGATTAATTCTAATAAGCATGTTTCGGGATCCGCATTTGGGAGATCAATCTTGTTGATCACAGGAATAATGGTCAAACCGAGGGCTTTTGCTTTTTCATAGTTTGAAAGCGTTTGCGCCTGAATCCCCTGCGTCGCGTCGATCACAAGGAGTGCCCCCTCGCACGCGGCGAGTGAACGCGAAACTTCGTATCCGAAATCAACATGGCCTGGGGTGTCAATCAAATTTAATTCGTATAGCGATGGTGCAATCTCTCCAACTGGCGCAAATGTGTACTCCATCCGCACAGGCGCGAGCTTAATCGTGATTCCACGCTCTTGTTCGATTGGATTGCTGTCCATCACGCGTTCCCGCAAGTCTCGGGGACCAAAAAGACCTGTGGCGTGCAGAAGGCGGTCGGTCAGGGTTGTTTTTCCGTGATCAATATGCGCGATAATGCTAAAGTTACGAATGTTTTGCGTTGGGATCATACTAGAGGCGTATTGTAGCAGAAAGCGGTTGGTTCAGGCTAAGAGAATCCTCAAACAGACAACACTTCTTACTACACTTCCTGAATCCCCTCCCCAATCGACTCCATCGACTTTGTGACTCCTTGTTTGCGAAGAAGCGGTTTCCACAATCCCGTCTTCTCAAACACCGCCGTCACATATCGCAACTCCTCGATCTTCATGAGCCAAGTCATAAACAAATACACAATCATTCCCACCGCCGTCACACATACCGTCAACGTAATCAATCCCAACGTTTTTGTGGTGTCAATCACAACAATATCGAGCAATTTAAGTGCGCTATACAATCCGAATCCCATCAGTAATGTCGCAATAAGCATCTTTCCCGTTTCTGCAAAAAACGGAAACAATTGTGATCGAATCATCTGCGTTCGCAAGATCAACATGACAAACAGCGCGATCGTTTCTATCATGCCCGAACCAGAAATAATCAACGCGATTCCAAGTAGCCCCCATTGAAGTTGTAATGACACGTACCACCCCGCGAATACGCCGATCACCAATGTGGCGAGCGAGATATAAAACGGTCGCTTGGTGTCATGTAACGCAAAAAACGCGCGCGTAAGGACGTGCGTACAAGACTGGAACGCAATCGAAAGCGCCAAAATCAACACGATTTTTCCTCCCAACACCGTATCACCCCAAGGAAAGTTTTTTGCGCCGTACGCAAAACGAACAATGGGGATACGCAAAATCAACAACAAAGCGGATGCTGGAAGCGCGAGATATAACACTTGTCGAAGCGACTGCAGAACAAGCGTGTTAAACCGGCCGCGGTCGCGATCGTCGGATTGATCCGCAAGAAACGGAAGCGATGCTTGGCCAATCGGCACACCAAACAACCGAATTGGAATGATCATGAGTTTCTGCGCAAACTTCATCAACGTTAAGTTCGCACCTTGCATGGAAGTAATAAAAAACGTCAACACCGCTGGAAACAACAAGTCCACTCCCGTTGAAAACGCGCGGGGAATCGCCAACTGCAAAATTTTCTTCGCACCTTGATGACGAAAGTGAAGTGTACATTCATATCGATATCCGAGTCGTCGCAACAGCGGAATTTGAACGATCATATGCAAAAATGCCCCGATCACCGCTCCAATCGCAGGAGCAAAAATTCCCAACGACTGCGAAAAAAACAGCGTTCCAAAAATAATTCCACAGTTGTATAAGATTGGAGAAAATGCGGGAATCACAAATCGCTGATACGACTGCAACATTCCCGAAAAAAAGTTCGAAAACACAAAAAAGATCTGCGCGAAGATCAACACACGAAGTAAGGAACTAGAAAGCTCGATTTGATAGGATTGAAACGCCGAACCAGTGATAAAGGATAAAACTGAGGGTGCAAAGATGAACAGCGCGAGCGAAGCGAGCGCGAAGATCAACAGAACACCATTGAGAACCGTGTTCGCCACGGCGAATGCCTCGCGCGCATTTGATTTTTTTATTTGAGAAAACACGGGAATAAAGGAAGCGGACATCGCACCGGCAACAAGGAGTTGGAACATCATATCGGAAGGTTGAAATGCCACCCAATATGAATCAAGAATTGGTTGCGTGAGTGACGTTGCATCATAAAAATGAGATGTGAGAATGCGATTGCTCATCAATCCCGTAATCGACGATCCCGCAACCGAAAGCCCAATCACCCCCGCCGCCGAAAGAATCGAGCTTTGTTTTTGCATCATCCAGCCTTGCATCCACGTTTCGCTGGCTTTTCTCATATTTATCTTGACGTGTTCCACAACATTCATACTCGCATTTCAACATGCAGTATTGAAAAACACAAGTAAATGTTTCATGATGAGTACACGCAAGTAATTCGGGCGATGTTTGCATTGAAAAAATGCACAGATATTCGCTTCGCTCAGATGAACGCACACACGATGAACCTGTCCAACTTACTTAAAAAGCGCATCCCCACGATTCTCGGTCTTTTGTTCCTTGGATCGGGGCTTGCCGTTGGTGTGTTGATTATTGGCAACAGCACGGGTGGCTTTTTTCCAAAAGCCTCGCCAGAAACAACTCCCAAGAAAATTAAAGTGACAAATGTCACCGACTCATCCTTCACAATTTCGTTTATCACCGACACCGCGGTACCTGGATATGTAAAATATGGAGTGTCCGCCTCAAAATTAGATCAACGCGCGAGCGACGATCGCGACAGAATCACGGGAAGTGTGGGTTCGTATGTAACACATCATATTTCTGTACCCAATTTGTCTCCTTCAACAACATACTATTTTGAAATTGGCACGGCGAGTCGTTTGATGTACTCAAACGGCGGAACCCCCTACACCACGAAGACCGGTGCAAAACTTTCCACCACTCCCGAAGCGCTCACGATTTATGGAAATGTCATCACTTCCGCATCGACTCCAGCAAAAGACAGCATTGTGTACGCGGTGATCGAAGGTGGTGCGCCCATATCAACACTTGTAAAATCAAGCGGGAGTTGGGCAATTCCCATTTCCAGCGCACGCACAGCCGACACCTCTTCGTATTTATCGGTGAATAACTCAACCTCTATTGAGATTTTTGTACAGGGAAAAGATGAACAAAACACGTCATCTATAGAAACAGTTGTCGGAGAAGCGCAACCCGTCCCCACACTCACTCTGGGTAAAGACGCCGTTCCAACCACCGCAACACTTTCAGAAGAACTGGGAACACCAAAAGAAGAAACCAATTCGTCATCAAACGTTGTCAACGACTCCTCTTCTGATCTCGAATCGAATATGGAATCTTCTGCCGATACAACCACCTCTTCGGAATCGGAAGATGTTCAATTCTTAAATCCTTCAAGGGATGGTGAAGTGATCAACACCACACAGCCCGAACTTCGTGGAACCGCTCCCGCAGATCGCGAAGTCTCGATTATGGTTGAATCAGATCCTGTGTACACCGAGACACTCGTTACAGATGAAAACGGTGATTGGTCATACACTCCCCCCGCCGATCTCGCCCCAGGTGAACACACCCTCACGCTTTCCTATGTTGACGACAACGGTGTCACGCAAACGGCAAAACGCACGTTCTTAGTTGCGGCAACGGGAACAAGCAAGCTCCCCGCGATTGTTTCAACTCCCAGCGCAACACCAAAAACACTTGCAACGCCTTCAACCACTCCTTCAGCCACACCGAAAGCCACCGCAAGTGCAAGACCATCTGTTCGAACCGCAAATCCTTCAACTATCGCGGGCGTTCCAAAATCTGGAAGTGTGGGATACACCTACGGAATGTTGATCGCGGGATTTCTGTGCATTGCGGGCGGATTTGTTCTATTAAGGAACACTGTACAATTACGCGAGAATCATGAATAATGAATGCATAACGTGTCTGTTTTGAAAGCAATACACATGGATATACCGAATACACTACCAACACAAACAACCGATCCTTTTGCAGTACAAAATGTGGGAACTGTCCAACCTTCTCCCACGCAGTCCGCATCAGCACAACTTAATCCTGCGCAAGTGTCACCGTCTGGGATGCCGTTTTCTCCTCCCCCTATTGTTCCTGAACAACCAACCATTTCTCCACCCACACCACCTTCTTCATCGAAAAAATCAAACTGGAAAAAACTCGCGCTCGCGATCCCCGCGCTGATGCTGGTGATCGGCGGACTTTCAATTGGGATCATTTCGCTGAGGAAAAACTTTGATGATAGGCAGAAGGCAGGGGGAATTGTCGTGGGCGGATGCGTGAATCCTGTTCTACGCGATTGCACAACTTGCGACGGGAGTCCAAAAGAGAATTGTGATAGTGGAGATCGAATTGTAAATTATACAGAAGGACCAGATGGTCCATACTGTGGAAACGTATACATCGGTTGTGTTCGTCCCATCTCTGGGTGTACCTGTGAATCTTGGGATGATGCTTGTGGAGCAAATTGTTCTTTTCCCGATCGAAGAGCGCTTGAAGAAAGGGTAAATGCTGAAGCATCGGCCGCGTGTTCCGCAAAAATTGCCATGTGTGACATTAATACTGGAAATGTATCTATTGTTGATTACAATCCAAGTAATCCATGCTGGGGGAAAACTGACCAGTGCAATAATCCCGTTTCGATGGGCATTTGTGCCACTCCGACTCCTACCCCTACTCCCACTCCTACACCTACACCTAC
>DNEP01000012.1 GCA_003487265.1 Minisyncoccota bacterium
GCCGCTCAAAAGGGAAACAACCCAGACCATCGTCTAAGGTCTCTAAACACATCTCAGTGGTAAAGGTAGTCACAATCCTCAGACACCTAGGAGGTCGGCTCAGAAGCAGCCATCCTTGAAAGAAAGCGTAACAGCTCACTAGCCGAGGTTTATGGCGCCGAAAACGTATCGAGGCTCAAGTTGTGTACCGAAGACGTGGATTTTATTTCGAAAGATGTAAAGTGGTAGGGGAGCGTTCTCCGTGCTGTGAAGGCGGCGGGTAACCGATCTGCTGGAGCGAGGAGAAGTGCGAATGCCGGTATGAGTAGCGATAATGAAGTGAGAATCTTCATCTCCGAATGTCCAAGGTTTCCGCACCCACGTTCGTCGTGTGCGGGTTAGGCGACCCTTAGGCGAGGCCGTTTGGCGTAGCTGATGGATTACCGGTTAATATTCCGGTCCTTGGTATGTTTCGTTACGACTTGGGGAGGGACGGAATCGGATAGCGCAAACGCTCCGATGAACGAGTCGTTGAACCGTCGAGACAGTTCCCGCAGGCAAATCCACGGGGGCGTTTATTCGAGACGGGACCACGAGCGCGAGGCGAAAGCCGAGCGCAAGTTGCGTGATTTCAGTTTCCAAGAAAAGCTTCGCAAGCAGAAACATGCCAAATCGTACTGATAACCGACACAGGTGGACTAGTCGAGTAGACTAAGGAGAGCGAGAGAACATGGTTTAAGGAATTCGGCAAAACAACTAGGCGTACCTTTGGAAGATGCCTTCCTCTCCGCAAGGAGAGGCTCAGCGAAAGATTTGAGGTCGACTGTTTAACAAAAACACAGGTCTGTGCAAACTCGAAAGAGGAAGTATACGGGCTGAGGCCTGCCCAGTGCCGGAAGGTTAACTGCGAGAGTGGTATCGCAAGATACTGCTTTCAATTGAAGCCCCGGTGAACGGCAGCAGTAACTATAAAAACATTGTAGTTAAAAAAGTTGGCTATATGCTGGAAACTCTCGATAAGTTGTTTGTACTCATTTGATTTTTCGCAAGATGAATCAAAAAGTGAAAATCAAACAAATAGAGACAATCAGCAGGGAAGTCTTGTTTATATGTTTATAAACATGATCCCTCAGAGACTATACGCCGACCTGTTTCTTAACAAGAAACAGATGATATAGTCCGACCTTTATGGAGACATAAAGATTGCGACAGAAATGTTCGCAAAGCATCCATCAAAAAAGACGGATGTATCAACAAATGTGAACTGTTCTATGGTTAAGGGTAAAAACCGTTGCCATAGTAAAATTGTGCCATATGCTGGAAGAGCTGTGCTCCGAGATGGTACCTCGAGAGCTGAAGATGTTGAACTAGTTGATGTTTGGGTAAGATTCGGGTATTATGAAAATAATGCCCACAATCTCAAACACAACTGACAATGTTACAACTGCAGCAAATCAGCAGGAAAGACTTGTTTTGTCTGGATGGATTGTAGGGTTTGTTGACGGAGAAGGCTATTTTGGTGTTTCTGTGTGTAGAAATACATCAACACGTTATGGTAAACAAATATTACCAGAATTTGTTGTTACACAGAGCATTAAAAGTTTGTCATCTCTCCAACAAATTCAGAAGTTTTTTAAATGTGGTCGTATATATGTAAATCATCGACATGATAATCATCATGATGATATTTATCGATATTGCGTTCGCAATCTAGAAGAACTTCATCAGATAATTATTCCTTTTTTTCGAACATATGCTTTACAAACTTCAAAACGGAATGACTTTGAGCTTTTTGATCAAGTTGTTTCAAGAATGATTTGTAAAGTTCACTATTCAATTGAAGGAATGGATAATCTCATAACATATATTCATCAGTCAAAAACAAGAATCCTCAACGACTATACGCACAACACGCGACCAAACGCGTGAAGATATAGTCTGATCTCATGGGCGACCATGAGCGTCTGACAGAAATGATCAGACAGACTGTTCAGCAATGAACAATCGAACAAGAAGTTTATGAGCGAAGTACCTTGTCACTTAATTGGTGACGCGCACGAAAGGTGTAACGAGCCTCAAACTGTCTTGAACCATGACTCGGCGAAATTGAAATGGCTGTGAAGATGCGGCCTACTGGCAGTAGGACAAAAAGACCCCATGGAGCTTTACTACAGCTTGACACTGATGTTTTATGTGGAATTGTTTAGTATAGGTGGGAGCTTTGCCACTCGTTGGCAGAGCAACAGTGAAATACCACTCGTTTTATATAGAATATCTTACGTACCCTTTCTGCATACGAAAGGACGGACACTGTCTGGTGGGTAGTTTAACTGGGGAGGTTGCCTGCGAAAGGGTATCGCAGGCGCACAAAGGTATCCTTGGTCCGGATGGAAACCGGACTGGAAGTGCAACGGCATACGGATGCTTGACTGTGAGGCAAACAAGCCAAGCAGGTGCGAAAGCAGGTCATAGTGATCCTCGTGTACTTTGTGGAAGGTACCGGGCTTAACGGATAAAAGCTACCCTGGGGATAACAGAGTCATCGCGCCTAAGCGTTCCTAGCGACGGCGCGGTTTGCTACCTCGATGTCGGCTCATCCCATCCTGGGGCTGGAGAAAACGCGCATTTTTATTTGCGCACCTTCTCTCCTTTTAGAAATAAAAGGTAATTAAACAAGCTCAAAACGGAGGAGGCCATAGTATTGCAGGTCCCAGATTTATCTGGTACTTTGATAATATGGTTGGTTCCGTAGGAAAAGGATGTTCTTTAGTTGAACGAGCGTATCTTGCTGGTCTTTTTGATTCAGATGGAGCTATTATGGCTTCGATCGAATCTCATAAAGAGAAACGATTCAAATTTCGTGTTCGCGTAATCTTAAAAATTACGCAGAAAAATCTTGATGTGTTGCACTGGGCGTATTCACACACGCACCTTGGACGCATTCAGAAAAATAGAACAACGTCAGATTGGATCGTGAAAAATCAGCATGATTGTGAAACCATTTTACGTTTGATTCTTCCGTATAGTATTGGGAAACGAAAGCAGGTTGATCTTGCTCTCGATATCTTACGATATACCATAACTTCGAAAGATGATTTGTTGATGGTTGCTCGGTTAGCAGACTCTTTGAGCAGTTTTAACGTTCGTTCGCTCGGAAGGCGAAAGAACTATGCGTCAAAGATTCTTGAACATTCTTCCTCTAACGACTGATTGTGATTTCCAAAAAATCACATGAGATAGATCAGATTTACGTCAAGATCTATCATACGGCTTGCATCTGACTGTGTGTTGGTGACAACACATAAAAGATGATGGAATAGTCTTACCCCAAAAGTGATTTTGGAAGGTACGAGGTCCCAAGGGTTGGTCTGTTCGCCCATTAAAGGGATACGCGAGCTGGGTTCAGAACGTCGTGAGACAGTAAAGTAATAAGGCCTTGCGGTCTCAGCTGTAGTTTGACGTTTTTGAATATTTCTATTTATCGAGATCTGTTATAAAAAATACAGCAGTGGTAATACCACTATAAATTCGACTAATTGCTGGAAACTCTTGTTAATGGTTATCTACTTATATGCATTTTGCATGCGAGTGAAAATGGTAACCCAGTCAATTTTGACGCAAGACAATCAGCAGGAAAGGCTATGAAAATAAATGAATGATCGTCATTTTCATAGAATCCTCACAGGCCATACGTCGAACACACGTTTGTGTGAAGATATGGTCGGATCTTTATGGCGACATAAAGCGCGAAAGCGAATGTACACAAGTACATAACATTTTGTCGGCCTCTATCCACTGCCAGCGTTAGATATCTGAGGGGATTTGCTCCTAGTAAATATTGCTACTTCTTTCAGAAATGAAAGATGAAACACTTGCTCAAATCGGTGAAATCCATTACATTAAAGCCATGGTCCTATGGCTGTAAAGGACAATACCGAGGGAAGATGAGTGTGATAGATCACGTATTGATCATCATCTCATCCCCGTAACGACTGGATCTCGTTCGAATTCGAACGAGTGAAGATGGAATTTTATTCCATAACACGGCAAGCACCTTCCTTGTGTTCGCACAAAAAGGTGAAGGTATAGTCTATCCTTCTGGTAACAGAAGATTCGATGACGAGAGGACCGGAGTGAGGGAATCCCTGGTGTTCCTATTGTCGCTGTCAAGCGCACTGTAGGGTAGCCACATTCTTATTGGATAACCGCTGAAAGCATCTAAGCGGGAAGCCGACCCCAAGATGAGATATCTCCATTTAGACCCCTGCGAGAACAGCAGGTTGATAGGCGGACGGTGTAAGTCTGGCGACAGACTAAGCTTATCCGTACTAATCGGTCGATTGAACATTTTTAGCATCATGTATCACATGGATCCTTCAAAACCCCATTCTCTTCACTTTTTAGCGTGCGAGCGGTATAATCGTTCGTACAAGTGAATATTTTCCCGGTCTTTAGAGCGGTGTGGTCCTACCTCTTCCCATTCCGAACAGAGTCGTCAAACACACCAGCGCCCACAATAATGCTCTCACAAGGGAGTGTGAAGATAAGTCAAGGCCGGGATTTTTTATGGCTAAATTCTCACACTATTGTTCATTTTCTGCTAGTATATTGATATGTTTGATCCAGATCATGAGAATCATAATCGTATCGAAACAGATATAGAATTTAAAAATTCGTTTGATTCGTTGGATGGAGATGGTTTACTGAGACGTATTTTTTCTATCAATGTTCATGGAAAGCGAATGATGGTGAGTTTTCGGGGGCGAGAAGAGCTGCCAGTTTTGCCTGAACAACAGCATTCTTCTTTTAATGTGGTTATTGGGAGGAGCCCAATTCATCTTCCTGATCATCAAGTGATCGAGTGGAGAAGACGAATGAGATCTCAGGACCAACAAAAAGAGCATTATTTTGTCTCTGTAACGCCAGATCTTTTTGGGTTTTATCAATTACTGTTACTCTTTTCGCAGGATTCTCTGTTTTCCGATATGGTGCGAAAGAAAATACAACGGATTGAACGATGGGAGTATGACTCATTTGATTGGGGTGTATTAGACAAGCTTCTTCTTGAAACGATGACGAATCAAGATCACTCTGGGAAAGCATTAATAGAATTGGCATTGCGTATTGCAGGAAATGAAAATCCCGCGCAGTGTTTGCACAAAATCGTTGCCGATCGCGAATATCCTGTGTCAAAAGATGAAGCGAAAGAATATGCGGGAGTGGCAGTATTTCATTGTACTGATAAATATCCTCAGGAAATAACAAATGGTCTTTCCCAGCCCGATCGCTTTAGCGGATCGGAGGGGCAATATATTCGAAATTCTTTTCATACGACATTACATCAGCCCGTTCGAGCGCATCTTACTGGTTCTTGGGAAGCAAAAGGATATATTCTCGTTGGAGATTTACATGACATTTTGTTAGCAAACGGAAGAGCATATGCAGGCTACGATCAGGACACATGGTGGACGAGAAATCCTGGGGAACATTTTCGGTTTCCACATGGCTGGATCATTGCTATTCAACAGGCAACTTCTGTTGCTGCTCCCGCGATACTTATTAAAGATCATGTCATATTCATAAAAGCGAAAAGCTTCTCTTCTAGAGATGTTAAAGAAATCCTACGCATGCAAGATCAACTTCTTTCTACTCCTTCCGTCGAGGGAATGACCCTAGAACAAGTGTTGATTAAATACGTACTTAATGTTGATGACTTTCTGATTTCTCGAACAGATGAAGAAAAATTTTACAGGTTTTATGCTGATGTTAGTGAATTTGTTCAGATATTATGTACAGAAGATTGTTCATTTCAAAATTGTTCAACCTTTTTTACAAAAAAAGGCTTTGAATTCTCACTTGAAAAATTTCAAATAGTAGAACATGCAATCTACCTGTATCTTCGAAGTATTACCTGTGCGTTTGTTGCGGAACAGATTCGAGTTAGCGCAGGAGCAAGTATTGACACATATTATGCACAGATTCATAACAGCGAACTTATCTCACATAACGAATTGGGGGCTCTACACAATGGTTACCCTCATGATGAATTAAAATATTTAGCAGGAGCGTATGACAATACCACTCAACGATATTCGCCAAGAAAATTTGATTTTTCTCGAGTCTCATCCTTCGACAATAAGACTAGGCGCTGTATTTTTGAAAGTGGAATTTACTCCACCGCACAAAATCTTTCTTAATTGTCCAGTTTTTGAAACGTAGTCGAAAAGGGTGTTTGTTGCCTTGTGTCAACAAAATGCCAATCTCCCTTGCTCCCCACCGCTTTCTCTGGTACAATCACTGGATCTCAATAAGGAGGATTCAATTTACTATGCCAGCTAAAACAACGTCAGCAAAAAAGGTGAGCGCGCCGGTCGCTCCAAAAACTTCAACACAACCTCTCACAATGGAGGATTTACTCAAACAATCTCAACATGAACTTCGCGTTCCTCAACGGGGCGATGTTCTTGAGGGAATTGTCACAGAAATCACCAAAAAAGCGGTGCTTGTTGATATCGGTGCGAAAACCGAGGGCGTGATTGCCGAAAAAGAATACGAAATGGCAAAAGACTACATTTCTGGTTTGAATTTGGGAGATAAAGTGCAAGTGTACGTGAGTAGCGTGGAGAACGATCGAGGTCAGGTGATCTTGTCGCTTCGAAAAGCGCTCGCGAACAAAAAATGGGAAGAGTTTGAACGCGCGATGGCGGCTGATGAAATCGTGACGGTCAAAGGCATTGAACTGAATCGTGGTGGAATGATTGTTGGAAACGAAGGCCTCCGAGGTTTTGTGCCAACAAGCCAATTCGGCAAAGAGTGGATTGGAAAACTCGAATCATTGCTCGGTACAGATCTTCGTGTGAAGGTGATCGAGGTTCAGAAAGATAAAAATCGATTAATCTTCAGCGAGCGTCATGTTTCTGAAGCGCAGATGATTGCGAAAAAAGCGGCGGTGCTCGACGAGATTAAGGTTGGCGAAGCGTACGACGGTGTCGTATCTGGTGTAATGCCATTTGGTGCATTTGTCACGGTAACCGTTCCGATTGCAGGAGAAAAAGAAGCCAAGGGAACAATCGAAGGCCTCGTGCACATCAGCGAAATCTCATGGGAAAAAGTCGAGGATCCAAAACGATACATGAAACAAGGCGACAATGTTCGCGTGAAAGTTCTCTCACTTGATAAAGAAACAGGAAAACTCAACCTTTCGATCAAACAGATGTCTGACGATCCTTGGTTGCAGGTTGCGGATCTTTTCCCAGAGGGAACGAGCGTCCAAGGTGTTGTTTCTCGCCTCGCGCCATTTGGTGTATTTGTGAACTTGCGTCCAGGAATTGACGGCTTGATTCACATCAGCAAGTTGCCTGTTGGTCAGGAACCCAAGATTGGTGAAAAAATCGAGGTCACGGTTGAAAAAGTCGAAGCCGAGTCCAAACGCATTCGATTAGGCGTGTTGTTGACCGAAGTTCCTGTTGGGTATAAATAAACAGCATATATAATGAGAAATGGCGTCGTTTGCCCAACGGCGCACGAATGGGGAGGAAAAATGTCCAAGCAACGTATGATTGTGACCGATGATCAATTATTGATCGATATGGATTTGTTGTTCAATGCGATCCGCGAAGCAGGGGGAGATTGGGAAAAAGTTGAGCGTGAGATGCAAGCCTACCTGCAAGCTGTGATGAGTATGACGCAACAATCCACGAGCTAATCTTTTCAAAGACGATTTTTGAGCATTTTACGCGGTCGATTTTTTACGCATGAGTTTTGATTGCGCTTTTTCGCGCTTTTTCGCGATTCCTTTCATTAATCTTACACGAACAGATGTTCCTTGTTGCGCATCCTTCCGGTGCATGCGTACAATACCGACATGTCGAAATCTTCTACGGTATTTGTCTGTCAGCAATGCGGATACGAATCTCCAAAATGGATGGGGCAGTGCCCGACGTGTTCAGCGTGGAACGCATTCGAGGAGGAAGTGATTGATCGGACAACCAAACAGGGCTCAAAAAAGCTGAGCGCTCAGGTGGTTTCGTTTGCCGAGCTCGACACAAAATCAACCCATGAATCCCGACTGGATACGGGTTTTGAAGAGATGAATCGTGTCTTAGGTGGGGGAATTGTTGCGGGTTCGGTGACGTTGTTGGGCGGAGAGCCGGGAATTGGGAAATCAACATTACTTACTCAACTTGTCATAAATATCTTGAATGATCAATCAAATACAGAGTGCATTTTGTACGTCTGTGGCGAGGAAAATCCTGAACAAATTTTGGGGAGGATCCGTCGCGTGATGAGTATTGCACCAGAGGAAAAGATAAAAAAGACTGCGAAAGATCAATCGAATTGGAAGAATCAACTCCTTTTTGTATCCAGCACCGATACCGATACGTGCGTTTCAACAATGCGGGACAAAAAACCGTTGCTCGTGATTGTGGACAGTATTCAAAGTATGTGCACGACCGATCTCACGGGAGCCGCGGGATCGCTTGGTCAACTTCGCGAATCGACCTATCGTATAACGCAAGCTGCAAAAGAAACGAACTCCGCGGTCTTTTTGGTTGGGCATGTCACGAAAGACGGGGAGATTGCGGGGCCGAAGGTTTTGGAGCATGTCGTTGACGCCGTTCTCGAACTTTGGGGGGAGCGGTCGGGGTATTTGCGATTTTTGCGTTCGGCAAAAAATCGATTCGGCGCAACCGATGAGGTTGGTGTTTTTCAGCTTGATGAAAAGGGGTTGCGCGAAGAAAAGAATTTATCTGAGGTTTTGTTATCGGACGCGAGCATTGGTCGAGCGGGGAGCGCGGTGTGCGCCATGATGGAAGGAACGCGCGTTATGCTCGTTGAGGTGCAGGCGTTGGTGGTGAAGTCTCTACTTGCCATGCCACGCCGAGTAGGTCGAGGAATTGAACTTTCGCGTATTCAGGTGATTTGTGCGGTGTTGCAAAAGCATTGCCATCTCGCTTTGGGGGAGATGGATGTGTTTGTGAGTTTAGCGGGCGGAATGCAGTTGCGGGAACCCGCGGGCGATTTGTCCGTAGCAATGGCGATTGTGTCATCAATCAAAAATAAACCTATTGCGCAACAAACTGCGTTTGCGGGTGAGGTGGGATTATTAGGTGAAATTCGAAAAGTTCCCATGCTTGAAAAACGTCGTAAAGAAGCAAAAAGAATGGGATATGCCCACGTGGTGGGGAATGATGCGGGCTCGCTGAAGCAACTTGTTGAAGAACTGCACTGATTTTCTATTAGGGATTACAAGAGATGATCTGGAATTGTGTTTTCCACAATGCGTTGTTTTCGTGGGAAACGCGTGATTCTCTTGAGAAAAACGTACAGGAACACAACTATAGGACAAACAAAAAGAAGGAGGAAATATGTTATAGGTTGACAAGGGGCATAAAAAAGAATTATAATCAGGCTTAAGAAAAAAGCATCACTACCGCTGGAAGAGACCACGAATAGCAATGCTTTTTGAAAAGAACTGATGTTCTCATTAGGACTGAGAACGGTTCTTTGTACGTACAGCCTAACAATCGCGAAAGCGGTTGTCAATAGCACAAAGGACAAATTGGTACTTCCCGACTCCGACAATTCTGGTTATCCAAAACAAGAAGGTCAAAGTCCTCTTGATTTTTCTGATTTTGCGTTGCCATCTGAAGAACAAGGACTTCCAAATCCATTTGAGGGTTCTGCACTTGAAGAACTTCAGAAGACCGATCAGCAAGAAGACGCAGCTAAGGCCGAAGCATTTTTTGCCGAGGTACAACGAAAAAATAAAAAGTATGCCAAGAATGTCCTCATCATTTGTAGTATTTTAGTGGGATGTGGCCTAGGGTTTCTTGGATGGGCATTTCTTCAGAAAAAACTCGATAATCACCTCCATCCACAAGTCACAGCTGCTGAATTAGCCCAACTCGTTGCGACATTAACAAACACTCCCATTCCTCCTTCTCTTCCAGCTCCTCCAGAATCTTCTAAAACTCCCGAACCCTCAACTGATACCCCTGTTCCAGTTCCCTCGGATACACCTAAACCCCCCAACACGAGTACGCCGACAAATGCGCCCACGCCAGATTTTTGGACACAATTCCAAGCACATTTCAACACTCCGTCATTATTTCCCATTCTTGCAAATGAAGATACATTGAGCAAATTCGTCATGGCAGAGGGGTTGTGGGAAGAAACCAAGCAAGAAATGAAACATGTTTTAGAGGAGTTTTCGGGAGATATCCATATGATTTTTGAACACCCGTTACTTCATATTTTTCTAAGCCCTTTTGTTCGTGCGGATGAGGTCGATCTGCATACGCCAGAAGGTTTGGGATTGGGTCTTAACAAAGATGAGGCGGGCTGGCTTATTGATCATATTGGTGCATCGGAATTTGCAACCTCTGCACGTGGAACGATCTTTGGAAATATTTTCTTGAAAGATGACGGTATTTTTGAAACACGAGATATGAACGATATTTGGACTGGAGTGACAAATCAGTTACTAGAAAAATGTTCAGCTTTGGATGTGCGATGTGCCTTTACTTCTCCGACTGAAGAAGATCTTCTGTATTTCGCTGAACAAATTGCGAATACGGTTTCAGAGGCACACGTCGTAGAAAAGGTGGGGAACACAGACAAAGAACAAGTCGTTCTTTTGAAATCTTGTCGAATCAACGACAATCCAGAAACAATGCTGAATCAAGGTCAAATGTCACAATTTCAAATCTGGGAACAAGATCATTACTATAACTCTCAAGATGATTTTTCACCTTCGCAAGAACATGAGACAAATGGAATGTCTAGTGGTCAACTTGAAATAGTTATTCCAGAGTCTGCGGTAACCGCATTTCTTAACCGATATGCGGGGAAAACAGTGTCGTTTAAAGAGCTTGCTGAATTTATCTTCAAAGAGGGAAGATTTCTTGCAACAGGTTTGGAGAAACGAGAAAATACGGGTAGTTATGATGAAAACGCAAACGAAAACAGCGTTGAAGCAACATTTCCTTGTGGAGAAAATGAAGATCAAGAAGTCCTTCCTTGGTGGACGCCAACGCTTACACAAACACTTCCTTGGGAAGAGCCCACGTTTACTCCTACGCATATTCCAACAAATGAAGTTGAGCCTCCGGCAACACCAGGAGCGACCTCAACTATTCCTGCTTCTACAGCAACTTCAACACAAATACTAACTCCAACAGATGCAGTAGCAACCACAACTCCCGTTTTTCCGTAAGGACACGCAATGAAAAAAACACTACTTACAACTGCTTGTTTAACACTCTTTGTAGGATTGTATGCCGTTTTTATCTTCTTCAATAAAGACAATCTCATTCCTTTGGCTCAAACAGCTCCCAATTTCGAACTTTCACTTACGCCGAACGAAACGGTATACGCGCAAAACCAAGAGGTGGACCATGTTCTGGTCATTCGAAACTCGGGATCGGAAACGCTGAACGATGTTTTGATCGCACAATCGCTTTCTGAACATGTGGCGTATGTCGAAAATTCCGCTTCAATGACGAAAAATGGTCAAACGGTTACGATCGATAACGGTTGGATTTCATCTGGGACAAACGCGGGCGCACTTGCAGTAAACGGCGAGGTGTCGTTTAAGTTTCGCGTGAGAGTGAAAGACACTGTTCCAAATGGGACGCAAGTTACAGATATTCTTCAGGTGAAGGCAAATGAAGTTCCCGATTGGAAGCAGGTGAGTTCTCGATTCACCATTCAACCAACTCGAGCAACGATTGAGTCGGGAAATGTGTTAACGGGAATGAACAACACCTTGCAGTCGGCGATCGGAAACGAGATCACCGCTGAACCTCTGCACGTGATTGAGTTATTTGTCGATTTTGGTGTGAGTGGGACAGTGAATGCCGAAAATGCGACAATTTTTATTGATCTTCCAACAAATCATTCAACAGAAATTCGACCAACAATATACTTGCGAGCAGGGAATGCTGATACAGTAACGGATGATGTGATTGTTCGTGTTTCTCAACCATCTCGATTAA
This sequence comes from Minisyncoccota bacterium, assembly GCA_003487265.1. Classification (GTDB taxonomy): domain Bacteria; phylum Patescibacteriota; class Microgenomatia; order UBA1400; family UBA12028; genus UBA12472. Next base: position 11,979 of record DNEP01000012.1, read on the forward strand.
GTTTTAAAACGGGACACGCCATGTTGTATGGAGTGACAAGCACATATAACTGTCCAACAGGCTGTTCGATTCCAGAAACGTTTTTTTATGAGCAGTTGAACTTAGGAACAATTCAGCCTGGACCTCGTATTCAAATCAAGTTCAAACTGGATTTGTTGCCGGAAGTTCCTGTGACGCCAACTCCCACGCCAACACCTACTCCCACGCCAACACCTACTCCCACTCCAACACCTACACCAACCCCTCCTCCCCGCGATGCAGGCTTTCTCATCATGAAGTTCAACGATCGCAATGCGAACGGCACATGGGAACAAACGCAGAACGCAAACAATGAAGAAGGACTTGAATGGTACTTCGACTGGAAATATGTGCACGAAGATAACAACGCGTGGCGCGAGTATCGCACCTACAGCGGTACTGGAGAAGGTGGTCGCATTGGCGGACTGAACGCTGGTGATCGAATCGTGATTCGCGAACGATCTCGCGACGGGTGGAGAGCAACAACCGCAACACAAGTCGAGATCACCCTTCGTGATAACGACACCATTATTGTTCGATTTGGAAACGTCTCAACCTCTCCAACACCAACCCCAACTCCAACCCCAACGGTACCCTCGGTTGAACAGGCGACACCTCCAAAACAGTTACCAAAAACAGGAACTCAAGACGTAATCATGATATTCGGAGCGGGAATCTCGACAATATTGGGAGCAATGGTCCGGAGATGGTTACGCGAATAAATGGGCAAGGAATAGAGAAGAGCGCAGGTAAAATGGGGTTCGTGCGGAGGTTCGGGCGTTGGGCAGGCATCCGAACTTCCGCAAGGATCCCATTTTTCGTATCATGGGTAGGGAGATCGTAAACACATATGAAGCATCGCGAGTTCATCACTTCCATTTCGATTGATTTTTCACTTGATTCAACAAAAAAAGCAGGTGAGATTCTGTTGGAGCAGGCGAAAAGAGATTGGGCGGAGCGAAGAACGATTATCGGGAATTGGGTGGTTCTTGATCAGGCGATCGATGATGAGGTGGAGCACTCGATTGCAGGGAAAATCCGCACGCTTTCTCGCGCGACGTATTTTAAGCTCATACATCCTGTAACATACGCCGTTTCCAATTTTTTGGCGAGCACGTCGATGGTTTTGGGAATGTCATCCATTCTGTTTTTAATGGCTCCCTATTTTGCACTCGAGTTTCGTAGTCTTGTGATGCGTTCGACGAACTCGTTTTTGCCATCTGCGGAATACATCGTTGCTCCAGCAACAACACAAGAAAAAGAAATAGCTCCTGAAGATCACTTTCGTATTCGCATTCCCGAAATTAACGTTGATGCGCAAGTAATTGCGAATGTGGACGCATCTGATCCAGAATCCTATGAGCCCGCGCTACAGAAGGGGATCGCGCACGCCAAGGGGTCGGGTTTTCCGTCGGATCTTGATGGTGCGATTCCAGACTACAACAGCAACAAAACGATGTTTCTTTTTGCGCACTCAACAGATGCTTCTTGGAATGTTTCAACCTACAACGCGATTTTTTACTCTTTGAAAGATCTTGAGGTGGGGAATACGGTGGAGATTGTGTTTTGGGGCGAGTCACATTGGTATTCGGTGAAGGAAACCAAGATTGTTGCTGCCGACGATGTTTCGTTACTCCAACCGCAGACGGAAAAAGAACAGGTGATCCTTCAGACGTGTTGGCCACCTGGAACAACGTGGAAACGGCTGTTGGTCGTGGCGGAAAAAGCGGAGTAAACGAATAAATACGCATTGATTGAGAAAATAGAAAGAAAGGATATACTATCTGAATATGCATATTGAACCAGATTCTGTACAAACACCATCATATAATCCTTGGGAAGACTTTCGTCTCAAGCGGGGATTTGATACTCGCAACAATGTTCATCCAAGTTTTATTGAGATTGCTCAAAAGATCGTTCGAATGGATGCCGAAGCCACCCCACACATGGAGCGCGCAAAGAAATGCGTTCATGGATTGTTGAAGAACATGTTAAAGTTACGAACGGCATCTGTTGAAAATGGAATAACATATCCGACTGATAGATTGAGCATTGTTTGGGATAGCGCGGGCGATCTCCCCGCACTCAAACTCATTGCAACGATGGCAAGGCAGATGGGCGCGGAAGTTCACGTTATCTATTATCGTTCTATTGATCTCGATGATGCGTCAATAGCGATGCACTACTTGGACGATCTGCGGACGCTCGGTATTCGGGTGGATTTCTTCGATTACTTGAATCAGCCGAAGATGAACGATCAGCAATCACCCGAAGAAAAACAAGAACTACAAGAAAAACACCGAGCACGACTAAAACAGGCGTATGCGTTGTTCGCTTCTCATAGGCCAACAATAATCGTTTCGAATTTGTCCGATGCGTACGATTTGCGAGCCGATTTGGATCATATTTTGGGAGTATCTTCTTCAGAAAGTGATCCAGATCTATTTGACTACGGGCTTTCTTGCAGTGGGTTAGAGATCCCGACGGCAGATATCTCAGCGCTTGCGAGTGAAATGTTTTCTGAAGATCGAGAAAAGATGGGCAGGTTGGGTACCGAGCTTATTGAAGAAATGGAAAAATATCCGTACATTCGATTTGTTGCAGATGATGGTACAGATCTTCTCATTAAACCCAGTCCGGTTTCGTGGGTGAATGAAGCAAATAACCGATTTGATCTCCGCGCACAAGACTATGAGGTTGATCTTTCACTTTGGGAATCATCTCCTCTTTTGGCGGATAATCCGCCAGGAGAAATCTGCACAAATGTTCGAGATAGCGAAGGAACATTTGTGCTATATCAACTCGATACCGATGTAATTGAATGGGCAATTCGTAATAAGGATGTGTACGGGTTTCAACTGGATGCTATTCCAAAACATCAACTCGTGTGTGATTTACAGGATCCGATTCGACTGGTCGTGAAAAGAGGACATGTTCAAGTCGATGCGATTGATGAGTCGAGCCTTCGCGCGCGAATGTTAAAAGCGTATTTGAAACAGAAAGTGATAGAAGATGCGAATGCTGCGCAGTTAGGAGAAAACAGATTGCCGAATGCCGCATTAAAAATCGCGGAGTTGGGATTAGGAATTAACCGTTTGGCAAATAATCCCGAGGTTGATCTAGGCGGAGGTCTCCATATTCTTTCCGTATTAATCACAGAAAAGATGCGAGAAATTTTCCACCTTGCAATAGGAAAATCCATTAACGATGATCCGGGTTTTGAAAATAAAAGTGGTTCGCATATCGACAATGGTTTAAGAAACCCAGGTCTTCGCGTGTATGGGGTCAATCAAGATGGTTCTTCAACGCTTTTACACACATCTCAAACAGACATCTCCGAAGATCAACAGGGAACGCTTAATGCGATTTTCCGCAAACACATGTAATCCTTTTCATCTGTTTTGGATAGAAATTATTTAATAATCTGCTATCATAGTCGAATGCGTTTGTGGCATGTGTTTCATCAAACTCAAATTGGTATTTATTGTGGCATACTCATGCTTCTCATGATTGGTGATGGGGTAATGTCGTATTTTCTTCCCATTATGATTGAAAATACGGTCAACAATCAGTTAACCATGGGGATTATTTTGGGAAGTTCGTCGTTTGTTGGATTCATTTGTGATTTTGTGTACTCGAAATGGTTTAAGAAAACGAAATACAGTACGATCGCGTATTGGGCGGTGTTGTTCGCAATCGCATTACCGGGGGTGTTGATTGTATTTGGAAGTTCGTTGTTTGCGATTCTTCTAGCCATGGCGATTTGGGGGATGTATTACGAGCTTGTTCGTTTTAGCAACTATCATTTTGTGGATGAACAGATTCAACTCGAACACCAGCCGTGGGTTTGGGGAGTGATGAGTAGCGTGTGGTCTTTGGCGTGGTTTATTGCGCCGATTTTGGCGACACTTGTGGCGTTTTATTGGGAGAAGGGGCCACTGTTCCTAGCTCTTCTTTTTTATTGTGCAACATTTCTTGCGTTCATCGCAACGCATCAAAAACGAGCGCGTGTTGGAACTATTAAACCTGTGAATACCCATTTAAATTCGTATGGTCAAGAAGTAAAAATCTGGTGGGTTCTATTAAAAAAAATATGGCCAGTATATTTACTTGAGTTGGGGCTCGTGTTGGTTATGTCTGGGTTTTGGAGTGTTGGCGCGCTTCTTGCCAACGATCTAGGAAAAGAATCTCCATTGGGAATACTGTTTTTTGCCATGTGGACCGCCCCTCCATTATTTTTTGGGCTTCTTACAGGAACCATGACTAAGCATTTTCGTAAAAAAAGAACCTCGTTTGCCACAGCTTTTCTATCTGGAATGGTGCTCATTCCGTTTCTCTGGATTCATTCCATTCCATGGATCATTGTACTCACATTTGTGAGTTCGGCATTGTATTCGATCAGCTATCCAAGCTTAGATGCGTCGATTCAAGAATACGTCAAGAAGCTTGGCGTGATGGGGAACGATCTAATGGGATTGCAAAGTTCGGCGGTGAGTTTTGCGTATATTGTGGGTCCCATTATCGCTGGATTTTTTGCCAGTAGATTTGGAAACCAAGGCGCCTTGGGAATATTGGGGGCGATTTTTTCGATAACGGGACTTGTTGGTCTGCTTGTTGTCCATCGCGAAATTCGACTTCCTCACGAGGCGTTGCGCGCAATTCTTGCCGAAGGGGAGTAATATTCGAATGATAAGAGATGTGATTGGTTTGTCATTCTCTCTTGAGAGAATATGAAATAGTTTTCATTCAAGATTGAATAGAGAGGGATGAAACCGGTGTCCGCTCGTCAATATTTGACACCCAGCCCCTTTTATGCAAGAATACTCACACAGCGGAGGTTTCCGCTTCGAATTTCTCTTTTTTTCGAAACGTATGAACTTCATTTTTTCTTGAAGGAATGTATAGGCTTATAAGGAGGCTTTTCCATGAGCGACGACAGCACCAAGACATCAAAAGGCGATGATCTGGATTTAACGGATTTAATCGGGGCACCCCCAAGTGTTGGGGAAGACAGCGCAGATGCAAAAAAAACCTCAAAGGGAGCAAAAGTTGAGGCGAAAACGGGCGCTGAAGGTGTTGAGCGGGTTGTTGAATCTCCAGTTGCGAAAACGGCTGAACTGCCATCTGCAGAACCAGTTCAATCTTCGCCTGTTTCTGCACCTTCTTTTGTGCAACCTTCACCTTCTCAACCCAGTTCTCCCACACAACCCACGCAACCTGAACCCCAAGGGCAACAGTCGCGCATGAGTCGAGTGACCAGTCGATCTTCACGTTCGTACTCAAATGGCTACCAAAACACGAATCGTCAAGGGGGCGGGCAGGGTGGCTACCAAAACAACGGATATCAAAATCAGGGTGGCGGGTATCAGAATGGCTACCAAAACAACAATCAAAATCGATATCAGAATCAAAATCAGGATCCCTACCGCCGACAGGCGTTCCGTGCGCCTTCGTACAACCCAGAACAATCAACCGATCAAGATGGGCCAAGTGAAGCAGTGTATGGTGTGTTAGACACGAGCCCAGAGGGACACGGGCTTCTTCGACCAACGTACTCACCATCGACCAAGGACACCTATATCAGCGCGTCGCAGATTCGCCGATATTATTTGCGTCCAGGGGATTTTGTTGAGGGTGTGGCGCGTGTTCCAAAAGAAAACGAACGGTATTATGGTCTCCTTCGCGTTGAAAAAGTGAATGGGAAACCAATCGAGGAGATGGAGAAGCGCGTCCGCTTCGAAAACCTCACCCCCGTGCATCCGGATGAAAAGTACACGCTCGAGTCGGGGAAGGAACCACTTTCCACACGTTTAATTGATCTTGTTGCGCCTATCGGAAAAGGACAACGTGGAATGATTGTTTCACCTCCAAAAGCGGGGAAAACGACCATTACGAAAGAAATCGCAACGGGAGTTGCGAAAAACTATCCCGACAGTCATGTGATGGCGGTGTTAATCGGTGAACGCCCAGAAGAAGTGACCGAGATTCGTCGTCATATCGAATCGATCACCGGTGGAAAAGGTGAGGTCGCGGCAAGTAATTTCGATGAGCCAGCCGAGGAACAAACCCGCATTGCGGAGCTCGCACTTGAACGAGCCAAGCGACTTGTGGAAGATGGTCAACACGTGGTGATTCTATTGGACTCGATTACGCGTTTGGCTCGCGCCTACAACTTGGCAATTCCAACCAGTGGTCGTACGCTTTCGGGTGGATTTGATCCCGCGGCGTTGTACCCGCCAAAGCGTTTCTTTGGTGCGGCGCGAAACTTTGAAGGTCACGGCTCACTCACGATTATCGGCACCGCGCTTGTGGATACGGGTTCCCGCATGGACGATCTCGTCTACGAAGAGTTCAAGGGTACGGGAAACATGGAGTTGGTGCTTGATCGCACGCTCGCGGAACGCAGAATCTTCCCGTCGATTGATGTGCAACGGTCGGGAACACGCAAAGAAGAGTTGTTGTTTACTCCAAGTGATTATCAAAGTGTGATTGTGATGCGTCGTATGATTGATGTGCTTGGAAAAGATGAGCGCTCACAATTATTGATTGAACGACTCAAAAAAACAGATTCGAATAAAGAATTTTTAGCGAGCTTAAAAGAAGGGTAACGTCTGCCGTTTGTTCGGCGCGCGCATTGTTGCGCGAGGCGTTTCAAAGGAGCAATCGTTCATGTCTGGTCACCAAACAGTTGGCGAACAATCAAAACAGTTTTTTTCTGATCTCGTACAGTTTATTCGTTTTTTGCGAACCTACATTCGCAACTCGATTTACCAGCGTTTTTTTGCATTTGAAAAGGGAAAAGATATTCTTGTTGGGTCGCTGTACAAAAAGCGTGGGAAGTACGCGCGCGCGGTGTTGCATGTAGGATTGATGAGTTTGTTGTTGTTGGGAATGTCTCTGGGCCCATTTATTTTGGAGCAGGTTCGGGCAGATGATCAACAACAGGCGACGATTGTTGGTGGTGTGCTTGATGCACCCATTGATTATGAAACAAGTCTGACAACCACGCAGGGGAAAGAGGTGCTCGAGTACCGCGGTGGCGAAATTGTGGAGCATATCGTAAAAGAAGGGGAAACAGTCAAACAGATTGCGGAGCGATACGGACTAAAAGAAACTACCGTTATTTGGTTGAACAATCTTGATGAGAAAAAACCTGTCGTAAAAACGAATCAATCGATCAAAATTCTTCCGGTTGATGGGGTGTATCACAAAGTGAGGAAAGGGGAGACGATCTATTCGATCGCGAAACGATATGGACTCGACAACGTTCAAGCGCAAGCGATTATTAACTATCCGTTCAACACGTTTTCAAATGACGAAACCTTTGCGCTTTCAATTGGTCAGGGGCTTGTGGTTCCCGATGGGGTGATGCCAAAACCCGAGCTTCCGTCGCCGACCTTTGCCTCCAAGATTACGCCGAACGCGGGAGCGGTTTCCGCATTGGGATCGTTTGTGTGGCCCGCGGCAGGTCGTATCACGCAAGAATACAAGTTTTATCACAAAGCAATCGACATCGCGAGTGCGGGCGGGGGTCCAATCCTTGCGAGTGATGCGGGCACGGTGATCATTGCAGGGTGGAAGGACAACTCGGGATATGGAAATCGCGTGATGGTTGATCACGGCAATGGATATGTGACGTTGTACGCACACCTTTCGGCGATTAGCGTGCAAGAAGGGCAAACCGTGAATCGTGGTGACGTACTTGGGCAAATGGGGAGCACCGGTCGAAGCACGGGGACGCATCTGCACTTTGAGATTCGAAAAGGTGGCGTGCTCGAAAATCCGCTGTCGTATTTGTAGCGCTTTGTTTTAACGCGTGCTGACCGTTGGTATGATATGATTGCGTCGTTCGAAAGGAATGATATTTATGGTTGATCATGTTGAAATTTCGGTGAAAGCGGGGAATGGTGGCGATGGAATCGTTCATTTTTTGCGATTAAAATTCATGCCAAAAGGCGGTCCCGACGGTGGAGATGGTGGCGATGGGGGATCGGTCTGGATGATTGGAGATCGCAATCTCAACACCTTGATGCAGTTTCGCGGATCCCGAGAGTTCAAAGCCGAGGATGGAGATAACGGTGGGAAATGGGAGAAGCACGGGAAAAACGGCGCTGATTTGGAGATCGCGGTTCCATTAGGTACCGCGGTTTTTTGGAAGGGAACGCAGATCGCGGAGATTATGCGCGACAAAGAACGTGTCTGTATTTCCAAGGGTGGGAAGGGTGGCCGCGGGAATCCCACGTTCAAATCGAGCACAAACACCACGCCGATGACTGCGGAAGATGGCGAAAAAACGCCAACCATGAACGTAACATTGGAACTTAAGGTACTTGCGGATGTGGGGTTTGTTGGTCTTCCGAATGCGGGGAAGTCAACCTTGCTCGCAACGCTTACTCGCGCAACACCGCAGATCGCCGACTATCCGTTCACCACTTTATCGCCGAATATTGGTGTTCTTACGAAAAAATATGGTGATGAACGCGTTGATTTGATCTTGGCAGATATCCCTGGATTGATCGAAGGCGCGTCGGAAGGAAAAGGGTTGGGGCTTGATTTTCTTCGCCACGTCGAGCGATGTCGTGTGTTGTTATTTGTGATTGCGTTGGAACAGGATGTGATGATGGATGAATCGCTTTCCGCATCACAAAAAGCGGACTCGATGGTGAAAACCTATCGTGTGCTTGAAAAAGAACTGGGATCGTATCACGCATCTCTGATGACGAAACATCGAGTTATTGGTGTCAGCAAATGCGATTTGTACGATGAGGAATTACAAGCAGAGATCGCGCGCGCATTTCAAGCTGAAAAACTCGATGTGATGTTCTTTTCCTCTGCAACAAAAGAGGGCGTTGAGGATCTCACACAACGTGTGGTCGAGCTGGCGCGAAGGTAGGGCTAGTGATCATCTTAAAATTGGTTACGTATTGATTCGCGAACCCAAAAACAGAATTTGTGAGCTCACTTACTTGTTTCACTAAATTCTTTTACCATAAAATTGTTAAATTCTATTACTGCGTACGAAGACGCATAGCCCTTTGCTAAAAGTGAAATAACCCCACCTTTGTACGAATTGTCTTGTATCTCATCAACAAAAATACCGTTAATTATCAAACGGATACTATCACCTTTCCGCTCAATTCGTATTTTGTTTACATAACTAGGATCAATAGTATCTGTCCTTTTATTACTAATCTCTGTCTCCAAGCTATTTACCATTTTAGAAATTCTATACAAACCCGAATTCTGATGAATGCCAACATTATATGCATTATCATTAAATGGTTTATCTACTGATTGATCATTGAGAACTATAATATACCAAGCATTTCCGTCGTAAGATTTGTCTAATTTTGTTTCAACCTCAACGATATAATCATTTGGGAGTTGAAAGCTTGGAAAAGATTTTTGCAGAGAGATAAGAGGACCATCACTAGGGTCGATTCTATCTGGAGCTTTTAATGACATGCGTAACTTTCGGGAATCTATGTAACGTAATGATGTTACGCCGTAAGCATTTGTAGTAAATGACTGAGTTACAACATTATCATCTACAGTATAGCTAGGATGAAATAGAACACGCTCGTCTGCTCCTGGAACCTCTGTGGGTACTGGAATCTCTGAGGGGGTAGGAGTATCTTTTTTGGGAAGTGTAAACGTTGCTCCCGTCTGTGGAAGTAATAACTGATTGACGTTTCCCGTTAGATCAATTCCATGAACAAAGGCGGTGTGCGTTTTTCCGTCAAAGAAAGAATCGGGAAGTTGATAGTAATACCCGTGCATGCCAGAAACCTTCATGACTTCATTCACGTCATTTCTTGCTCTGCCCGCTGTTGTTGACCCGACGTATGTTCCAACCCCCGCGGGTCCATCAATATACACATGAATATCAATCGAGTCAGCGGGGAGATCGGGGTCGAGTGCCCATCCCACAACATTGCCTTCTTGATCGACAAGATCAATCCATCCAACGGGATCACTTTTTCCCGTTGCAGCGCGTTGGCGCACATCCAAAGAGATTCTTCCAGAGGAAAATGCGATGCCTATTCCTAAAACAAGAAGGAAGAATATTACCCCTAATCCCTGAAGAACTTTCGTTTTGTGGGAGCGAAAATACATTTTTAAGGATAGTACGTTCATATATTTATCACGATATCCCTTTTTTTCATGCGTGTAAAGATGTTATAATTCACTCGACTTCGGGATCGGGCTCGTAGTGAAATGGTATCACGTGTCTATGGCATAGACAGAGTAGGGGTTCGATTCCCCTCGAGTCCACTTGTTGTGTGTGTTTGTGACGACGCAACAGGAAAACATACGGGCCTGTAGCTCATCTGGTAGAGCGCACGATTCGCATTCGTGAGGTGGTCGGTTCGAGTCCGATCAGGTCCACAACAGGTCGCAGATCATTTTCCTATGATGCGTGCTATACTTTTTTTATGTTCCGATTGTTTCGTTCGCGTGAAACGCTTTCTTCCACTGGTTTTACCATGATCGAGTTGATCATTGTGATTGGCATTTTAAGTGCGATTATCGCGAGTATTTTGTTTTCGTTTCGTACGAGCTATTTGCGCGGAATGGACGCGCGCAGAAAGAGCGATTTGCAGGCATATAAAATCGCACTGGAACGGTATTACGACGAAAACGACGAGTATCCCGATCCATCACTTCTTCAACGCTGCGGTTCAGCCGATCTCCAACCGTATCTTCCTGTGGTGCTGTGCGATCCGATGACAAAAAAACCGTACGAGTACTATCGCATGACCCCGCATTTTTTTGGAATGTGGACGGTCGTCGAGGTTCCGAGTGTAACCGAAAAAGATGAAGAAGGAAATCTTGTTCACATCGGCTTTAGTGAAGATGGAGAGGTAGGCGATTATCAGTATGGGATCACCAGTGGAAATTTACGATACGATCGCATTTATTCTTGGGGAAAAATGTTTATTCAAGATGATTGTAATCAACTCGGCGTGTGTACCTGTCTTCCGAATACTGGTGGTGGGTGTACGGGTGCGGGAATGATCTGTCACGACTCGGGTGAGTTCTGCTTGAGCGTGGACTGAGATTCGCGTATGATGAATACTATGATACGGAACATCAAAGCGTTTACCTTGATTGAGTTGCTCATCACGATGGCGATTCTTGCGGTGATTACTACGGTCGTTGCGGGGAATTTTGCTGGTTCAACACAAAAAGGGCGCGACGCGCGCAGAAAAAGCGATCTCAAACAACTCCAAACGGCTTTGGAAGCATATATGAATGATAAAGGGGAGTACCCCACGTATGAAGGTGGGAGTAGCTTTTTTTCGTATCTTGATGCGAGCGGAATACCTGTTTCTGTTGATACGGGAGAGTCGTTTGCGATAGGCAATGTGGTGTACATGTCGAAAGTTCCCGCTGATCCAAATTCAAGCTATACCTATCTGTATGTTCCCGATGCCGACACGCACCCGCGTGCGTATCAAATTTTTACCCATCTTGAGAACGAAAAAGACAAAGAGTACGCGCTGAGTTTCGAAACGGATGTCACGGATTGTCAATTCGGCGTATCAAGTTCGAATATTTCAATGGACACTCCGCTTGTTGCGGGAAATAGATCATGCAAAAAGGAGTAATATGAACACACGTCTCCGCGGTTTTACATTAATTGAACTGCTGATTGTTATTGCGATCATTGGGATTTTGGCCTCTGCGCTGTTTGCAAACTTTTCGTCTGTGCGTGAGCGGGGAAGGGATTCGCGCCGAAAACAGGATTTGTCTCAGATTAAAAATGCGTTGCGTATGTACTACAACGATCATCAATCATTTCCCGAAACCTTTTCTTTCCAAGTTCCATTTTCGGATGGAGATACGATGTACATGCAGGATGTGCCACAAGATCCGTTGTATGACGCACGCGCGTATGTGTATTTATTTGAGGATAGCGACACGTATCGACTGTCGGCCGAACTGGAAAATCCCGCAGACGCTTCTGCACAAGAAAGTCAGCGACGATGCGGATTGTCACCCGATGAAGAGAGCGCAACGTATTACGTGTGTGAATAAGGAATTTCCATTATTCTGCTGGTGTTGGTGTGGGTTCCGGTGAGGGAGAGGTCGCAACAGGTTCTGGTGTGGACTCATTTGTACCCGTTGGTACGCCCGTGGGAGCTTCTTCTTCTGGGAGCCCAAGCTCTTCGGGAAGTCGGATGGCACCTGAGGGGAGCGAGGATTCTTGTTGTTGCGTTGTTCCCGTTGGTGTTGATGACGTTGTGCCAGTTGTTTGCGATTGCGCTTGTTGCGCTTCGCGTTGTTTCTGCAGATCGTCAACAACTTTTTTGAGTGCTGCAACTTGTTCATCAATCACCTTGATTTCTTCTTCCGATACCTGCAACGTTGGGTCTTTTGCGAGCGTTTGTGCTTGCACCATCGCTTGGTAGGCTTCTTCAAATCGACTCAATTCTTGCAAGGAAATGCTTAACTGAAAATAGGCTCCTGGCAAGTTAGGTTTGAGCTCGATCGCTTGTCGGTACAGCAACGTTGCTTGATTGTGATCTTGGAGTTGTGCGTACAACATTCCAAGGTTCAAGCGAAGCATCGCGTTTGCGGGATCGGTTTGGATTGCGCGCACAGATCCGGCGACTGCCCACTGTTCGGCTTCTGGTACTACCCCAATCAACTGTTGATAGATTGAAAGCAGTGTTTCCCAGTTCTGTGTTTTAAGCGGATTGAGCGCGGTTGCGTTTTTGGCTTCTTGAACAGCCTGAAGAACAAGTGCATTCAAGGTTGTTTTATCTTGTTCGCTGAGCTCTTTCTTTCCCGCAATTCCAGTAGCAATCAAGTAGTTTGTTGTGGCGAAAATCTGTCGAACACGATCACTTTGCGGAAGAAGTGCAATGGTTTTTGCTTGAAGATCGTATTGTTTTTGAAGATCCCCTGCGACAGAGGCCATGTATGACTGTTGAAGTAGTACCTCAACACGATACAGGCGTTCGAACCACAGCACGCTCCATGCTTGACCGAGGAACACGAGTAACGAAACAAGTGCAACCGAGATTTGGCGGACGAGTCGTTCGCTTTTTTGTTCGGTGAAGGAGCTATACAGGTCGCGTGATCGAACAGAAAACAGGGAAAGGGCGATGATGTCTTGATCGTTCTGTCTGTTTTTTTCAATGCAGATTGCACTCAAGATCGCAACCAAGATTCCAAAGGAAACGGTGGTTGCGGGGAACACGAGATGGTACAGCAAGAGCGTGGCCGCAATGGTCACCAACGATCGTGTTTGTGCGCGAAGAGGAAACATAGTACGAAACGCGGATGAGTAGAAAAAGACGAATGCGAGTAATCCGATGATTCCCGTTGTGGTGAGAATTTGAAGTACCTCGATGCGTGCAGACCCGAATCGCACATTCCAGTATGGCGTTGTGTTTAGTGATACGGGTTTGTATTGTGTGAATGCGGAAAGGTATGATTCTGGTCCAACACCAATCAACGCGGTTTTCGGTTGTTTCAAAATATCCATTGCAATCGACCAACTCGAAGAAAACGGTTGAAAAATAAGCGCACCTTCGTTGTTTGGAAGCAAGAAATAGCCCGTGACAACCGATGCGAGCAAGAAAAATGCAAAAAACCCAGAGTGGATCGTTTTTTCAAGTTTTTCTTTTTGCGCAAACACTTCGGTTAAATGGGCGATTGTTGCAGAAATGAGGAGAAACAGTGTGAGCAAGAGGGAGCCTGTTGTTTGAAAGGTGATACTGTTTGGAAGTGAAACGCCAAACGATCGATTAATAAACCAAGGGAGTCCGAATCCCGTGGGTTGGAGTAGAACAAAAATACCCAACAGTCCAGCGGAAAAGGTGTACGCCCACAAAAAGAGGTTTGATTTTGAAGAAAGCGCGATGGTGGTTGATCGGCGCGCGATGGTGGTCGAGAAAAAGAAAAATCCTGTCATGACCAACATCACAAGCGTGCGACCGGAAAAGGCATCAATGCGATTTGAAGATGTCGCAAGTGCGGAAAGCACAGATGTACCTGTAAAAAGAACGAGCGCCGCAAGTATGGTTGATGGTCGGATCAGCACTGATCCTTTTTTCATGATCTGTACGATCCACGCCAATCCAAGAAGAGAACACGCCACAATCATGAGCGCGATTTTGTTGATTTCGATTGGATTTGAGGTGAACAACAAGAAAAAGATGGGAAACAGCGCGAGAAAACCCGCAACGACATACGAAGAAAGTGAACTTGTGAGTTCGACAAGACGCGAAGACTGAGGCTGTTGATCCATAGTGTCCTTTTCTTTTATTGTTGTGTGATCACCCAATGGATTTGGGTATCTTCTAATACGGGGGCAGTGGTTCCAACGGTGAATCCGTTGTTTGGTTCTTTGTTTTTAATGAATGTTGAGACGCCATCTGGTCCGGTTGCAAACACGAGCGAGGATTCCAAGAGGGCGGTGGTATCCACGCGAACCTCTTGCTCGTTTTGTTTAATGATAGCAGTTCCAGAGGTGGCGTTTGTTTCAGTTGTTGATTGCAACGTTGCTTGTTCGCCGTCGGTTGGGGCTGCGATCAGCGTGTCGGTTGCTTGTGGGGCTTGCGCTTGTTGTGTGGGAAGAAGATCGAGTGGGTTTTCTTGAATTGGCGTTGCTTGCAGGGTTGATCCGGAAAGTGACGCTGCCTGTTGTGTATCTGCATCGGCGAGGGTTTGCATTTCAGGATTGATGCTTGCGATCGCGGTGTAGATTTTTGCGCGAATCGCGAAGCCACGCGCGTCGTTAGCGTTGAGTTCGATCGCGCGAGAGGCGGATCCAACAGCCTGATTAAGATAGGTGACGATCTTGTTTTTCTCTTCTACGGACTGTACTTGGGATTGGTTTGAAAGTGCGACAGCTTTTTTCAAGAATCCTTGCGCAAGAGAGAGTTCATATTCGTAATTCGAGGTTGCAGATGCGTTGGTGTATGTGGTTGGTGCGCCCGTGAGCGCGTATGAATCGGATGACGCGCTTGTTTCTTCTGCTACCGTTGATTGCGCGGGTTGAAGTTCTTGGGGTGGTGTGAGCTGTTTTGCCGAGATTGTTTTATATCCAACGGCAGAAATCACTGGCAACAAAAATAGCGATGCGTATAGAGCGAACTGTTTATGTGTGAATGGAAGTGTCATATCTTGTATCATCATAATGAGTTTTTGTCTGGTATGTCAAGTGTGTGTTATTGACATATTTTTTTATTTTTCTGATTACGATTTTTGAGTTAGATTTTCTCCTTTATAGTCCCGATGTTTCGCTCGCTTGCAGATCAACAATCCACCAGTTGAATGCAATGGGTGAAGTTGCGGGTGCGTCAACCGAGATGGTGAATGAAGGTTCGCACGGAATTGTCGCGTCGGGTGCGCAGGTTGTTTTGGACGCGACGTACATCGTNNTACATCGTTTGATTTTGTGTGGATGAGGTTGGCGTGAGGTAGATTAAGCTTGTATCTTTGATGTACTTGGAATAGATGGTGAGCGTTTGTTGAAGCTTTGGCAGGACTGCTTGACCTACGGTGGTGTTTGAGGTGATGGAGTTGTCGAGATTGATGGTGGGTTGTTCGTCTGTTGCGATGGCGATCACTGGGGTGGTGAGCTGTTGGACAACTGCTGATCCCGACGCATCAATACTCGCGGCGGTGGTGCCGGTGACGGAATCGCGCAGTTCTATGCGGTCGGCCAGAAGTGATCCGTTGATCGACACGTCTCCGTTGATCTCAATGTGTCCTAAACTGTTGAGTTTAAGGGTGCCTGCAAGGATATCGATTGATGCGTTCTTATATGGTTCTATGTAGAGTGTGTCGGTATTTTGTACTGATATGATATTTTGAGATATAAAGACCGTATTCGAAACAGAGAGCTGGTGTTGAACAGATGCGTTCACCGTTGTGAGGTCGCCTGTGATGGTGAGTGATTCGACGGAGAGGGGAACGGTTGTGGGTTCCATGGAAAGTTCGGCGAGTGCGGCCTCGGTTGAGGCAGAGTCGGCGGGGAGGAGCGAGGCGATGAGTTCTTGGAGTGCGGTGGTGTTTGATGTGGAGATAAATCCGTTGGTGTCGATCTGTTCTTGCACAGACTTGAGCACGGCTTGATCGACGGTGTCGTTGAGTCCTGCAATCGTGTTTGCGGTGATTGAGTCTGCGTAGAGGGTTCCCGAAATGGTTGCTTCGCCAAACTGCGCCTGTGTGGAGGTGATTTCTTCTGATTCGATCTTCTGTGCGCGCAACACCTTGGTTCGTGTGGATTCCGCGGTGATCTCGCCTGAGAAGCTCGCATTTCCTTCTGCATCAAAGGTTGCAACAGTGATGGGGTTTTGCGCACTTTCTGTGTTCACAATATCAATGGAATCTGGATTCAGTCGGATCTCGGTGTTTGTTAACGGGGCATTGGAGCGAACAACGGATGTGTTCAGTTCTTCTGTTTCGATTTTCGCCGATTGAAGTTCCGTTGTTTTGATCTTTCCAGCGGTGAGGTTGGCGGTAATCTGTTGAGCCGAGGCGAGGATTGTGGTGATGGGGGACTGTGTGATGGTTGATTTGAGTGTGTATTCACCCGCAATGGATCGCTCGAGTTGGACATCGCCCGTACTTGAGAGCGTGATGGAAGCGAATGCGTCTTGTGTTTGCGCGAGTTCGTCCAATGATGTTTGCATCTCTACCAGAGATGGGGAAATGCTCGCGTTTTCGAGTTGGAGTTCGCGAATCTGCACTTGTTGTGCTTTTGCTCCCTCAACGAGGAGTCCGATGAGTTGTGTTGTGCGCAGTCCGTACATGCCGTTTGCATCTTGTCCAACGACTTCGGGAACAACTTGAAGTACTTCTTGTGCGATGAACCCCATATCTGATTCGTTAGAGTCGTTCCATTTGTAGGTAACACCGCGAAGCGCCTCGATTTTTTCGAGTGGGTTGGTGATGGTGGCAACGTCGTGTTTGAGACGCGCATCGGACGAGTTGTACCACGCGCGGTTTCCACCACAGCCGTTGGTTCCCGAGGATTCGCAGTACAGTGTTTCGAGTGCGGTACTGGAGGTGGAAACAACGTGAATTCCTTTTCCTGAACCAGCGCTAGCCTCGAGTTTATATCCTGGAGCGGTGGTGCCGATACCGACGTTTCCATTAAAGTAATTGATTCCTGCATTGGCATAGATTGCAAAGTTGTTGTCAGCACCATTTGAATCAATCCACAACCCATATGCTGTTGAACTCCTGTTACTATTACTTCCCTGAGCTCTGAAGATGCCCCCATATACCACAGCTATATTTTCTCCGGTAGTTGCATAGGCTCCCCCCGTGTCTTTTGCATCAATAACAATTCCCTTAACATTTTTAGTTGCGATCCCAGTTAGATCTGCTGCATCGAGAACAGTTGAATCATCCACCCAAATTTTTAACCCGTTCGTTATTCTACTTGAAGCACTTGTGTCCGAAGTAATTGTTCCAGTTGGTTCATTGGAGATATAAACTCCAGCACTCTCGTGCAAAGTTTCAACTGTATCGTTTGTATTTAGATACTCTACTTGAAGAGCATTATCATTGTTTGGTGTTCCTGTATACGCGACATGTCCTTTTCCTGTCAAATCAAAGGTATACGCAGGATTCGTTATTCCAATCCCCACATTCCCCGCCGTTGTTACACGCATCGTCTCACTGTTATTTGGTGAGAGTGCGATATATCCACCATTTGTTCCCCATGATCCATTATTTGTGGTTTTAATGATAAAACCTACCGTAGATGTATCATTTCGATTCATGGTTAAGGTACTTGATGAGAGAGCAGAGTATGCTGTTGTTGCACCATTTACATTAATACGTAGTGCATTTGTTGCATCGGTTTCTGTAATTGTCAGCTTTGCAAGAGGAGAAGCTTCATTTATTCCCACATTCCCATCCGCTAGGACAGTAAATTTTTCACTCAGTCCCGCGTCTCCGCCTCTTGAAGTTCGAATTCCAAAACTTTCTCCGTTCAAAATATTTATCTTTGGATCGGTTGTGCCTCTAAAAGTTAACATTCCTGAAACTGAGGCATCTCCCGCAACATCCAGTTTGGCGGTTGGGGTTGCGAGGCCAATTCCCACGTTTCCAGCTCCTGGGAATAGCACGTGATTATTGCTTGCATCCAAGGTAACGAGTGTGGTTCCATCTGAATCAAGGAGATCGTCGCTGAGGAGTTGAACATCGCTTGCAAATTTTGCAGTCCCATACGTGGTGAATGTTACTGCTGGCGTCCACGAGTTCGCTCCATTTTTGTAGTTTAAGACGAGGTCGTGATACGCGCTTTGGATGGCTTGCCCATTGCCAATGGTGAGTGTACCAGACATTGATGCGTTGCCCGTATTCGCCTGAGCATAGAACTTAGCAGAGGAGGT
>DNEP01000010.1 GCA_003487265.1 Minisyncoccota bacterium
GAGCGGGTGAAGGGAATCGAACCCTCGTCTCATCCTTGGGAAGGATGCATTCTGCCATTGAACCACACCCGCAACGCTTCAAATAATCGAGCAATGAGGTAGTTTAACACATCAACGCAGATCAATCATTCAATTGGAATTTCGAGTTCGACTCCAGCAACCATCGCATCGGGATTGTGAATTTTTTCTTTATTTTGTTCGTAAATCAGGACCCACTTGTTGCCATCACCGTAGTATTTTTGTGCGATGTTCCAAAGGGTATCGGATGCTTCTGTAATATGAACTCTGCCAGAGGGTGTTGTGGTAGTATCACCTGCGGATTGGGTTGTGGTCTGATGAACTTCAATCAATCCCGATTTGAACTTGAGAAACTGAGAAAAGATCGCATACCCAACGGCTCCTAGGGCGATACATCCCAAAAAAATGCTCATCACATCTTCGCGTGATTTAATCTGATAAAGAATAGAAGTTAGTGTTGATCGTTTCATGTATGGCGAGCCCGATCGGATTCGAACCGACGATCTTCTCCGTGACAGGGAGACATGTTAACCACTACACCACGGGCCCCGAATCTCTGCATTGTATCAAAAAAAGGTTCGGTTCGCAAAATGAACTCGCTCTTGACATCTAGCAGAAGAATATATAGACTGCTAAGTATTAGTTCAGCTGTGCAGAAAATTGAGGAGGCTCATGAATTCACTTTTTTTGGTTTTTGCAGTTCTCGCAGGAGTGGTGTTGTATGTGATTTCTTTATACAACTTGTTTCAAACACTCAAAACGCGCATTAAGGCATCCATCCAAGAAATTGGAAACCAGTTAAAAAGACAGTCTTCGCTCATTCCAAACCTTGAAGCGTCGGTAAAGGCTTCTTTTTCTCACGAAACTGGCATTTTCAAATTGTTGTCTGAGGCGCGGGCTTCATCAGCAAAAGCCGTTCGATCGGGTAGTCTTGCGGATTCCGAGGTGGCGATCGATCAAATTCAAAAATTGGTTCCCGCAATGAATGTGCTTGTCGAGAGCAATCCTCAAATGCAAGCTCAGGCATCCTTAACGCAGTTTATGAATGAGCTTCGTGATACTTCGGATAAACTGATGTACAGCCGACGTATTTTGATTGATCTCTCTCAAGAGTACAACATGAAACGCATGACATTTCCCAGCAATCTGGTTGCACAGGTGTTTGGATTTGGTGAAGAAAAAGGACTCGCAGGTATGGAATCCGGTTCTCATCTTGAAGTTACGCAAAAAGACACTGAAGATGTGAAGGTTTCATTATAAATTCGTAAATCTAGTTCAGGTATGCAAACCTATTATCATCTTGTTGATGCAAATAAACGATCCAGTATCATCGTTGTCGCGGGTTTTATGCTGTTTGTTGCTGTGGTGACCTGGATTTTTTCTCAGGCGATGGGGTATGGGTTAGAGACGGTTGGGGTTGCACTAATTTTTTCTGGACTGGGAAGTCTTTTGTCTTATTATTTTTCCGATCAAGTGATTCTCACAATTAGTGGCGCACGACCTGCTTCTCGGCAAAACGATTTTCATTTTTATACCGTCACCGAAAATCTCTGTCTAGGTGCGCATCTTCCGCTCCCAAAGTTATATGTCATTGAAGACTCAGCGATGAATGCGTTCGCAACTGGTCGCGATCCCAAACACGCCGTGGTGTGCGCAACGACCGGCTTACTTCAAAAATTGAACAGGACACAACTTGAAGGTGTTATTGCACATGAGCTTTCGCATATTCGCAACTACGACATGCTTTTGATGTCTCTTGTGAGTGTGTTGGTTGGCCTCATTGCGTTGTGCGCTGACTGGTTTCTTCGCATTGGGGGAAGGGTTCGATCCAGTCGGGATCGTGACGCAAATCAACTACAGATTGTTTTTTTCATAGTAGGCGTGGTGATGGCACTTCTTTCCCCGATCATCGCACAACTCATTCAGCTAGCGATTTCACGCCGACGAGAGTTTTTGGCAGATGCGTCCGCGGCCGCCATGACAAAATATCCCGAAGGTTTAGCCTCTGCACTCGAACTTTTGGCGACGGACACCGAACCTTTGGAAGCGGCGAATAAGGCCACGTCACATTTGTACATCGTAAATCCTCTAAAAAATCATTATGATGCGGTAGGGTGGTTTGCACATATGTTTGCGACACATCCTCCAGTTGCCGAACGAATTCGCGCGTTGCGCGCGGTGTAATCTCGATTTCCTCTAGATATTTAAAATCCTCGGTGGTATATTCATCAAATATGAACTCACATGCGCTCGACGAAAAAATGGTGGAAACGCTTGGGAGTATGGCGAAAATTCCATTAACCGTCGCACAAAAAAAACGTTTCGCGTCAACATTGAGCACGATTGTGCAGTACATGAACAACTTACGATCACTTGATTTATCCTCGATTCATAGTGAGACGCGTCCAACCGATCTGGAAAATATTTTTCGTGAAGATGTAATAGAACCATCACTTTCCCAAGCTGAAGCGCTCGCACATGCTATGTCGGAAGATGGATACATTCTTGCTCCATACGTATTTGGAGGAGACGATGCCTAATCAAACGAAGATTATGGATCATTCGATTCGCGACATCCTGCACATGATCCGTGAAAAACAGGTTTCTCCAAACGAGTTACTTGATGAGGCATATCAAAACATCCATCAAGTACATGAACAACTGAACGCATTTATCACTATTCAAGAAAAAGAGCGTGCTGTTCGCGAAATTCAAAAACACGAGCAGGATCATGCTGTTTTTTTTGGACTCCCATACTCGTTGAAAGATGCGTACTGCACAAAAGACATACGCACGACATCCGCGAGTGCTGTGCTTCAAGATTTTACTCCACCCTACAGTGCAACGGTGTATGAAAAACTGCAACACACGGGTGCGGTGCTTGTGGGAAAAAATAACCAAGATGCATGGGGTCATGGGGGATCAACAGAAAACACCGATTTTGGTCCAACAAAAAATCCGTGGAATCTTTCGTGTATTCCTGGGGGATCAAGTGGTGGCTCTGCTGTGGCAATCTCCACGCGCATGGTTCTCTTTTCTATTGGCGAAGATACGGGTGGATCAATCCGCAGTCCCGCCTCAATGTGTAATATTTCAGGATTGAAGGTAACCTACGGTCGCGTTTCACGTTATGGAACGATCGCGTACGCGTCATCACTGGACACGGTTGGTCCAATGGCAAAGTCTGTTGACGATCTCGCATTCGTACTAAAAGAAATTGCTGGAAACGATCCACACGATCTCACGTCTTCACCACTTCCTGTTCCCGATTATCCGACATTGATTCAACGTGACGTGAAAAAGATGCGCATCGGGTTGCCGAAAGAGTTTTTTGGTGAAGGATTAACTGATGAAGTGCGCGCTGTTGTTGATCAAGCAATCAAGGCGTTCGAACGTCTTGGAGTTGAGTTTGTGAACGTTTCTATGCCATATGTATCGCTTGGGGTTTCGATTTATTATTTAATCGCTCCAAGTGAAACAAGTTCAAACTTAGCAAGATATGACGGAATTCGATATGGCCAAGATCGATCGAACTTTACTGAAGAAACAATTCGACGTATTTTACTTGGAACCTACGCACTTTCTGCTGGATATGCCGACGAACTGTACAAAAAAGCACAAAAAGCCCGAGAAATTCTCATTGAGGAATATCGCGAGGCATTGTCGCATTGTGACGCGCTTCTTGCGCCTGTTACGCCCAGTAAACCGTCGAGAATTGGCGAGCTTTTGTCGGATCCCATGCGAAACCTACTTGAAGATCTCTACACCGTTACCATCAATTTGGCAGGCGTCCCAAGTCTTGCGATTCCTGCGGGATTTTCTTCAGATAAACTTCCGATTGGAATTCAACTGATTGGGAAACCTTTCGATGAACTCACCCTCTTGCAACTCGGAAATGCATTTCAACAAGCCACGAACTGGCATACAGAAAAACCACCTCTTTTGGAGCAACACCCATGACCTATTTTCCAATCATCGGTTTAGAAATTCACGTTGAGTTGAAAACAAATTCAAAAATGTTTTGTGGATGCAAAAACGATCCGTTTGGTGCAGGAAAACCAAACATTTATACTTGTCCTGTTTGCTTAGGAATGCCTGGCGCTCTTCCACGTACAAATAGAAAAGCGGTGGAATGGACGCAACTTCTCGGTTTGGCGCTTCACTGCAATCTCGCAACACAATCTAAATTCGATCGGAAACATTATTTTTATCCAGACCTTCCAAAGGGATATCAAATCTCACAATACGATCAACCGTTATGTGAAAACGGATATATCGACACCAGTGTTGGTCGAATTGGAATTCGTCGTGTTCATCTGGAAGAAGACACCGCGAAAATGCAACACATTCTCGTGCACGGCACACGAACATCATGCATTGATTTTAATCGATCAGGTGTTCCATTAGTTGAAATCGTGACAGAACCTGATATTCGTTCCCCGCAACAAGCCCGTGAGTACGCAAAAAAGATTCAGGAAATTGTTCGAACACTTCACATTAGCGACGCCGATATGGAAAAAGGAAGTATGCGATTGGAAGCCAATATTTCGCTTTCAACCGATGGAAAAACACTTCCCGCGTATAAAGTTGAGGTCAAAAACATCAACTCATTCCGATTTTTAGAAAAAGCATGCACATTCGAACTCGAGCGACATGAAAAACTGCTCACTCAAAACGCGGTGCCTGTTCAGGAAACTCGAGGGTGGAGCGAATCAAAAAATGGAACTGTTTCGCAACGATCGAAAGAAAATGCTGAGGATTATCGCTACTTTCCCGAACCCGATCTTCCCCCAATGAGATTTTCCGATGAAGATTTTGAAAAAATTCGTGCTCAACTTCCCGAGCTACCCGAAGATGCGATTTCTCGTTATATTTTGGCAGGAATTCCAGAAAACATCGCGCGGACAGTTGCCCAAAATCGGTCTTTTGCGGGAGTGATCGATGCATTGCTCGTTTCTTCTCACAAAAATATGGTTGTTTCGGTGGCACAAGCGATCGTGAACAAAAAAGTGCTTGTTGAAGGAAAATCTGCTGATGTTGTTGTCGCAGAAGTTACTGCGTTTTCAAAAAACGATGAGATTTCTGAAAGTAATCTTCAAACAGCTGTTCATGCTGTGATTGAGGAACAGGAAAAAGCGGTGGCCGATTTTCGTTCGGGGAAACAACAAGTGTTAGGCTTTCTCGTAGGAATGGTGATACGAAAACTTGGGAAAAAGATCGATGCAAAAACGGTTGCTGAAAAACTGCACTCAGCGATTCAAGCGTAAACAAGCAGAATCTGATACGATACTCGCGTATGTCGTTTGTTCACCTTCATGTTCACACTGAATATTCACTGCTTGATGGATTGTGCAAGATTCCAAAACTTTTAGCGCGCACAAAAGAGCTCGGTCAACCCGCAGTCGCAATGACTGACCATGGAAATTTACATGGTGCAATTCATTTTTATAATTACGCAAAAGAATACGGTATTAAACCAATTATTGGAATCGAGCAGTATGTGGCCGCACAATCGCGACTCGACAAACAACCGCGCATGGGTGCGGATCAATTTCATCTTTTGCTTTTGGCTCAAAATTTTGCTGGATACAAAAACCTTCTCAAGCTATCCTCATTTGCTCATCTGGAAGGATTTTCGTATAAACCACGCATCGATTTTGAGTTATTACAAAAATATAACGAGGGATTGATTGTCACAACGGGGTGTATGGCAAGTCAATTTTCAAAATTGATTATGGAAAATCGAAAAGATGATGCAATCGCACTGATGAAACAGTACCTTGAAGTTTTCGAGGGGCGATTTTTTATCGAGATTCAACGGCACGATGCGATTCCTCAAGTACAAGATCTCACAAAACAACTCGTTTCGATCTCGCGAAAACTGGGAATTCCTCTCGTGGCAACCAATGATGTGCACTACATCAATCAAGACGACGCGGAGGCTCAGGATGTTTTGCTCGCCGTTCAAATGCGAAAAACGGTTGACGACAAAGATCGCATGTCTATGCTTGACTCTCCTGATTTTTACTTGCGATCAACCGAAGAAATGGAACAGCTCTTTGCGGAGTATCCCGAAGCAATTGAGAATACCGTAAAGATTGCCGACATGTGCAACGTTGAAATTCCAATTGGCAAATGGATCTTACCCGTGTTTCCCCTTCCCGCAGGAGAAACATCGGAATCACTTTTTGAAAAAATGGCAAATGAAGGCCTCCGGAAAAAGGTTGGCGAAGTAACCGAAGAGATGCAAAAACGATTGGATTATGAGCTTGGAATTATTTCAAATAAAGGATTCGCAACGTACTTTCTGATTGTGCAAGACTTTGTAACTTGGGCAAAAAATCAGGGCATTTATGTTGGCCCAGGGAGAGGATCCGCAGCGGGATCACTGGTCGCGTTTTCACTTAACATTACCACAATGAATCCGCTCGTCCATAATCTTCCTTTTGAACGATTCATGAATCCGCAACGACCCACGCCTCCCGACATCGATATGGATTTTGCTGATGTTCGTCGAGAAGAAGTGATTAAGTACGTTACGCAACGGTATGGGGAAGACAAGGTCGCGCAAATCATCACGTTTGGAGCGATGGAATCTCGCGCAGCGGTGCGTGATGTTGGTCGCGCATTGGGAATGCCATATAGCGAACCTGATATTATCGCAAAACTCATTCCGCAAGGCGCCTCCATTTCCGATGCGCTTCAGAATGTCCCCGAGTTGCGCGAGTACTACAAACAACAGAAGTTTAAAAAGTTGCTTGATCTCAGCATGAAGGTTGAAGGAAATGTTCGACACAGCAGTGTTCACGCCGCGGGACTTGTGATTTCGGATAAGCCGTTGATGGAGTACACGCCGATCATGAAAGATGCGAAAGAAGGGAAGATTGTCACGCAATATGACATGAAAGCACTTGATAGAAACGTGAGTGATTTGGCAATTGGATTACTCAAAATGGACTTCTTGGGGTTACGAAACCTTTCCATCCTTGGCGAAGCGGTGAAGATTGTGCAACAACAAACCGGCGAACACATTGATCTCGTACAAATTCCTTTAGACGATCCTCACGTATACACCATGCTTTCGAGCGGAGAAACAACGGGAGTGTTTCAACTTGAATCCGCAGGAATGCGCCGTGTTGCGCGTGCGTTGAAACCGTCAACGTTTAGTGACATCACCGCTATGGTCGCGCTATACCGTCCTGGGCCAATGGATCTGATCAACGATTTTATCGAAGGAAAACACCACCCATCGTCCGTGAAATATCCACATGAAGATCTGAAGCAAGTCTTGCAGGAAACCTACGGGATCATGGTGTATCAAGAGCAGGCATTGCAGGTCGCGCATGTGATGGCGGGATACTCTTTGGGAGAAGCCGATATCTTGCGCAGGGCAATTGGGAAAAAGAAAATCGAGATTATGAACGAGCAACACAAGGAATTCATCAATCGATCGATGAAGTTGGGTTACGCAAAAGACGTTGCCGATAAAGTTTGGAGTTATATTGAAAAGTTCGCGGATTATGGGTTTAACAAAGCTCACGCGGCGAGTTATGCAATGGTCGCATATCAAACGGCGTACATGAAGGTAAAGTTTCCTGTTGAGTACATGTGCGCGGTGCTTTCGATTGAGTCTGCTTCAGGTAGTGCGTCTTCAGAAGATAAGGTGTATATGGGTATCCAAGAATGTAAACGCATGAACATTGCGCTACTCACTCCCGATATCAATTTGTCATCTGCGGAGTTCACTTTAGAAAATAATGAACACTCGATGAACAAGAAAGCGATTCGATTTGGATTCAATGCGATTAAAAATGTGGGATCTTCGGCTATTCAAGCAATCTTAAACGCCCGAGGAGACACTCTTTTCCATGGAGTCATGGATTTTCTGAGTCGATGTGACTTAACAAAAGTGAACAAAAAAGTGATGGAGTGTCTCGTAAAAGCAGGTGCGTTTGATGCTTTTTCCAATCGCGCCTCAATTCTTGAACAGTTTGAAAGCATAAAAACAAAAATCCAAGCGCTGCCGGATGCACAAGACGGTCAAACTGGGCTATTTTCTGCATCACATCAACAACTTCAAGATACCTTTTTGCAGATTGAAGAATACCCCCAAGCGGAACTCCTTTCATTTGAAAAAGAGTTATTCGGTTTTTACTTAACAGAGCATCCACTGGCTTCCGCACTTCAGTACGTTTCAAAATACGCAACAAAAAAGATTGACGATATCGATCCTCACATGCATAACGGGACGATTGTGTGGATTGGCGGAATTGTGGAAACTTGGAGAACCGTTGTAACCAAAAAATCGGGTAAGGCGATGGGGTTTGGCACTATTAGTGATGGAACAGGCCAACTTGAATTTGTTGTTTTTCCCTCAACATATGAAAAACATCAAGCCAGCCTAAAAGCGGACACAGTGTTGTTGTTAAAAGGAAAAATT
Source organism: Minisyncoccota bacterium (assembly GCA_003487265.1). Taxonomy (GTDB): domain Bacteria; phylum Patescibacteriota; class Microgenomatia; order UBA1400; family UBA12028; genus UBA12472. Next base: position 8,459 of record DNEP01000010.1, read on the forward strand.
GAGGAACGAGAAGAAAAAGTCACGTTAATTGTCGATACCATTCGTATTCCCGATATTGATGATGACATTTCACAATCAGATGAAAAATCTGCGTTTGAACTCATCATTCCTAGAGGAACAACAAAAGAAATCCTGCTCTCACTTGGAAAAGTTCTTCGAGCACATCCAGGAAAAGACGCGTTAATTTTACTCATTCCCAACGGAGCGGAACCCAAACGCATGAAGCTTCCGTACACTGTTGAGTGGAATGAGTCGCTACAATCCGAAGTTGCACAGATATTACAGGCGTGATAGCATACGCTATGCCACAAAAATATTCCCCAAAATTCGTCTTTGTATCAGGTGGAGTCCTTTCTTCTTTAGGAAAAGGCATCACAACTGCATCACTCGCATTGTTGCTTCAATCTCGCGGATATCGCGTCACCATTGTGAAATGCGAAAACTATCTCAACATCGATTCCGGTCTTATTAATCCGATCGAACATGGCGATCCGTTCTTATGTGATGACGGAACCGAAGCCGATATGGATCTGGGAACCTACGAAAAGTTTCTCAACAAAAACATGGGGAAGCTCAACTTTATTACGCTAGGTCAAATTTACAAAGCGGTGATTGATCGGGAACGAGCCTTTGGGTACAAAGGGGAGGATGTGGAGATGCCTCACGTGTGTGAGGAAATCATTTCTCGAATTACGGACGCTGGGAAACAAGAAAACGCCGATATCATTATCACTGAGTTGGGAGGAACCGCGGGTGAGTATTTAAATGTGCTCTATTACGAATCCGCACGTATCCTTCGATATCGAAACGAAGAAATGGTGCTTCATGTTCACGTGAGTTATCTTCCAACGCCTTCGCATATCGGTGAACCAAAAACCAAACCAACGCAACTTTCTGTCCAACGATTGAACGCAATGGGAATTCAACCAGATTTTATTGTCGCACGATCCAAAAATCCAATGGACGAACGCCGCCGTGACCGATTTGCGTTTTTCTGCAATGTACGGCCTTCGCACATTATTTCTGCACCAGATATGCCAAGTGTGTACGAAGTCCCTCTGTTATTTGCTGATCAAAAACTCGATGAACTTGTGCTTAAAGAGCTTAAATTACCCAAACGAAAACTCGAGATCTCCGCTTGGAAAGCAATGGTGAAAAAAATTCAAAAACCGCGTCTCAAAAAAGTGACGATTGGGATTGTTGGAAAGTATCTTGCAACGGGAACGTACCAGCTCATTGATTCATACGCCGCTCTGCACGACGCGTTAATGCATGCATCTGCCGAGGTAGGGGTTGAGATGGAGATTGACTGGATTAATGCCGAAAAACTTGAAAAACTCGATAAAAAGAAACGATTTGAGTCGCTTTCTCACCTTTCGGGTGTCATTGTTCCAATTGGATGGGGTGCTCGGGGAGTCGAGGGAAAAATCGATGCCGTCGAGTTTGCTCGCGAGCAACGTGTTCCGTATCTCGGGCTGTGCTACGGAATGCAGTTGGCGGTGGTTGAGTTTGCCCGTCACGTAGCAGGGTTTCTTGATGCAAACACGCAAGAAGTTGATCCTGACTCAAAACATCAGGTGATCCATATGATCCCAGATCAACAGCGCATTTTGGAAAATCGCGCTTACGGAGGTACGATGCGCCTCGGGAAATGGGAGTGTAAAGTTGAACCTAACACCGTTGCCTCAAAGATATACCAAAGTAACCGCATTTGGGAACGCCATCGCCATCGGTACGAATTTAATGACGCGTATGCGGATATTTTAGAAGAAAAAGGACTCATTATTTCGGGGCGATCGGTGAAAGAGAACCTCGTTGAAATGATCGAACTCCCCGCAAATGCGCATCCTTTCTTTTTCGCAACACAAGGCCACCCAGAATACAAGTCGCGGCCTCTTCAGCCGCATCCCGTGTTTGTTGCATTTATGGATGCCTGCGTAAAAAAAGCGGATCCTACGCCAAAATAACAAAATTCCTACAAACTCAGGCTTCACCGCTTGTCAGCCCGACAAACCTCTGATAGAATGCATCTCCTATGGCAAAGTATTTAAACGTAGCTGGAACCGAAGCATCTGTTGGCGACACTATCTTGGTGTACACCCAGATCAATGAGGGTGAAAAAACCCGTCTTCAAATTTTTGAAGGTATCTTAATTGCCGTGAACAACCGCAAGGAAAATACTTCCTTTGTTGTCCGAAAAATCGCCACAGATAGTATTGGAGTCGAACGCATTTTCCCAGTCGATAGCCCTACCGTTGCCAAAATCGAGGTTAAGCGAAAGGGGAAGGTTAAACGCGCAAAGCTTTCCTATCTTCGCGGAAAAGTTGGAAAAATGGCGACAAAAGTAAAACAAGAGGTTTCCAACACTGCAAAATAAGCGCGCACTAGGTTTTCAAGCTGAATCGCTCGCAGCCTCGTATCTCCTTTCAAAAAAGTATTCTGTTCTTGATAGAAACGTTTCGTCTCGTTATGGGGAAATCGATATTATCGCGCTGAATCCCAATACATCGCGGATTGTATGCGTTGAAGTAAAGTCTTCACATGTCATTGAGTCCGCATATGAAGCGATATCTCATCTAAAACTGCTGAAAATGATCAAAACTTGGCAACAGGTACAACGCGGATACCCAAATCTTGAGGTTCAAATCGACGCGATTATTGTTCAGGAAAATTGCGTTGTCGCACACATAGAAAACATCGCGTTGTCGTGATAAAATCATGATTCCTGAGTTCTTCTGGGGGTCCGTAGCTCAGTGGTAGAGCAGGAGCCTTTTAAGCTCTGTGTCGTGGGTTCAATCCCCACCGGACCCACACGTCAATCATTTGTGACGAGAGATAGAAAAAGTGAATATAGGCCCCATCGTCTAGTGGTCTAGGACGTCGGGTTTTCATCCCGAAAATCGAGGGTCCGAATCCCTCTGGGGTCACAGCATCGGGAAAAAGTGAACTTTTATTCTTTCTTTCCTTGCTCGAGTGAAAGATAGCGCTCAACTTTATTTAGATCGAGCACTCGGTACGTGATCTCTTCATCACCAGTCCACACTGATTTTTCGTTGGTAAATTGATACAACTGTGCTTTAATCTCAGCATGTGTTGCCTTTCCAGTTGAAACGATGCTCTGGATAATTTCGGTGATGACAGGAGTTGCATAACTACTCGCAGGCGAGAAGCCGAACGCTTTTAAATCTTCGGTCGAAACATACACGTCTGCACCTAGTGAAGTAGGTGCTTTAAATCCTGATTCAGTTCCTTCAAACCCGACAACAATCATATTTTCCGACAATTTACCCTGAGTTTTCAACCAAGTACGCACCTTGCGAATATCGGGTAGTTGTAATCCTCGCTGATACGTTGGATTTCCTCCTGCTACCACAAACATTTTTTCTGGATGAAATCCCGCAATTGCATTCAATAGTGCGTAATTTGAATACGTGTGTTTTCCTGCATATCCATCTGCGAATGTTACGCGTCTATCATTTGGTTCACTGGTGACAATCTCAAATTCTTCCGATAGCTGTAAAATTCTTTGATACTCAACTTCTGAAATTTCATTTCCTTGATAATCTTTATATGTTGTCTTGTCTCCAATGGTAACCGTGCTCGGCATTTTTCTTGCGAGTTCGGGGTATTTCGGTTGTTTTTTATAAAGTTCGTATGTTAATGAAAAAACACCCAGCTGAATACTCATGTTGATAATGCTGTCTGATAGTTTTGCCACAAGTGCATGTATCTTTTTTGCATCGACCATGACCTGAAGCGATGGATTGCCTAACTCATCGTAGGTTACCTCTCCGAGCGTGATTGCATCAGAAATCGAAAGTGTTGATGGTTGCTCAAATGCTTTTCGGGGATGGAAAAATCTTGAAACCGCGTGTAATACTGAAACAACTTGTTCTCCATGTTTTGAACGTTGTTGAATAAAATGCGTCAACATGAGCAATCGAACATGATCGTCATTCTTAGGAACGGCTTGAAGGATGTTATCTGGGGATGATGAATCTTCCACGTTCATTTCTTTCCAAGCTCGGGCTTCAGAAAATTCTGGTGGAAACGCGGATGTAATAAACTTTTGTTTTGTTTTCTCTAGATCAAAAAAATCCAAAACACGTATTGTAGGTTGAAGCTTCCTCTCTGGCGATTTTACGCCTTCAGCCTTTTGAAATAAAGAAGGCATTCGTCTTAAAACTTCTTCAACAAAGAAGGTCCAGATTGATAATTTTAGGAAATCGCGACGAGAAAGGGTATCCTGCTTTTGAAGCAACTGATCTTTTGAAGTCATGACAAAATTGTATCAAATCGAGCGAAAATATATAGCACACCCTCTTGACGATTGGAGTACAATTTGTGCATGACAAACGAACTCTCTCAAGCAATCTCGGAAATTGCTTCCAAAAACCCCGAACTCACACAAAAAATCACAGAGCTCACCACCCAACTGGTTGGTTTGATGGGTGCAGAACAAACGCTTCAAGACATTATTTCTTGGATTACAGAACTGTGCGAGTGTTTTGAAGATTCGGGACTTGTTGCTGGAGGAGCGGCATTGCTCATCCTTATTGGCGTTCTTATATATCAATTTAAAAATGCAAAACGTGGTATATAAACTCAGATTCTCGTTTTTCCCTCTTGCAAACAGAAAAAACGCCCTATAAAATTCAATTTATCCTATGGATGCGCTACATATTTCGATTTCGGCTGAACCGATTGCTCATTTTGCTGGGCTCACGATTACGAACTCTATGTTCACCGCGAGTATTGTTACCTTTTTTATTATCGTTTTTTCTCTTTATTTCAACTCGATAATCACATATTCTGGAAAACCTTCTCGACTACAGGTTATGTTTGAATCGATTATTGAGGCTTTGATGGGTCTCATTGAAGGGGTTGCAGGAAAGGGAGCGAAATCCCGTGCGTTTGCTCCATTTATTGTTTCGTTTTTCTTTTTTATTATTTTGAACAACTGGATTGGACTTATCCCTGGAGTCGGCACAATTGGAATAATTGAAGAACCAAACACGATTGAGGCAAATGTTGTTCAACAGGTTAAAGCAACAACACATGAAGAATCAATTGAAGAAACAACTGAAGTTGCTGTTCATGAATCAACCGAGCTTTTTCAATCAGAAACCGCGGAAGCCGTTGCGTCCGAGGAAACCATTTCTCATGTTGGTCCAAAGTTTGTTCCACTTTTCCGTCCCGCAACGGCCGATCTTAACACCACGCTCGCTCTCGCGCTTATTTCCATGTCACTCGTTCAATTTTTTGGAGTTAAATATCAAAAAATGGGGTACTTCAAAAAGTTTCTCGACATTTCAAGTCCCATCGCGTTTATTGTTGGAATTCTCGAGTTGGTTTCTGAATTTGCGAAAGTGATTTCATTTTCATTCCGTCTCTTTGGAAATATTTTTGCAGGAGAAGTCTTACTTAGCGTCATTTTGGCCCTCGTCCCAGTTGTGATCCCAATGCCTTTTTACGGACTCGAGATTTTTGTTGGATTCATTCAGGCGGTCGTGTTTTCAATTTTGTCGTTGGCGTTTTTCAATATGGCTACCCTTGGTCATGGGGAAGAACACGCGTAATAAAAGGTATTCATTTAAAGGAGTAACATGAAAGATCTCGCAATTGGTTTAACAATGGGTCTTGGATCACTTGGCCCTGCGATTGGTATTGGAATGCTCGTTTCTGCAGGTTTGCAGGCAATCGGACGAAATCCCGAAGCTTCGTCAAAGATTCAAACAAACATGGTTCTTGGTATTGCATTTGCTGAAGCAGTCGCGATTTACGCGCTTGTTGTCGCACTCATCATTAAGTTCGTATAACAATAAAGGAGCGAGATGGAAATTAAATTAGCACAAATCTTGTTCCAAATGATCAACTTTGGTGTTGTCTTTGGCGCAATCACGTTTCTTGTGTACAAACCAATTCTCAAGGTTCTTGATGAACGTGCGCGAAAGGCGGAAGAGGTTGATCGTTCTGCTGTTGAAGCTGAGCAAGCTAAACAGGAAATTGAGTCTCTGAAGCAAAAAGCATTGCGTGAAGCAGAACAACAGGGCGCGAAAATCATGGAAAAAGCCAAAGATGAAGCCAAGTCCGCAAAACAGAAGTTGATGGAAGAGGCAAAACTTGAAGCAAAGGCAGATCAAGAAAAAGCGAAAAAAGCATTAGATTCCGAAAAGAAAGCGATTCTTGAGTCGATGCGCTCAGAATTCAGCTCCACTGTTTTTATGGTCGCCGAAAAGCTTGTCGGAAAGTCTCTCGATTCCAAATCACATTCCACGCTTATTGATGAAGGTATTCAGGAGCTTGCTTCGAGCATGAAATAAGTATGCATATTGTTGTTGAATCCGTCATCGCACTGTCATCCAATCAAAAGAAAAAACTCGCTGATCTTTTTGAGAAAAAATACGGATCTCGGGAGTTTAAAGAAAAGATTGAACCGACACTTTTAGGTGGCATTCGTGTAACGGTAGGCTCAACACAGTACGATTCATCGTTATTCGGAAGTTTGACGCAAATGAGGAACGCATGAGCACATCATCTTTTTTTGATCAACTCAAGGAACGAATTCAGGCAATCAAACCGATTTCTACAGTTAAAAGTGTTGGCCACATCACCGCATTTGGTGATGGCATTGCATTTGTTGATGGGTTAGACGAAGTGATGTCGGGTGAGCTCGTGTTGATCAATCATTCCGCATTTGCGTTAGCCTTGAACTTAAACAAGGCGTCTGTCGGTCTCGTTTTACTTGATCCATCAACAAAAATTAAAGCGGGCGATATGGTTGAGACAACCGGTCGTCTTCTTTCTATCGGTGTTTCCGATGAAATCATCGGTCGCGTGGTCAACCCACTCGGCGAAGTGTTGGATGGAAAATCTCAAATTTCAGTTTCAAAATACCAATCACTCGAAAAAATAGCTCCAGGTGTGATTACGCGAAAATCGGTCACCGTTCCGTTGCAAACAGGAATAAAAGCCATTGACGCAATGATTCCGATCGGTCGTGGTCAACGCGAACTGATTATTGGCGATCGTGGAACCGGAAAATCTTCGATAGCTCTCGGTACGATTTTAAATCAAAAATCAGAAAACGTGATCTGTGTGTATGTCGCGATCGGTCAAAAACGCGCGTTTCTCGCACAAACGCACGCGTTACTCGAAAAAGCAGGTGCGATGAACTACACGGTCATTGTTTCGGCATCAGCATCAGATCCCGCTTCGATGCAGTTTTTGGCTCCATACAGCGGCGTTTCCATTGCCGAGTACTTTTTGGAGCAGGGGAAAGACGTACTTGTAATATATGACGATCTTTCAAAACACGCGGTTGCGTATCGCGAGATTTCTTTATTACTTCATCGCCCTTCGGGTCGTGAAGCGTATCCTGGGGATGTGTTCTACCTTCACTCAAGACTTCTCGAACGCGCCTGTCGTTTGAACGAAGATTTTGGAGGTGGCTCAATTACCGCTCTCCCAATTATTGAAACGCAAGCGGGAGATGTGTCTGCGTATATTCCCACCAATGTGATTTCAATTACCGACGGACAGATCTATCTCGAAGCCGACTTGTTTAATGCGGGAACAAAACCAGCAATTAACGTCGGACTTTCCGTTTCACGCGTTGGTTCAGCAGCGCAACTAAAAGCGATGAAGCAGGTTGCGGGAAAAATGCGACTTGATCTCGCGCAATATCGCGAACTTGCCGCATTTGCGCAGTTCTCTTCCGACCTCGATCCAAAAACGAAGGCCTCGCTCGATCGTGGCGCGCGCGTCGCCGCAATCTTAAACCAAGTTTGGGATGCCCCACTTTCTGTTGAAGAGCAAGTTGTTGTCATTTTTGGCGCAACGAACGGATATGTGGATGCGGTAAAGGTTGAACTCGCTTCCCTCTGGGAAAAATCCTTTTTGGAATACATGCGTCTACAAAAGCAGTCTATTCTTGATTCAATCAAAAAAGAACAGAAGATTACTGATGAGACGGAAAAGGCGTTGCGTTTAGCACTTCAATCCTTTAACGATCTTCATCATGAGTGGACGATATGAGCTCTTCTCGATTAATTAAACGAAGAATTAAATCAGCAAAGAACATCTCTCAAATCACAAAAGCGATGGAGATGGTTTCGGCAAGCAAAATGAAGCGAGCGCAAGATCAAGCACTCATGTCACGTCCGTACGCTGAAAAACTCGCGGATACACTTCAAACAGTCGCAACCTATTCCGACCCTTCTTTGCATCCACTATTACAATCAAACACATCAGAAAAATCTTTGCTCATTGTCATTTCGAGTGATCGTGGACTCGCAGGCGCACTCAACACCACACTGATTAAAAAAGTTGATGAGCATCTACAAACTGTTTCAAGCGATGTGATTGTTGTTGGTAAAAAAGCAAAGGAGTTTGCACAAAAGTTTGGTCATAACATCGTTGCAGAGTTCGTTCAACTTCCAGATCGTATTAGTCTTGACAACACCATCGCCATTTCACAATTCGTGATTGATTCATTCACAAAAAAAGCGTACTCATCCGTCTACACCGCGCACATGAAGTTTCTTTCCACCCTTTCCCAACGCGTGCAGATTACTCAACTTTTACCTTTATCATACGATTCCATTACAGAAACAACCGAACAATTAAGCCCAAAATCGGAATACACCTTTGAACCAGATCCAAAAACGGTGTTATCGTTTTTATTGCCCTACTATGTTGAGATGATTGTGTACCAAACCGTACTTGATTCAAAAGCAAGCGAACATTCCGCACGTATGGTTGCAATGAAAAACGCATCGGATAACGCAAAAGAGATCGTGAATGAACTCCAGTTGGTTTATAATAAGTCGCGTCAGGCCAGTATCACAAATGAATTACTCGATATGACGACCGCTACCATGAGTATTGCATCATAAAAGGAGAATTATGAAAAATGTTGGAACAATCACACAAATCACAGGACCAGTCGTTGACGTTCAGTTTGAAGAAACGCTCCCCGCAATTTACAACGCGCTCACGATTACACGCGAAGATGGATCAATTTTGTATCTTGAGACGGAACAACAGATCAACGAGCACGAGGTGCGTTCAATCGCGCTCGGAGCAACCGAAGGCTTAAAACGCGGCATTGCCGTTGAGGATACCGGTGCTCCTATTTCCGTTCCCGTTGGTGAGGAAACCTTGGGTCGTATTTTTAACGTTGTTGGACAAGTCATTGACGGAAAACCAGAAATTAAAGTCAAGCAACGCGCCCCCATTCACAAGCTCGCCCCTCGATTAGATGAACAAGAAACCAGCGCGCAGATGCTCGAAACGGGGATTAAGGTGATTGATTTGATCGCACCTTTTGCTCGTGGAGGAAAAGTCGCCGCGTTTGGTGGAGCGGGAACGGGAAAAACCGTTATTATTCAAGAGTTGATTCGCAACATCGCCGAGGAACACTCGGGGCACGCCGTGTTTGCAGGTGTTGGGGAACGCACACGTGAAGGTAACGACCTCTATCACGAAATGTCGGACTCTGGCGTTATTAATCAAACCGTGATGGTCTTTGGACAGATGAACGAACCACCCGGAAACCGTTTACGCGTTGCGTTGACTGCACTCACCATGGCCGAACATTTTCGTGATGTGAATGGTGAGGATGTCTTGTTGTTTATCGACAACATTTTCCGTTTTTCTCAAGCAGGTTCAGAAGTTTCGGCGCTTTTAGGTCGTACCCCATCGGCAGTTGGGTATCAACCAAACCTCGCAACCGAGATGGCAGCGCTACAAGAACGTATCACCTCAACGAAAAAAGGATCAATTACTTCATTCCAAGCCGTGTACGTTCCCGCAGATGACTACACCGATCCCGCACCTGCAACAACGTTTTCGCACCTTGATTCGACGATTTCATTGGATCGTGCGTTGGTTGAGCAAGGATTGTATCCCGCGGTTGATCCGCTTGTGTCCAGCTCAAAAATTCTTTCACCAGCAATTGTTGGTGAAGATCACTATGCTGTTGCACGTGGTGTGCAAAAAGTTCTTCAACGATACAAAGATCTTCAAGATATTATTGCGATTCTCGGAATCGATGAACTTTCCGATGAAGACAAGCTCAGTGTCACTCGCGCACGCAAAATTCAGCGATTCTTAACACAGCCGTTCTTTGTTGCTGAACAGTTTACCTCCATGCCGGGGCAGTACTGCTCAATTCCCGAAACCATTCGCGGATTTAGAGAGATTTTGGAAGGAAAACACGACGCGCTTCCCGAGCAAGCCTTTTACATGGTGGGAACGATCGATCAAGCGGTTGCGAAAGCAAAAACACTGTAACGTTTTGTTTTGTATAGACACATATGATAACAAAACTCATGCTCACCATCATCACACAAGAAAAAGAACTTTTAAAACTCGAGGTTGATCAAGTGACGGCCGAAACCGCTTCGGGGCAGATTACAATTTTACCGAACCACATTCCACTTTTCACACGCATGCAAGCAGGTGAGCTCGTGTATAAAATCAACGCACAAGAACAATCGGTGGTCGTGATGGATGGATTTCTTGATGTCTCTCCTAATAATGCGATTACCGTATTGACCGACTCTGCCACACTTGCGCGCGATCTTTCGGTTGCGCAAGCCGAGGAAGCACGACAAAAAGCCGAGGAGGCGATGAAGGTAAAGGTTGACCGTCGACAGATTCTGATGGCGGAAGCCTCACTTCGAAAAGCGATGTTGGAACTGCAAGTAGCAAGGAAGCGATCGGGGAAGGCGCAGTTGGGAATTAAGACGGAATAGGGTTTTCGTCATCACCCAGTTCAATTGCGTACGGATCGTTTAGATCAGTTTCCAAACCAGCATCTGTTTCATCAATTTCAATGTCATACCGTTTATCAATATTAGGGAAAATTCCAAATTGATATGGATCATTTTGAAGAATCTTTTTGATGTATTCGAAATCACCAGGGTTTTCTAGAAGAAAATCGCTTATACGAATGAGATATCTTGAAAGTTGATCCAAATTCGCAAGGACCGCATCTCGTCTGTTTGGTGAGTATTTTGCATATGCTTGAATAATTACCTCAACATCTGCAGTAATTATCCGCGATCTTTCCTTAAACAGCGTCGAAATCTTTTGTGACAATTCAGCAAGAATAGTTGAAATATCTTGTGGAAAATGAACTGAAAACGTCTTAAAAAAATCATACATGACGCATATATCCTCAAGTCGATAATCTAATTCATCGCTCAATGTGAGTTGTTGGATTGAAGGTTGGTGTTTAAATCTTCTGTCCCCATACTGATATAGATATCCTGAATCTAAAAGGTAGATCGCTCCATAATCAATTTTCATTCTCCAAATTTTTGATCCCCAATGCGTTATCACAAAATCAATAACATTGTCAGCAACAAAACAGTGCAACTCGGGTTTATGCTCACTTTGAAAATACTTCGAGCTGTGAAAGTATCTTTGAAGCCAACTATGAATATGTGGTGGAGCTTCTGGACCAATTATTGTAATCGTTTCATGAAAATCAGTTTTGCTGGATGAATTAAGCAAATTCCATAATCGAGAAATGAGGGGGTCTACTAAAAATAGCATATCTTCAATTTCTGTCTTGAGCAATGGCTCTCTAAAGACAATCGTAGAAATAAATTCTTGTCTGTTTATCGGATCAAATAACTCAGGTATTTTCTGTAGCGTAAGAATCATACGAGCAAGTCGCTGATATCCTTTTGAAAGCTCATGAATAAGTTGAGGCAGATGCACCTCGAGCTCAGACGAGAGAAGAAGCCATTTAATGTTCTCAAATTCTGGAAAAAGCAACGTGAATGGTGCGGCGTTTGCATCACCGCTTTCGAGGTCTGGAACATCCAAACCATATGAATCTGGGCTCGACTGAATGACTGATCTGAGCTGTGGAAGATTTAATTGAGTATCGAATACTGCTTGACCGATTGATTTCATTTGAGCTATCAAGTATGCGACATATTGAATGAAATATCCTAGATCTGTATTTGAAAGTGGAGTCAGTATTTCACGCACAGGAAAATCGAGTTGACACGCATCGATCTTTTCCTGATATATCGTTGCAACCACCTGAATAAGATCATCAAATTCTGTTGTGTTGGCGGACTCAAAAGTTTTCACAATAGAATTTGTATCGGTTCCATTTGTGTTGCGAAGAATTGCAAGAAAGAGCAAAAGATTTGCAATATCATACGGTTCACCGACATGCATAAATGAATGATAATAATCTGGATATTCACCTGCATCATGAGAATTATTAACAACATGCTTGGACATCGGAATGAAGCGAACACGACCATCTTCAGTAAACGAAACGGCCCATTTTGATCGAGATACAGAAGAGTCAACAATCACAATTTGATACCACAGGGTGTCTGATTCATCCTTAAATTGTTTTACAGAAAGTTGTGAAGATCGTAATGGCGAAAACTCCTTTTCATCAAGTAATGCTAAAAAGAATCTCGAGAACATATCTTGTTCTTTTTCTTCATGTTCACAAATAAGCTCGAACTGTAACGAACCTAGATGCCATAATCCGTTTAATCGTGAATTAATAACTCGATTTAGGTTAATAAAAAGAAGTCGAACGACCACTTGCAAGCGTTCTTGGATACGCCTCTCTTCATCTTCCGATAAAATCTCAAATGCGCCATGGATTACAATTCTTTTTTGAAGTGAACCATCGTTTGGACGATTGTTTTTCTCTTGTGCAAGTTGACAGAGCTGAAACAAGAGTCGTTCATACGAAACGACTGTTTTCGGAATTGAAGACTCGAGTTTTAACAGTACTTTTCGTAATTCATCATCATTAAAAAAGTCTTGTTCAAGTTGCAACTGCAGTTCTTGAAATTGAGAACCTTGAAGTTGTTCAAGTTGACGTGGTGCATTTTCGGGAATGTACATAGGTGAAAATAATCGATTTGCGAATGATTATACCAAAAAAACAGTTTGCTCCATCCCCCTACTTTACACCACCACATAAACTTCGTACAATGCGCTATTCAAGGAGAAAACATGGACACACAATCGATCCAATTAACACATGATGGCTATGAAGAAATACTTGCTGAACTCAAGCAACTGAAGGAAGAAAAACTTCCAAAGGCGATTGAGCGCGTCGCAACGGCGAGATCTTTTGGTGATCTGAGTGAAAACGCGGAGTATCACAGCGCTCGCGAGGATCTCGCATTTATTGAAGGTAAAGTTCAAGAACTCGAAGTGATTGCGCAACACGCACAAGTGGTGAAAAAAACCTCAAAGACCGGCAAAAAAACAGTTTCAATCGGAACGAAAGTCACAGTCAAGGTTAAAAACAGCACGCACGTGTATCACATTGTTGGTGAATGGGAAGCAAACCCAATCGAAAAGAAAATTTCACATGAGTCTCCACTTGGAAAAGCGCTTCTTGGAAAGGAAAAAGGAGATAAGGTTGAAATTGAGGCTCCTGCGGGTACAATGAAGTATACCATCGTCACCGTTGAGTGACCGAAAGTGAGCATCATGGCACAGTCTCGATTACAGTTTTCTCGTGAAGCAAAAATCGAAAAGCGTCGGGCATTAGAAAATGCTGGTGTAAGCGTGCATCCATATTCTTTTTCACCATCACACTCGATCAAAGATGCACTGGAGGCACAAGGAAACGTAACGATTGCGGGCCGTATTATTTCGCTTCGAGAACACGGGAAACTCAGCTTTATTGTATTGAAAGATGAAACAGCCGAGCTTCAGCTTATTTGTAAGTCGGATGTTCTTTCAACCTATGATCTTCTTGCATATCTTGATACTGGGGATTTCATTGGTGTCGTTGGAAAGCGCGTGCAGTCACAATCAGGTCAAGAATCTGTTGAGGTCAATACGCTCACTGTTCTCGGAAAATCGCTTCGTCCTCTTCCCAACGCTTGGCAAAATCTTGATGATCCAGAAATTCGATATCGAAAACGATACCTCGATTTATTGATTCATCCTGATGCAAAACGCATTTTAGATGCGCGATGGTTAATCGTGAAGGAAATTCGTCGATATCTTCAGGATACTGAGGGCTTCACCGAGGTCGAAACGCCGATTTTACAACCATTATACGGTGGAACAAATGCAAAACCGTTTACTACGTACATGAATGCGCTCGATGTAAACTTTTATTTGCGCATCGCGCCCGAACTGTACTTAAAACGACTGATCGTCGGTGGATATGAACGCATCTTTGAGATCGCGCGAAACTTTCGCAACGAAGGAATTGATCAAACGCATCAGCCAGAATTTTCGATGATTGAATGGTATGAGGCGTACGCTGATTATCAACGCATGATGGATGTTGCTGAAGGATTGATTAAACATGTTGCACAAAAACTCAATGGAACATATGAAGTGATGATTGGTGAAAAGCTGATTTCTCTTGCTGGCGCTTGGCCAAGAATCCGCATGATTGACGCATTAACACAATTTGCAGACATTTCAGTTGAAAAAATGACGGATGAGCAACTACAATCGTTACTTGATCAACATCATTTAAAGATCAAAGGGTCGTTTTCGCGCGGGAAAGCGATTTTTGAGTTGTTTGACAAGTTGGTAACACCCCAACTCATTCAGCCAACATGGATTATTGATTATCCAAAAGAGGTGAGTCCACTTGCAAAACAACATCGCCTACATCCCGATGAAGTTGAACGTTATGAAGGGTACATTGGTGGAAAAGAAATCTGCGATGGCTGGAGCGAGATCACCGATGGCCTCGAACAACGAAAGCGATTTGAGGTCGAGCAACAACATATGCGCGAAGGTGATGATGAAGCGCAACCAACTGATGAAGCCTTCCTCGAAGCGATGGAGTATGGGATGCCTCCGTTGGGTGGAATTGGAATCGGAATTGATCGCCTCGTGATGTTTTTAACAAACACGTGGTCAATTAAAGAAGTGATTGCGTTTCCAACACTGCGACCGGAAAAAACTGTGGACGCACCACAAAAAGCTCAGCAAAATCCTCCTTCACACATTTCAAAAACAACGCAATCAGATATCGATCTTGATTCTGCTCGAACTCTCCTTCGATCTCACATGAAAAATGAGGCATTGATTCATCACAGCGAGATGGTCGCCGACGCGATGCGCGCATATGCCGAAAAACTCGGTGAAGATGTCGATTTATGGTACGCGACGGGGCTATTGCACGACATGGATTGGGAGGAGTTTCCCGATGAGCATCCAAATAAAGCGATTGCGGAATGGTTAGGTGAGTATCCGCAGGAACTTCGTGAGGCGATTGCTGCTCACGCGCCAGAGCGCACGGGCCGTGAACCTCAAAACGCGCTGGATCGATATTTATTTGCGTGCGATGAACTTTCGGGACTGATGCACGCCGCGTCGCTCATGCGACCGACAGGTTTCCAAGGTATGGAGGTTTCATCTGTGAAGAAAAAGATTAAAGACAAAGGTTTTGCAAAAAATGTGAGCCGTGAGGACATTGCCAGGGGAATCGAGCTTATCGAAAGTAGCGTTGAAGATCATGTGGCGTTTTTGCTGGGCGTGTTTGAGAAATAACCAGATATACGAAACATTTCTTAACTGGAAAAATATCATCAATTTTGGTATAATTGAACGTAGATGAATGACTTAAAATTGCCCTTGGAACTGCACAAATATTTTTGGGATGTACGCATTGATCAGATGAATATTCAAGAAAAATCGTCATTTGTCATTAGTCGCATACTTGAACACGGCGACATCCCCGATTATCGATGGCTCATACAGCAGTACGGAAAACCTGAAATAATTCGTGTGATAAAAACCTCAGCAAATATCTCACCAAAAACGGCAAATGCGTTTTGCGTGCAATGGGAAATTCCCAGAGAGGATGTTCGATGTTTGCAACCGGGATTTCTGAATCCACAAAACTCAACTTTTAATATTTAATGATAATATTATGCATATGAATGATAACTCAAAGCACATTCCAGATTCAGTTGCAAGATATTTTTGGGGCGACAACCTTAAAGATTTATCTTGGGTTTCTCATCAAAAGTATATGATTGAAACAATCCTCGAAAATGGAGACGAGCATGCAGTTCGTTGGCTATTCATGAAAATCTCAAAAACTTCACTGCTTTCACTTTTACCAAGATTGAGACTTTCTGCAAAATCGAGAAACTTTTGGAACTTTTATTTAGAATGAGGAACATGCATCTCCAAACACTCCCCCAGCAAACTGCGAATTTATTAAATACTTTTGATTTTTCTGTAATTAATCCAATTGGGAATTTCTATCTATCAGGAGGAACAGCCCTGTCGTTGCAGATAGGACATCGGGAATCAGAAGATCTGGACTTCTTCTTTAATGAAGACTTTGATCCAAATAAGTTACTTGAAATACTGTCACAACAGAGAAAACTTGAATCCGTTGGTATCGAAATTGGTACTTTAAATACGTATATTTCTGGTGTAAAACTTCAGTTTCTGCACTATCCATATGAATTATTACAGAATGGCCTTTTGTGGAATGGTTTAGTGTTGAGTTCTGTGCTTGATATAGCATGCACGAAACTGCAAACAATCGGGATGAGAGGTGGAAAAAAAGATTTCATTGATCTCTTTTTTATTCTTGATCAATACCCTCTAGATTTTCTTATTCATAAGCTTAGTGAAAAGTATCCTCAAGTACAGTATAGTCTTCCACACATCTTAAAATCACTGACATATTTCGAAGACGCAAATGAACAACCAATGCCTAGAATGCATAAAGATGTCACATGGGAGCAAGTGCAAGCAAAAATGATTCAGTCTATGCGAAAAATATCGATGTAAAATTGTATTTTTCATCGAATAATTCACGTCTTATGTTAAGATATTCACATGCTTTCTACAAATAAAGATGTTGGTCGTTTCATGGTAGCTGTCGGTGGTGTACTTGAGGCGAAAGCGACTGGAAATATTTTGCTTGTTCAACGGCATGCATCACTCGATTGGCAACCGAGTCAGTGGGAAATTATCTACGGTCGATTAAACCAAGGTGAATCCACAGAAGATGCACTTCGTCGCGAGTTTACGGAAGAGGTCGGATTCAATGAATTTTACATCAAGGAAGTTTTACGTACTTGGCATATCTATCGTGGTGTAAAATCAGATGAAAATGAACTGATTGGAATAACCTTTTCGTTACAATGCACGGAAGAGTTTGAGCCAAAAATCTCAGCCGAACATCAAAACTTCATTTGGACATCTCCCGAACATGCGATAGAATTGTGCTCGGTGGATGGAATTCGTGAGGATTTGCGAATTTTTCAACATTCGAAGGAGTAATCATGTTAGATATTCAATACATTCGCGAGCATACAAAAGAACTCCGTCAAGGAATTCAAAACAAACAAATGAACCCTGCGATTGTGGACGAGGTGTTGCGCGTTGACGACCAGCGTCGCCTCCTTATCCAACAAGTCGAGGAACTTCGAGCGCGAATCAACGCGCATGCGAGGTCGCTTCAAGGTGGCCGTCCTTCAGATGAAAACATTCAGATTGGGCGAGCGTTAAAAGAACAACTTCAAGATGTTGAGCCTCAACTCAAAAAAATCGAGGAATCCTTCACAAATTTGATGATGCAGGTGCCCAATCCACCCGCACACGACACCCCAATTGGCAAAGATGAGTCGGAAAATCTGGAAGTGAAAACTTGGGGAACGATTCCTTCGTTCACTTTTCAACCAAAAACGCATGACGAATTATGTGAAAATCTTGATTTGATTGATACAAAACGCGCTGTGAAGATTGCGGGAACGCGTTCATATTTTTTGAAAAATGATCTCGTGCTGCTTGATTACGCGGTGTTGATGTTTGCGCTCAACATGATGATCAAAAAAGGATACACGCCGTTTGAAGTCCCTTGGATGGTCAACGACGATGCGATGTGGGGAACAGGCTATTTTCCTTGGGGGATGCAGGATCATTTTCAAACGCAGGATGGGCAAAAATTGATTGGGACTGCGGAAGTTTCGCTTACCGCATATCGAAAAGATGAGATCTTGAATGAAAAAGATCTGCCAATGCGTATGGTCGGGATTTCACCGTGTTTTCGCCGAGAAGTTGGGACGTATGGAAAAGATTCAAAGGGGATTTTCCGCGTGCATCAGTTCCAAAAAGTCGAGCAAGTGGTGTATACCGTTGCTGAAGAAGATCGGACGCGCGAAATGCATGATGAGATGCTTGGGCATGCCGAGGAGCTTTTGCAGGCGTTAAATCTTCCATATCATGTGCTGAGGATGTGTTCGGGAGATATGGGGGCTGGCCAAAAACGTAAATACGACATAGAAGTCTGGTTCCCCGGTCAAAACGCGTATCGAGAAACACACTCCGATTCCTACTTTAATGATTTTCAGTCGCGTCGATTGAACATTCGGTATCGCGCCAAAGATGGATCCCTCAAATATGTGTACACGTTAAACAATACGGTCGCGGCGACGCCCAGACTTTTGGCTGGAATTATCGAGAACTACCAACAAGCTGATGGCTCAATCCGAATCCCCGAAGTACTTCAGCCGTTTATAGGGAAAGAGATAATTGAAGCGAGGGTGTAAAATACTCGCATGATTGAAGGTCAGTCTCCATTGCATCGATCTGAGTTTTCCATGAAAAACACTTCGGGGGGGGTCACAGATACCGTTTCGCTTGTTTTGCCGAGAAAACATGGAAACCTCTATGCTGAAGAACAAATATTCTGGAAGGCAGATTATCGTTATTTTGAAAACAACGTTCTTGTGCTTTCTCAACCGAAATCATCAACTGGATGTGGCGATGCTTTTATTTATTCAACTTCATTGAATACTCGACCAGATCATTATTTTAATACTGTAATGTCAGAATGGCTTTTTCTAGTTGATGGTCTTTCTCCGTATTCGAATGATTGGGAAGATTTCATTCGCGATCATCTTCTTAATCCTGATTCTCATCGTCTAAATGTTTCGGGATTCAATTCAGAAACATTGGGCTCGTTTAATGTTTCAAGGCCTGATTATTTTTTGCACGACATTTTGTTTTATTTTGTTCATTCAAATGAATTTATGGAATTAACTCAACTTATTAATCAAGAATTGTCTATTGAGCTCAATTTTTGGGAAACACTCATTGCTAACACTCAAGTAACATCACAACTCCTTGAGCATATTCAACATGAGCTATGGCAAAAACAAATTCGATACATTGGCACAATTCTTTATTGTTTGGGCGCATTTAGAAAGTCATGTTTAGATAGTCTCTGTTTGAGTTTAATAGATACCGAGTTTTTTAAATTGTTCTATTCGAAAACATCATACAATTGGAACGCAAACGGTCCTTTTGCATTGATGCATTCGATAACAATTACGACACCGAAAATTATAAGCGGGCTGTTTCAACAGGTTTCAGCTTATACAAAGACAACATCAAATGCCGACGTGGATCAATTTCAGTCAGAAGAAGAGGAAAATACGCACATGATAGATAGTAATGCTCCAATGGATTTAGCAATTGAACAAGTATTGAATGTTGAAGAGATAAAAGGTAGAGGAAAAAATAATATAACAGCTCAAAACTTAAAAATGAAAAAACCAGGATCGCTGTATGCTGTTCTTCCTCATGATTATTGGTACAAATACATTCCTTCATTAAATGAATCTCTTCTGTATTTGCGATTAGCATCCATTTCACATGGCCCAAAAAAAGTAAATGAATGGGTGAATCAACACGCATTAACAACAGATGGATTCTCCCACGAAGATGCCAGCTTAGGTCGAGCTAATGACCGAAAAACTGAGCGAGGTGTTCATAAGGATTCCGCTTACCAAAAAGCATTTAGTCCTTTATGGCATGTAATAGATATCGCGAATGATCTATTTGTCGATCATCCTTTAGATGATCGAACCGCAATTGTCACAGCAAGTCATACTATTTAGTATATTATGATCTCCACATGAAACCTCTCATTTTCTCTGCTACAATAGCCTCCTATGTTTACCTTTTTTTCAAAAATATTCGATGAAAACGCAAAAACAATAGATCGATATCAAAAAATCGTTTCACAGATTAATGATCTCGAAAAATCGACGAAGAAACTTTCTGACGAAAAACTCAAACTGCAAACAAAAAAGTTTCGCACCGCAATTCAAAACGGAAAAACACTTGAAGACATTCTCCCCGAAGCCTTCGCGACCATCCGCGAGGCCTCCTCGCGTACAACAGGCCTTCGCCACTTCGACGTTCAACTCCTCGCCGGTCTCGCATTTCACGAAGGAAACATCGCAGAACAGCGCACAGGTGAGGGAAAAACGTTATCTGCAACCCTCGCGCTGTACCTCAACGCACTCGAAGGAAAAGGGGCGCATTTAATCACCGTGAACGACTACCTCGCGCAACTCGGCGCAGGGTGGATGGGCCAGATTTTTTCAGCACTCGATATGTCGGTTGGCGTTATCATTCATGATCAATCGTATCGATATGATCCAAGTTTTAAATCTGAGGATCGTGGCGATGACCGTCTCGAACATTTTAGGCCTGTATCGCGCAAAGAAGCCTATGCCTGCGACATCACCTATGGAACAAATAACGAGTTTGGGTTTGATTATCTTCGCGACAACATGGTTCAGCGCGCTGATGAAGTCGTTCAACGCGAACTTCAGTATGCGATTGTGGATGAGGCGGACTCGATTTTAATCGACGAAGCCCGAACCCCGCTTATTATTTCCGCACCAGACGTTGAACCAACAAAAAAGTATTACGATTACGCACGTATGGTCGACACACTCGAAAAGGATTCCGACTATTCACTAGACGAGAAAGCGCGATCCGCAACCTTAACCGATCTCGGTGTAAAGCGAATCGAAAAAAAACTTGGCGTATCAAATCTATACGAAGAAGACTTCGACGTTATTCATCATATTGAGTCCGCACTCAAAGCAAAATCTTTGTTTCAACGCGATAAAGATTACATTGTTCGCGAAGGCGAAGTTATTATTGTTGATGAACACACCGGCCGATTAATGTACGGTCGCAGATACAGTGACGGCATTCATCAGTCAATAGAAGCAAAGGAAAATGTCAAAATCCAACAAGAATCGCGCACACTCGCGACCGTTTCACTTCAAAACTACTTCAGATTGTATAAAAAACTCGCGGGAATGACGGGAACCGCCGCAACCGAGGCCGAGGAGTTTAAGAAGATTTACAACATGAATGTGGTGACTATTCCCACACATCTTCCCGTGCAACGTCAAGATTATTCCGACATTGTGTACAAAACCACCGCGGTGAAATACGGAGCGATCGTGGCTGAGGTCGAGGAAATGCACAAACTCGGTCGTCCCGTGCTTCTTGGCACACGCTCAATTCAACATAACGAAATCATCGCAGAGTATTTGCAACGGAAAAAAATTCCCCATGTGGTGTTAAACGCGAAAAATCACGAGCGCGAGGCGTTTATCATTGCCGACGCGGGAAAGTTGGGAGCGGTGATCGTGGCAACGAACATTGCGGGACGCGGAGTTGATATTGTTCTTGGTGGATCAAAACCCGAGCGAAAAGATTTTGAGTCAGATTCCGCATTTGAATCAGCAAAGAAAAAATGGACAATTGATCATGAAAAAGTAGTGGCTGCGGGCGGTCTCCACGTTATTGGCACCGAACGACACGAGTCGAGACGCATAGACAATCAGTTGCGAGGTCGCGCCGGTCGTCAAGGTGATCCTGGCTCCTCTCGCTTCTTTATCTCACTAGAAGATGACATTATGCGCATTTTCGGCGGAGAACAGATCAGTAAGGCAATGGACTTTCTCAAAATCGAGGAAAATCAGCCAATTGAGCATGGCATGGTTGGAAAAGCGATCGAGCAGGCGCAAGTAAAAGTGGAAGGCTTCTTTTTTGATCAACGAAAACGTTTAGTTGAGTTTGATGACGTGATGAACAAGCAACGCGAGGTAATTTATGCACGACGCCGTTCAATTCTCGAGCAACAAAAAGATCAACGCGCGGAGATCATGACAAACATTGATACTTCGATCGACGCACTTGTCTCATTTCACTCCACCGATCCTCAGACTGATGAGTCACTAAATATTATTATGCGCGAGTTTGTGGGGATCGTTCCGTTTGACGAAAACTCGCAAAAAGCAATTCGACAAGAAATTTCTGCGCTTTCCTCACATGAAGAGGTTTCAGAAAAACTCACCGCGATTGCGCATCAGGTATTTGAACAACGTGAACAGCAGTACGGTGAGCAGGTTTCTCGCGAACTCGAACGATTTGTCACGCTTTCATCAATTGACGAGCTGTGGATGGATCATCTCGACAGCATGGATTCCTTGCGTGAGGGTATTTGGCTTCGGGGTGACAAACAAGCGGTTCTTTCTGCATATAAACAGGAAGCCTTTGAGATGTTTTCTTCACTCATGTCGCGCATTTCCGACACTATTGTGCACCGCATTTACCGCGTTCAAGCGGTGACGCGAACGCAGATGGAGTCCGCACAACAATCCTCGGTGGAGTTAAAACAGGAAACCTTCGGAGGCTCGATTGCCGAGCAAGCCCAGACCGCTCAACAAAATCTTGAAAAACCTGCGACAACAAAAGGCTCGCTCACGGATTTTGCATCTGCACTTGGAAAATCAAAGCCCGCACCAGTGAAAATGTCGCCTGTTGGAAAAGAAAAGATTGGGCGAAATGATCCATGTCCATGTGGAAGTGGAAAAAAATATAAGAAGTGTCATGGCGCGTAACATCAAGTATTTTTTCATCGCTCAATCATTTTCCGCAATGTATTTTTGGATGGTGCTCGCTGTTCCGTTTTTAACTTCAAGAGGATATTCTCCAACTCAGGTTTTTTCCTTTCTTGCGTTCTACAACTTTATTGGACTGATTCTTGAATATCCAACGGGAGTATTGGGTGACAGGATTGGACACCAAAAAACACTCTATATCTGTTTCGTTTTCGCTTTCTTGTTTATGATCTCAGTGCTATTTGCTTCAAATACTTGGCTCGTTCTGTTAAGTTTAATTCTTGGAGCGATTGCTTCCGGTCTGGAATCTGGAAACGATATGGGACTTTTAAAATCAATCTCAACCTCAATCCGCATCGATACCGCGAACTACAATGCACTTCGAGATATGACTTTTTTTGTGGGATCCATTCTTGCGGGGTTTCTCGCATCTTTAATCGGATATGCTCCCACACTTTTAATAAGCGGTTTTTGCATGCTTCTTGGAGTTGTTCCACTTTCACAAGTAAAAGTGCTACGAAAAATCGACGAAAAAGATCCCAAGATCTCAGAAATTGTGCAAGCAAGTTTTCGCGCACTATCCTCAAAACCACTTTTAGGACTGTTTATCGTCACAATGGTTGTGGTCGGATACGCATACAGTGTAAAAAGTGTTTTTGGAAGTTTTACCTCGGTGTTTCAAATACCCGTTGAACAAATTGGAATCCTCATTGGGCTTGGGGGACTTCTTCGAGCAATGGGAGCAAAAGGATATGCGAGCATTTCTCAACGCTATGTCTACATATTCCTAATCAGTATTGTGGCGAGCTTTTTTATCATTGGCTTATTCCCAACATTTTTGGTCATGGTTCTGTTGATATCATTAACACAACTCTTTTTTGGATACGTGATGGCTCATTTTGATGGCGAGCTTCACGAGTTAACCGAGGGGAGGATTCGCTCGAGCATGTTTTCATTGAAACGAATTTGCGTTCGAACGTTTTCGATTCTTTTTCTTGCGGTGTATGGATTTTCGATTGATCACCAGTATGTTGGCATTCTCTATCTCGTCACCGCGGGTCTTCTTGCAATCAGTATTTTGTTTCAGTACCGACTTTCGAAACAAAAGTGATATACTGAAGGAAAGATCGGAGATCATATGCAAACAAAAAAAACAGCATCAAATAAAGAAGCGTCAAAGAAGTCGACCGAAGAAATTATCAAGGTCACAGGTATTCAGTTAGTTTCAAAAGTGAAAGAACTCATCAAGGAAGGGAATGTGCGAAAAATCACCATTCTCGACAAAAATGAGCGAACCATCCTTTCAATTCCTTTAACTATTGGGGTTGTGGGATTTATTCTCGCACCAATTTTTGCAGCAGTGGCAGGAGTAGCCGCAC
The DNA here is from genome assembly GCA_003487265.1 of Minisyncoccota bacterium. GTDB lineage: Bacteria > Patescibacteriota > Microgenomatia > UBA1400 > UBA12028 > UBA12472. The sequence goes on from DNEP01000010.1 coordinate 32,556, forward strand.
TCGTCACCGAATGTCAAATCAAGATTGAACGCGAAAACTAAGAGAAAGGCCTGCCCGCCATGGATTTGTTTCGAAAAACAGCTCTTGTTACCGGAGGAGCTACCGGTCTTGGTTTTGAAATTGCCTCATTACTTCTAGAAAAAGGCATGATTGTGTGGATCTGTGGAAGATCGCGCCCATCACTTCTTTCTGCCCAATCAAAACTGTCCTCTCCGTACGTTTTCATTCAACAATGTGATATTTCAAATCCAGCACAAGTAGCTGAGATGAAGAAGCAAATTGGTCATGTTGATGTGCTGATTAATAACGCGGGAGTCTGGTGCGATTTACCACTTGAGGATACCTCGATTGATCAGATTTCACAGACAGTACAAGTGAATCTTTTGGGAACAATCTACGTATCGCAGGCATTTTTCTCATCGATGAAAACAAAGGGCGAGGGCATCATCGCAAATATTTCTTCTGCGCTGGGAGTTCACACGCGAAAACATGTTTCCGTGTATTCTGCAAGCAAGTTCGGCGTTCGCGGGTTCACCGAATCGTTACGAGATGAGCTAAAAGGAACGGGTATTCGGGTGTTTGGATGGTACCCGGGTGGAATGAAAACTGGTCTTTTTGAACACGCAGGACAAGGTCGAGATATGACAGGATACATAGATGCAAAAGACATGGCGAAACTGTTTGTTTCGATGCTTGAGGTTCCACAAGAAATGACAATCGAAACCTGTGTCGCGGGAAGAACCGAGTAGTTCTATTTATTTTTAGGATTTACTTCAAGTTTTTGAAATTTTCCTGAACGATGCAACTTTGCCAGAATCGCATATACCGCGATATCGGTCCAAGAATCATCAATCGGTTCATTTTCTGGAGAATCTGATTTTTGTAAAAGATTTTTTAGTCGAGAAACTTTTTCTGCGATGCGATAAGAAATACCCATCTCACCAATTTCGAGGATGTTTCCTTTTCCATAGTCACGATGCTTTTTGAGAAATGTTTGTACGAGCTCTTCGCAGATTTCGCGAAATGCGTCATCAAGATATTGCGAATCGGCCATCTATTCCTCCTTTTTTGAAGAAACTTTTGCAGTAATTTTAAATGATCGTTGTGCACCGTCGCTAAGATCAACCGTTTTTACACCCGTTTGTTGATAATAATTCAACAAATGCGTGTTCAGCGCTTCCTCGATTTCTTTCACTTCATCTTGCATCTCAACTTTTTTTGCACGGAGCTCGCGAAACTCTGCCGAAGTTGTTAGAGATGTTTTTCGTTCCTTTAGCGCTTTTGATGCATCTTTTGATTGTTGTTCCGCTTGTTGTAACATCTCATCGTTATCCATGATCGCAACCAAACTTTGATTCAGTTCGTGAACTTGATGTTTGAGTTCATCAAGACGCGCAATGTATCGTTCAATAATTGCCTGAAGTGGATCGGATTGTTCCGATAAGGTTGAGGTTGGTTCGAGGGTTTGATCTGTTTGCATAGTGACCACTATATCACGAAAAAAGAAAATACAAGACTAATATTTTTTATTTTCCCAATACCCGCTATACCATTTCATTGCAGGAGTTTGAAGAATGCCTTGTGTTTTTATTTGAATATATTGATTATGCTTTGCGGAATCAAGATAATACGCGCGATTTGAATAGATAACACCAAATCGAGTGATTATGCTAAAAACGGCTGAAGAAATTAAAAGAGCTGCACAAATTTTGCGCTGAATGGCCGATCGTTGCATAAATGAAATGGAAAGAATGAGAAAACAAATAATCGCACTCAATTGATACCGAATTGAAATCGGCGGAAGAAACCACCAAAATATAATGCCCGTGATGCCTACAAGAAATAGCACACGATCGTTCCATGACGTGATTTTTTTCACACCCAGAAGCAAAAGTGGCACACTACACACAAAGATAGCAGAAGTGTATCCTTCCGTACTGTAAAACAAACGAAACGGAAGAGAGGGAATTTTTTGAATTTGCGACCAAAACCAACTCGAAAATGTTGAGGCTCCCTCAAGAAGAAGTTGTTCTTTCCCATCAAGCACAGAAAATAACGGGAAGATGGGATTACTTGTCCAAAGATAATTTTGAAATAAAAAGGGAATAAGAAACCAGAACGTTTGAATCGCAATAGATACAGCCACACGCAGATTTTTCTGAAAAATCACGATGATACAAATCAGAACAAATGGAATGGAAAGGTATTTTGTGAAAATCGCCACCGCAAGTAAAAGAGGAAGCATTCGTGAATGAAATCGCTGTTTGAGAATGAGATACAACGCGGAAAGCTCAAATACCGATCGGAGAAGATCAACATACACTGCCGTACTTTGCCAAGAAAACACATGAAAAAGTGAAAATGCAATCAAAATAAACAAAGACCAAGTTCGAGAAACAAATATCCGACTCAATCGATACACCATTTGTACTAGAAGAATGGAAACCAAAAACGCAAAAGCACGTGCGCCGTTCACTCCAAAAAAATGATAAGGGATAGCAAAGATTGCCTCTCCCAATCGAGGTCCAGCTGATTGATACAGCTCGGGAATATACAAAAATCCTCGTTGCGCAATCATATGTGTGATTGGGAGGTGATACCACAACGCATCAAACGAGACTTCCGGTAAAAACAAACCTACTCCATGAATCGCGAGAATACTCAAAAGAAGAAAGCTCAATATAAGATCGAGTTTCGTCATTTTTCTTCGTATGATAAATGCACAGGATGTAAAAAAATCATATGCAATCAAAGCAACGCCACACACAAAAAGCGATGTCCACACAAATAGTAGAGAATGAAACCATCCGATACAGCATCCACTAAGGATGAGGAAAACAATTCCTAGCAATAATCGATCAATAGTCCAACGCATATCCCACCGAATGAACTGTTCGAATACGCAAACCGAGTTCGCGAATTTTCTTTCGCACACGCGCAATGAGAACATCGAGACTTCCTTCTTCGGGCATTCCATCAGGTGGCCAAATGGACTGCATCATCGCATGTCGTGTGACAACTCGACTAAAATTGTTGTACAAAACTTGAAATGCTTTTTTTTCAGTAGCACTGAGCACTGTACTGTTCTGGTGATACACAACCAAGCCTTCATCATGAAGAAACTGAACTCCATTTTTCTCTTGTGGATTTGAATCGTACAACACCGATCGTTTTAATAATGCAAAAATCCGTAACTCAAGTTCATCAATGGTATACGGTTTGGGAAGATAGTCATCCGCACCTTCTTTCAGACCGTGAACTCTTTCTTGCTCCTTTCCTCTTGCACTGAACACCAGTACACGCACCGACATCCCTGAATTTCGTACATACGAAAGAACATCCAATCCATCACCATCTGGAAGAATACGATCCAACACGAGTAAATCAAAAATGCGTTTTTTCAGCTCGATCATTGCGTCGTGAATTGTTGACACAGTTCGAATGATACATTTTTTTTCATCCAACCGTTGTTTGAGTAGAAAAAGCTCATTTGCGTTATCTTCAACAATAAGGATAGAATGTCGATACATAGCTGTACTATCGCGCATTGATTCAATTCGCGCAATATTGTGTAGCGTGAAACGTAAGGTTTTTGTAGACTATGTATGCAATACTGCACACATGCTATAGAAAGAAAGGATTATTATGGGTCAAGGCGTTTTAGTCACGGGGGCATTTGGACAAATCGGTTCTGAACTTGTTTCAGCGTTACAACAAAAACATGGAAAAGAACACGTTGTTGCGCTGGGACATCACAATGTCGATTCTTCATATGACGGAATTGTAGAAATTGGCGAAATATCAGACAAAGAAAAACTTGAATCAATTATTCAAAAATATGACGTCGGAACAATCTATCATCTCGTTTCAATTCTATCTGCTCGTGGGGAGCAGGATCCTCAACTCACCTGGAACGTGAACATGGATGGATTAAAATTCGTTCTCGATTTAGCAGTGAAATATAAAATCAAGGTGTTTTGGCCAAGCTCAATTGCTGCATTTGGACCAACCACTCCTCGTGATAACACCCCGCAACATACCATCCTTGAACCAACCACAATGTACGGAGTAACAAAAGCGAGTGGTGAACTTTTATGTCAGTATTACCGACTTAAATATGGACTAGATGTTCGAAGCGTGCGATACCCTGGGCTCATTAGTTGGAAAGCTGAACCAGGAGGTGGAACAACTGATTACGCCGTTGCTATTTTTTACGGTGCAATTCAAGAAGGAAAATACACTTGCTTTGTCAAAGAAGACACCGTTCTTCCTATGATGTACATGGACGATGCGATTCGTGGAACAATTCAATTGATGGACGCACCTGCAGAATCTTTACAGGTAACCACGAGCTACAACTTGGCAGCAATCAGTTTTTCTGCACAAGAACTCGCGCAAGAAATTCAAAAAAGAATGGCTCTCGAGGTTTCCTACGTCCCAGATCATCGTCAAAAAATCGCCGATTCATGGCCACAGCGAATCGATGATTCCGTCGCACGATCGGAGTGGGGATGGTCTCATGAATTCGATCTTTCCAAAATGGTTGATGTTATGCTCGAAAAACTACACGCTAAACTACAAAAATAACACGAATTGAAAGGATTGTATGCCAAAAACACAGTTTTATTCCTCGTTACAAAAAGAAATTGAGCGAATCGATAGTTCAAAATCGTCAAAACGATTTGAGCGCGTCATTGAATCGTTCACATCAGAAAATCCTCCACGCGCAATGATTCAAGGAAAACCATATCTCATTTTCAACTCAAACGATTATTTAGGGCTTCGTCTGCACCCCGCTCTTCGAGCAGGGGAGGAACGCGCGAGTCAAGCGTTTGGATCGGGTCCGGGCGCAGTTCGTTTTATTAGTGGTACATTGTCTGTGCATCGTGAACTTGAAAAAAAGATCGCAACATTTCATGGACGTGATGATGCAATGGTGCTTTCCTCTGCATTCGCGGCAAATATGGCGACCATTTTTTGTTTGGCAAAAGGTCAAAACAAAGATGCGTTGATTTCTTCAAATTCGCTCGTGATTTCCGATGAGCTAAACCACCGCAGTATTATTGATGGCGTACGCGTTTCTGGCTTGGAATCACATCAAAAAGCCATTTTTCGCCATTTTGACGCCGAACATCTCTCTCAGGTCTTACAAGAAAATGCGGGAAAGTTTGATCGCGTGATTGTTGTTACCGATGGGGTGTTTAGCATGCTTGGTGAATATCAGGATTTATCAAAAATTCAACACGTCATCGCACAACATGACACATCGTTTGCCGAGGGCATTCTGTTAGTTGTCGATGACGCGCATGGGGCGGGGGCATTTGGACCAACCGGCCGAGGGACAGAAGAGGTTTCGGGTGCAAAAGCAGACGTGTTAGTTGGAACACTTGGGAAAGCATTTGGGGCGGACGGTGGGTACATCACGGGTGATCAGATTATGATTGACTATTTGCGTGAGTCCGCAGCAACGTATATTTATTCGAACTCCGTTTCCCCTGGAACCGCGGGCGCCGCGCTCGAAGCGTTTAAACTTTTTGAGGGGGAAGAGGGTGGTCGATTACTTCAGACTTCACAAGATAACATTGCACTTTTTAAACGCCTTGCGTCTGAAAAAGGATTTGAGTTGGCATCAGAATCGGTTCATCCTATTCAACCGCTATTAATCGGTGATCCTGCCAAAGCTAAAGCAGTCACCCTTGGTCTTTTTGAACGAGGAATCATTGTCACAAACATCAACTATCCAGTTGTTCCTAAGGGAAGAGATGAAATTCGCGTTCAAATCAGCGCATCTCACACTCCTGAATCAATTCAGTTTTTCGTTGAAAAAGTTGATGAGGTGCTCAAAACAGTGTAGTTTTGGGAGTGTTACGGGAAACCTTGTTGGGTTGGTTGTGCAAATTCTGAGGAAAGTGAGTGCGTTTGCGATGGATGGCGTTTCGCCCCCTATCTTTTTTGTGTTTTGTGGATTACAATGCGCAAAGTATCGTTTCTCGTCCTCGTTTCGCTTTGAAAGTTTTTTCTAAGTCAGATGCGTTGGTGAGATAGCAGAAAGGTGGTCCCATGGACCAAAATAATAAGTTGTATATTGGAAACCTCGAGTTTTCAGTCACAACAGATGAGCTCAAGGAACTGTTTGCCCAATTCGGCACAGTCACCGACGCAATTGTAATGGTTGATAAATTCTCTGGCCGCTCACGCGGTTTCGGATTTGTCACTTTCGCGACAGATAAAGAAGCATCTGAAGCACAATTGAAAATGGCTGAGCAAGACTTCAAAGGCCGAAAACTGATTGTTTCAGTTGCACGCCCAATGTCTCGCGACAACAACGCTGGTGGTGGTGGTTTTAGACCCCGCAACAATTTCTCCCGCGATGATCGTGGTGGAAACCGTGGCGGCCGCTACTAAATAGCGTCGTTCTTTTGAACTTAAAGGCCCGCCGCAAGGCGGGCTTTTTGCATCTCAAACTAGTTTTCGTCTGATTTTGAATGATACAATAGTGCTACTTGCGTCCATAGCTCAGGTGGATAGAGCAACTGCCTTCTAAGCAGTCGGTCGCTGGTTCGAGTCCAGCTGGACGCACTTATGTATAAACGTATTTTCTGTTTCGGCGATTCAAACACCTGGGGATATATTCCAAAAACGGGAATGCGCTACCCGTACGAAAAACGATGGACGGGGATTCTTCAAAAAATGCTTGGAGACAAAACAATCGTACTTGAAGAAGGACTAAACTCTCGAACAACAAATATTGATGATCCAATGCATGAAGGAAAAAACGGAAAAACTGTTTTAATTCCACTACTATTGCACCACAATCCTATCGATATCGTGATTCTCTTTTTAGGAACAAACGACATGAAGCAGCGATTTCATCGAACGCCAGCAAGCGTTGCTCAGGGAATTGAATCATTATTGTTAGATATCCAACTTCACGCGCGCACATTTTCAGGCGAACAATCTCAAGTTTTGCTCATTTGTCCTCCCATCATCGATGAGTCAGTCTCAGGAGTAGCAGAAAAGTATCTGGGGGCAGAGGAAAAATCAACTCAGCTTCCACAAATGTATGAAAAACTCTCACAAAAATACAAAACGCTGTATCTCAATCTGCAAGAATTTGTTAAGCCAAGCAAAAAGGACGGCTACCACCTCGAGGAAGATGCACATATGAATGTTGCAAAACGTATTCTAAGAATTATCCGCTGTCTCCCCAAATAGACTTAGTTGAAATATACTTCTTTAAGCTGACTTTTTGCACAGGTTCTTGTCTGCTAACAACAGACATTTGAAACTCAACTGAGCCAGAATCTGCAAATTTCGGAACCCATATATGATTCTTTCCATTCTCATCTGGCGCAATAAATAACACGTCAACACATTCTTTGAACTGCTTCCGTGCTCGTTCGATAAGGTCTGGATGCACACGCGAGATATCATTTACAAAAAGCAACGCGAGAGAATATACAATTCCAGATATTTCGATAGGAATAACCACCCACGACGCCGATTCAAGATTTGGTGGTTGAGGAACCAGCGCTTCAAACTCTCTTGCTTCTTTTGACATTTCACCTACTGCTCGATCCCAGAGAATTGATAGAGAGCTTTTATGAAAATCCCCACCTCTTTGCCCATTAAAGCCGTAGCCTATTCCTTGAAAGTAAGCATCATTTGTAGGCAAATATACATTTCGAGTTAATTTACCACTTTTGAAACCATCAAATATCCAATCATCTGTCATTTGAACTCCCCAAGGTGCCAATGTCGAAGTTAAGGTATCAATAAAAGTCACATAAAGTAAAGACTCGAGTCTCTCCTGTTGATCAACCGAAAGACGATCGCGCATTCTTGTCAATAAATCGCTAAAAATGGTAAAAATCTCTTCCAATGTTGGAAAAATCGAATCAGATTGAAACTGAACGTGTAAAAGATCGCAAATCATTTCTAAGCGGTTGGGCATCAAATTCCATAATTCGTCCAATTTGAAACTTCTTCCATTTTCCACGGTCTGAATCGCTGAAACAAGTAATTCTTTATTTTTTTTGAGCAAGCGAAAAGACGATTTGCTGATTATCGGGTTGAAGTTGTGAAAACGTTTTTGTTGCCCAAGCATGTGCGGGGTCATTTTGCTCAGAAATAATCCCAAATGTGGTCGCAATTTGCATAATTCTGTCTAGCATTGCCGTTGATGTTCTTTGTGTATGTTTTCTCCAGAAATCAAATCCTGTATCAAATACATTATAGGCATCTAACCTTGTTTTCCCCATCATTTCGTCATGTGCACTATGTTCTCGAACTTCATTCTGTTTTTTGACAATAGCTAATGATCTCTCATACGTAGCCATCAAATGGGGAAGAAAGGTTGGTTTTAAAGGCTCATTTGAGATCAATAACTCGATTGGCGCCCCAAACCCAGATATTCGTCTTTGAACTCCCGCTAAATCCGATGGGAGCCTTTCCCCGTCAAGTAACACGTACCTCGGATCAGCAATCTGCCAACAACCGCCGTACGAAAAAACCTCCCTCATTGGAATTGGTTCGACTTCATTTTCAGCCATATGGAATACTATATCAGAATCAACCATTTCTAGGAGTAATGAGTTGCTCACTATTCTCACGTCAAAAATTAGCGTATAATACTGAAACAAACCGGCGTTGTGCTGGTTTCTTTTTTCTGGGGACATAAAGCAAGTCGGAGACACTCACCAGTATGGACATTCGAAATATCGCCATCATCGCGCACGTTGACCATGGGAAAACCACACTTGTGGATGCCATGCTTAAACAGACGCACACCTTTCGCGAAAATCAGGCCGAGTTTCAACAGACAACCATTTTGGATAGCAATGATCTCGAGCGCGAAAAGGGAATCACCATTCTCGCCAAAAATACCGCCGTTGACTACAAAGATACAAAAATCAACATTATCGATACCCCAGGCCACGCGGACTTCGGTGGAGAAGTGGAGCGCGTGCTCAACATGGCTGATGGCGCCTTACTTATTGTTGATGCAGCGGAAGGCCCCCTCCCACAAACCCGTTTTGTACTTCAAAAAGCGCTTGAGTATGGTCTCAAAATCATCTTAGTCATCAATAAAATTGAAAAAAAGCTCGCTGACATTCCAACAACACTCTCTGCAGTCGAAAATCTTTTTTTGAGCATGGCAAAAACAGCCGATCAGCTTTCCTTCGAAACTATTTACTCGATCGGACGTGAGGGAAAAGCTTGGGATCATATGCCAACTCCAGAAGAAATGGCAGAACCCACCACGCTTGAACCTCTCTTTGAAAAAATCCTTTCGTATATCCCGACCGCTCGCAACGACGACGGAGCTCCTTTTCAGCTTCTCATCTCAACACTTGAACGCAACGCGTATCTTGGAAAACTCTGTATTGGTCGTATTTCTCGCGGAATGGTTCATTCTGGCGATGTTGTCGCGTTACTTAACGCAAATGGTGACAAAATCGGCTCAAATCGCATTGAAAAATTGTTTATTAGCAAGGGATTGGAAAAAATTCCCGTGGACAGCGCCGTGAGTGGAGACATCGTGGCAATTGCGGGAATGAAAGAACTTTCGATCGGTCAAACGCTCACCGACCCTCAAACCCCCGAGGCACTTCCCAGCGCCTCCATCACTGAACCAACGCTTAAGATCACCATTGGGCCGAATACGAGTCCTTTTGCAGGCCGAGAAGGGCAATATGTCACCTCTCGTCAAATCCGCGACCGTCTTCTTCAAGAAAAAGAAACCAATCTCGGACTTCATTTTGAAGAGCAGCTCGACAGCGTCGGTTTTGTTGTTTCAGGTCGTGGCGAACTTCATTTAGCCGTGTTGATTGAGACCATGCGTCGAGAAAGTTACGAGCTCGAGGTTTCAAAGCCTCAAGTCATCCTTCGAGAGATCGATGGCGTTACTTGTGAGCCATTTGATGAGGTGACCATCCACGTTCCCGATGAATTTGCGGGAACAGTCGCGAGTGAGTTTGGAAAGCGCAAAGCATTAATCAACGAGATGACTCCAAACGGTAAAGGTGAAACAAAAATCGTTCTGGAAATCAGTGAGCGCAATCTGTTGGGTGCGCGAAGCAGTCTGCTCACCGATACTCGTGGAACAGTTCAGATGAGTTCGTTATACCTTGAATACCGACCTCTGGGATCCTCATTTGATCGCATGCGAAACGGCGTACTCATCGCAAGTGAAACAGGAGAAAGCGGTTCGTTTGGGCTTGAAAATGCCCAAGAGCGAGGAACGCTTTTTATTGGTGTAAGCGAAAAAACATATCAAGGTATGATTGTTGGATTAAACTCGCGAGAACAAGATATGTGGGTCAATGTGAACAAGATTAAAGCAAGCACGAACGTGCGCTCCGCTACAAAAGATATGATGGTGAAGCTCACTCCTCCCACACGATTTTCTCTTGAACAAAGTCTGGATTTCTTAGCTGATGATGAACTGCTCGAAGTTGTGCCGTCCGCCTTGCGTTTGCGAAAGCGCTGGTTGAATCCAGAAGCCGAGGCGCGTGCAAAAAAAGGGTTGAAATAGCCTCAATCGTTTAAAAAATACTTGTGTGATCGCATTTTTCATCTCAAGATAGCCTGATTTCTGTGGTACAATTTCGATGTTGGTGGTAGTAGCTCAGCTGGTTAGAGCGCCGCCCTGTGGAGGCGGAGGTCGCGGGTTCGAAACCCGTCTACCACCCCAAAGATAAAATCAAGATTTCACTTTCCTAATGAAGTTGAGATTATGCAATTAATCTTCCTGATGTAACCTCAAATACACTACAATTCCAAAAACCATATATTAATATCTTGTTTTCTCTTTCATCTAGACTAGTCTTCGACATATTTCAAGGTATGGTAACCATCATTTCATTTTGTTATTGTGAAATCTAACTTTAGTAGTGCGATTTCAAGTTCATCGCAGTTATCGGCTAAGCTTGATTTTGTAGCAATAAGATAGTCCTTCAAAAGTTTCAATGATTCTTGCTGTTTTTCAAGTCAGTAGGAGTTTACTTGTTTTTCAAAAAGAATTGGAACAATTCTACTTAAAAAGTAGAGCCAAAATATCGAGACCTGTGCTGAATATGAAAACATTTCCTCATTGATTTGACAGCCGTATTCAATAGATGAAAGCTCCTTGCTATTCGCTTTTCTCAATGTTTCTATGACTTTTAGTTTATTGCCATGAGTAAATGAGGATGGCACATTGTAAATATCGTTTAGAAATAGAAGCCCCAACTGGTTGTGAAATGACTGCAAACTAGAACTCTGGACAATTCTCATAAGTCTTTGTGGTTTATGTCTGAGTGCTAATGCTCGAACTGCTGCATCATGTACTCTTCGTAATGTGTTTATTGATTCCGACTGATATCCATTTAGATTATCCAGAAAGGCAGGTCGCAGTGAAGTCATTGCTTCTGAAAAGTATGCCGCAATAATTCCGTATGAACGATCCAAATTTGTATGTTTTATAGCTAAAGACAAAAAATAGTAACCATACTCCCAAACTGTTACATAAACTTTGAATTTTCCATATAAAGCAGTTTTACATTCGCTTTCAGCATCATAAAGAAAAAGATTTGCCTCATAAGCAGCTTGTAAGTTTATCAAATAGGAATGAGGATCAAAAATCTGATCAGGTTCTGTCATTTACTGAATTATAGATCAAAAGTTTTCGAATTGATGATCACTTGTAAATCAAGAAGTCGCTGCTGTAAAATCTATTTCAGAATAAATGTATTGCTTGAATGACTCAATACCAAAGTTCTCAGAATGAACTTGCCAACTAGGTTGCAAAGTGCATCGCAGGTGCTTAAAAAGAGATATAAAAGTGGCACTTCAGTTCTTCTACATGATTAATCTCTTAATGCACCCCCTGCGATTTCATTCCCAACGCGGTTTTCTGCCTCAGTGGGGAGGGGTTTAGCGCGTGATACTCTTCTAGCGACCCCACCGCGCGAAAAACAAATGACAAAATAATATCCTCAGTAAGATTGAAAACATGAAAAGGAATTGTTGGTACACTGTAGGGCAAAAACAACATATCGGCGCTACGCGTCTCGCCTTCAACAAACGACGGCAATCCAAAAGGCAACATCTTTCCATCTAAATATTTTGTCCGCGCGGACGCTTCACCCACATACGGCTTAAAAAACTTGCCCCGTTGATCCACGCAGTACTGCATTCCACCGGGGGATTCAATCGTACCGCCACCAACAATCCGTGACACGCCAATCGCGGTCGCTCCGACTGCCAAGGTCGTCGCAATATGATCGCTTGCACCTCCCTCAACAATAACCGGTAACCTCGTTTCACCACGCAACTTCCAAACAAGTTCGGGCCAGTCGATCACCGAACCACTGCGCACCCCCGTGATACATCTCCCACCGCCTCCAATTCCAACATATAATCCATCGGCGCCTGCGCGTTCCAAATCGCGCGCTTGATCAACCGAAACAATCTGTCCGACAAAAATCTCAACATCATCACCAAATTCTTTCCTCATACGCCCAAGCGTATGAAGAGCACCCAATCCGGGTTCGGGCGAATAAATGCGAAATGCGCGAACGCCTACATCAAAAAGTGCATGTGCGCGTTGCAACGCTCGGTCTGGCTCGACTTCGAGCACCCCCATAACATTATGTTTCCACTGATCAAGTAAAAACGTTTGCTCTTTGGACGAACGACCAATCAATACTTCACTTTCTTCCAATGCTTTCCACGTCTCCTTTACCAAATCCGTCTGCCGTTTAACCTCGGAGAACGGTCCATTTCGAGGTACTCCCACCAAACAATGGCACTGAGCCATGGTTGAGATAGCCGAGACACTTCCATAGATATCGGGCATCGCGGATCCAACGAGCAACGCGCGCGCGCGTTTTCCCAACTTTACAAACGGACCATGCAAAAAGCGCGCGGTGCGAGAGACACGCTCACGATCGGAACCTACGACGGAAACACCTAAATCCTCGATCGAAGCGGCAAGCCCACGAGAACTGATCATGCTCATCACATCACTTGAAACTTGCGGAGGTGGCACAAACGCGGTATTTTGAACACGCTGTAAATATTTCATTCGTTCTGGATGGTTAAAAAGTTCCAAAAAGTACTGTCGCGTGCGAAGATATCGAACCATCTCATCTGGTTCGATCATCGCTTTGTGCACATATGGCAAAAAATCAAACGGTGTTGTGAGCATTCCTTGACTTGGATACGCATGTTCGTTTTCACGGCTTTCTAAATACCAAAACTTCAAATACGCAGACATATCGGTTTCAAAGGGAGCAAGTTTTTGTGCAATAAAGTTCTCCCACACATCAACATCTCGAAAACTTGAAAATGATGGGATTGCAAGTGATGTTTGTTTCATGAACAATTGAAGTGTATCATATGTTATGCATTTGAAATAAGACGTTGCGAGTAATAATGGTAATCTAGAAAGGGTGAATATGACAGTAATTGAAAGAGTTGAAACAAACCAAATCTTTGCTCAGATGGATCAACAATTTTCAGCCTTATTAGCATCAGAAGGTAATTATAAAAAGGCTATGAATGCAATGGGTAGATATGGTTACTCATTGTCTACAATTGAGGCTTGGTTCGAATGGAGACGTGCCTCTCGCCCCCACGTCACTTCCTAATCTAATCATTCCATGCCTGTAAAATATAAACAAACCATCGATCAAGTTTATGAAGCGCACAAGCAACTCTTTATTGCGTTCAAGATTTTGCATGACATCTACGCAAAGGATAAAAAAAAGAATCAGCAAGCATTTAACGAACAAGGCTCGCAAGTTTTAGAAATCCTTCGAGAAGCAGAACGAAAGTTGTGTCATGGGATGGAGCGGGGAAAGTACGCGTCATTTTCTGCTCAACTCGCCTCAAAGTTTTGGGATGAAGTGAAAAAAACCTATCCTCTGATTGATTTTGTTGGCGCAATCATCGAATAACTTTTAACCTCAATCGCACGGTAGTATGAACATGCTAGAATGCGGTGATGCAACGGTTTACGGCTTTTAGCAATCAAATTAAACATCTCTTATTGGTCAACACCTCAACAAAACAAACGCTTGTTAAAAATTCATTTTGGCTCGCGCTTATTGAGATTGTTTCAAAAGTCCTGTTGTTCATCATTACCATTTCCATTGTTCGATATCTTGGTGCCAGCGAGTTTGGTCGCTATAACTACGCGCTCTCGTTTGTTGGAATCGCGATGATTATTTCTGATCTGGGAGTGAGCACCATCCTCACCCGAGAAATTGCGAAAAATAAAGCACTCGCGAGTCGGTATTTAGCCGACGCCACCGTGGTAAAAGGGGTGACCGCAGTCGTCATCATGTTCGCGCTAGTTATCATTTTGCCCTTATTTGACGCAACTCGCGAAGACCCCGCATTGTTTTTACTCACAGGTTTGTACTTGCTTGCGCAAGGCATGATCAATATTTATACATCTGTTCTTGCCGCGCTCGAGCGCATGGAACATCTGTTTATCATTCGTGTTGCTCAATACGGACTCATGTTTAGTAGTGCGTTTCTTGTTATCTTTCTTCATCTTCAACTTGATCAACTCATGTTGCTTTACACACTCTCAGCGACACTAGCGATGGGTATTTCTGCAGTACTCGTGAAATCTCAAGGCGTCGCATTGATCGAAAAACCTACAATGCCATCACTGATCATGATGCTGAAAGAGGCGCTGCCTATTTTCGGCATGTTGGCGATCACCCAGGTGTACGCAAATCTTGACACTGTTTTGATTCGACAGTTTTTTGGAAACGAAGAAGTCGGGTTGTATCACGCGGGATACAAAATCCTATTTGCTCTGCAAGCGATCACCTTTATCAGCACCGCCACTTCACCAAGAATCTCTGCATTTTGGCACACCGGTGAAATGGAAAAACTGCGAAAACTTGCTCGAGTGGTGTTGCAGTGGAGCATTCTCGGTCTCACTCCAATTGTGTTGCTTTTTCTCTTTGGAAGTAATGCCATTGTCACCACAATTTACGGATCACAATATCATGCCTCTGCCCCAGCGCTTACATTTTTGGGACTTGCTGGTGTTCTCATGTACTTCCGATACTTTTTTGGAAACTTTTTTGTTGCGAGTGGAAACCAAAAAACATTGTTTTTTATTTATGCTCTTGGGCTTGTTGTAAATGTAAGCCTAAACCTGCTCTTTCTTTATCAATACGGATTTGTTTTTGCCGCGTTTTCATTATGTGTATCGGAAATATGCATGGTCACACTGAGCGGAAATAAGCTAAGGAAAATCCTTCAGCAATAACGCGATCACCCCGCACCACCTCCACCGCCGCCACCACCTCCACCACCGCCTCCAGAAGAACCGCCACTACTTCCAGCCCCAGAAGCGCCGAATCCACTACTCATAGACTGATTCAAACCAGAAAATGCCGACGCGATTTCTCCAAAACTCGATCCCAAGCTCGAAACGCCATCAACTCCCATTGCGCTTGCGTTAAGATTATTCGCTCCTCCCCAATATGTCACCCCATTTTCAGTAGCGGGAAATGCGATTGGGAGTTGAAAAAGCGTTTTCGCCGAAACACCTAACGCCGTTCCGTAAATCAAAAACTTTTCCCAAATCAACAATGAGTCAATAGGTGACTGAACAGTTGAGCGATAATCAATCAAATGTTTTTTAAACTGCAACCATTTCACAGCCTCGGTATATCCAAGTTCAGTGCGTTTTTCACCATTACTATAAAATAGCATTGAGCAAAGAAGGGAGAACAGTCCAAGAAGGAACTGTAATGCGACAGGAACATCGATTAGCCATTGATTAAAATATGGTGTTACAAATTTCGACACCATGATCGAAGAAAAAATAAGATTCAAGATACCCAGAATAAAGATCGCGACAAATTTGAGCGACAAACTCATCTTATTTGTATGCGCAACCTGTGATAAAAATGCCTCACTCACATTCTGCTTCAACGTTTGATAACTCACCGAATCAAAAAAAGCTTTTGCAGAAATCGCATTCGATCAAATCCAATTGCCCATTGAAGCGATAGGAATAACAAGCAATGATTTTCCACCCAATGTTTTTTGTTCTTTTGTAAATCGGTCTAAAAATGCGTAAACTTCATGTGAAAGAGAAGGAATTTCCTTACGAAAACCACCATTCTCGTCCATATTCCCTAGTAACTCGAGATAATACCGATATTTTGGAAATAGCAATCCTTCTTTTGAATCACTGCGGTGCAACTTTATTGCTCGAAGTTGGATCAACTGCAAAATGGCAGCAGAAATCGCCCGCGGACGAACCTTTGTACCGGTTGAAAGTAGCATATCCAGTTGAAGTGGATGAAGTGAACTGGGAGGCTCCCATTGCCCCTCGCTTGAAAGAAAAAAATGGGGAAGAGATCGATCTTTGTGTGTGGTGAAAAAAGAGAAAAGCAGATAGATGAAAAAAGCAACCGCGACAGAAAAAGAAACCCATTCAAAAATCCACACCACCCGAAGAACATCGCCATTCTTTTGTAGTTTTTCTTGCGTTTCCTTGATAAACTTTTCTTCTTGTTTCACGATTTGCGCTTTCGACCCCGATCCTTGAACCGATGTCCGAAGGATTCCTGTCGGCCAAATAACACGGCCCTCCCAAAACTGTCCACTGGGGAGTTCGGGAACAATAAACGCAATCTTAAATTGTGAATCAGAGATACTCACTCGACCTGAAAGTGGGCCATGCGCCCAAGCCTGAATATTTCCATACTGCACATCCTGAGGAAATGATAGCGTCGCGCTCACGTTTTTATGCGCAAGATCCCACTCAGAGCCAATCCACTGCCAATACAACTCGTCAACATCAGACTGCGTTGTTACAGCATTCAACACGCGATAGGAAATGGTGTAGGTGTTTGTTGTGCTCGTTGCTCGAAAATGCCACTGCAAACGAATTTTGTCTTTCGATGGAATTACAACATAGGTATGGTCTGGATTCGAACGCGGGTCGGATGCGTTTGCCTCCTTCAGCGAAAGCTCTCGAAAGCATATTGCACCCTCGCACACGCGAAAATCGGCGATATCGTAGGGAGCTGTGCGCATCGGAGACACCGCTTGATCTGAATGTACCAAGAAGTCGCGGTACGCAAAACGATAGTCACCATGAAAATCATAGGTTCGCTCCTCCACAACTTGCATACTTCCATCATGAAATAGCTCTGCCCGAATAGTGGTTTTTGGCAATGCGTACCACTTGTCGGAAGAATCGGCGGACACATGTACTGTGGGGAATAAGTACGCAAAAAGGCCAATCGTCAGAATAGAGATACGCAAAAAACGTCGCGACATGAAGATAGTATACCGCTCAACAATGGGAAACACATCTCTCGTATTTCAAATTGAAATGGATAAGTATTCTGGTATATTATGTGGATATGGCAAGAATTGAAAAAACCCTTCAATACAATCATGATCAAACTGATCCTTTGGGACATCTTATGCAGATATTGATGGGATTCATTAAAAGTTTTCTGAAAATATAGTGATTCGTGTCGTTATCGTGAAGTTCTCGGTTTTACCTCAGAAACTTCATTTAATCCTTTTAGAATTTTTTGACACCATGTTGCTTTTTCTGAATCGTTTTGCACCGAATAATACGTAAAATCAGAAATAAGTGCCTCCATAATGATATGACGCATGCGAATATTCACAGGTAATTCTTCTGCATTTTTTTTGAATATCGGATTGACCGCGTTTCCATTTGTCGAATCCCAAACCTCTTTAAACAATCCCGTTGGGGCTGCATCATTGTTTTCTGTGTCATCAGTAAAATACCCTCTATGAAATAGGCTCAGCAACAAATGGGATTTTTTTCCATTGAATCGTGCTCCTTTTATTTTCTCCCACAATGATTCAAAAAGAGCCATTCCTGTTAATTGAGGATTTGATTTCTGCA
Organism: Minisyncoccota bacterium; assembly: GCA_003487265.1. Taxonomy (GTDB): domain Bacteria; phylum Patescibacteriota; class Microgenomatia; order UBA1400; family UBA12028; genus UBA12472. The sequence continues at coordinate 50,470 of DNEP01000010.1, forward strand.
GTTCAGATACCAACCCAACCATTTCACTGACAAGATTGCTATAGTCATGCCAATCGTAATTTGGAAAAGCGCTCACATGAGCAATATTTGTATCAGAATGTCGATTAAATTCCTGCACGAATACAGCAAGACTTAAATCGTATTGTACTTCACCATGTGTTTCAACGTCGATCATCTATACCTTTCGTATGTCTGAATGAACAAGAGACGGTACTTTGCTCGAACCTATTTAGCCTTAAACTTTTTCTTCTTTGTGTCAGGTAGAAAATTTTCTCCAGTTACCACAGATCTTCCTGTTTTTGCTTCTAACGCTTTTCTCGCATCTTTGGCTATCTTACCCCCTTTCCTAGCTGGAGTTTTATTTTTCTTCCAATCCACTCGTTTGTGCGTGTTCGGCAATTTGCCGAGTCGACAGTTCAGCCAAGGCAGCAAAGATCAATTCGGCTTCACTCATATGATCTCTTAAGTTCTGGGTTTTAAGACCCTTCAGTTCTTTGCGACCTTGTACTGATAACTCACTCCATTCTTGATGAATAATATTCGTTAAGATCGCGAATTCACGGTTTTTCTCTACGCCATGTGTGCTCCAATAATCAGTTAATTTGTTTCGAGTTTCCTGACCCATCATTCTCTGTTGTATCCATTTTTCACTTCGACCCTGCTTTTGCCAGTACTCTCTAGAGCGGTTAAGTGCTTTTTCTGGATCACTCATTTCCTGCATTCGCTCATAACCAACTTTTGCCAACCAAAGTTTTATCGGCTCAGCTTTTTTAGAAGGTACAGATTGGATGAGGCGTAAAAGAATTTCTGTACTGGCGGCATCTGTTTTGTAACTTTTTCCATCAGAAGCTGTCATTTTCAGTTGGTTAATTTTTGTAACCACCTGACTGCCTTCATTTCTCAAATTACTTTTCAGTACTTTCCAGTAATTTCTAGCATCGGAACTGACCTCCAATGCTTGAATTATGTCTACTACAGAAAAGAACCATGTTTCTGTTTTTTCATCGTAAGTACGACGGATTTTGAAGTTTTCAAAAATAGTAAGAGAAGTAATATTTTCCATCGGCTTAATTTAGATATTGTTAGATTTTTCTCTGGAGCTGGCAACCGTAATTGGCTCGGACCTATTTAGCCAGGACGAGTATATCAAACAGTATCTACTCGACCCTGACTTGCCAATTATTTTTAAAATAAAAATCGGTCTTCGCTATTGGGTTACAGCTGACATGATTTTACAACATAATGTCTTTAAAGACTATCTTGAGAAAATTAATCCATTTCTATTTTAGAGGTATTTGGCAAACAACGCAAAGATCGAAAAATATGCTAGTATCTGGGTACCGAATGATCTTTGCGGCGAACGTACCTTTTCAGGGAGCTGATGGCACAAATTGTGATCCATCTTAGCCGCAGGGACCGAAATTTATGAAAAAAATAATTGTTGCAATTACCACTAGTACACTTCTCCTGAGTCTATTTACTTTCTTACTTATTCATAAAGATATTGGAACGCTTAGCTATTCGTCTTTGGCAGTAGTTTCATTATTAGTCGGTTTCGTTATTTACTTTAAGGACGAAATCGGGGAAATTGATTTAAAAAAGATGAAATTAGTTCTTAGAAAAACTCAAAAGGTGGGGGATAACGTCAATAAAACTGCCAAATCCCTAGCTGAAATTATAGCCAATTTAAGCACATATTCATCTGGATCGTGGTTAAACAGAAAGAAACTGAACGACGAGGTCGAAAAACTCCTAATCAACATCGATGTTGACCCTAACGAAAGGAAAGAGATACTAGACCTTCCTCGAATTATGGAAAAGGGAATGAAAGATATGAAATCTTTAACGCCTGAGGAAAAAGTGAAAGCCGAGGGTGTTTTTAAATTGCAAGAGTAAAGTCCTTATTTTTTCGGTTCCCAATTCTGTATCTCAATAATGTTGCCTTCGGGATCGGCAGCATATGTGAAAACTAGCGTCCCAGATCCGTAGTCTTTACTAACAACTTCTCCAATTTTTTGTCCACCATTTTCAATCATTTTCTCTTGAACTGCCTTTACATCATCAACTGAAAAACAAAGATGTCCTATCCCCATTCTATTTGCCACTGGAGGCAATTTGTCCTCCATCTCTTCATACTGAAAAATCTCCAAAGTTGGTTCATCTTTCTCATATCCAGGTAAAACTAGATGCATGCCTCTTAATTTGGCATTTTTTACACCAGTCCCTTTTTCCAGCCAATCACCAAAAAGATTTCTTTCGGATGAAGTTTCTTTACATTCAAAAACCTTGATATAAAAATCAGCTAATTTTCGCCAATCTTTAGCGATAATGTTGGTGTGCATGTATTTCATAGTTTGTTTATGTATTTTACTAGTAACTTTCTATCCATTTATAGTGATTTCTGTACATTTGGAGCGGGTAAAGGGAATCGGACCCTCATATTCTGCTTGGAAGGCAGACGCTCTACCACTGAGCTATACCCGCAATTTTCACACCAAGCAATTATGGCGTTGGAATGTCACTAATAATACCACAAACTTGTTGATTAACATATTTCAAAATGAGAGATATCGCGGTTAGTTCCACCTGTTCTCGAGAGTGACCGAATGGGCAAGGGACGATCAATTTTGTTGAAACTGTTATGTCTTTCCCTGCAATCGCGACATACACTGTCCCTGGTTTCGTTGTTGAGTGATATGGACGATGATCAAATGTGTCCATGGTACCTGTTGTTGCGATCACAAAATCAAGATGATGTTTTTTTCGAATAGATTCAGCCATAGACCTTGCGACCGATTCCGAGTACACATTTCCATATTTCATCAGTTCGGGTGAGACTCCCAGCATTGCCTTCACTCGTTCGTTGTTTGCCATCCAACCAACATGGAAAACTTCACTTGCACCCGAAATATCGGTGAACGTGTTTGAAATTGAAGCCGTAGTACAAGATTCACATGTGCCTAACGTACAATGACGTGATTGCAAATAGGTCAGTATCTTTCGAGCGAGCACATGATTTTCGATAATAATGGGATTTTTGTTTCTTTTTTCTGTAAATTGAATTGCCACATGATCTGAAATAAATGATTTTTCATCTTCCTTTAAAAAATACAGACCGTGGGAAAAAACCGATTGTGCGATCATGGTTTTTAAAAGCCGACGTTCGACTCCGATATCCGGTAAAATGATCTTTTTCACCCACGGCTTTCGATCACGTTGCACATATGCGATACAGACATAGTTATCGACACTTCGAACTGTAGTATTCAATTGTCCAACAGTCGCAACTCCACAATCCGCTCCAGATTTTTGCATCAGCAGTTGCGCCATCTCAACTGCTGTTTCTGAAGAATACTCTCCAAAACGTGATATTGTTTTTGCAGAAACGCCTAAATTGATTTTTGATGCAGTGCTGTAAAAAACTCCACCCATGTGAACGGTTCGAACTGATCCAGGAATTGTACATTGATCGAAAATATGCCCACCTGTTCCTCCTTCAGCAATGCAAATCTGCAGGTTTCGTTGAATGAGTTCATTTAAAAAAAGTTGAGCAAGGGGACGGTTGATCATCACTTCATTTTCAATTGAATTTTTAATGCAAAGTCGTTCCATACGGCGAAATCTTATCACACCTCTTTATAAAAATGGATTACAATACCCTCATGAAACAATCCTCACAAAAAGCAACCAAAATCGTCGCGACATTAGGACCTGCCTCGGATTCGCCAGAAATGATTCAGCAACTGATCGAAGCTGGGGTGAATGTGTTCCGCTTTAACATGAAACACGCCGACATCGCATGGCATCAGGAGAGAATCAACCTTGTTCAAAGCATCGCCGATCGTCTGCAATATTCCGTAGGCATCCTGATCGATTTACAGGGGCCAGAAATCCGAATTGAAACCCCTAACAAACAACCTGTATCGGCAATAAAAGACGTTCCGCTCTTTTTCAGCCCAATACTGCATGAAAATCGACAAATGATTCATGTTCCACACCCCGAAGTCTTTCTCGCGCTCAAGCCAGGAAATCATTTCAGTATTGATGATGGATTTATCGAGTTCGAGGTTGTTTCGCTTGCAGACGGAGGATTTTTCGCAAAACCATTCGATTCTGCAGATATAAAACATCGAAAAGGATTAAATCTTGTTGGAATTGATGTTGATTTACCTTCACTCATCGAGGATGATCTGTTGAAATTGGATCTCGCGGCACGAAACAAGGTTGATTTTGTTGCGCTGTCGTTTTGTCGTTCAAAAGAGGATATCGCAATTTTACGATCCGAAATGGACAAACGATCAATAGACGCGATGATCGTCGCAAAAATCGAGTCCCAAAAAGCGTTGGATAATCTGGATAAAATTATTGAAGCGACCGATGTCGTGATGGTCGCGCGAGGTGACTTAGGTATCGAGGTTCCGATCGAACAACTCGCGTATTGGCAAAAAAAGATGATCTCACTCTGTCGCACGCACGCAAAACCCGTGATTACCGCAACTCAAATGCTCGAATCGATGATATTTCAGCCTCGCCCGACGCGCGCAGAGGCCACGGATGTGGCAAATGCGGTGCTGGATGGAACAGACGCGGTTATGTTGTCTGGAGAGTCCGCCAATGGAAAATACCCCGCAAAAGCGGTCAGTTTTCTTTCCACAATCGCTCAATTCAACGAACCACACACGCACGTGTCGCTTCCACAAATCCAACCCCCATCGCTCACTTCGGCGGTGGTGAACTCTGCAATGAGTCTTTTGGAAACGATGGGCGAAGCGATTGAAGCGATTGTCGTGTGCACAGAAACCGGCTCAACCGCGCGAATGATCTCAAGTTATCGTCCAAACGTTCGCATCTTGGCAGCAACCGATCGTCAAAAAACGGTCGAAACGCTTACTATGTCCTACGGCGTCCACGCCGAGTGCATGGAGTTTCCGCATGCGTCATACACAGATTCTTCATTCGTATTACAAACACTTTCAGAACGCGGACTTGTCCAATCTGGGCAACAGGTGATTGTCATTCACGGTGACCGATGGATGGAATCTGGATTGACAAATGCTGTGGCGGTTGAAAAAGTGAAATAGAATTCCACACTGCTTTTCGTTATGAAGTCTTTTTAAACTTAGTTCTTTAACTTAGTTCCGCAAACACTACAGTAGTTTTCTTCTTCTTCGACATGCATACATTTGTATGTGTTAATTTTGGATAACAATCGAGGAAACATACTGCGCCTATCAATACGCACTTCCTTAACAAGACTTGAAGAAAATCGAATTAACGCATCTTCTGAGGAGGTTGCATCCACTAACTGCAAGTTAATAAGTTTCTTTATTTCTGAATTTTCTATTTGTTCAATATACTGACGTATAAAAAGCATAAGCGTATCCTCACTCTGCTCAAGTCCATATGCATCCCTAATTATTTTATCAAGAGTGAGATAGATTTCACAAACTTTCATGAGCTCATATGTCAGATGTGCCACTCGTAAACTAATATCAAGTTTTTCGTTATTAAGGTCGATCATTGTATCAAAATCGACAAATTCAAATGCTAAAGTAATATTATGAGGAATCAGATTTGCATGAAGAAAACCTCCATTAGCCATTTTTCCCAGATTTAAACTTAAAATATCTCGCATAAATTTTAAATAATTCGCTACACCAATTTCTATGTTGTCAGTAACCTTGAGTAGCCGCATAGACATCTCAACGTATTCTCTAATGACTTCTTCGCTTTTGTTTTCGCTTGTAATCACATTCGCACGAATTGGGTTTCTGAATGCTCTAATATCGATAGCAAGTAGTCCAACATCCTGATGAATGTCATGGTCTAACCCATATTTATACTTCCCAATAAACGCTTGTTGTTTTTCTAAATTAAAGTCTGCTGGGTTTATTGCAAAGACGCCTATTGATCTTGCAGTTCGAAGTCCAATTTTTTGAATCAAACTATCCTGCGTCTCTGCATCAAGAAGAGCATTACGTAAATTTTCTCCACCATATACACTTAAATTTTGATCATTTCTATCAACATATCTTGGAGAACTCACTTTTTGTGAACTCGTAATTAACCCTCCGCCTTTTATAACTAATGAGGCATAAATATTTCCTTGGTCATCTTTAAAGAAAAATGGTGGCTGAGACATCGCTCTTCCTTGTTCCTCATGTGCAATTGCTGTTCTACTTGTTTTGGATTCGTTGACCGTGACACCTCTCACAAGAAGCTGTTGAAACACAGATCGAAAAGGAGAATTATTAAAATTTGGCCTTCTGGATTCGCGTATGTATGATAGAGTAGACTGATTAGTATATCCTCTATCCTCGAATTTTCTTTTTATTGCACCCCATCCTACGAGAGGTAACGCAGAAAAGTGATCAGATAACCATAATGGTACAGAGGGTACTGTTTTTGTAAAAATTTCATTATTCCCTTGCTCTGGATATTCCATGAGCTAAATCATACTCTGCATATGAACTTGAATTCAAGGGAGCTTGATAAAGGTAAATTTCACTTGATCTGTTAAGCAATGCTCTAATAATTCATCACCGTGATCACAACCTGTAACACTGTTGCAAATGAAACCCACAGCAAATACGGGATTTGCGCATATGCAATCCAACGCTCGTGTGAATAAATTGCTTTCATTGCCCAAATAAGTGTTCCTAGAACAAGAAAAATATCAATCATTGCAAAGATGTTGCTTTGCAATCCAAACTGTAGCGGAGTGAATGCAATATTGAAAATCATGTTGAGTGCAAAAGGGAGAGCTGTTGCGAACTTGATCTTTTTTTTGAGAAATAAATACAACACACGACCAAAAGAAATCGCAATCAAAAGATATAACATCGTCCATACTGGACCAAACAGCCAAGATGGCGGTGACCACGAGGGTTTTGAAAGTTGCGCGTACCATGAGTAGGTTTCCATATGTAAACAATAGCATCAAGAACTGCAAAATCCAATTCGCTAATTCTTGATATATTTTTTTCTTAGTTCATAAAAGAAGATTGTTGGTACATAAAATGTCACGTCTGCAATAAGTTTTCCCAACACCAACCCCAAAGCAACATTCCCCGTCCATGTTGAAAAGAAATACATCGCCGAAGGTCTAATCACAAAACTATCTAAATATTCAGCAAACCCAAACCCAAACTCCAGACGTGCTATACTATCCATACTTCTTTTCAGGCTCAATCTTGAACCTCTTCAGTTTCCCTCTATGCAAAAATATGTGATTTATCTATTTCATCTCTATCAACCATCTTGGCAGGAAAAATCAGTGCTCCGCGCGGAATACAATCGAACATATTTTCCGCTTGTGAAAATTCTTGAACAAAATCCAAACATTCACATGACGGTAAACATTACTGGTTCACTGACTCAGCAGTTGCTTGATGATGAAAAAACTGAATTTTTTGATCTATTGAAAATGCTCGTCGATCGAAATCAAGTTGAGCTCACAGGAAGCGCCATGTTTCATCCACTGTTACCACTCATACCAGAAAATGAAATATTGCGTCAAATTCAATTAAATGAGGAACTCAATCAAAAAGCATTAGGCGACTCCTGGAAAAAGGCTCAGGCATCACCATTCGGTCGGGGATTTTATCTTCCCGAACTCGCATATTCAGATACCGTCGCCCGAGTGATTAGACAAGCAGGATTTCAATGGATAACGGTTGATCAAAGTTCCATGCCGGAAAACAATGTGGACTGGAGCAAAAGATATCAAGAAAAAAACACTGAATTGCCCCTGCTCATTCATAATCGTATTTTTCATTCAACAAGTGAAGATCGATTTATGGATACGTACAACGTTTTGATCAGCGACGGCGAAAATCAGATTGACGAACAAAATATGGAAATTGATTGGAATACGTATCTTTATCATACGATTCATGATCATTCCATAATATATCTCACGGCAAACGAGTATTTTTCTCAAATTCCTGAGGACAAAATATCGGTCGCATTACATCAAAGCAGTTGGCAAACCTCAGATGAAGATCTTAATGCGAACACTCCATTTCCGTTGTGGGATATGCCATCAAATGCAATTCATCAACTGCTGTGGTCATTTCTTCGCGACGTACGCGCGGCGGTCATACAAAATCCTCATGATCTTCAAGCATACCGCGCGCAGTGCGAACTTGATAGAGGACTTTCGAGTTGCACGTGGTGGTGGGCAGACGGCCGTATCTTAGGATACAACCCGACAAATATTTGTCGTGGCTTGGAATCCATGATCAGCGCTGTTCGTGCACTCGAAACACTTCAAAAAAAAGAGCGATTGGTGTTTGAAAAACGTTACTCCCAGATTGTTTTTGAAGTTTGGGCACGGCATTGGAACTCGCAATGAACACCTCTCATCCATTGCGAGTTGCACATATTACAAGCGAGATATATCCATTTTCAAAGACGGGTGGATTAGGTCATGCGGTTGCAGATCTCTCCACACATATCGCAGATGCGAATGTTGATGTAACGGTGTTTACGCCACTGTATGGGTGTGTTTCCAAACACCTCAAAAACAAACTAATTGAAACAGTTCTCATCGATATTCCTGTAAAACTCGATCGATCAACCTCCCTTACTTGTTCTTGTGTGAAGTATCTCCAAACGACACCACTCGGAAACACTATCACGTTTTATTTTGTCAATCATTTTGATTTTTTTGGCAGATATTCACGGAATTTATATCTACATAAAGACACGCCTCGAAGGTTTCTCTTTTTTACTCGGGCAGTTCTTGAAATTATGAAAACGCTACAATTGCAGTTTGATATTATGCATTGCCACGATTGGATGACAGGACTTTTTCCTCAATTGGCTCATGAATACCTTACAAAACCACAGCTGAAAAGAATGAAAACAGTGCTCACAATTCACAATCTTGCTTTTCAAGGATCTGATCAAATAAATCTCGCACGACTGAGTTCGTTAAAACAGCGAGCTCCCGTTGTTCACTTCCCCGAATTTTGGGATAACCACAAATGGGATCGGGTGAATTTCTTGAGACAGGGGATCAAATACGCACACATCATTACAACCGTAAGTCCAACTTACGCAAAAGAAATTCTGTCAAAATATCATGGGGAGGGGCTTTCACGATATCTCAACAAACATAAACCTATTTATGGAATTGTCAATGGAATTAACTATGCGTTATACAATCCGTTGAATTCTGATCGAATTGCACAAAACTACTCAAGCTTAAATGTGAGTGTTGGAAAACAAAAAAATAAGGAGCGGTTATTAAAAAAGTTATCATTTCCAGATACATATGCTTCCTGGCCAATGGCGTTTACGAATCACCGCCTTACACATCAAAAAAGATTTGATGTACTGATTGCATCTATGAAATCTCTGTTAAAACAACATCTCATTCTTATTATTGCTGGGGAAGGGGACAAGCGATATCACGATGCATTCAACATGCTCGAAGAAAAATATCCAAATTTTCGATTCATCACCCCCATTTCCGACGCCTTTGAGCAAAAACTATTAGCTGGTGGAGACATCGTGCTTTGTCCATCGGTTTTTGAACCTTGTGGAACAGCACATATGAAAGCAATGCGTTATGGCGTTTTACCCGTAGCCCGAAATACGGGTGGATTGGCCGATACCATTTTTAATTATGATAAATCGAACACTTCGGGTACGGGATTTCTATTCAAAAACAATTCTAGCGTGAGTTTTTTATCAACCATGCGCATCGCGCTGAATCTGTACATCAATAATCGAGAACGCTGGAACAATCTTGTTATAAAATGCATGAACCAATCGTTTGACTGGGATAAAAGTACGCAAGAATACATTGCGATCTATGAAAGTCTTTTTGAGAAGAAGAAGATTATTGATGTATCCTACAGTGTCGGGGTGGGCGGACTCGAACNNCTCTACCAACTGAGCCACACCCCGTAACACACGTCTGCACCTATTATACCCTAAAAATGCCGCATACTCACTGATCTGTGCGATCTACAGGACGTCGCGCAATCGAATCTGGTATTGACGTCTCAAAAATATTCATTTCATTGCAATCTTCGAACAGATGTGCGTATGATAAGCACATGATCAACAACCCACTTTTCGAATCAAACACTTCAAATACAGTCATCGAACCCTCACTGGAAGATATTTCAACACCACCCATGTCACCTGTTTCACAATCACATCGGTTTTCTTACCCACGAAGGCGAATTGCCATGCGTCTTGGAGCAATCGCGCTGATGGGAATCGGGCTTATCGCGGGAACGGCGCTCATTTCTCAAAACCTTGATACCCGACAACGCGCGTATGATCTTGGAGCGAAAACTTCTCCCGCGTGCCAACCGCGCCCAGAATGTCTTGATTACATTCGAAACAAATGCGAGCTTCCAACTCCAGTAGGCGGGTGGTGTCCAACATCGGAAGAACCAATTCCAACAACTATTCCATCTCTCAAAGTGTCACCAAAACCATCCGTCAAACCAACAGTGTCTCCTGTACCTCGAGTGAGTCCTAAACCAAAAACGCTTCCCATAAATCCTCAGCTTTCTCGATGAAAAACGCACTAATTGTATATACGTGTTGCATCTTCTTATCTGTTGTTTTTTCGAGCGATAAATACACGAGCCTGTTTGGAAACCCTTCTCGATTTGATGGAATCTTGTATGAATTCTTTCTGATCGGCATCTGCTTTGCGTTGGCCTATCTTGCCTATTTTCAAAAATTCTCAGCAAAAGTTTTTTACGTGCCCATACTACTTCTCCAATCGATAGTCTCGATCGACATTGTTCGAGTACTTGCCCCAAATCTCTTTAGGGTATCAATTGAATATTTTCCGCAATGGGCAAGTTTTTTGGGTCATCCGCAGTACGCGATTGGATTTTTGGGTGTCTCGTTTTTTTCAACCATGTACGTCTTCGAACGAACACGTCATCCACTGTTGAAACTCGTGCTTGGTATATTACAAACGCTGACAGTCTTTGCCATTGCGCTCAATCATTCGTGGTCATCAATGTTTTTTCTTGGAACATATGTGCTTCTCTATTTCGGGAAAAAAAGCAACACGCACAAAAAGATTACCGTACTCACTTGCATACTGCTCCTTAGCGTTCTGCTTAATCAATACGCACAACGCGTTTTGTTCTCGGGAAGAATACACGAATTTACGTATATTATTCAGTCGCGCGAACGCATTTGGATTTCTGGGCTGATAGGATGGTCAAAACGACCTCTTTTTGGGTGGGGATGGGCAAACTACAATTACGCATTTTCTTCCGCACAGTGGCCATATCCAGTAGAACACGATTTTATTGTTGATCAATCGCACGGATTGTTTATTGGACTCTTGGCAGAAACTGGGTTGATTGGCGCTGGCGCCGGCCTGTATTTCCTAGTTCAAATGCTCAAAACGTTTTCAAAAAAACACTTTTCATTTTGGCTTCAAGTGATATTTCTCGTGTACCTTGTGCACGCGCAGTTTTCAATCGTGCATATTCTCGAAAAAGTGATATTTTGGATATCAGTGGGGATGATTATGCGAAAGGAAGATATTGGACAGAACACTACTTAGCATACTGAGCGGATTGGGAGGCATGTTTGGATGGGGCACCTCTGATTTCTTTGCAAATGCTACATCCAAACTGGATACCGTTCTTCAATTGCAACATAGAGTGTTTTTGTAAGATATTCTTTCACTCCAGTCACAAGGAGTTTTCTGCGACGTTTTGGTATCCAGACAACGTGATATTGTGTTTGATAGGCAATATGTACTTGCGTTTAAATCTGCATAGATACCAAGCATCGTACTTCAAAACAAAGAAACCCAGGACTACGAACATTTACCACCCTAGGCTAAAGCCCTCGAGGGTTTAAAAACTGGAAGGAAATTAACTCGAAAATGCAAGTAAATTTGAAGATTAACCCAATAATCACTAATCCCATTATCCCAATAATTCCATAAGTTAATGGAGATAGTGAAATTGTTTTTTTCTGAATCGTAACATTAATATCAAATTCTTTAACATCTCCTGCAAGATTTATCGATTGCTCGCCTTCAAAATTATTGTAAGCAATCAATACTTTATGATTTCCCTCCTCTACATTATTAAAAGAGGCAATGCCATTTTTATCAGTTTTAATTGTTTGGGAATTAGAGTGTAAAGTAACGGTTGCACCTTCCACTGGCTTTTTCTTGGTATCAATAACTTTAACATTAACATTGTAACTTTGTTGTATTTCTTCAGTTGTTTTTTGCTCCAATGGAATTTCGGCAACGAGTTGAGTTTCTAATTCCGATTGTGTTGTCCTAGGTTGATTAAAAGATACTAAGTCCTTCGTTTTAGCGGAAATTTCATTTGACCAAGGACCAGTGGCACAACCGTTTCCTGCTCTAACTTTAAAGTAATATATTGTGTTTGGTGAAAGAGATCTAACTAAATATGTCATTTGACTTCTGGAATTTACACCCATATCTTGAGCTCCGTAGATATAATTACCGGATTTAGTGCCATATTCTAAAACATATTTATCGACTGGATTATCTGCTTCAGTAAAGTACAATAGTATACTTTCAGAATCTTGAGCGATTGCTCCATACAACCAAGGGGGTTTTACTCCAGGTGCTTGATCGCTACAAACAGAAGTAGATGTTGATGAAGAGCTGTCGTCGGTGGATGAACTGATATTGGAAAGAGTTTGTCCGACAACATCGAGAGTATAGTAACTAACAAAAATGTCAGTATTCCCCGCGGAAGTAAAATTATTGATTCCCGAAGTCGGATCCAGATCCGTAGTATTAGAAAAATAGCCAGTAGTAATAAGTTTGTTATCGCTTAGAACTATATCCTCAATATAGTCCATTCCAGTACCCCCAAAGGCCAAAGACCAACCAAAATTACCAGTAGAATCGAACTGAGAAACAAATATATCTGTATTACCCTGACTAGTGTAGCTAGTGACACCGGTATCTGATGGGTCAAGGTCAACCGTTTCGGATATTATTCCTATAACATAAACATTGTTAAAAGTATCAAGAACTACTGAAAAAGCCTGGTCACTGCCAGTTCCCCCCCAAGATCGCACCCATTGAAATTCGCCTGCTGAATTGTATTTGGCCAAACAAGCATCATAATTGCCATTTGAGGTTTTATTGGTCGCTTCTGCACCCGGATCAAAATCAACCGTATTACTAAAAAGACAAGCTATGTAGAGATTATCATCTGCATCAAGAGTAGCACCAATACCCCGATCTTCTCCAGTAGACCCTATGGTTTTAACTGAAATAAACCCACCGCTGGTGTTATATTGCGCGAAAAAAAAATCATAATTTCCGGTAGAAGTTTTATTAGTTGCGTCTGCACCCGGATCAAAATCAACCGTATTATAAAAATCACCAACTAAAAGAAGGTTTCCAGCATGAGTCATAAGTATCTCGTCAAGATAGTCGTAACTACTGCTACCTATTTTGTTTATCCAAACAAGATTGCCATTAAGTGTGTATTTGCCAAAATAGATATCATAACCCCCCGTAGAGGCCAGATTAGTTGTTCCTGCTCCAGGGTCAAAATCTACTGTATTTTGGAAACGCCCGCCAATGTATAAATCCGTACCACTTACAAGAATTTGTGAGCCTCGGTCATGCCCAGTTGAACCGAAAGTATCAACCCAAACATACTCCCCGGAGGAATTTAGTTTCAAAACAAATGCATCCGTGCTTCCTGCAGTGGCTTTGCTTATAACTGCTACACCTGGATCAAAGTCTGTTGTTCCCGAGTACTCCCCGGTCAAATATATATTACCTGTGGAATCGAAAGTGAGACCACCCGAAATATCGTTGCCCGAACTACCCCAGGTCTTTGCCCAAAGAAAGTTGCCACCACTATCGAGTTTTGTTAAAAAAATATCGAAACCACCTACCGCTGTATGAAAGTCTGTACCGGAGGTTGGATTCAAATCGTTGGTTGCTGAAAAATATCCATAAATAAATGTGTTGCCGTTACTATCATAATAGTTTCTAGTGGTTCCATCAATTCCGCTTCCCCCAATTACAATAGAGTTGGAATAAGTTATTCCCCTAGTTGCAAACACCCTCGGAGGATTAACGATAAAAAAAAATGTCAAAGAGAAAAAAGAAAAGAAATTTTACAAAACGGCGAGGCCGTTTACTCTTTCTCATTTGCTCCACGGATTTTAATAGGATTTTCTTTTGGTATATCATTATCATATCTTATGATATTCGACTTTGCTCAATATTAGTCCTGAATTTATCGAACTGATTGATTTCAAAAATTTAACTTTATTGCAATAATAATTTATATCAAATATTGTTATAAAAAACAATTATTTTATAAAGGATTTGAGATTGGAAATGTTTCTGTTGTCTCGGCAACGATAAATCTTCAGGTACTATTTATCATTGCAATTTCGTTTTTTCTTCGAGGTCAATCGCTTTCAGCAGTACAAGTACCCGCGATCGTACTTGTATTGATCGGGGTCACCCTTGTCTCGATCAATTTTACTGATCTACAAAAAGGTACCATTTCGCTCCTTAAGGGGGTAAAGGAAACTCTGCTTGCAACAGTATTTTTTGGCATTTTTTATTGGCCTCTAAATGAATGGATTGTTGAAAAAGTCGATTGGATTGTTGAAAAAGTCGATTGGATTGTTGTCAGTTTCATCACAAAATTAACCGCAATTGTCCTTTTCTTATTGCTATCGAGATTTCAGAAAAGGTCTTTGGCAATAAAAGCTCTCAACAACAAACTTTTTTTTCTTCTTGCAACAGTGGGAATATTAGAAACGATTGGAATATTGAGCGTCAGTTTTGGTCAGTCGTTTGGGGACGGAATTATTGTCAATCCAATCTCCTCGTCTCTTACGGTGGTTACTGTTGCTTTGGCGATGATTTTTTCTAAAGAGCGAATCAGCCGTGTTCAAGGATTGGGAATCGCGATGACGGTGATGGGGATTGTGATGACGGCGATGTAGTGGAATCTGATGATTAGGAGTAATATTTTGGATAAGCTTCTAAGATTTTTGATATTACAAATGAATCCATTATTCTTCCTTGAATTTGATACTCAGCGCGGAGTCTTTGCATTAGCGTATTTAATACCTGATATGTTTTAGTTTCGTACATATTCACTTTACCATCTTCATTGAAATTGAAACGAAAATAATCCAATGCCAAGATTATTGCATAAATATAATCAGCCTCATTTTTAATAAATTCAGCAAATTCTTCATCCGATAACTCAAATGCTTGATTTCGTTCAGTCATTGTTACCTTTTAATCGTTTCAGAAACTTCTATGCATTAGACCTTGTGGGCGGGGAGGGGGTCGAACCCTCACGAGATTGCTCTCAATAGATTTTAAGTCTATCGCGTCTGCCAGTTCCGCCACTCGCCCTATGGCAGGTATTGTACTCCATCTTGGTTCAGTTTCGCAATCTGAAGTATCTTACAGAGTTCCGACTTTATTTCCGCCGTGACAAGAATACGAATCAAGTTGTCTTCTATTGGATCTCCGAAATACACTTCCGTTCCTATGGGTGAAAGGAGCACTGCGGGAACGGCGAAAAGGTCTTCTTCTCCTTCAACAAAAATCAATCGAGATCCCGTTGTGGCACTTCGCATGAAAATTCCACACACTTCTGGCTGTATTGTTCCTGCGGGGTTATGCAGAATGCTTGCATATGAATAGGGCAAAAGTGGGAAAGACAATCGTTGCGTTTTTCCATCGACGAAAGCAAAAGAAAATGGGTATTTTTCTGCTAGAAATCGTTTTGTTGTGACATCTCCGATCAAAATTCGAGATCCAAACTGATGGTCTGGAATTCGTTCAATCACATGTCCAAATTGCTGGCCAAACGCACGTATCCTATCTTTATCATCTTCTGAAAATATAATGGTTTGTGAAAAAGATTCCGTGAATATCAATCCTTCTTGATCGATTTCTCCTTTACGAATGCGGGTTGAAGAAATAATTTCACCCTTGTGATCGAGTTCAAACGGCGCCACATGCACATGAAGCGGTGCGAGTGATCGTTGCGCTCGAAGCTGATTTATCACATTGGTGATGGGATAGGTGTGTTGTGTCACCACAATCGCATCAAAAATCTCCTGCAAAATCGTGGGTCCATAATGATCGTGAAGGGGAACCACGCTATCTTGATGCCGCAAAAGCTTTCGTAGATGGCGTTCGCGAACCGAAAAATCTTGAATCTGTTGAAAAAAAGACTTGTCTTGAATCATCTCGTCTGTGGTTAAACCCACCACAATACGTTCACCCAACGACATTGCAGATTGGATTAACAACCGATGTCCTTTGTGTAGATGATCGAATGTTCCGCCAATTGCAACAGTTTTAAATAATGCCATTATTTCCTCAGGTTCCGTTCAAAGAATATGAGATCTCGTTCTAATAATGTGTTCACTGAACCTCGCGTAAAGTTATGGTTTTCACGTGGGTATGTATAGTACTCAACTTTTTGTGTTCGATCTTTCATGTTTTTCACGAACGTATCACTCCAGTTTACAGGAACTTCTTCATCCTCAACACCCTGATGGACTTGAAGGTTCGTTTGAATTGAATCAAGATGCGCGCCGATATCAAAATCTTCATACGTATATGTCAGTGCAAACTTTTCGAGCTCAGATTTTAGATACGCCCCCTTATCATCCAGCTCATCAACATATTGCAGAATAGACTGAGGAAACGCTTCGGACACCGGTGCCCAGAGCGTTGTGGGATACGCCTGTTTTGAAATTTCCAAAACACTAATCGCAATTTGACCACCGTTACTGTGCGCCCAAATCCCAACATTTTTTGGATCGGCGAGTTCAATCGATGAAAGTGATGCGAGTAATTGAAGCACCGTTCGTGGTTTTTCAAAACGCGCCATCATCGTATCGTTTGGTTCTGGATCGGAAAGTCCAAAACCTAAAAAGTCTGGTGAAATGGTGAGATATCCTTTTTCAGCAAAATACATTGCAGCACGCTTCGTACCCGTTCCACTCACATATTTATCTTTATCCACATATCCGCGTAACAGCACAATCACGGGAAACGGTCCTTTTCCTTGTGGAACATACAGGACTGCGGAAACGTTCCCAGAAATTGTTGGAAACGACACAATTGAGGATCGATACTTCTCGGTTACTTCAAGTTTTTTCAACTCCGAAAAAGGCTGAGGATAAAAAGGAGTCGTGGAAAGCGTTTCAAACGAAACAGGGTCGTATATTCTGTGTGTATATTGAATCGGTTGATTGGTCGCTGATGTCAAAAATGTTCGAGATTGAAATATGCGAGAAAAAAAGAACACGAATAAAGATCCTGTGCAGATTCCCAAAAAAATAAAGGCACTTTTTTTCCACATACCACTACTACGCCTCACTCAATAGGGCAGTCACTTCTTCGGAAGAAAGTGGTCGAACGCGCCCAATTGCAAGTGATCCTAACGATACAGACCCAATCGAAACTCGTTTTAATGTATAAATTTCAATATTTTGATTCGCGCACATACGGCGAATCTGTCGGTGTCGCCCTTCATGAAGCACAAACTGCAAATGAGTATTCCCCTGTTCATGATTTAAAATAGAAACTTCGGCGGGTTGCGTCACACCATCTTTTAATGGAACGCCTTCACGGAGAATCCGCAGCTGTGTGTTTGAAAGTGTGCCTTTAATAAATACCTCGTACACTTTTGCAATTCCATGTTTGGGATGGGTGAGAGTATATGCAAAATCACCATCATTGGTAAGAAAAAGCAATCCTTCCGAATCTTCGTCAAGGCGACCCACGGGAAACAGGCGCGCCTTGGACTGAATGTACCGCATCACGGTTGGTTTTCCGTCAGGATCGTTGACAGTTGAAACAACTCCCGTCGGCTTATTTAATGCCCAATATTCGTGTGCTTGTTGAGAAGAAAGCAGTTTTCCACGTACCATTACTTTGTCTTTTCCAGGATGAATGCGTTCGGCAACATTTTTAATCACTCTTCCATTGAGCTTCACACTTCCTTCGAGCATGAGTCGTTCGGCTTCACGCCGAGAACAGTACCCACACATTGCGATCCATGCGTGCAGTTTTGGATTGGGATTCATGAGGCTATTGTATCAGAAGGAATCACTTTTGACCGTTTTATCACTCTTGGAAAGATGTACATCCACAAACCTGTAAGCATCATCAACAAAAACACGAAGTTGAATATCGTACTAATCTGATTGTGCACCCACCGCGCTTGGGATACATCAACACCTAACGCAGTAAATTCCGTGGCATATTTCAACACAACGCCCGTTGACATCATGAAAAAACCAAAAAGGTGTGTATTCTTTTTGAAAGAACGAACAGTTTTTGCGCAAGCATCGTATGTCCTCCCATATTATTTGACCTCCATTGTTGAAAGTTTTTCCTCAGCCTGTTTTGGATGTGGACCTTTTGATCCACGATTGAAAAAAAGTTCAGTGGCATCGGTCCCACAGGCTTTCTTAATTGCGTCAGCACCTCCTGGATGAAAAGGAATGAACGCGGTAACATCGTATTTTTTTCCACTAATTGTAACAATACACCTTTCGGAGTCCTCCGATGGTTGTGATGTGGCAAGAAGTTCTGTTGATGTGGATGATGGGCGAACATCATCTTCTGATGAGAACCGATTCACCGACCACACCACTCCTGCAATACCCATGATCGCAAGAAAAAGCAGAGCATATTTCATCATTCCTCCAATATATTTTCGGATTTTAGAGTATCACCTCGTCAAAGTTTGGTCTAGAAGTGACTTCGGGCAAAATGTACACCTTTTCTCGCGTGGTTTCGCGCACACATTCCCCTTTCCCTTTCAAAATTTCTTCGTAGGGTCGACAAAACATGCACCCTTGTTCACCCTGAGGACAATCAAATTTTTCGAGTTGTTTTGCTAGCTTCATCTGCTTCCCCGCACGCATCACTTTTTCAAGCGACTCGGCGAGGTCAGGAAGAGGCATCGCCAATGGCTCGTCATCCCGCTCGAGATACCAATACTTCACTCCAACCACTTTTCGCGATTGTGTGTAGGTAGTAAGCAAGGTATAAATGGGAAGTTGAAGCGAGTCTTCTTTTTCCTCGTGTTTACTTGTTTTAAAATCGATAACCTCGACGGCATCAATGTCCTCGCGATACAACAACCAGTCGATTTTCCCACACAACACGATGCTGTCGGATTCTGAAATTGTAAAATGTGGAATGGTTTCTTGAATTTTGACCGCTTTTTGGGCGAGAGGACCTGGATGTTGTTCAACGCGTTGGAGCATCGCAAGACCACGTTCTTTCATAAACTGCTCATCCGCAGGATCGGTAAAACCTCCGAGTTTTCCCGAAACAGTTTTCCACACGGTTTCGAACTTTTCTCGTAAGGGATGAATGAAGCGTTCATGCGTCGGCAAAATCGAAAGCGATTCGAGCACGTCGTGCACCGCTAACCCAAGCGAAAGTGCGGGGGAAATAATCTGTATTTTTTTTTGCGACCGCGGATCTTTGTATATTTTCGATAAAAAATACGCGCGGGGACAAGATTGAAAAAGAGAAATTGAACTATGAGAAATCCAAAGTTGCGGTTTATACATACGAAGAGTATACGAAGATTCTAGAGAAAGTTCAAGTCAAAGATGCTGTTATATCAGTGTCCAAGACTGTTGTTTTTCATCAATCGGATCAATTGTAAAATCTTTATGAACTTTCGAAATTGAAATAATCCCATTCTGCACCGCCCCCGAATCAAACTGCGGGTTCGTATTTGGTGACGCGACCCGCGGATCACGATCATACGAAAACGTTTTTTTCTCACGATCAAGAACGAGCGGGGGATACAGCTCTCGTAAATTTGGTAGCGCGGTTGTCCAGCGCACTTCATTTGAAGGATGCTCTGGAAAGTTGATGTTCACCATCGCGGTGTTCCAAAAGTTTGTTGTTTGCGCAAGATGAATCATCGATACAATTTGTTTTCCTGGATACTCCAAAAAAGAATCAATCGGCGTTTCCTGTTGATCAATCGCAAACCACATCTCGAAAGGAACTTTCCAACTCAACACCATTACATGTGGCGCTAAACGATCGTGAAGCGCTCGATATCCCGCGGCGAATGTACCCGAAGAGATCACACTTCCACCCAAGTTTGCACCCCAGTTTACTCCAGAAATCACCAAATCAAAAGTTCGTTGATAGTACATTTCAGCGACCTCGATCGCATCCACGGGATGTTTATCCACCCATAGCGCAGGTACCCCATCAACCGCATCCTCTCCCCAAACTCCACCCTCGCGAATACTCATATATCCACCAACGCCGCTTTGTTGGGTGTTTGTTGCACATACGCGAAGATCATACGTATCTTTCAAAAGCCGAATGAGCAAGCGTGTTCTCGGAGATGTATAGCCATCGTCGCCTGTAATGAGAATTGAGGAGATGTTCATTTATTCCACCTTTGTTTCAGGAATATACGGAGTTTCACGAATATACAAGATATAGTCCGCACTTGAATGGCGAAAACATGTCGTTGCATACTTCAAAATCTTGACAAGTGAATGACCACTATCTGTAAGTATTCTCACTTGATTTACAAATTGTTCAACGTGCGCATGAACGGCATCTTGATTTTCAATCATTGCATCAAGAGGAAAATCAAAAACACTGGATAGTTGGCGCTTGAACATGTCTTTAAAAATAAACGTGTCAGGATTTGTATGCTCAACGTACCATCTTTCCATTACACCTCTTTTCAAGCGAATTTGAACCTGAGGAACCTGAGGAACTTTCGGTAGCCAGATGATCATCTTGTCATTTTGTTGAGATTTTGTGAGAAAATATGTCTGTTGTAAATCCGGTTCAAGTTGGGACAAAAACTCCAAAACCAGTTGTTTGTCTGGTTCGAGTTTTTGATACACTGTTTCGAACAGGGTGTCGGTAATAAGATCGGTGTAGGATTTAATCGTTTCTAGAAAACGAACATCTCGCTCAACAATGGCAGATTGCATCCATTGTTTAAAATAGGAAAACAGGATTGCTTGAGTTGTGCGCATCGATTGATCAAGCAAAACCTTACGATCAGCATCTGATTTAAACAGCTCTTGAATCTGGGAATGAGTTGATGTAACACGTAAACGGTTTTTTCCGTTCTCATGAGATCTTTGCATAGATGGATCAAGCGTGTTGTTTTTTTTGATCCCATGTATCGCAATACCGTTGTGCGAGTTGAAAAAGATACATGTCAGAAATGGCATGCCCAAATTGAATTGCCAAGACATGATGAAGTAAGTGATCGAGTGAAGGGAAACTCTGAAACAGATATTCAACATGCTCAAGAATAGGAGTGGGTCGTCTTACAAGATCAGTTTTATAGAAATCAGCATCAATAAGATGATTGTCAGATATTTTACCTTGAACATCCGCAAGGACGTTTTGCATACATGCTGTTCGTAACTGTTGATATGATTCAAACAGACGTGTGCGCGGATCTTCTTGTGAAGAAGCAAGCACATGCATGCGTTGAGATTGGGCAGATATGGCATCCGCAGATAATTCTTGAACGAAATCAAAAAACGACGTTTCCTTTCGCATTCCGTCAAAATACTCCTGCATACGACCTTCAATTTTTTGTGCAGTATCTTGATTTGAATCTTTAACGCGTTCTTCCTGAAATATTTCTGCAAGTTTGGGGACGGTATACGGATTTTGAGAGGAAAAGAACGATTTGATAAACGAAAGCGCCTCGGAAGTATTCACATGTTTCGAATCAAAGTCACCTCCAGGGAAATAAATAAACACGGCCGAATCAATATCACCTATTTTTTCTCTGCGCGAAAGAAAAACCTTGTGCATCTTCCCCTCGATTAAAAATGAAAAACGAAGGACATCCATAGGATCGTTTGGATTCTCACGAGTAATGGCGAGGGAAACACGAGTAAAGGTTACGTGCTCGGTATCGTACACCCACACTATGTGTTCTGATCGCGAATTTCGAACATGTTCAAAATACAGATCCTTCACCTGCTCAAAAGCGCGCAACTCAAGGTGTTCGAGACGTTGTTCATGGAATTGATAAACGCTATCGAACTCCTGTGCAAGTTTTTGTGCATATATCTTGCACTGCTCATGATAAACATATGAAAACATTTCATGTACATCTTGTTCATCTTGCGCAACGATCTTTGCAAAAGCCAATCGTTTTTCTAAACTGTGCAACATAAACATATATTTCACATCAGCATGCTGAAAAATGAGAACCACTTTATGTTCAAAATAACCAATTTGGCCCCGACTCTGCGCAAATTCATGAACGTGAAGCGGAACGTCTCTTGACGGTACTTCTTCGTCATTCGCAAAAATAGATTCGGCATGTTGATAAATAAACTTGGAAGATGGTCTTGCAAATGGAAAATGCGTCTCATTTTCCTTTGGTGGCGAATACGGAACATCTTGAATGGTCGCTAACGCTATTCTTTCCAACTCAGGAACAGCAAGTGATGTGATATTTTGAAACGCCTGATCGATATCCAGCATCACAAGACTCTGTTTTTGTCGTTCGGTGTCAGAAAATAACTCGTTTAAAAATGTCATTGACGTTTCTCGCACAAGTTCTTGTGGATCCAACGGCAATGATTCAAGCTTTCTTTGAATTGATGCTTCCCCCGAAGGAGTTCGTCGAGAATATGCGAGAACATCATCGAGCGAAAGTGTAAGTGGAGCGTATTCTTTATTCAACTTTTCAATGAGAGCAAATGCGATGCGACGCCAAATCGGCTCATGAAAATCGCGCTCATTCCCTTCGGGTTGAGCATTAGAATCACCTTCATCCCCCCAATCATACATTCCAAAATCTTCTGGCATTCACACAGTATACCCAGTTTGCGAAGGTTTTTGTAGGAAGAAGTGGGGGAGAGGAGATTAGAGAAATAAAACACACAATCCTATGGTTACTCCGATGATTCCAATCATTTTTCTGCTGCCGGGCTAGGATTCGAACCTAGAAATACGGCTTCAAAGGCCGCTGTGATACCATTTCACCACCCGGCAATTCGATTCTTCTCGAGGAAGATCTGCGGAAATTGCGATGAATGTGCAGGTATTATATACGATCGTTCTCGAAAAAAATACGCGTTTGCTCAACACCCTCACTTTTCCGCCGAGCGAAGAAAAATAGTCAAATGTTGGTCTGAGCACAACACCTCCCACTCGGGATCCTGCAGTCGATGAAAAAGAAAAGTTCGCGCCCAAGGTGTCATGTCGTTTGTTGAAAAAATGATTGTTTGAAACCGATATTTTTCTAGTGCCTGAGCCCATTTTTCTTCATTTTCTTGCATGGGAATATATTCCTCTGTGAAAAATCGAGCGGGAAAAGCGTCGGGGCGGTTATCCACAAACACGCGATGCTCGGGAAAAATCGTATAGTCAAGAAAGCCTCCGACATCAAAGTCGTTAAAAATCGCTCCAGTGCGATGGTGTTCTAAAAACGTGTTTATACAAACAAATTGGTCCGGATTTTGTTGCAGATTCACATGCCACCACGCGACGGAGGGGGACACCACCCCAAACCCAATCGCAGTGGTAAACAGCATTACCACCACCATGCAGATCGCGTAAAAAACATACGGAAAAGATCGCATCTGTTGAGCAAAAAAACGAATACGAGGAATACGAGAGATCCATCCTGCAAGAATTGGCAGAGCAAGAATCGCAAAAACGGGAAGATATCGAACAGAAAAAAAGAGAAATATAGATGCAGTACAAACGGTAATCCAATCAGATAACCGCGCGACATTCTTTTGAAAAGCAGTAAAAAAGAGGCACACCACCGCGACAATCAAAAGCAGTATTGCGAAAAAAAGACGCAGATCGAACTGGACCTGCATCATAAAAAAAGGTGTCATGTTTTCAGCTATTGGATAGCCATAATTGAAAAACATTTTTAACGGATAGATCATTCCGAGGAGGGTTGATGGATTGAGTATCGTCACCATCATTGGCAACAAAAAACGCAACAGATGGGATTTGTTATTACGAAGGTTTTCGCGATGATCAATCATCATCATGCTGAGTACAAAAACACCCAAGATAAAAGAAATATGCAGATTCACCCAAAGAATCATCAGTATTGAGTAAAAGATTGATTCAGTCCAACTCCAATACTGTTCCTTCCGCACAAGACTCCATCGAAATGTCATATATGCCAAAAAAAAGTACCCAAAAACTTCTGGTCGAATGGTTGGGCGATACGAAAACAACATAAAAATGGGAATAGAAAACAAAAGTGTTAGTATCCGATCACTTTTTGTACGCACGTGAAGCATTGTGAAAAGATATGAACACAATAATAGAACACTGTTTAACAGATACAACGACGGTAGCCCCCACTGGCGATCCAGAATTGCATACACCACACCTGTGAGCCAATGATGATTAAGAAACGGGTACTCGGTGTGTGTGTATGAATACACATTTTGAAACAGAATGTGCGTGTTTCCCTCCAAAAATACTCTTCCATTCGTGATGTGTCGACCAAGGTCATCGGTTGGAAAATGCGTTTCACGAAGAAGAAAGGGAAGAAAAGACAAAAAAATACAAAAGAAAAAAACGATAAGATATGCCCTGCGAACCATACGCTATTGTAGTAAGACAACCCAAAAACAATCCAGTGGGAAAATGTTATGGAGAATAATGTTCATGATCTTTTTCATGCAGTTAGTCAGGCACTAGTAGTAGAAGAAAAAAAATTCGAAAGAGAACAGCTCTCCTAAATCAAACATGTTTCAACAGCTCGAGTTGACATACGCATACATTCGGTTTATTATGAATATGTATTCATTATAAGTGCGGTGAATATCGAAAGGAGATACACACCATGCCAAGATTTGATCAAACAGGACCACAAGGAAAAGGGCCAGTAACTGGAAGAGGTTTGGGACGATGTTCAAATAGAAAAGGGATGAGCGTGGGCTTTGGACGGTGTCGCGGGTACGGAAGAGGCTTGGGAAGATATTTCGGATGGAATGATCCACAAACAAAAGAAGAAGAGATCGAAGATCTTCTCGCATACAAAAAGGCGCTCCTAGAAGAAATTGAGGACATTGAAAAAGATCTCAACGACGTACAAAAAACGAAATAATAGCAACGCGTATGCCTAGACATAAATTGCCCCGATTTATTCGGTTTAATCCAAATGTGTACTATTTCAAACCACAGGGTATTCCAATGAGAATACTGGAAGAAATCGTTCTTTTTTCTGATGAATTAGAAGCGCTGAAGTTATATGAAATTGATGGGTTAAAACAAATTCAAGCAGCGACAAAAATGAAAATTTCGCAACCAACCTTTGCGAGAATCCTCGGGACAGCTCATAAAAAAATCACAGAGGCAATTATTCGGGGAAAAGCTATTCGCATTGAACAAAAGTCGTTGTAATTGCAATTAGTATGCATGTCGTTATAGACAGTGTTGATGTATTTTGCGTATTGTATTGCAACTGTGTTGCGTTTACACTACTCAAATGAACACTCATCTCACTCTAGCACATATGCAAGATAAAGGTTTACGAATAACAAAAGTTCGTCGAGCATTGATACAGTTATTTTCCGAACACTCCATACCGTATACCGCAAATCAGATTGAAAAAAAGTTATTTGCCATTGGTATTCTTGTCAACAAAACAACAATATATCGTGAGCTTCAATTTTTATCTCAAAATGGATACATTACGGAGGTGTACCTTCATTCAAATGAAATTTCATATGAATCGGCAGAACTTAAACACCACCATCATTTAGTGTGCGAAAGCTGTGGAAATGTTGATGATGTCATAAACTGCTTGGTCAGCGAGTTGAATCGAGAAATATATCAAAAAAAGAAGTTCAAAATTCGTACACACACCTTGGAATTTTACGGTACGTGCGCAAAATGCGCACATATAAAACATATAAAATAGGAGAAAAAAGCATGCTCACACTCTTGTATATCATCCTTGCAACCCTTTTTATTAGTGCTGGAGCATTACTAGGCATATTTACATTAGCAATACAAAAATCAAAGCTAGATAAAATGCTCTTACTCCTTGTTTCACTTTCAGCTGGCGCATTAATGGGTGGAGCATTCCTCCACCTCCTTCCAGAAGCATCACAGAAATTAGAAAGTAGTCATGTCTATCAAATGGTGCTTTTTTCATTCATCGCCTTCTTTTTTATTGAAAAACTATTTCATTGGCGACACTGTCATAAAGGGCAATGCGAAGTTCACAGCTTTGGATACATGAATCTCTGTGGTGATGCTATCCATAATTTTATTGATGGATTGATTTTAGCTGCCGCATTTATCACAAATGTCCACCTCGGCATTGTGACCACTCTGGCAATCGCGCTTCACGAGATTCCTCAAGAAATTGGAGATTTTGGCGTCCTTCTTTACGCGGGGTTTGAAAAAAGAAAAGCGCTTTTCGCAAATTTTATGGTCGCACTCACCGTCGTCTTGGGTGGTATCGTGGGATTTTTCTTGTCTTCATTAGAACAATTTGTGGTTTACTTATTACCATTCGCAGCCGGTGGATTCATCTACATTGCTGCCTCTGATTTGATGCCAGAAATACGAAAAGAACGGGGTTTACAAAAATCCATAGCTTCTTTTGGAGCGTTTCTTTTCGGAATACTGATTATGTTTCTCGTCACATTTTTAGAACATGAATAATCATCACACATCAACCATTTACGCCATAACTCACTGTGAAAGTTGTTACAACAGGTTGGGAATTTTTACAGGAAGAGCTGACTCAAAACTCACACCCGTCGGACACGAACATGCGAAGCGAATCGCAAAAAAACTGGCAAACAAAAGAATTGATCTCGCATTTATTTCACCATTGATTCGAACAAAAGAAACGGTAAAACACATCCAAAAATATCACCCGCATATGAAAATTGTGGTAGACCCACGACTCATCGAGCGCGATTATGGTACGTTATCAAGAAAAAGCAAGAAAAAATACCAAAAAGAGCACCCAGATTTGTACCCAAAGTATCATCGTTCGTATACCATCGCTCCTCCTGGTGGAGAAAGTATGAAACAGGTCGAAGCGCGCGTGCTTGCCTGTATTCGTGACATACTTGCCCTTATTAAAAAAGATCATGCGAATGCGCTTATTGTGGCGCATGGAAACTCGCTTCGACCAATTCGGAAATATTTTGAACAGTTGAGTAACGATCAGATGATGGAATTGGACAACTTACGTCATACCATCTTTACGTACTCAATTACAGATGGAAAGATCGATCGATGAGCAACGTTAAGCGAACTATTGGATCAGTGATGCTTATTTTGAGTATCTTTTTTTGTACCACTTTTCCAGTTCAAGCTCAGAATAGCGTTTCTGCATACTTATTTTATGGAGACGGCTGTCCGCATTGCGCAAAAGAACGTAACTTTTTACATCAACTCGAGAAGAAATATGCACAATTAAAAATTAAAGAATATGAAATTTACTACAATCAACAAAATAGTTCGTTTCTAAAAGAAGTTGCTCACCAACTGAACGCTGAAGCGGGGGGAGTCCCTTTTTTGGTGATCGGAAAAAAATATTTTATTGGATATGCAGAAGGAGCAACCTCAAACGAAATTGAACAAGCGGTGCTCGAGTGTACAGAAAACGCATGTGATGATTTTGTTGTTTCAATCGTCGATGGGTCTGGAAATGAAAAAGCAGAGATCGGGGACATTTCTACCAACTCACTCTCTGTTAACACTTCAGTTACCGAGGGAGGCAAAATACAAGTTCCATTTTTTGGCACAGTACAAATAGATACGTTGTCATTACCGGTTTTAACTTTTATTTTGGCTTTTTTGGATGGATTTAATCCCTGTGCGATGTGGACACTCCTATTTCTCATAAGCTTGCTCTTGGGAATGAGAGATAGAAAACGTATGTGGATTCTGGGAGTTGCATTTATTATTTCTAGTGCGACTGTGTATTTTTTATTTCTATCTGCTTGGTTAAATATTTTTTTATTTTTGGGATTTATTGTATGGGTGCGCATGTTGATCGGAATACTCGCATTAGGAACAGGTGGATACTACATGCAAGATTTCTTGAAAAACAAACAGGGCAGTTGTAGTATCACGGGGAATCAAAAACGACAACAGATCTTTCAAAAACTGCAAAAGATAACAGAAAAACCTCAACTAATACTTGCGTTGGGGGGTATTATACTTCTGGCAATTGCGGTGAATATGGTAGAACTTATTTGTTCTGCCGGACTTCCAGCCATTTATACTCAAATCTTGAGCTTATCTCACCTTCCTTTATGGCAGTACTATTTTTATCTTGGATTTTATATTTTCATATTTATGCTTGATGATCTTTTCGTTTTCTTTACCGCGATGATTACTTTGCAAGCGGTGGGAATTCAGAGCACATATGCGCGATATTCTCATTTGATTGGTGGAATATGTATGTTCATCATTGGCGTGCTACTTCTTTTCAAACCTGAATGGTTGATGTTTGGCTAACATTAGACAGTAGTTCACAAAAACTGGTACTGTTTTTTCACTTGTTGAATTGTTGCATCCCCAATGAAGCGGGAAACGTTTCGGACTTTCGCGCGACGATAAACAGAAAATGCTTCGTGTGAAAAGAGTCTGGCTTTCCGTTTTTGAGATGATCCGAATGATCAACATCCCACCAGCGCGTACAAAACCACCGCAACGAAAACACCCTGGGTTGTGCATTGTATTCTGGATATGGGTCGCTTGTGGTAATGGTGTCGTGCGCAAGGTCAATATCCACAACAAGACTGTAGTGACCATGTTCGCCTTGGGGATTAAATCGATCCTCTTCTTCAACGGTGTCATAAAATAATCCCTGCCAATTGATCACAACAGGCTGGTGGTACACGTGAATAAGCCGATCAAGATCCTCAACCGTCGCCTGATCCTTATACCAAAACTGAAGGTTTGGAGCGATTTTTTTCACCGCACGCGCGAGTTGGTCTGGTCGCGTTCCGTGTTCTTTCAATCGAGTTTTCACACGTGCAACGCGAATGATCTCATCTTGTGTCATCTTTCGTCGATACTTTGCGAGAAGGGTTTGGATCACGGCAGGGCCACAATTTTCGTCGGTTTCTTGCGAAATCGCACGAATGGTCAAATCAGGTGCAGTCAAGGGGAAAGACTCGGGAAAACAGCGAAATTTTAGCCGTTTTTTTCCTGTGAGAAAAAAATACATCGCTGAAAAGAAGGTATCGCCAACACGAAACAGATTCTCCATGTGCGCAATTATATCGCATTTTTTGCAAGATTCAGTTTTTTGTGCAGCGCACGCCAATTCAAGATGTACAGCGAGGACTCTTGAGGAGAAGTAGCATCGTACTTCATCGAGCCAACCTTTCTGAACCCCGCAGAATATAATGTTCGGTGTGCCGAAATGTTTTCGGGGTCGATAAATCCAAAAATCAAGATGTCATCTTGAGAAATTAATGAAGTTTTTCGTTTTTTTGACCAAAACGCCGGCTTTTCCAAAGTTTCATCGAAAAAATGCTCCTTGGTCGCGAGTTGAAAAACCCGTTCACAGGTGAGTCGAAGCGCGCTGGACATCAATCCCGATCCAGACTGTTTTCCACGAATCGGCTTTAAGGCAAAACTCGCTTCGAGCGCAATCGCGGATTCCTTGAGATTCACAAATCTCGCTTCTTGCATTCGCTTGAGTCGAAACTTCTCGGATCGTTCGTTGTACAAAAAGACAAACCCTCGGATTTTTGCGCGTGCAGCATCGGAGAGGCGCGCATCATGCACGCTGTACAAAAGCGAGCTAGGATCAAGTGTTGCCCAATCCTGATAATCAGAAAACGAAATTCTTCCCGCATCATCCATCCATTTCTTGACTTGTTTTGCAGAAAGAATCCTTTTGATAATTGTGTGAGATGTTTTCGAGTCTGGATCGAACGGTCGAATCGCCGAGGCCTGACCGTCAATCGTAAAAAAGTCTCGACCTATGGTTTTTTGTTTAGACTGCATTTCGATATTGTACGAGGCTTACTTCATTTTTGAAAGCGTCTCTACCCAGATCTTCCCCGTTTCCGACAATTTCCCCCCATCCCGAACTAATCCGAACTCAGCAAAAGGCCCTGGGTCTCCTCGCAATACGAAAGGCGCAATCGATACAATCTCGTCAGTATCCCAAACTGTGTTTACCGCATACTCAATGTTTTTTCGCAGTGTTCGGAGATTTTTTGGTGTGTTAGCCCATCCTGTTTCGGTGATGAAGATCGGTAACACGCGACCCGTCTTTTTTTCGAGATACGCGCGTTCGTGCGCAAACCCGCGAATCGAGTTTTGCTTCGTATCAAATGCAGACCCGCTGAACGCGGGATTCGGATACGAATGAGAAGACCACGCGCCAAACAAAGAAAACAACTCGGGCTCCGCTTCAAGCGCCCGATCCCAAAACGTGAACGCCTCCATGGTTCGCGTGCCGTTGGGAGCGGCGAGATCCAACCCCGCGGGCATCAAAATAAATCCGACATCTTCATCTCGAAACCACTGGGAGGCGAACACCGCGAGATGCGCGTACTGCTCGGGATTAAGCGTTCCCCCCCATTCATTTGCATGATTTGGTTCGTTAAACACAATCACATATTTCCTTGATTCATCGGGCCATTCCATCGATGCAAGAAACGTTGCAGACTCGATAATATCGCGATGCGTTGGAACACGCCACCCCGTGCTATCCAGTTCGGTTGCCAATCGGATAATCGGCAAAATATTCAATCGCTTACACGACTCAAAAAATACAACCCAACTCTGTTTTTTCTCTGCTGATGTGAGATCGCTGGCGAGAAACGGAACAACAACGGTTGAGACTTGATTGTCTGGAGCATAGTGTTCTATATACTCATGCGCGGATTGAACTTCCGATGGAGAAAAAAGATGAACGCCATAGAGAGGTTTCGCCACAACGGGATTTGGAAAACACAGAACAACAAAAAATCCGCACAAAATCAGTACTGTTGATTTTGTATATACGGCAATCAGCGCATTTTTCACATGCTTCAAACATGCTACAATCATAAAAGTCATCTATGAAAAATTTTACCATGAGTGATTCATTACGTCTGGTGTTGTTTTCGGCCACGTGGTTTTCTGTTGCTCTGTTTTGCTTTTCACTTTCTGTGACATCCGCGCTCCTTTTGCGCCGTCGCGTTCCAATCGCAGTCTCGCCATCAAGCACACTACGACTCGCAACGGCAGAAACAACTCCCAACACAACGCGCATTGGACTCTCTTCAGAAATTGTCAGCGATGATGCTCGCGTTGAGATTGTCACGCAGTTTTTAACGCGCCATAACAGCCCCATGGAACCGAGGGAGCGATACGCAAAAGCACTTGTTGAGGTCGCAGATCGACATGGAATCGATTATCGATTGCTTCCCGCAATCATGATGCAAGAAAGCAATTTGTGTAAAAACATTCCCGAAGGATCGTATAACTGCGCTGGATTCGGCATTCACGCCCGAGGAACGCTTGGATTTGCCTCGTACGAAGAAGGATTTGAACGTATGGCGAAAGAACTCAAGAAGAATTATATCGATATCGGATTGACCACACCGGAGAAGATTATGAAAAAATACACACCCCACAGTGATGGATCGTGGGCGAACTCGGTGAATCAATGGATTGCTGAGATGGAGTATAACGATCGAAGCTTGGGGAAATCAATGAAAAGTGATGCCGATTTGACCGTTTATCCTTCAACTACGCCTGTGGCTACGACCGAGTAATTAGTTATTGTACAGTTACTTGACAATCCTATAATCGTCTGATAATATACATCCAGATCTGAAGGTTCTCCCCACAAGGGACTACGTTCAGGTTATAAAAGCCCCGACTATCGAGTCGGGTTTTTTATGCGTATTTTTCGTGCAACGATCGCCATAAACAGTGGAAATTCATCGCGACTACGATTTTCCATTTTTGCATTTGCGCCCGCGCTTTGCTTATCCGAGCCCCACTCCTCTAGATGTTCAATGACAAATCCCGCATTCGCGAGCTGTGAAACAAAATAGGAAAGTGGAAAGTGATAACTCCAAGTGAGTTTTTCGTGTTTACTGTTGCGAGATGCGCTTGGCTTCATGGAAATTGGGATAGCGATCGGGGAGAGATAGCGGTTGATGCGTCGATATTGCGTTTTATTCTGTTCGTCGATCTGCCAACTCGATTGTCGAGGAATGCGAAAGCAAGGATGATTAATAACCAGTGCAAAAACACCATCGTTTTCGAGAACTTGCGCAACCGATTGGATACATTGATCGGGATGCTCAAGATTTTGCATAGAAAGCACCGCAACCGCGTGGGTAAACGGCTGTTTGGTAATCTCTTTCACGTGTGAAAAGGGTGCGGTAACATCCGCAACTGCAAACTGCGCGCCACGCTGGCGTGTTTGTTTTCTTGCTTGAGAGATAAGCGATGGGGAAATGTCGAGGCCAAGATATCGCGAAACGGGAGGAATCGCGCGCGCCAACACACCTTGACCGCAACCAATATCCAAAACGGAGTCGAAGTGGGAGAGGTTGAGAAGACGAAGAAGGTTGGGGAGAATCACGTGCTGATGATAGTACTGGCCGTTACTCCCAACGAGTTCGTTGTACCACTCACTCACTTTTTCCCAAGAAGTTTTCTGTTTTGAGGTTGATTGCTGTGCAAATCGTGAAGGTTGAGTTGATCCGGTTGATTGCTGTGCCAATCGGGCGGGGGGGCGGCCAAACATACGTCGTGGGTGTTCGCTGGTTGGTCTCGGGTGTTCGCTTTTGGTCGCGCGAACCTGCTCGCGTTGCGCGCGGTAGTCGGAGGAGGAGAGCCGTTTTCGAATCATATCTGTATTGTATCTTGTTTTTTGCGATACAATACGTGCAGATGCGATTGATGTGTGGACTGTAAAAAAACACGCACATCGTTTCCTAGCAGTGGTGGCGGAATTGGTAGACGCGCAGGACTTAGAATCCTGTGTCCTTAAATAAGACTTGAGGGTTCGATTCCCTCCCACTGCACTATGTATACACCAGAAAATTCGCAATTTGTAAAACAGAAATGTTACATTGCCTATTGTGGCTTACATCAAGTAGGCGATCTTGTCCCCTTTTACACGGATTACCTAACCTACGTGTGGAACACCCTACTTAAACAACAAGATCCGTGCCCAATTATCATTGCTCAAGTGATGGAGAATAATCTAAAACAGTACGGATCGGACGTTCAACTTTATCTTCAATTAACATCAAGTATTGATTCCAACCTTTTCACATTCATCGCCGAACTAGTACGAAATCGGAACCCACTGCACGCACGCTAACAATGTAGCTTTCGCTTGCCAATTTTTTCAATTCCGTTATACTTCTCTGCACTATGAAGAAAAAAACAGACACCACTCAACCCGCAACACAATCAAAAACTGACGCACACGCGCATGATCATGCACACAATCACAACGATCATCAAAGTCATAGCGATTTTGACAAAAAAACAAGCGAACTCGTTGGCAAGAATCTCGAGTTCGATGTTGTTGTTTCGCAAGAGGCTATCAAAAAAGGCTATGAGCAGGCGCTCTCTGAAATTGCAGAACATGCCGAAATTCAAGGCTTTCGCAAGGGAAAAGCTCCCCGCGCGGTCGTTGAAGAGCGTGTGGGGAAGACAAAAATCTACGAAGAAGCATTAAATCATGTCATGCCTCATGCATACGCGGATGCCGTTCAAAAGAATGGCCTTAAACCTGTTGTATCCCCACAATTCCAGCCAAAATCCATGGAGGAAGGGAAAGACTGGGTTTTTACGGCAATTACAGCTGAAATGCCCAAGATAGAGCTTGGC
This sequence comes from Minisyncoccota bacterium, assembly GCA_003487265.1. GTDB lineage: Bacteria > Patescibacteriota > Microgenomatia > UBA1400 > UBA12028 > UBA12472. The sequence continues at coordinate 84,329 of DNEP01000010.1, forward strand.
AATTATAAAGACGCCATTCGTTCAAAACGCGCAAGTGATTCCATTTGGACACCCGGAAAAGGAGATCCAAAGGACCAAAAACAACCTTCTCAAGATGAAAAAATGCGCGTGATGTTGGGGGCGGTGCTCGAGTCAAGCAAGGCAATCATTCCTGAAATTATGATTCGAGAAGAAACGAATCACGCGATGTCTCGTCTCATTGAACAGCTCGAACGTGTCCACATTTCACTTGAGGATTATTTAAAGTCCACAGGGAAAACAAGCGAGCAACTTCGCCAAGAATACGCCATCAATTCGCTCATGACTTTACAAGTTGAGTTTATTCTCGCTGAAATCGCGCGCGTAGAAAAAATCAACGTCGAGGAAAAAGAGATTGATGCGATTTTTGCCTCTATTCCAGACGAAAAGGTCCGCCAAGCGAACAATACGCCTGAACAGCGCGCTCGCATTTTGACCAGCCTCCGTCGACAAAAAACCGTTGAGTTTCTGAATACAGTCTGATAGGATTTTGGTAGAAGAGGGTAAAAACTCAAAAATCAACAGAAAAATGAGTAGAATGACCCTTGAAATACCTGAAAGGTGTTGTATAATGCGCCTCGAGTATGTCGAACGCATTGCAACAAACAACCATGAGCAGTCCTTGGCCAACAGTTGGACAAGATAAAGGTCCTGAAAGAGGGGCTGATATTGTTCGTGCCTTAGAAGCTCAAAAATCAATCGAGCAAGGTTCATCTCCTGTTCGCGCACTGCATCGTCGACCTGAGTCTTTCATCTTTTCAAGCACGCGACAAGAAGAGATGAAACGAATCCAAGATATTAAGCAAAAGTTAGCAGAACTTGACGTAACTTCAAAAAAATATGTTGCATCTTCATTTCCAACGATTTTGGCTTCACGAGCTGAGGTTCTTCGACCCACTCAAAAAACGGGGGTGGGAATAGTGGCACGAATAGATGGATTGATAAAAGGTGTATTTGCAATCGCGCGGTATAAAGCCAAAGAATCAAATAGCTGGATTGATGTCAATACAAAACGAAGATATAAACCTATCGGAATGAGTGCAGCTGGAGGTGTTTCGAAAGATGTCACTGAAACGGGCGCACAATCTTTTGCATCTGCTGGCTGATTTTTTTCAAGTTCTCTTGTATACTATCAGGACGCAACACGCGATGGGCGGTTGGCGCAGTTGGTCTAGCGCGTTTCGTTGACATCGAAAAGGCCATAGGTTCGAATCCTATACCGCCCACTTTTCATTGACACCGTTCCAAAACGGGCGCG
>DNEP01000004.1 GCA_003487265.1 Minisyncoccota bacterium
AAGGGCGCGCCCTTTTCGTATCTGGAGTTTGCGATACAATATGCAGATGAAAGCAAAACGTACCACCGCTTCTTTATCTTCTTCCGCATTTTCCACATCACAAACAATTGAAAAAATCTGGAAGGGATTGCGAGAGGTGATCGATCCAGAACTTCACATCGATATCGTTTCACTTGGACTGATTTATGATGTTCGTTTTGACAATAGTACCCAGCATTATCACATCGAAATGACGCTCACAACTCCAGGATGTCCACTTGCGGGTGTTTTTGATGGTATGATTCGCGATGCTGTCGCTATTCATGTTGAGCCGAGTGTGATGACAACATTACAAATCGAACTCACATTCGATCCTCCATGGGTTAGTGACATGATGAGTGACGATGCAAAACATGTCCTCGGTTTCAAATGAACGCGTGAATTAAAATTACTATCGCGTTATTTTTTCTTTTTTGTTTTTAATTTTGTCACATGCGCTACTTGTTTCTTCGATCGCATCTGCTGAAGAAGCATGAGTTGTGGTGCAAAAAGCGCCAACGCGATGCTAAACGACTGCAATGCATACGAAGCACCCTCGGTGCTTATGGTTTCGTTCATTGCAAGGACATGAGAAATCAACACAATAACGCTCGAGACAAATCCGATCCAAAAAATGAGAACACTTTTTTTATATAGACCAAACGCGAACAAGATATTCCACGCAACCAAAAGAAGACTTGGAATATTTCCAGAGAAGATTGTGATAAAAAGAAAAACAAACACCGCTTGGAAGAAGTACACTCCCGCGTTGATGTTCCACCAGTCTTTCATATCAATGGATGATAGGGTCATTTTTTCCTTTTTCTATTGTGTTCGTGCGATATTTTTCGCCTATGATTTCATGATACCATACAACTATGTTTCATTTTTCTCGNNGGATTCGTTTTAGAACTTACGACAACTATGTTTCATTTTTCTCGCATTGTGCTTGCGTCCGACCACGGTGGATTTGAACTTAAGAACGCGCTCTACAATTGGTTGTTACAACGAGGAATGAACGCGGAAGATTTTGGGCCGTACATCTACGATGCTCAAGATGATTATCCTCTTCTGGGTGTTCGCGTTGCTCGAGAAGTTCAACAAAACGAAGGTACCGCTGGTATTCTTGTGTGCAGAAGTGGGGTGGGGATGAATATTCTGGCAAATCGTTTTCGGGGTGTTCGTGCGTTCGAGGCGTTTCATGAACAATACGTGTTTTTTGCACGCTCACATGACAATGCGAATGTGATTGTGCTTTCGGGAGATTTTATGGATGAAGATCATGCAAAAATGAGCATTGATCAATTTTTGAGTACGGCATTTAGCGAAGACTTAAAGTATGAGCGTCGAATTCAACAACTCGATCAATTTGGTGAATCATCTGAAGTATGATGAACTCCGCTGTTTCAATCTATCCATCTATTCTTACCAATTCAGTGGAACTTGCCCAAAAACAGGTGGATCTCGTTTCACAACACAGATCATTAATCGAGTCGCTCCCTCTTCGAGTTCCTGCGATTCAACTCGACATCGTTGATGATTCATATGAAGGAGATATCACCATTCCCATTTCTTTGGTATCGGAGATCGCGTTTGGCGATATTCCTTGCGATGTGCATCTCATGACAAAAGATCCGTTGCGCGATCTTCTCCTTGTTGAAAAGATTCGCGAAAAACACGCGAGCGCGATTTCGCGCGTGATTGTTCAGGTGGAACATATTTCTACCTTTTCAACGCTTTTTCAAGTCGCTCGGGAGCTTAATCTGAAAATTGGTTTATCATTTGATGTGTTGACCCCCATCTCATCGGTTGATCCAACTGTTCTTGCACAGGCGGATTGCGTTCAAATGATGGGAATCCATGCAGGCGCGCAAGGTCGATCGTTTCAACGTGAGGTGATCTCCAAGTTTCAAGAAACGGCTATTTTTCGAGAGCGCATTGTTGATGGGGGTATTAAACCAGATACGATGCTTTTTTGTCTTCAACGTGGCATTACTTCGTTTACTGTGGGAAGTTTTTTCTGGACCCAACCGTTTGATCAAGCTATTCGTGCGTTGGCGTCGAGTATTGCGCAACACGAACATCAACTATCTTCGTAACATGCCAAAATCCTCTGGAAATGATTCTTCTGCGCGCGCGATGATAAACATCATGTGATAGTCGTCAATTTCTTTTACAGAAGCGGTGATAGGATCGACAATCTGGTTGATATCCCACCAGCGCCGCTCGAACTCCATAATCGAAAAACGGCGATCGTTTCCCGCATAGTGACGGTCTGGATCGGCGAGACGCACGATGTTATCCCGCGTGTTTATTGCGGTGATTATGCTGTAATGCCCTGGATCATCATCGTCATCTTCATCATCGTCCTCCTCGTCGGGATAATCAAATAGGCCTTGCCATTCCACACCCACGGGGTGTTCAAATACGTTGACGAGTTGTGACAGTTCACTGATTGTTGAAAACGGTTTATACCAGAACTGCGTATTGGGAAGATGAGAGGGGAGGATGCGCGACATTGCCTGTGCAATCTCAGCAATAGTCATCCCTTTTTCCTTAATTTTTTGTGATACACCTCCTGCGATCACAACTTCGGTTTGCTCGAAAAAAATGCGGTGTGCAGTTGCGAGCATTTGTACAACCGCTGGGCCACAGTAATACGGTGTTTCTTGTGCAACGCGAACCATTTGCGCTATTGGCGGAAGGTGGCGCGTATCCGATTTGATCGTGAAAAAATCAGCGTTGTCCGTTTGGAAGTTGTTTTGCATATTTACTCAACAAACTCGCCACAATATCGGCAAATGGAACGCCGTGCATCGCCGCAACTTCTGTAAATGGAAGTCCTGTGTCGGGGCCGAACGCGGTGTTCGGATTTGAGTCGGTGAAGTATGGGGTGTTGGTGAGCTCGTCGTAGCGAATATCGAACTTGGCATAATCTTTGTGCTGAAGCGCGCGGAACGCACGTACGGCCAATCGGGAAACTTTTGTACGGATAGGATCTTCAACAGGTTTATATTTATAGGCATGGAGATCGTCGTACGATTCATGTGAGGTGAAAAAATGCTTCCCATCCGGTTTGTTTCGAAAGATTTTTTGTCCCATGAACACGTGTTTTCGAACGCCATCGTCGTAGACACAGACCGTGATTTCCGGACCGTCGATAAATTGCTCGACAATGACGGGCAGTTTATACGTTGCGATCATTTTATCCACTTTTGATTGTGCGAGTTTCACCGTTTCTTTGACCGCATGATTATCAATCCCAACGCTTCCACCACTTTCGTTCAGTTTTACAATTAGAGGTACTCCAAGTGCCTCGTCGATTGTGGTACCCACGCGACGAATAAATTGAAATGCGGGGGTGGGGATGTCGTATGCCATCAACACGCGCTTGGTGAGGTTACGGTTGTTTCCAATAACGAGGCCTTCCATACCAGCACCGGTGTACGGGATGTTGGAGAGCTCGAGAGCCGCGGGGACGCTTGTTTGTAAACTGTCTTTTCCTTTGAATGTGTCTACGAGATTTACAACAAGGTCAGGTCGATCAACTAACAAGTTGGTGAGAAAATATTGATCCCCTTTGAGTAATTTTGCCTTCACCCCAAGTTTTTCAATTTCTTCCACCACTTCTTCTGCTCGATCCTCAACCTCAATTTCTGCATCGTACGAATCTTTTGTAGGAAACCATTCGCGCTCGACATGGGAATATGCAACCACAACTAAACGTAACGACTTGAGTGCGGATTTATCGATCGCGATTTCTGGTTTCGCTGGTTTATCGTCTTTTTTTTCAACTTTTTCTGGTTTTTCGACGGATTTTTCAATAGGTTTTTCATTCTTTTCTTCGACTTTTTCTTGCTTTCCATCGTCAACCATCTTTTTTTTTGCGGTATCTTTTTTGAGGATGTTTTTTAAACCTTGAAACATGAGACTCCTTTACATGCGAATGCAATACAAACAATAACTCATTGTAGCGCATTCGAGATCTGTGTGTATACTAACAATCATGAATTCATACGTATCTCATCCCCTCATTACCGGTTCGCTTGGATTTGATTACATTATGAATTTTTCTGGAAAGTTTGCGGATCGGATCATGGCGGATAAAATCCATCAAATCTCAATGTCGCTTCTTGTTGATAGTATGGAAAAACAATTTGGTGGAACGGCGGGGAATATCGCGTACACGCTGAAGTTGTTGGGATTGGATCCGCTGATTGTTGCGCCAGCGGGGAATGACTTCACGCCGTATGCGCAGTTTTTACAACAAAAGGGCGTTGATCGATCGGGGATCGTGGTGCATAAAGATGTGCCGACGGGATCGTATTTTGTGATCACCGATCAACAAAACAACCAAATTGGTGCATTTTACAAAGGCGCGACGGATCGGGCAAAAGATATCAAACTGAACACATTTATTGCAGAGGATGAATCGCGGTTTGTGGTGCTCTCTCCGACAGAACCGACGGCGATGAATCAATATGTTCAGATATGCAAAAAAAAGAACTCACGATATATATATGACCCCGCGTTTCAAGTGGGCGCGTTTTCTGCGGACGAGTTGCGCGCGGGGATTGAGTCGGCGGAGATTTTGATTGGGAATGATTACGAAATTTCGTTTATCGAAAAAAAGTTGGAGATTTCACATCAAGATCTTACAGAGATGGCAAAAATTGTGATTACCACAAAAGGTGGAGAAGGCTCGGTGATTGAATCGGAGAATCAAAAATTTGAGATCGCGGTCGCAAAAGCGGAAGCGGTGATCGATCCCACAGGCGCGGGTGACGCGTATCGTGGGGGATTTCTAGCGGGGTATTTGCAAGGGAAGTCGTTAGAGGTCTGTGGAAAAATGGGCGCAGTCGCGGCTGTGTACACCGTGGAAAAATACGGAACGGTAACGCACACGTATACACAACAGGAATTTGAGAAAAGATACAAGGAGAATTTTGGAAATAACTCTTGATCAATCAACAACCGCCGCCTTCAGAAAAGAGGGCAAATTTAAATGTCCCGAGTTTAAAATTGTCTTGATTGATGGGAAAAAATATTTATTAAAACCTCCAACTCATTTTTTCTTGGATGATGGCACATGGCTTTCAAAGGAAGAAGCGTTTGATGACATGTTGTCCACGATAGCCCCCGAACATCAGGAAGAAGTAGCGAAAGAAATTTCTCCTGACACTATGTACGATGTTGCATCAGAAAAAAACGACAACGAAGAACGCGCGGACCGAATCGCTCGGTATCTCAATGTTTCGAAAGCACATGCCATGGCAGTAGATTGGAATGGCACTCCTTGTATTGCATACGCATATCTGGGGGATGAGGTTCGTGATTGTGGGTTTGGCAGTTCGATAAAAATTCTCGAACAAGAAATGGAAGGAAAAAAAGGACAACAAGTAGATTTAGCAAAAATTGCAGTATTCAAGTTTATAACCAGTGCCAGCCTTGATGATGGACAATTTTTACAACAACCTTCGGGTCGTGTGTATGTTTCGGACATCTCGATTTCAAATACGTTGCCGGCGCTGTCTACCCCCGAAGAAGTCTTTGACGATCTGATACATACACGACATGAATATTTCATCCCAAAATTAGAAGTACGAGTTCACCAGTTACAAGGGCTTCGCTCTCCAGAGTTGCGTGAAATGTATGATCAACTAGAAAATTGTACGCTCGAAAAAATACATGAGCTCATGAAAGTAGATGATCGTATGCTTACCGAAAAACAAAGAATAGTTGCCGAACATTTGCTTTCTCGATTTCATATTGCAGGTAAACTGTTCCGTGTTCTTGCTGAAAAGCCAGAGTTGGCGCTTATCGTTTCTGATCCGAATAAATTTACGACTGAAACGCGAGAGCGGGCAAGAAAGGAAATTCTTGCTTCACTTGCTCAATCATAATGCTCTTCACTTGTATTCTTGAGTAGAGTACAATGAGAAACTTGTACGCGACAACAAAGCGACTGCACAAAAAAATCATACATAAAGGAGTGACATGTCAAAAATCTCTCACGATGTAGCCGATATTTCAAAAGCGGATTTAGGAAAAAAGAGAATCGCGTGGGCGGGGAACTCGATGCCAGTGATGAAGTTGATGAAAGATCGATACGCAAAAGAACAACCGTTTAAAGGGTTAACGATTGGCGCGTGTTTGCATGTGACCGCAGAGACGGCGAACTTAATGATCGCGTTGAAGGCAGGTGGTGCAAACGTCTTTTTGTGTGCGAGCAATCCGCTTTCGACGCAAGATGATGTGGCGGCGTCGCTGGTGCGCGATGAGGGAATTTCAACATTTGCAGTCAAGGGTGAAGATGAAAAATCATATTACAAACATTTAAACGCGGTGTTGGATGCGCATCCGAGCATTACAATGGATGATGGTGCGGATTTAGTATCGTTGTTACATAAAGAGCGTTCAAAACAACTTCCAGAAGTTATCGGATCAAGCGAGGAAACGACAACAGGTGTGATTCGACTTCGCGCAATGTTAAAAGATAAAGCGCTGAAAATTCCTGTGTTGGCGGTGAATGACAGCGACACAAAACATCTTTTTGATAATCGATATGGAACGGGGCAATCGACGCTTGATGGTGTGATTCGTGCGACAAACGTGTTGCTTGCGGGAAAAACGCTTGTGATTGTTGGATATGGATGGTGCGGTCGAGGAGTCGCGATGCGCGGTCGCGGGCTCGGCGCGCGCGTAGTCGTATGTGAGGTTGACTCGATCAAGGCACTCGAAGCGGTGATGGAAGGGTTTGAGGTAATGCCGATCGCGCGCGCCTCCAAACTTGGCGATGTATTTGTCACGGTAACAGGTGATAAACATGTGATCTCACTCAAACATCTGCAGTCCATGAAAGATGGCGCNNTATGCAAAATCGAAAAAAGTGCTTCGTCCTTTTGTCGAGGACTATGTTATGCCTGACGGCTCTCATCGTTTTGTGTTGGGCGAGGGTCGGCTAATCAACTTGGCTGCCGCCGAGGGTCACCCCGCAGAAGTGATGGATATGTCGTTTGCGAATCAGGCACTTGCAGTTGAATTTTTCCTGAAAAACAAGGGAAAATTGAAGGTGAAGGTGTACACAATCTCCAAAAAGCTTGATTCACAGATTGCGAAGCTGAAGCTGAAGGCGATGGGGGTCGCGATTGATCACCTTACCGCCGAACAGCGCGCCTACCTACGGAGTTGGAAAGAGGGGACGTAGAGTAGTGATTCTTGTATTCTGTACACAAACATGTACAATACGTAGGTATGAATACCGTTCTCTCAATTACTGACGCGCGTAAAACACTTCCAGCTTTGGTAGAAAAAGTTGCCAAAACATCTCAGCAAGTGTTTCTCACGGTGAATGGACGTGTGAAGGTGGCGCTGATTTCAGCAGAAGAGCTTTTACTCATGCAAGAAACAATTGAGCTGTTATCAGACACCGAGGCAATGAGCTCAATTCGTCAAGGGAGAAAAGAAATTCAACACAAAGATATTATTTCTTGGGATGAAGTGAAGAAAGAGATTCCACTGTTAGATAATTGAAATCTTTTTGTGATATTTTGAGAACCGCACATGAAAAAGTACTCGATCTTTTTTTCATCAACCGCAAGAAAACATTTTGAGAGCATTGACGCTCGATATAAACGTCTCATTTCGCGAGCAATTGAGTCCCTCATTGAGGATCCACACATAGGTGTTCCTTTGCGTGGAGAACTTCGCGGACTATGGAAGTTGCGCGTTTCGCATTACCGCATTGTGTATGAAATATACGAGTTAGAAATACGCGTGTATGTCATTGACATTAATCATCGAAAAGACGTGTATCGATAGGATGTTCAACAGTACTCCTAGTTTTCCCCAAAACGTTTTTGGTTAGATGTGGACATCCTTGTATCGTATCAATTTTATCCTCTCCTTGCTACTTGAGCGCATTTTCAGCATAATGAAGATATGAATTTTGACCCATTTTCTGCTCAACCGAAAGATCTGCAATCACCGCAATCACAGGTGAATCTTTCTCCTACGGCGACCGCTCCGATTGCGTCCTCGGTTTCTCGCGACACATGGAGAACTTCAAGAGAAAAAGATTACATGTTGATGAACCGCATTCATCGCGTCGCGTTTTTCGGATACGCCGATGCGCAACCCGACTCACAACTGTACAAAGATACGTTTGCTACGGCACAGCTTTTTGCAAAACAAGGGCTCACGATTGTTGATGGAGGTGGTCCTGGAGTGATGGACGCTTCGACCAAGGGCGCGCAGTCGGTTGGTGGGGAAACGATCGCGGTTACCTTTTATCCAAAAGACGCCCCCGGCTTCGAGGGGCGCTATGTCGGAAACATCGCTTCGAAAGAAATTGTGACGCGCAATTATATTGAACGTATGTTCAAGCTGATGGAAAATGCGGACGCGTATATTATTTTTAATGGGGGAACGGGAACAATTTCTGAGTTGGGAACGGCGTGGGTGATGGCGCGGCTGTATTACGGACATCACAAACCTTTTATTTTGTTTGGGTCTTTTTGGCGCGACATCGTGAATGTATTCGAACAAAACATGATGATGCGCGGAAATGAACGCGATGTGCTTCGAATTGTTGAAACACCCGAACAAGCACTGTTTGCACTTCAAATGTTTGATCTGGAAATGGAACAAATGGATCATAAACGATGCGCGATTTGTCAACAGATCGAAGATGATCAAAAGAAATCCTCCTATCCAGGTTTTTCGACAACATTCGAATCGCCATAGGGGTATTCACGCAGGATATGCAAAAAGGGAGATATGAACGTTGATGTCATCACAGTAGGATCGGCGACGCTCGATGTTTTTTTAAAGTCGAATCAGTTTTGGGTTGTTCCACTTGAACACGAGTACATGCTGTGTCAAAAATTTAATCAAAAGATTGATGTGGGTGAAGCGGAAATTAGTTCTGGCGGTGGTGCAACGAACACCGCGGTTGGATTTGCTCGAGCGGGTTTTCGTTCGGCGTGCATTTCAGAAATAGGGAAGGATTTTAGTGGAGATATTGTCATTCAGGATTTATTGCGTGAGCATGTGGATACCTCAATGTTGATTACGGAAAAATCAGAACGAACGGCGCTTGCGGTGTTGTTGATTGCGGAGCGAGGAGAGAGAACCGCGCTGGTGTACCGTGGGGCCTCGCGTATGTTGACTGTTGAGGATATCATTTGGCCAAATATTCAGTCGAAATGGGTTCATCTTTCTTCGATTGGGAACACCGAAGTTATTCAACGTCTTATGAAGCATTGTCGAGATCATGCGATTGGACTGAGTTGGAATCCTGGCATGTGGGAACTTGAGGCATTTCTTGAAAAGCGATTGATTGTGGACTGGAGTGCTGTTGATGCGCTTTTTGTGAACAAAGAGGAATTTGAAAAATTGGTGGGGCGTTCGGTTATATTGGATACATCGGTTGCGCAATCTTGGACTTGGCAGAGTTCCCCCAAACACATTGTGGTGACAGATGGAAAAAATGGTGGCGTGGTGATTTCCGGTGGTCGCACAACAGTATTTGAAGTTGATGATGTGCAAGATACAATTCAAGAAACGGGCGCAGGTGATGCGTTTGCGTGTGGATTTGTGTGTGCGATGCTTCGCAATCAACCGTTAGAGGTGAGTATTCGATGGGGTAAGCAAGAGTCGGCGTCGGTAGTGAAGCAGATTGGTGCAAAAAAAGGACTGCTTTCTCGTTTTTCATAACCAGATGATTGAACTTCGCTGTTTACGTATGATATGCTTATGCAATAAGGAGGCCTGCCATGAAAAGTGTTTATTCAAATCCATTATTTCTTCCACTTACCTTGATTTTTGTTGGCGTTTTGGCGTTGATGGTTAAGACTGGTGTGTTACCCGCAGATATTGTGAATCTGTGGCCAGTTATTCCTGTGTTGATCGGATTGATCGGATTGTCAAATCTCGCCGATAGTTCTGCGATGAGCAGTTCAGGTGGGAAGAGATCATCAAAATCAAGAAAATAAAATCAAGATAGGGTGGAGTTTGCGTATGGAACCATTTCAAATTGCGATAGATGGTCCGGTTGCTGCGGGAAAAGGAACCGTGGCTCGTCTTGTGGCATCGCGGTTGGGATTTTTATATGTGGATACCGGCGCGATGTACCGCACAACGGCGTTGCTTGGGAAGCGGAATGGGGTTGAATGGTCAGATGAAGCGGGTCTCGTTTCACTGTTACAACATCACGAAATCGAGTTGAGAACACCAAGTGAACAAGAAAAAGATGGTCGGTCAATTACGGTACTGCTAGATACTGAGGATGTTTCTTGGGAGATTCGTACCGAGGAAATGAGTCGGGGATCCTCGATTGTTTCGGTGCATCAACATGTGCGAAAAGCGCTTGTCGAACAACAGCAACGCATCGCGCAAAAATACGATGTGGTGATGGAGGGGCGCGACATCACATTTCGCGTTCTTCCCTCGGCGCAACTCAAAATTTATCTTCACGCGTCACCTGAAGTTCGCGCGAAACGACGCCATCAGGAATTACTCGTTCGAGGAATGGATGTTTCGTTTGAACAAGTGTACGCTGAATTGAAAGAGCGAGATGATCGTGATATGAATCGATCGGTTGATCCATTGCATATTGCCGATGGCGCTTGGGTGCTAGACACATCACCACTCACGATTGACGAAGTTGTTGATGTGATCTGCGCTCGAGTTAAAGAGTTGCGCGTGTAGTTTTTCTTGCTTGGTATCCGTTAAAACTGGGGGTATATGGCGTTGTCAAAAAAAATGAAGGACGAATCGGACGAACGATTGGAAGCGCTGAATGAAAAACCTGTGAAAAAATCGGCGCGCGCACGCACCGGAAAACAAGATCGAATGATTCGAGTGGAGGAGGAGCGGTCGAAGCGGGGGCGGTTGTGGATCTGGCTCGTGTTTATTTTGAGTGTTGGGTTATCTTATTTTTTTTGGAAGACGCGAGGATATTGAGCCACGGTTTTTGCAAATGTCTTGTTTATTCGGTGCATATTTAAGGTGACTGCGGGTTTGGACTTGGGCTTGGACTTGGTGGAGTGAACATACTTTCTGTACACGCCCTTTTTGGTTCGGTTCCCGCGATAAAACTTTCCTCAATTGTTCTCGGACATGCGGAGCAAGTGAGGGTTCCGGTTTGAGCGCAGATTTTCACTTTTACGAACCCTTCGGGAGTTTCAAACACGTGCGGGGTTGCTTCGTCGAGTTGTGTTCGCATAATCGTGTTCCAAATTGGTGAAGCGCCGGTGATTCCCGAGGCCACCCTGCTCATTGGCGTGTTGTCGTTGTTTCCCACCCAAGTCACAACCACGCGATCGGAGGTGTATCCAGCGGTCCAGTTATCGCGCAGACTATTTGTGGTTCCAGTTTTGACCGCAACCTGCTGTTTGGGAATTTCGAGCACCGAGTTACGACCAAAGGCGCTGGATCGGGCGATGTTGTCGGATAAAATACTTGTAATTTGCCAAGCGACGCGCGGATCGAGTGTTTTTTTCTTGTCACAACTTTGTTTTTCGTTTGACACTGTGTTGGTTGAAGTGCATGGATTTTGATAAATCACCTCACCTTTTGTATTTGAAATCTTCTGAATGGGTTGCAGTTCAACCGTGACACCTTGATTTGCAAATGTTCCGTACAGTTTGGCCATATCAATCATTTTTACTTCTCCTCCGCCGAGTGTGAGCGATAATCCGAATCGTGACACTTGATCCTCTCCCCATGAACTGATTCCCATCTTTCTTCCTTGTTCGATCATGTCGCGGATTCCAACTTGTGCGAGCAACTTCACCGCGGGAATGTTGTACGAGTTTGCAAGTGCGGTGCGCAAACTCACCTTTCCGTGGTACGCGCCGTCGTAGTTTTTTGGTGAGTACGGTTGTGTCCCCGCGAATGTGAAGGTGACTGCGGAGTCTTCGATCATTGTGCTGGGAGTCATTCCTTTTGAGAACGCGACTGCGTAGGTGAGGGGTTTGATTGAGCTTCCGGGTTGACGTTCGCGAATGGTGACATTGACTTGGCCATCGTTGGCGATGTCGAAATAATCCCGACTTCCAACCATCGCGAGAATTTCACCAGTTTGTGGATTTGTTACAATGCTTGCGCCGTTACTTACGCGCGCATTTTTCAGTTTCAACAGTTCGTCTCGAATGGCTTTTTCTGCCAATTCCTGCGTTTTCATATCGAGGGTGGTGACAACTTCAAGTCCGCCTTGCGACAGAATGTCTTCCCCGTATTCCTGTGCGAGTAACTCGCGAATGTACATCACAAAATGAGGCGCCTTGATCTCGGTTCGTTCGGGAATAAACGTGAGTTGTTCATTTTTTGCCTGATCTGCTTGTTCTTGCGAAATATATCCATCCTCAACCATGCGTTGCAGTACTTGATACTGTCGATTGATTCCTTTTTCGGGTGTTGGTCCAAACGGTGAGTAACTACTGGGAGCCTGCGGAAGTCCGGCAAGAAACGCTCCTTCGGCGAGGGAGACTTCGGAAATGCTTTTTCCAAAATATGTTCGACTCGCTTCCTCAACTCCGTAGAGTGTGCCTCCAAACGACACTTCGTTGAAATACATTTCAAGAATTTGATCTTTAGATATGGATGCCTCAACCATGACTGAAAGCACGAGCTCTCGAACTTTTCTGCGAATGGTTTTTTCTGGACTCAACAAGGTATTTTTGACTAATTGTTGCGTGATTGTTGATCCACCTTCCACGCGTTCTCCTTTTGCGTTGGATAACGTTGCGCGTGCGATCCCACGTAATGAAAATCCGTGATGCGAATAAAACGACTTATCTTCGATTGCGATGAACGCCTGTTTTACCTGTTCGGGAACTTTATTGAGTGGCACGAGCGTTCGATTTTCATCTTTGTACATTTTGTAGAGAAGAACGCCGTTTCGATCATAAATTTTTGTGGTGAGTGGGGGTTCTCGGTCGAGGAGCGAGCGAGGAGAGGGAAGATCTTGGAAAACATACGCATACACCCCGTATCCCGATCCAAACAAAAGCATGGTGATTAATGCGCCAGAAATAAAGGGAGCAAATACCGCGCGAAATGTGGATTTGTAATCGAGCCGTTGTTCTTTTTGAACACGTTTTTTTCGTGGCTGACGTTTCTTTTTTTGATGAAAAAACTGTTTTTTTATGCTTCGGATTACGGGATCGAGTTTGTCCTGAATGAACTCAAAAACAAAAGAGATGAGAATTGCAAAAAACAGCGCACTAAAGGCAAGCAAGTAGTACAACGGGCGCCCAATTTTTTTTGGAATGAAAAAAATCACATGCGAAACGAGTTTCCAAAACGAAAATGGGTGTTTTTTTTGAAACAAATGCTTTCTGGATTTTGGTATTTTTCTTCTGGATTTCACAGTCGGGATTGTATCAAGAGGGGAGGGTTGGGGCAAGGGCGGGGTAGAAATTTTGAAGAATGCATTCTCGATTTATCATTCGATAACACCTATACTAATACCCTATGGAAGGATACCAACAGCTTACTCAGACGCTGATTGATTCTTTTCCCTCTCGAAAACCTATTCTCGATAAGGATTCTGAATTTGAAATGGGAAATGAAATTGATCGGCAATGGGAATTGGTGACAGAGAGAGTGCGGAGGGATCTTTTAAACAATAACCAACTTAGAAAAGTACTTTTATTTTTTATTTCAATTCCACTATCAGAGCGTATTCCGCAACAATTTCTTGAAGCAGTGAGTCAATATTATGGGTCGGCGTCTCGTTTACTCCAACGATATCAGCAATCTTTGGGATTGTTTGCAGGTCTTCCCGCTGTCCCAGATGAAGTCATCAATCCAGATATCACGTATGCCCCAAAATTTATCAGCCCAGAACGTCGGCTACAGAGAATGTTTGATGTCTATGGTAGAAATCCAGAAGATCTGCCTGAAGCACTAAATAAATTACGCAAAAGTGATGTCTTTCTCACCGGATTATCTGCAGCTGAGCGCGAGCTGATTGCTCGACGTTATCGTTTCGCACGTGATGTAAAACTCTTGGCGTTTATGGCAGAGTCAGTTACTCATAGGGATGAACTGCAACAGATCCAAACGAGTGTTGATGTGCAATTTCCAAGTGGAATAGTAATTCATGGAAATCCAGTTTTATTTGCTCGATATCCCGAACTTTCGAATCCTCAGGCATGGAAGAAACGAAAAATGAAAAAAGATCGCGTATTTGAACTCACTGTTGATGAAAAGCGTTTTATTTTAAAAGAACGTAAAACTGCCCGTCACGTTGACACGCAAAAAGGAGGTCATAGGGAGGGAAATACTTCAAGGCAGGAGTTTGAGATTGCAACGCTTCTTCGAGAAAGGGCATTGGTTGAGCAAGATCGGGCAATGCTGGTTTGGGAAACGCCGATATGCTCTGTGGATTTCCCCGATGGATATTCTTTTGTTGTGTTTGAATATATGGAAGGCTTGGAAAGTATGTACGATGTCCAAGTGAGTTTAGAGCAATCAATCCTTCAGAATTTTCAACAATTCCGAAATGAATATGAGAATCTTAACCGCATACTACCAACGTACGCGAGAAGTGAGCAAGGCAAAATATTTCTCAATGATGTGGCGAGGCTGAGTGGTATAAAGGATTTTTTGCAGCTGATATTTCGTTGGAAGAAAGAGGGTTCATTAACATATAAGGATTTTTCACGAGTGAAGGCGCGCTTTCTTATTAATCTTGCGCATGAGTTGTCTATGCGAGTTTTTCGAGACAACAATCTAGAGAATTTAGATCATGACGGGTGGGCATACAGAGTCGTATGCACTCCAGAAGTTCGGCTACAACTCGTTGGTATGGATTTTGAGTACATTGGCTCTGTAACACCAGAATATGCACAAGAATCATATGAGACTATGATCGCACTCGATCGTCCAGCTATTTTGAATGAATTTAAGCGTGATCTCAAATCCTCGCTCCAATCGAGGCTCGCAAGTTTGTGGATGTACGAGCAAGCAGGCATGACAACTATCAATACTGAGGTGCTGAAGAAATATGGGCTACGGTAATCTGGTGCGAAAAAAATAATGGAATATTAAATTCACTGGAGGACAGTCTTCTATTCAACTTTCCTTTCGATCACTTCCCACAGTTCGGGGGCGTCCCCCTCGTATCCCAGCGCCCAGATCGCGATCCCTCCGAGATCCGCTTGTCGAACGAGATCCATTTTGTATGCAAGCGACTGTGTGTTTTCATAAAAAATGATTTTTTGTTTCCCATCTTCTTTGTAGGTGATGTACGGCGTCATCGCATCTTTTTCCCATTGTTCCTTCACACCCTCGTCTCGAATGAGCGCTTGCACGCGTTTGTAGGTGGCGATTCCGCCAGAGTCGGGGAAGGTGGGAGAGGTTGGGTTGTCCGAAGTGGTTTGCCATTCGTATCCATAAAACGGGATGCCGAGAATGATTTTTTCACTAGGAACTTTTTCAAGAAAAACTTTGAGATTTTGCATAATATCGGTGTCCCATTTTTGAGACTCGCTTCCAAAAAGGGGGGAAACGGGTCCAGATACCGTTGAAGAAGAACGATGAAAGTCATATGCCATTACAATGATGCCATCCACAATTTTGCCGATTTTTTCGATGTCCCAAATGCGATATCTCCGAGCGGAGTCGGCGAATACATCGATGGTAACTTGGAATTCAGGATCGCGCTTTTTGAGCGTTTCGGTGAGTTCAGTGATGAAGGAAAGATATGATTCTTGCAGTTTATCTGTCACCGTTCCGGCGTACTCAATATCGATGTTGATTCCAGAAATGGGCTGTGTCTGCGCGAGCGATTTTATGGTGGAGATCGCACGTTGTTTTGATTGTTGATTCGATAGCAACGCCGAGATCTCATCGGCGTCCATCATGGTAATCACAATCTCGATTTGTTGTTGCTGATCGCGCGCTTGTTGCACCATGGTGTTGAATAGGTCGCCTTGAAATTTACTGTATCCCTGTTCAATCTCGTTTCCGTCGCGCGTTCGAAGTGATCCGTCACTATTTAACGTAAGCGAAAAATACCCAACATGTGTGAGCTCTTTGCGGATGATCGCGGACTTCAGATTCCAATAGGGGAGAAATCCGTAGACCATGGTTTCTTTTTGAATTGATGGTGATGTTTTTGCGTGCAGTGTGTCGATGGGGGGCGCGACAGCGGAAAGCATAGGTTGAGAAAAAAATGTTCGATTAATAAATGCGACGGCGCCGATTCCTACACCAAACACAACAAAATAAATGGAGAGCGTGCGAATAATGCGAGTGATTTTCATTCCTCAGCCTGTGGCAGTTGTTCAACCTGCGGCATCTGTTGGGGAGTAATACGAACAATCGCTTCTTCCCAGATTGTTCTTCCTTTTTCATTGAGCGGTCGGATGCAGTCTGCGCACCAATCCTTTGTGAGGGGGTCGGAGAGCAAGAGGTGTTTTTCGGAGATAAGATGGTCGTTTGGCGCGTCGCCTTCTTTTGGAGGGAGGCCTGTTTCTGGAGTAATCCAGATTTCTCGCGGAAGATGATCAATATCTGCGGGATTATTTTCCTGTGGTTCCGTTCCTTTCCAAAAAAACTCGATTCGAGTATTACATCGTGCCTCGGGGTTGGGGAGGAGGCCGCTGACGGCGCAGATTTCTTTATCGATCACATCTTTTGGTTTTTCTGGCCACACCGCTTTTTTTCCACGAAGCACGTATCGCATAAGATCGTTCCATATTGGTGCGGCTCCCGTAACTCCCGAAACGAGCGATTGATTCATCGAGGTGCTGTCGTTGTTTCCCACCCACGTGGCGACCAACACCTCGGGTGTGTATCCAATTGTCCAGTTGTCTCGAAGATCGTTTGTGGTTCCTGTCTTCACGCTCACCGCCTGATTTGGGATCACGAGCTCAGATCGTTCACCAAAAGCACCAAGTCGCGCGGAGTTATCGAGTAAGATATGCGAAATAAGATAGGCGGGTTCTCGATCGAGGACGCGCGTTGCAGTGATTGCTTGGTCTGAAAGCCCCGTTGTTTTCGTGAGTTTTTGTTCTTTGATTGTTGTGTCTTCGGTCATGGTTTGTACAAGCTCCTTCATTTCCTCTGGATTATATTGCTGAAGAATCGATCCATCATTATTTTCCACACGTAAAATGCAGTGGAGCGGAACTTTAATCCCTTGATTCGAAAGCGTTCCAAACGCAACTGTCATGTCAGCCATGGTCACTTCACCACCACCCAACGCGAGCGATAATCCGTATTTGCTGGAATCGGTCCATGTTGAAATTCCCATCGCGCTTCCTGTTGCAATCATGCTTTCAACACCATGCATAGTAATCGCACGAATCTGCGGAATATTGTATGAGTTTCCTAAAAAGAATCTTGTTTGAACCGGCCCATGATATCCACCATCGTAGTTTCTAGGTCGATATGATTTTTGTCCAGGGACAAGAAAGGAGGTGGGGATGTCGAGCAACATGGTGGCGGGAGTAAGCGTTTTGAGCTGAAATCCCGTAACCACGTTAATTGGTTTAATTGAACTTCCGGGTTGTCGGGGGCGTAGTGTTACATTTACTTGTCCGCCTTGTGTTGCTTCAAAATAATTTTTCGAACCAATCATTACAAGAATTTCACCAGAACGGGGATCGGTGATCATCGCACTTCCATTTCCCACCTTCATTTTTTCTAATTTTTTCAACTCCGCGCTGAGCGACGCTTGCGATGCTTGTTGCAGTTCGTAATCAAGCGTGGTGTACACGCGAAGCCCGTCGCGTTCCACAGGCAACTCGCCATACGCATCCACGAGTTGTTCTTTCACATACATCACAAAATGTGGAGCAAGGATGTTACTTTTTGGCTCAGCAAACTTCAGCTCTTCATTAATTGCATTGTTCATCTGTTCTTCGGAAATAAACTCTTCTTCGTACATACGACGGAGCACGTCTTTTTGGCGCGCCTTTGCGAGGTCGGGATTTGTTCCGAATGGTGAGTATCGCGTGGGGGATTGAGGAAGTCCCGCGAGCATCGCGCTTTCCGAAAGTGTGAGATCTTTCGCGTGTTTATCGAAGTACATTTGTGAGGCAGCCTCGATGCCCCAAGCTGTCCCTCCATATGGAATATGATTGAGATACATTTCCAAGATTTCATCTTTTGTGTACATCATCTCGGTTCCCAGCGTCAGCACCGCCTCCTTTATTTTTCGTCGCACAGTGCGTTCGCGCGTGAGGAGCGCCGTTTTCACAAGTTGCTGTGTAATTGTCGATCCACCTTGGAGCTGTTGTTTGAAGATCATGTTTCTCACTGCGCGAATCATTCCAGATGCATCAAATCCAAAATGTGAGTAAAAATGTTGATCCTCGATCGCAATGGTGGCCTGTTTGATATGTTGTGGGAGCTCCTCGATCGGTACGGGGGTGCGATTTTCATCTCCATAGATTTCGTATAAAAGGATGCCATTTCGATCAAAGATTTTTGTACTCATCGCGAATGCAGAGGCGTTATTGAGTTTTGAGGGAGAGGGGAGATCGCGAAACAGATAGAAACAAAAGCCAAGAATCAATGCAACAAAAATCAACGCGACAATTTTTTTATGATGAATCATCCAATAGATCGCACGCGATTTCTTGAGTGTTTTCTTGAAATGTTTGAGTCGTTTTCTCGTATCCATAGTATTGCACTTTGGTATAAGATACATTCTACCATTTACAGCAGAAAGGATCGCATGTCATCTGAATATCGCAACATCACCATTTCTGGATTGCCTGGGAACGGATCAACGACATTGTTGCGTTTACTTCAAGACGCGTTGAAAGAAAAAGGAGAATGGAAAGCGTTCTCTGGTGGCGAGTTTATGCGATCGTATGCTGCAGAAAAAGGGTTATTTGATACCTCAACGAATACATTTCATCACGACGCGACGGTGTACGGTGAGGACTTTGATCGAGAGGTGGACTACGGGATGCGATCGAAGCTTGAGCACGAAAGCGGTTGGATTTTAGAGTCTTGGCTTTCTGGTTTTGTCGCTCAACAAGTACAAGGAGTATTAAAAGTTTTGGTCATGTGTAGTAGTGATGAAATTCGCATTGACCGTATTGTGAACCGCGACAACATTTCTATTGATGATGCGAAGATTCACATCTCCGCACGAACAGAAAAAAATGTTCAAAAATGGTCGAGAATGTACAAAAATGAATGGAATATGTGGGTGGTCGAAGCGGGGACGTTGCCAGCGGATCATCCGATTGATTTTTGGCATCCAAATCTCTATGATCTTGTTATAGATACCTATTCGCATTCGCGCGAGGAGACGCTTGAAGAAGTCCTTAAAGCAATCGCATAACCTTGGATTCCTTCTCACCCTAGCGGGTGTATTCTTGTTTTGGCTCACATATCGGTTGATTTTCCGTTTTCCAGAATGGTTTGACGAGATTTTTGTAAAGGCGTTTGTGTTTGGTGTTCCAGCTTGGGTATACGCGTATCAAACCTCAAAGCGAAAAAAATCTTCAGATCCCATGGGTTTTACCACGATCGGAATCTGGCAAGGTTTATTCTTTGGATTGTGCATTGGCGGTTTCTTCCAGTTTGTTGCGGTGCTCTCACTCCGGTTGCGCGGAGATGTGGTGATGCCTTCGTTTACCGCGATCGCGCCGTATTTTTGGACATTCCTCGCGTTGGCACTGATGACTGCTTGGTGGGAAAGCCTGTTCTTTTTTGGATATGTGATTGGGAATCTTCGTGATCGAAAAATGTCTGAGGTTCCCGTGGTTGCGATCACAACCTTGGTGTTCCTTCTTTTCCACGCGCCCCTACGATTTGTTCTTGTTGGATCAGCCGAGCAGTTGGTCTCTCAACTTTTTGTGTTATCATTCTTTGCGATTGGACAGGCAATCTTGTATCTTCGCACAAAAAGCATGTACGCGATTACCCTTTCTCACATGTTGTGGGGAATGGTGTTTCTTTTATACGGTGTATGAAATCCAAACAGTATCAACGCCATGCGGTTCCGTACCGCGTTTACACAGTCCTCGCGATTCCTGCGATGATCTTGGCGTGTATTATTTTGCTTATCTCTTTTCAGCACGCGAATGTGAATGGATTCGAAGGACAGATGAATCGCGATCAGCACATATTGGAAAAAGTCGTTGATGGTATTGTGCTCCCTGGACATCCGAAGTATTTTGTTGATCGGTTTTTTGATAGGGTTCATTTTCTTACGGTTCGTTCGAAGACAGAAAAAGTCGCGTTGTGTATGCGATATGGATCGCATCGAGTTGAAATCTCGGATATTCTTTTTTTACGTGGAGAACACAGAGTTGCGATTGATGTTGCTTCGAAAGGGGTGATGTACTATGGGTTGGCGGGACAAATCATGATGGACGAGAAGTTGCAGTCACAGTTTCGTCCCGATCAATATCTTGAGTTATATGCGCATTTAGATCAGGCGATTGATACCATTCAAGTTCGAAAATCGTTACTCAGCGACCAACAGAAAGCACAAGCCGACCAATTACTCAACTATGCAAGTTCACTGCAAGCAGGTTTACGTGGATTCATCGACGAAACTCCGATAGTTGAATAACAAAACGGTTTTCTTGACAGACCCCACAATTAGTGTTTCACTAATACCTCGCACGCTACCTGTGGAGGTTTTACATGAAATGTCCGTACTGTGGAGTGCCAGAATCATCGGTGCTTGAAAGTCGCGATTCGTTCGATCAAACGAGTATTCGTCGTCGTCGTGAGTGCGCGAAGTGTGGCAAACGGTTCACCACATTTGAACGTGTTGAAGGCGTTGATCTCATTGTGATTAAAAAAGATGGTGAACGTGAACCATTTGACCGCGACAAAATCCGCAAAGGATTAATGAAGGCCACCTGGAAACGACCGCTCACAATAGACGAAATCGAATTGTGTATTGATGAGATTGAACGCAAACTTCGACTGAAAACAACAAAAGAAGTGAAAAGTTGGGAGATTGGGAACCTTGTGATGAATCGACTCAAAAAACTCGACCCCGTTTCATATATGTTGTTCGCAACGGTGTATCGCGATATTCACAGCATTGATGAGTTTGATCGAGAACTCCAAAAAGTGAAGTCGGCAATCACTGAGGATGAGGAAAAATGAAAACATTGCCAACCAACGCACAAGAAGTCATGATCAAACGGTACGCCCTTCGCGACGATCAGGGAAAACCTGTTGAAACCGTTCAAGATATTTTGAAACGAGCCTCGCATATTGTTGCTCAGGCAGAACACCAATATCGTGACGGGCAAACGCCTGAACAAGTAGAAGAAAAATTCGTTTCATTATTAGAAGATTTTCGATTTATGCCCAACGGTCGTACGCTGGCAAACGCGGGGACGGGGTGGGGGCAACTCGCAAACTGTTTTGTTCTTCCAATCGATGATGACATGGGTCGATCTCAGGACGGAATATTCAACACGCTCCGGAATGCGGTGTTGGTGTTGCAATCCGGTGGAGGTGTGGGTTTTTCGTTTGGACGTATTCGTCCCAAGGGAGATTCGATAGGTGCTGGAAAGGGAAAAGCAACGGGCGTTGTTTCGTTTTTGAAAATCTACGACACCGCATTTTGGGTAATTGGTCAGGGTGGGGGAAGGCGTTCCGCGTGCATGGCGGTGTTGCCGGTCCATCATCCCGATATCCGTGAGTTTATTCGGTGCAAAGAAAAAGAAGGAACGATTGAGCATTTTAATATCTCGGTTGGACTTACCGATGCATTTATGCAAGCTGTTGAGTCCAATGCGTTGTTTCCGTTGATCAATCCAAGAAACGGAGAAGTGTGGGAAAAAGTTCGCGCGCGCGAGTTGTTTGAAGAAATCATTCAGTTTGCACATCGCAATGGAGAACCTGGCGTTTTATTTTTAGATGCGGCAAATCGGGAAAATCCAACTCCAAGTCAGGGTGCGCTGGAAGCGACCAATCCATGTGGCGAGCAGTTCCTCCTTCCGTTTGAAAATTGTTGTATGGCATCAATCAATATTGCCGAACATGTGAAAAACGGAAAAAAATCATTATTTGCTTATGCAATTGATTGGGAAAAACTGCAAGAAACAACGGAGTGGGTTGTTCGATGGCTTGATGATGTTGTGGACACGAATAAATACGTCTCCGCGGTGCCACAGCTAGAAGAAGCGGCAAAGCGAAACAGGCGCATCGGGGTTTCGATTATGGGATTGGCTGATGTGTTGTATAAAGTTGGCGTGCGATACGGAAGTAAAAAAGGTGTTGATCTCGCAGGGCAGATCATGGAGTTTATTCGTTTTCATACGTTAAAAACTTCTGTGCAACTCGCGCGCGAACGTGGTGCATTTCCCGGAATCAAAGGAAGTCGATATGACTTTACAACAGCGAACATTGAAAGCATGAAAGGTAAAGGAATAAAAGCTTGGGAGCAACCCAAACCGCTTCGGTCATACTCGAGCTCATTTGGCCAACCAAAACTTGATTGGAAAGCGCTCACAAAAGAAATTCGCACATATGGGGTGAGAAACAGTTGTCAAAACACCATTCAACCCACGGGCGCAATCGCGACAATCACTGGTTTGGAAGGATATGGATGTGAACCTGTTTTTGCGTTGAGTTATGTGATGCGAACGCACGAAGGTGCCGAGGAATTAGGACAGGATTTTCGTGAGTTGTCCTACGAAAGTGAGTCGTTTCGAACGATGTTGGCACGCGCGGGTGTTTCGAAGAAGAAGCGGGAAGAGATTTTTGCGTTGATTCGTGAAAAAGGTTCTTGTCAATCAATTCAAGATGTTCCAAAAGAACTACGCGATGTTTTTGTGGTTTCCAGTGATGTTTCGGTTGATGAGCATCTCGAAATGCAGGCGGCTCTTCAACGATTTGTAGATAACGCGATTAGTAAAACAATCAATTTCCCCGCAAACGCTTCCGTAAAAGATGTGGAGAAAGCGTATTTTACGGGATGGAAACATGGATTAAAGGGAATGACGGTGTACGTGACGGGAAGTCGCAATCAAGTAGTATTGGAAACAGGCGAAACAAAAAAATCTCGCGAAGAATCTAAAGTTCAAACGACAACGAAATCTGAGGGTAAAAAACTTGATGTGCATTACGAAAACGATCAGGAACAGTTCGTTGGTTCGCCATTGGTGAAGGTTAAACCCGGTGAAGAACGATGTCCCGAATGCTCGACAACGCTTGTCATTCAAGAGGGGTGTTTTACTTGTCCAAGTTGTGCGTATAGCAAATGTAGCGTATAACACAGACGCTCATCGTATGAGTACGAGGTGGAGGAAAAAGAGAATGCGAAATCACATACAATCCGTTCGAAAACGAGACGGATCGTTACAACCTTTTGATGAGAAAAAGATTCGTCGTTCAATTGTATCTGCGGGAAAAGATACACAGGAATATTCAGAAAAAGAAGCAAAGAAAATTATATTGAAAGTTCAAGAGAAAATTAGAAAATTGATCACAAAAGATAGTGTTATTGATGTGCAGCAAATTCGCGATATCGTTGAACCAACCATCGCGGAGTCGGGATTTTTTGGAACAGCGAAATATTACATTTTATTTGGCGCCAAAAAACAAGGAAAAGGCCACACGAAACAACAGATCATCGAGCCAAAGCTTTCGGATACTGCGCTTGAAGTTGCAAAAAAACGATATGTGAAGTTAAACATGAGTGGTGAAGTTGAGGAAACGGTTGGAGAGATGTTTTGGCGCGTTGNNCATGGCGAAAGCAGAGATTCAATGGGGACAAAACGGTATTGTTGATGATACCGCGCGTCAATTTTACGAACGCATGGTGAACATGAAGTTCGTGTGTGCGGGGAAAGCGATGTTCGAAGCGGGGAACGTTGGGGGGACAGGGCAGCTTTCAAGTTGTTTTGTGCTTCCCATTACCGACTCTATTCAAGATATTTTCAAAACATTGGGTGAAGCGGCTGTTGTGCATAAAAATAACGGTGGTACGGGCTTTAATTTTAGCAAAATTCGTCCCCACGGCGACAAGGTTCGAAATGTTCCCAAAGCCTCGAGTGGTCCCGTCGATTTTATTCGTGCGTTTTCCGCGGCGCTTTCGCAAATTCTGCAGGGCGCAAAGCGACAGGGTGCGAATATTGCGATTTTGAATGCGGATCATCCAGACATTATTGAGTTCATTACCATGAAAGATGAGGATGGAACGATCAAAAACTTTAATGTGTCGGTTGGGGTAACAAACGCATTTATGGAGGCGGTGCAGGGGAATCGTGACTGGAACTTGATTAATCCGCGCAACGGTGAGGTTTGGAAAACGATGAAAGCGCGGGATCTCTTTCATCTGATTGCCGAGCACGCGTGGTCGTCGGGCGACCCCGGACTCGCGTTTTTGGATCGCATGGAGCAGGACAACCCCACACCTTCGATTGGAAAATTGGAGGCGACGAATCCGTGCGGTGAGATCGCCTTGCTTCCTTACGAATCCTGCAACCTCACTTCGGTAGTATTGAATAATCACGTAAAGAAGAACACGAAAGGCGCGTGGGAAATCGACTGGGATGATCTGGAAAAATCGGTGCGATTGGGAATTCGTTTTCTTGACGACATGATCGAGGTCAACGCGTATGCGCTTGATGCGATTCGTCAAATGGTGAAAGAGGGAAATCGTCGCATTGGATTGGGTGTAATGGGGTTTGCTCACATGTTGTATATGATGGGCGTTCCCTACGATAGCGAGGAAGCGGTACGAATTGCCGAACGTGTGGCGAAGTTCATGCGAAAGAAAGCAGAGGAAATGTCGATCGAACTTGGAAAAGAGCGGGGTGCGTTTCCGAATTTCGATGTTTCGATTTATGCGGGGTCTGCCGAGCGATATCGAAATTGCGCACTCATGATGATTGCGCCGACAGGAACAACCTCGCTTCTTGCGGACACGAGTAGCGGCATTGAGCCGGTGTTCTCGCTTGTGCAGGTTCGTCGGAGTTTTAATGAAGATAATCGAAAAAATGCGCCAACAAAGTCGTTTACGATTGTTGATCCAGTGTTTTCAACATTTTTGCAAGATACGTTTGATGAAAAAACGCAAGAAAAAATCTTGAATCAGATTTTGAAAGATGGCGACTTGGAGCAGGTGAAGGAACTTTCAAAAGAACAGAAGCGCCGATTCATTACCACGCATCAAATAAAACCTGAATGGCATATCAAAATTCAATCTGCATGGCAAAAATGGATTGATAACTCGGTGAGTAAAACGATCAATTTTTCACATGACGCAACAATCGAAGATGTGAAAAAGGCGTACATGATGGGGTGGAAGATGGGATTGAAAGGAATCACGATCTATCGCGACGGAAGTAAAATGGATCAGGTCTTAAATGTTGCGGGAAAAGAGAGTAAAGTCTCAAAAGATGCGCAGTCAGAGAAGCAAAATGAGTCACAACACGTTGCGCACGCGCATAAATCGAGATCAAATGAGAAAGAAATCTGTCCCGAATGCGCATCTGCTTCATTGAAGTTTGAAAGTGGATGTGTGAGTTGTCCAGATTGTGGATGGAGTCGATGTACGTTGTAACGCAACAAAAAAAACAAAGAAAGAAAAAAATGGAAGATTGGCAAAAATATCCGATCGGAAAAATACCAAAAGGTGAGCCTTGCCCGCACTGCGCTCGATACAACGGCCGCGCGTGTACGGTGGAGATGGTTGTGTTTCGCGAATCTGATCACGCGGTGTTGTTGATTTACCGGTTACTCGATCCAGATAAAAATACTTGGGCACTCCCTGGGGGATACTTGGATTGGGAAGAGACGGTGATGGAGGGGGCGATTCGGGAAGCGCGAGAAGAAACAGGTGTTTCACCAACACGCGTGCAGTTTTTAGGAGTGTACGACGATCTCAATCGCGATCCGGATGGTCGACAAAATGTTGGGCACGCGTTTATTGGATGGAGTTCGGAACAACCAACGCAAGATAACACCGAAACTGGTGGGGCAAAATGGATTCCGTTTGCGGAGCTTCCAGAAAAAATTCCATTTGATCACGCGCAAATCATTCGTGATGCATACGCGTTTATTGATCCAAATTCATCTCAGTATCAAAAGCCTACCTACTGTTCGAAAGGAACGCATGCCCGATAACACCACCACAATTGCAGATTTACGAAAAAAGATAAACGAGTTTCGCGCACGTCGCGGATGGGGAAAAGAAGATCCAAAAGATATGGCGCTGTCTTTGGTTTTGGAAGCATCTGAATTATTGGAACACTTCCAATGGCTTTCTGGATCAGATGTGATGCGTAATCCAAAGATTGTTCAAGCGGTAAGTGAGGAAATGAGTGATGTGTTATGGTGGTTGATCAATCTTGCGGATCGATTAGGCGTTGATCTTTCTGATGCGTTCATTCAGAAAATGCAAAAAACGGGTGTGAAATATTCTGAAACACTTTTTAATCCCGAGATTTCTGAGGAGGAGCGTACGCGCCAGTATTATCGAATCAAAGCTGAAACGCGCGGGGGACATCCGTTGTACGAGCCGGAGGAAATGAAAGTGGAAGTGAAAGAAAAAAAACGCGATGAGGTGAGGGTTGACTCAAATCAAAAGAACTCAAATCAGAAAGATGTTGACGATATGCTCCAACAATTGTTTGATCTACTCGAAAAAGAAAAGGTGAGTCCAAAGGA
This sequence comes from Minisyncoccota bacterium, assembly GCA_003487265.1. GTDB lineage: Bacteria > Patescibacteriota > Microgenomatia > UBA1400 > UBA12028 > UBA12472. The sequence continues at coordinate 26,641 of DNEP01000004.1, forward strand.
ATAAGATGAAAACGCTCACGGTTAAAAAGCGAGACGGTCGTTCGGTGACGTTTGATCGTGCAAAAATCGCGTTGGCATTAGAAAAAGCGAGCTCGGCGACTGGTGAGTTTCAAGAGGAAGAGGCGCAGCGGCTTTCGGCGATTGTCGAGAAAATTGTCCATCAGATGATAAAACAGGAAGCGCTTGTGCAGGTCGAGCAGATTCAAGATGTTGTCGAGCAGGTGCTGATGGCGGGCGGTCATTTCAAAACTGCGAAGGCGTACATTTTGTATCGCGCGGAACACACCAAGATTCGTCATATGGAAACCGAGATTGGTGTCGAGAACGATCTTCAACTTTCAATTAATCAGCTCAAAGTGATCGAAAAAAGATTTTTGTTGCACGATGAGCAGGGGCAGGTGATCGAAACGCCTGCGGGGATGTTTCGTCGCGTTGCTCGTACCTTGGCGCGAGTTGAAAAATCGAAAAAGAAAGCGTGGGAAGACAAGTTTTATGAAGTCATGACAAAAATGGAGTTTTTGCCGGCGGGGCGAACGCTGAACAACGCGGGAACGCAGCAAAATCAGCTCGCGAGTTGTTTTGTTTTACCTATTCACGATTCGATGGAAGATATTTTTGATGCGGTGAAATGGACGGCGTTGGTCCAAAGAACTGGTGGTGGCACAGGATTTTCGTTTTCAGAAATTCGTCCTCGAGGCGATTCCGTTACAAAATCCTCGGGGGGATTCGCGACAGGCCCCGTTTCATTTATGAAGGTGTTTGATGTTGCGACGCGTCAAGTGATGCAGGGCGGAAAGTTGCGTGGGGCGAACATGGGAATTTTGTCCGCGGATCATCCCGATATTCTTGAGTTCATTTCATGCAAAACCGAGGAAGGTGAGATTAGTAATTTTAATATTTCGATTGGCGCGAGTGATACGTTTATGTCTGCGGTCGAAAAAGATCGCGAGTTTGTTTTGCGCAATCCTCGAACGCAAAACCCAGTGCAAACAATTAACGCAAAAATGTTGATGGATCAGATTGTTTCGTTAGCGTGGAGAACGGGTGATCCTGGGATGATTTTTTGGGATACGATTAACGAAAACAACCCGCTCCGTGAATCCCAAGGCAGAATCACCGCAACGAATCCATGTGGAGAGCAACCGCTTCATCCGTTCGATGCGTGTAATTTGGGATCGATCAACTTGTCGCGATTCTATGTTCAAGAAGGAAAAGATCAAATTGATTGGAAGCGGTTGGAAGAAGTGACGCGAGTCGCGGTTCGCATGCTCGACAATGTGATTAGCGCGTGTTCGTATCCACTTCCGCAGATTGCCGATACCGTCAGACAGAATCGGAGAATTGGGTTGGGAATTATGGGGTGGGCGGATCTTTTGTTGCAACTCGGAATTCCATATAACTCGATTGAAGGCGTGAAGATGGCCGAAAAGGTGATGAAACATATTCAGCGCGTTTCTTGGGATGAGTCCGAGGTTTTGGCAAAAGAAAAGGGCGAGTTTCCACGATGGAAAGAAAGTTGGTTTGCAAAAGGGTATGAACCAACAACACATCGATACGAAAACAAAAAGTCCCCCCGCAAATTCCGTAATGTTGCGATCACCACAATCGCTCCAACAGGAACGATTTCGATGGCGGGCGAATGCTCGAGCGGTATTGAACCGCTGTTCGCGTTGAGTTATATCAAAAATGTGGTGTCGGAATCCGGATTGACCTATGTAAATTCACACTTTGAGTCTGCATTACGCGAACGTGTGGGATCAAATGGAAGATTTCATGAGCTTGTTTCGCAGATCGCAAAATCTGGGAGTGCGCAGACGGTTGACGGAGTTCCTCAAGAGCTAAAACGCGTGTTTGTCACTGCACATGATATCGATTGGGAGTGGCATGTCAAAATGCAAGCCGCGTTTCAAAAATACACCGACAACGCGGTGAGTAAGACGATTAACATGCCAGCGGACGCGTCGATAGATGAGGTTCGTGGAGCGTATCTTCTCGCGTGGAAAATGGGATGCAAGGGAATTACGGTGTATCGAGATTCGTCGAAGGCGGGGCAGGTGTTGCAAGCATCACACGAAAAAGCTTCACACGAAAAAACATCGCGTGAGGATGAGTCGAATAAAAAACGAACAACGCCACTTATTCAAAGTAAGATTGTTTCTATTCCTCTCGCGCAAAGAAAGGATTTTTCTGAATTGGTGAAAACCGTTGTGGATGCGGAATCGATATCATACGAACACGACGAAACATGCCCCGAGTGTGGGGAGGTGATGCAGTCCATGGAAGGATGCTCTCTGTGCGCATCTTGCGGATATAGCAAGTGTAAGCTTTAACGATTCATCTGCTATTCCACAAGTAAACGAAAATCATCTTCAATTTTGGCTTCTTCGAGTTCTTTTTCGATAACATCTTCTACGGCAGATTCAGATGATGTTTCTGATTGTTGCGTACGAAGATCTTGTACTTCAACGGGTTCTGCCTCTTTAACCTCAAAGAAGTTTGGAACGCATGCGGAGAGAGTGAATGCGCTTATGAAGATAACGAGAAGAGAAGCGCTTGTTTTGAGGGTCATTGGTCGTCCTCCGTTTTTTCATCATTCAGCATTTTATTTTTATTTTCTGTTCGAAGGGTCACGAGCGCGTCGGTGAGTGATTTTCGTGCTGAGAAAAATGCTTTTCGCGCGACCTCGGCCTGTTCGCGTGCGCGCACGACTGCTTCGTATTGAAGTGAGTATTTATCTTGGGGAACGTCGTTGAAGCGCGTCACGGCGTCTTGACATGCTGTTTGAGCAGATGCGAGAGAAGATTTTGCCGAATCAAGGTGTTGTTGGGCGACGCCTGTTTCTACTCCGGCACTTTTTCGTATTTCGAGAAGTTCGGTGAGTTTTGTATGAACAGAGGTTAATCGATTCTGTACATCCGTGCAGTGGTTTTCGAGTCCATTTGCGCGCTTTTCGGCGAGTTGTACCCGATTCTGCTGCGTTTCGACGCGTTTTTCTTCAATGCTGGTTTTGACTTCTTCACGAGTGCGAACTGGAGTAACCACGGCAGAAATGGGGGAAAAGGACGCTACCAAGAACAAAGTTGAGAAAAAAACTGTTGAAAAACACAACAGGCGCGTTATGTTCATAAAACCTCGCTTTTTTTGTATTACTACAATCGTGATCCCATCCTACAATGCTTTGATCTCTGTTACAATATCGGCTATGCAACAGATTGTTTTGGCTTCCAATTCCGAACGACGAAAAGAAATGATGCGCTGGTTTGGCGTTCCATTTATCATTGATCCGAGTGATTTTGATGAACGATCGATTCCCGTGCGTGATTTTGAAGATGATCCAGAGGGTTATTGTGTGACAATTGCAGAGTGCAAACTCCTTCCAATCCTCGATCGTCATCCGAAAGATTTGGTGATCTCGGCCGACACGATTGTGGTGCTTGGCGACACGATTTACGGTAAACCAAAGGATTTAGATGACGCGCGCGCAATTCTGCGCGCGCTTCGCGGTACCACCCATCAAGTGTACTGCGGTCTGCGTATGACAGATGGCGAAACGGGGGAGTCTCGAACAGAGGTTGTTCGGAGTGATGTGACGTTTTCTCATTTTAGTGATGAGGCGTTGGAGAAGTATATTGCGACGAGCGAGCCGTACGATAAAGCTGGTGGCTATGCTTTGCAAGGAGTCGCGGGGTCGTTTGTGGAGTCCGTTCAAGGGAGTGAGACAAATGTCGTCGGTTTTCCCATTTTTATTGTGCGTGATATGTTGGAATCGCTTGGGGTTCCCATCCATGTGAATCTGGAAGAAAGCGTGTTTGCCAAGACAGGATTCACAAGTTAAACGGTGAAATTTATCACGTATACTCATAAAACCACGTGCGAGCCGATATACTATGATCTAGTATGCGGAGATCAAGCGGAGAATATGCGGAAAAAAAACGAAGGACAGCATAAACGTCAGCAAATCAAACCATCAACGAAGGTTTCCTCACAAGGTATGGTGTATGTTTTTACAGGCGAAGGTAAGGGGAAAACATCCGCTGCGCTTGGGGTTTGTGTGCGCGCGTTGGCAAACGGGTGGCGTGTTGGATGGGTGAGCTGGTACAAATCAGCCGATTGGAAGATTAACGAAGCAAAACTTCCTCAAATGTTAAAACGCGCCTATGCAAAAAATCTCCAGTTTTTCCAGATGGGAAAGGGATTTTATTTGAAAGATACGCGTGCACAACGAACGACATCACGTGTAAAAACGCAACACGTGAACGACGCGATCGTTGTTGATTCTTTTTCTCCCGAACAACACAAAGACTACGCACATCAGGCGCTTGCGTGTGCCACCGATTTACTATCGCATGTCGATGTCTTACTATTAGATGAGGTGTGCAACGCGATTCAAGATGGGCTGGTTGAGGAGAAAGAGATCCTTGCGCTCATGGAACGCCGAGGCTCAACACATGTTGTACTAACCGGTCGGGGATGCGGTGAACATATTCAATCGATGAGCGATCTTGTCACGGAAATGCAAAAACGAAAACACCCGTTCGATCAAGGGAACAACGCAGTAGCAGGATTGGACTTTTAAGTAATATGAAACTTTTAGAACACATATACCAAGAACGCTCAACTAGAGAAGATGCGCAGACATTGCCACAACTGAAGCTTCAACCAGAACTTCAACAGCAACCAAGCGCGCGAGAAACAGAGTCTGGACGTATAAAGATTCGATCTTTTTTTGCAACTGCGGTGCTTGGAATTGCATCAATCGCATTAGGTGTTGCAATATACACCGAGGTTTCACCATCATTTTTAAGTTATAACAAATGGCTCGAAAACCATCGGTTTATGCAGGCGCTCCTTTCTTTACGTTTTCCACGTACCGAGCCAACGTTAAATGCAGATGGAACGTGGAATTATCGTAACCCGATTCATTACTACGAATATGACTCAAGTGGTGACAGAATGTTTGATTTTCACCCAACGGAAGATTATCTGGAACAACCAGAAGTTTTAGATCTGAAAGAAAAAATGGAGGCAAATCCTGTCTTAAGCGCGGTATTAACGGACGAAATGATTCAATATCTTCTTTTGCACCACGTACAACTCTCCAGTGAGGGAAAAGATATTGCGTGTCGGAACTCAAAAGCAACGGGTTGTTTTACAGATGGGATTTCTTTTATTGATGCTTCGGTGCCATTCTTCACGTTTTCCACATTTGTTCATGAATCTGGGCATGTTTTGACAAATGTTGGGTGGGGACCGGAGATTGAGGTTGGCGCCTTAGCAAATGGATCACAGCTTATTATCACCGATGCAGGAAATTTGGAAATTCGCGATGCAATGGGGAAGATGTATAGCTTTCAAGAAATTGATGCGACGATTCTTGAATATCTGCAATATCTTGGATCATTCGATTTAGTACAAGCAATGATGATAAAGCATCAACAAAATCCTGCTCAAGCGCTTCAGTATGCGAAAGACTTTGGATTACAAACGAATCCTGAATTTGCTGCGAATCAGCGCATGTACTTTCGACAATTACTTATTGAGGAAGAACTAGAGTCTGCAGACGACAGAGCACAAGTATGGGCTCTTTTTCGAGGTATTCAGCAGATCCATCCAGAAAATCAACGACTGCTCTATGAAATTTTTTTCGAACTGCTTTTGAAAAGAACGGATCCGTGGAAAACGACCGCGGACACAGCCGTTCTTGATCAATCACAGCAAGATTTCTTGAAAAATTATGTTGCAGAGTTTGCCACGTTGACTACTAGAAAAGACGATCCTGTAGAAGCAATGAACGAATTCCAAGTATTTTTAGAGACATTTAAAAAAGGTCGAGAAATAATCAGTCACTAAATACAAACGCGCAATCGCACATGCGTTCCATGATATGATGAAAGCATGAATCCTGCTCAGTCCGATCCATCTGTCTCACCACTCGTTTCGGCATTTCCACAGGCGCCTTTTTTGACTCAAACACAACACCCACAAACGCCATCACAAACGCCCACACAACTGCCGCACCAAACATCAGTGCATAGTGGGGTGGGTTCGAAAGAAAGCCCGCGATATTCCCCCGATCTTTCACCGCTTGCGGAAATTCCCGGCGCTCAAGTGATCGAGGACGAGCCCAATCCAGAAATTTCTCCCGAAGTTGAATCGTGGATGGAAAAAGTTGATCGAAAAAATATAGATCCACCCAAAGAGGTTGTGGTTGCGGATAAAACGGCAACCAATCCAACAGGCAACTATGCGGCACAACCAGTCATCGTGTTGCCGATCTCCAAACCAACGCTTACAAAAGGGTTAACGCAAAACGTTCAATACAGTGTGCGTTGGCTTGCGGAATGGTGTTTGCGAATCATTAAAAAATTTGGTGGAATGGTGGTGTATCGGCCGATGCAGGAGTCAACACAAGAAAAATCCTAAGCGGATTTTTCGCGAAAAAAACACGCAACATATGGATCCAATCACAAACCTTGTCACTATCCTTACGCAGATCGTCGAGTTTCTCGTGTTGTTTAGTGTTGGCGGTGTGTCTTTCGTCGTTTTGATCTATATGTTTTTTCAGTTTTGGATCAATCACGGGCGCGAAAAATACTCGCTTGAATTTGTTCATCTCCTCGTTGCACTTCCAAAAGATAACGAGATTAAAATCGAGGCGGCTGAGCAGATGTTCGCCGCACTACACTCACTTAAAAAACACGGATGGTTTTCTTTTTTGAAACGCGAAGATCACATCGCGATCGAGCTTGTTGGGTTGCACGAAGAAATCAAGTTTTATATTGCGTGTCCGAAACATCTTCGCGATTTTGTAGAAAAGCAAGTGAATGGTGCATATCCTGGGGCGGAGATTCGCGAAGTCGACGAGCCAAACATTTTTAGTGAGGGTGGGCGTGTTGCATTTACAACATTGAAACTTCATCGGCCGAACATGATGCCGATCAAAATGTACAAGGATTTACCAACCGATAGTTTGTCGTTAATCACAAGCGCGCTTTCAAAAATGGAAGAAGGAGAGGGCGCAATGATTCAACTGCTCATGCGACCCGAAGGGCATGGCTGGCAGAATTCGGGTCATTCGTATCTCGCCGCGCAAAAGAAAAAAGAATCTGATCCAGAAAAAAGCGGAGGGTTTTCGAGTGATCCCAAACAAACCGACGCGATCGAGACGAAAACGGGGAAACCTGGATTTCGCGTTTCGGTGCGTATCGTGGTGTGTTCCTCTTCGGACGCGAGCGCGCACTCGCACTTAATTAACCTTACAGGCTCGTTTGCCCAATTTACCTCACCTTTCAATGAGTTTGAGAAGAAACACATCTGGATCAAACAGTTGTTTATGATTGATTTTATTTATCGGTACATGCCGTTTTTGAATATTGGCACGATCATATTAAATGCCGAAGAACTCGCGACGATTATTCATTTTCCAAACAAAACAGTTGAGACGCATCACATTCATTGGTTGAAAGCAAAAAACGCACCCGCACCCGCTTCCATTTCTACGAGTGGGTTGTTTTTGGGGAAAAGCACCTATCGCGGTAGCGTGCGAGAGGTGTACATCAGCGAAAAAGATCGACAGCGTCACATGTACATCGTTGGAAAGACGGGAACAGGGAAATCGGAGTTTTTGAAAGATCAAATTTTGCAGGACATTCGCAATGGAAAAGGGGTGGCAGTGATCGATCCGCACGGAGAACTCGTTGAGGATGTGTTGGCGCTGATGCCACCAGACCGCGCCGAGGATGTGATTTACTTTAATCCTTCGGTTGTGGATCGTCCGATGGGTTTGAACATGATGGAAGCTGAAACCGAAGAGCAGATGCACTTTGTGGCGAGCTCAATTATCGCGCTTATGTACAAACTGTACGATCCGCATAAGACAGGAATTATTGGTCCACGTTTTGAGCACGCGATTCGCAACGCCATGTTGACGATCATGGCTGAACCAGGGAGCACGTTTGTGGAGCTGGTGCGCTGTTTGACCGATCAAAAATATGTGCAGGAGTTGTTACCAAAAGTGAAGGATCCGGTGGTTCGTCGTTATTGGACCGATCAGATTGCGCAAACAAGCGACTTTCACAAATCCGAGGTTTTGGACTACATCGTTTCAAAGTTTGGTCGATTCATCACGAATAAAACAATGCGAAACATCATTGGGCAAAGCAAATCGGCATTTAATTTCCGTGAAGTAATGGATACGGGAAAGATTCTCCTCGTGAACTTGTCGAAGGGGGCGCTGGGGGAGGAAGACTCGAAGTTTTTGGGATTGATCTTGGTTCCAAAGATTTTGGCCGCCGCGATGAGTCGCACCGCACTTCCGCAAGAACAACGTCGTGATTTCTATTTGTATGTTGATGAGTTTCAAAACTTTGCCACGCAGGATTTTGCGGTGATTCTTTCTGAGGCTCGAAAATATAAATTGAATCTGACTGTGGCCAACCAATTTGTGGCGCAGATCGAAGAGGAAGTCAAAAATGCGGTGTTCGGGAACGTTGGAACGATGATCTGTTTCCGTGTTGGCGTGCCCGATGCGAACTTTTTGCAGCACGAGTTTGCACCTGTGTTCAGCGAGAACGATTTAACCAACATTGAACGATTCCACGTGTACATTAAAACAATCGTGGCAAATGAACCTGTTCCACCATTTTCGATGGATTTAACACGAGATCTTTCGAAAGAGGAAGCAATAAAAAGCATCAAACTCGCCGAGATGATCAAAGAACTTTCGTTGTTGAAATATGGACGTCCTCGCGATGTTGTTGAACAAGAAATTCAAATCCGCGCGAAGCTGTAGATAAAATATGCAAGAATTCAAACTCCAAGAACAAGAGGATTGTCGCGAATCATTACAATCATTGATTGGTTTTTGCGATTGGTTGCGCTTATACAGACATGATCTAGCGGGAATGTTTGCTCAATACAATGAACCGCAATACGAACTTGCGAGTCTCATGTTTACACTTATCTCTGAGTTACCGAAGGTCTTGGAGTTCATGGGCCTTTCAATGCTTGAGTATGGAGATGTATCATCTGAGATGACAGTAGCGGAGCATAAAACTGGATATTTTTCAGAGATTCTCCACTATTTAATGCACGAACGGAATAATAATGAGGGAAGCGGAAAGTTCCCTTTTGGAGATGAAATACAAGGTTTTGGTCTTGAGTGGCATGCTAGAAGGTATTCTCAAAAGGAGGACCCACTTGAATCAATATCGTATCCAGTTGTGAGCGCAATCGTGTTTTTTGAGCGAGTTTTTGCATCGTTAAATAAAATGATAGTGCTTTATGCGAAAAACGAAGATGAGAAAAAAAGACTAAAAATAGCCGATCCGGATCTTTTTTTGATCAACAATCTAGATATTCAAGAACTCGAGAGGAGCAAAACATATCAATCTGTGAGTCGGGGATTTTGGATTCTTGGCTTATCAGCAGCAGGGCGAGATGTTGATGGGGTATTTTCTCCAGCATCACAAACACAAAAAATCATTCTTATTCAAAATGCTGTTCTATTGGGAATGATTGATAGCGGGCAAGACACAAAAAAGATTGGTGAGTTCTTTCAAAAAGAACTGCTTCCAAAGCTTATTGAGGGAAAATCTCCGCTTGAGGCATTTTGGAATTATGCGCTAATTAAGATCATGCTTTCAATGAACAGTTCACTTGACCGATAACGGAAAATGTGTTTATTCCGTTGTTATTCCATCAAACTCTTGTTCGTTTTGCGTTGCTTCGAGCTTTGTGGCACGCACAATTCCGTCTTTGTGATGCGCGGGGGAGTAGATGGTATACATTTTTAACATTTCGGTTGTTGAAGCGTTTACAATGTTGTGTTGTGCACCTGCGGGAACGACAATCGCCGAACCATCACGAAGCTCATACTGATTTCCATCAATACTACAGAGTCCAACACCTGATTCAATGCGAAAGAATTGATCATTTTCTGTATGAACCTCAAGTCCAATTTCCTCATTTGGTTGAAGCGTCATCAACACGAGTTGACTGTGTTTTCCTGTGTACAAGACATGACGAAAGTTCGTGTTGTGTTGTGTTAGGCTTTCAATATTCGCAACAAATCCTTTCATGGATCCTCCTATGTGTATTCTCTATGATGATATACTACTCTAGTTGCGACTGAATGTGAAATGTCTACGGGAATGAAAATGAAAAACTGAGTTTTGATTTTGGGCGCGTGGCGCAACGGTTAGCGCAGGAAGCTTATACCTTCAAGGTTCCTGGTTCGAATCCAGGCGCGCCCACATTGGCGAGTAAAAGAAAAAAACATCACCTGTGTTGAGATTTTTTGAAATGGTTTACAACGCCATCATTCCGATGATTCCGAGGATGGTGACAATCGCGCCAACAGTGACTGTTGCAACGGTTTCGAGTGTGGATCCCGCCTTGGGTAGAGTCTCCTTGGGTTCTGGGGTTGCCTTCGCGATGAGAACTGGAGTAGGTGTTGCTCCTGGAACTCGGTTTCCAAACTCCGCTTTTTGTGTTTCACCGAGGCGCAAGGTGAGTGAAACTTCTGTTGGCGTGGTGTTCACCCAACCACTCTTTGATTTTTCTCGAATGCGGATTTTGTCACCATCTTTGAGTGAGCCAACGCGGCCACCTTTTCCACCGTCATTTGCGTACGTGAAATATTCGCGCCAGTTATTGTCACCATTCAGATCCCATTCAAATGACCAATCGAGTCCTGATTCAACTGAGTCGAAGATTCCATCTGCGTCAAAGTCGTTGTATTTGATGACGTAGAATGCCGCGTCGTTCGAAGGTGTAGGAGTGGGTGTAGGAGTGGGTGTTGGGGTTG
>DNEP01000008.1 GCA_003487265.1 Minisyncoccota bacterium
TTTCGGCCAGCTATTCCCCACTATTGGGTAGATTCTCACGTGTTACTCACCCGTCTGCCACTACCCCGCATTGCTGCGGGATCGTTCGACTTGCATGCCTTAGGCACGCCGCCAGCGTTCATCCTGAACCAGGATCAAATTCTCAAAAAAATAGAAAATTTGATTCTATAAGAAAAAAATTTCAAAGAAAAAGACGGAAAAAATTAACTGCACGTTACACACGGCAGCAATCATTTCCGAAGAAATATCCTGCCACTGTGTAAACAATCTGTTTATTCGATTCTGAACTTGTTAAAGGGCTTTATCGACTCAAAAGCGTCACCGCTCTCGAGAAAAATGGATAGTTCGAAAAGAAAAAAATCCCCAGCCGAGGGGGATTGGTATCCGCCTAGCCGAAGAAACATCAATTCATATCCGGTGAGTATCATAGCAAATATCCAAGGCGTGTCAAGACATAATGTTGCGCATTTTCCTATTGAGTCGCATCACCCCACCACCCAAACACTCCTCACCAAAATACAACACCGCGCTTTGACCATCGGCAACACCTTGGATTTTTTCAGCCAACGAAACGCGTAAAGAATTTCTACCATCCTCGAGCTCAACAGAACAGCGGAACAACTTTCCCCCATGACGAATCCGCACAAACACCTCCCCCGCATTCAACTCGCTCGCGTTCATTATGTGCGACTCATCAATCCAATGCATCTCATCAATCGTAAACGACTCACACAGCGTTTCTTCACCGAATCCCACAATCAACCGATTCTTCGCTACATCTTTTGCGATCACATAAAACGGTGGGATCACCTGCTTCCACTCCCTGCTCTTCGCGCGAATCTTCCCCAACAACCGAAATCCGTGCCGCTGACCGATCGTGTAAAACCACAAGCCATCGTGTTCACCAATCACCTCACCTTGCGCGTTCACCACCTCACCCCGCTTTTCACCGAGGCGCTCCTTCAAAAACGAATGCACGTTGATCTCGCCGATAAAACAAATTCCCTGTGAATCGGGTTTTTTCGCCGTTTCCAACCCACGCTCCTCGGCCAAGGCGCGCACCTCCACCTTCGTTAAATGTCCAACGGGAAATAAAATATGCTGCAGTTGAGATTTTTCCAACAAATACAAAAAATACGACTGATCTTTTTTTGCATCCACCCCGCGCAACAAACGTCCATCAACGGAGCGCGCGTAGTGGCCAGTCGCAACAGCATCAAACCCATGCTCCATCGCCCAGTCATAAAATAATCCAAACTTGATTTCTTTATTGCACATCACGTCGGGGTTCGGCGTGCGCCCTTTTTCGTACTCAGAGAAAAAATACTCCACCACTTTTGTTTTATACGCATCCTTAAAATCCAAAACCTGAAAAGGAATCCCCAATGTTAATGCAATCGCGAGCGCATCCTTGCGATCTTCCTCCGCCCGACACCCAGGAGCGCGCCAGCACTCCAAAAACACACCCGTAACCTCGTATCCCCGATCTTGCAACAGCACAGCCGAAAGCGAGGAATCCACGCCACCAGACATGCCAAGCGCAACCCGTTTTTTTGTGCCAATTTTCATCCCATTTTTCGATTGCATACGCGTATTTTAACAGAGGTATACTGCTGAGATGATTTCATTTGTGTATTTTGATGTTGGCGGTGTTGCAATTCGCGATTCTTCGCACACAACCATGTGGAATCAAGTTGCTCTCGATCTTGGGATTCCACAGTCGCGCTTACCCGAATGGAAAGTATTTAATCAAAAATATGCGTATTCATTCTGCATTGATCGCGACATCGATTCGATTCTCCCCGAACTCGCCTCTACATTTTCCTTACAGATTCCTCCATCATACTCAATGCTAGAAAACCTCGTTGATCGCTTTAGTCCAAATCCTTCGATTGTCCCCGCAATGCAGTTCGCGCAACAACGCACGCGCGTTGGATTACTCACCGATATGTTTCCTCGAATGTTTACAATGCTCGAACAAAAAAACCTCCTCCCCTCCATTCAATGGGATTGCGTGATTGATTCTTCACAAGTTCGCGTGCGCAAACCCGAAAAAGAAATTTTTACAATCGCGCAGAATCATGCAGGAGTTCCCGCAGATCAAATTTTGTTTATCGACAATCAGCAAAACAATCTCGATGCCGCAAAAGCCTGCGGCTGGAACACATTACACTATGATTCCACACAATATGAAGAGTCGGGGAAACGTGTTCTTCTTTCGTTACAAGAACTCTTGTGAGTTTTTACGATATAATACAGGAGAAGAAAAGAGAAACAGTTATGAAAAATATTGGTGTATTTTTTTCACAACCCGAAAAAATGGGCTATCCTTTCAACAAACCTGGTGAATATTGGCAATCGTATCAAGAACTCAACCAGGAAGCAGAAGATGCTGGAGCAACACTGTATATTGTCCGTTCACAAGCAACATATCTCGGCAAAGGTGTATTTTCAAAAAGTTGGAGATTTCAAAACGGCGAACTCATCGACTCTGGCAAGATAAAAATCGATGTCCTCTACAAAAAAAGCCCATTTATTTCCGATGGCGCGATTCCCGTATTAAATAATGAGGAAATCGATGAAATCTGTACGAATAAATGGATAACATATCGTCTCTTTCCTCAATATTGTCCCATCGCAGTTCTAGCAAATACGGAATCAGAGTTTCTCTCCTCTCTTAACAAAATCACTTCAGCAACAAAAGTCATAAAACCTCTTGATGGTGCTGAAGGAGATCATGTGTATATTGGCGATACGGCGTTTTTGCAGAAATGTCCCAAAAAATATCCTCTTATTATTCAAGATTTTATTGATTCCAGTGGTGGAATACCGGGACTTGTTGAAGGAATGCACGACTTTCGGATTGCGCTTATGAACGGAAAGGTTGTGTTTTCGTACATTCGCACTCCCCCAAAAAACAGCTTTCTTGCCAATGTTGCTCAAGGTGGACTGCAAACAACGGTTGATCCAGAAAAAATACCTCAAGCTGCACTCGATCTTGTGATGGCGGTTGATGCTCAAATGTCCAGATTTGGCACGCGGTACTACGGGATTGATATTGCATTGTCCCCGACTGGATATAAAATCATTGAATTAAACTCGCGACTCGGATTAGATGAAAATAGTCGCGGTCTAATATTTAAAGAATGTAAAAAACAGNNAAACAGCTCGTCCAACTTTTAATCAACATGACCTAAATACCTATGAAAAAACTGTTGTTTTTGGTCAATCAGCAAAAAGAATCATATCAGGCTTTTGTTTCTGCAGGCAAAAAAGCAGATGTTGAAGTTCAGGTCGTCCCCTCCCACGACGTCGTGATACAAGTAAATGATCATAAAAACGAAATTTTTGCTCAACAACACCCATTAGAATACTACGATCTCGTATATTTTCGTAGTTTAATTCGATCGCCTGAAACACATATGGCAATCGTTGACAAATGTAATACCCTCAACATTCCTGTGTACGATAAAAGCGTGCGATGTCAGCACCCGTACATTGAAGGAAAAATGTTTGATTATATGAAACTCAGTAGAAATGCTATTCCACTCATTCCCTCACAGTATCTTGATTTCAATCACTACGCAAAAATTGCACATCAGTTTTCGTATCCACTCGTTGTAAAAATTTCAAATGGATCTCAAGGAAGAGGTGTCCATTTATGCCACAACAGCGACGAAGTTAAAACAGTCTATTCACAGTATTCGCAACCATTAATGGTTCAACCATTTATTCAAAATGACGGTGATTTGCGCGTATTTGTCATTGGTGAAAAAGCAATTGCAACAATCAAACGAAAAGCCTCAAAAAAAGATGAGTTTCGAAACAATGCGTCTTTAGGTGGAGACGCATCTTTGTATCAAATAGGACCAGTCGAAGAAGAGCTTGCAATCAAAGCAGTTAAAACACTCAATCATTCCATCGCCGGAGTGGACTTAGTTTTTGATGAATCTGATCAAACTTGGAAAGTCCTCGAGGTAAACAGAGCGCCACAATATGACGCACTCGTTCGAGTAACTGGAATAGATATTCCATTAAAAATGGTTGAGTTTTTACGCGATCAATGTTAGATAAAATCTCAATATCACTTACATCTTCGATGTCTCATTCATTGTTTGTATCGCTATCATATTTGCTTTGTACGCATTTGGGTCATCTGTGTAAAAACTCGGAAGTGTTGGCTGAAAACTTGGACTCAACTCCATCGCTTTTTCGAGATCTTCCACCGCAAGTTTACCAAAATAGAGCGGGGTTAGATCAAAATGATGTTGCTCTAGCCAATGTAATACATGAATTCCCCCACGAAGATATGCTTGATCGCGCGTGAATGCGCCCGCCTTTGATGTATCTTTAATTCCCCGCTTCACACGCACGCAGGTGTTCCAACGGCGTAGTTTATCCTCCATGTACGGCTCAAGTTGTTGAAACACGCTCGAAAACGAAGATGTGCTTCCCAAGTACACTGCCAAGTATCGCAAAGATTCAAATCGTAACAGTTTTTGTGAAAGCGGAATCAATTGGTGCAACACCGCCAACCCTTCCTCGGTGTCCATGTACGGATGCAGTCCAAACTCTGCGTGTTTTTCAAACCACGGCTGTTTTTCTTCATTGATGCGTCGCAACATGTGCGTGCCAATTTCATGATGGAGCGTTCCCAGAAAGCTTTTTTCGCGGTACTCAATCGGCAATCGAATGCGAATAAGATCTTTTTGTACCGAAGTACGCGCAATGTATGAATACGAAAAAAACACGCGAACTTTTTTGTCTAATCCAAGTGTGGCGAGATACGCGTGCAACTGCTTCTCCACTTCCTCGCGTTTCATCATCGGTCCCTCAACATCATCCAGATACGCCCCCTCGGTCTTCCAGTTTTTTTTCACATGCTCCAATGTGTTGATCGCAAACTGAAGATGCTCACTCGAAACATCGCCATATTTTGTCAACACCGACTCTGGAATTTCCTGCGCGTACTCAAACTGTGGATTGTAGTTTTCATCAAACAAGAATTTTCGCTTCTCATCTTCAAGATTCGTCGGCGTAATCATCTGCGCAATGGTTAAATGTTCATCTGGTTTTTTGGCAAAAAGGTTCATCGATTCACCCCCACAAAGAATCCTTCAAGATCATTTCGTCCTAATTGAATTTTATACGGCGAGTCATTGAGTTTTTTCGTCACAATCATCGGCGAGCGATACACCGAATCCTGCAGTTTATATCTCACCTCGACCACCGCTGCCTTCCCCTCACCTGCCACCTGCTGCATCCACAACAAATCATTCGGATCAACAAGATTGAGCTCCATCGCGAGATCATACGCAATCGCACTCATCTCACGACCTGTGTTCATGAGCGCCTTCGTGTCGTGATGACGATCGTCATCATCAATCAGCGCCACCTCTTCAACATGTGAGAGAATTTGAATATCACCCTCTGATTCAACAAACGAAGAAAAACTTTCCGCAAACAACGACTGCCCAATCTTCACCGCATGATTCACATTTCGCGCCGTGATTCCTTCAAGTCGCTCCAATCGCTTCCGCAATCCCGCCTGATTGCACAGTTGAATCGAAAGGCCGGGATATGCATTCACCTCAGCAACAAGTGGCCCACGTTCGGGATGCAAGAAAATATCCACACCCATGTATCGCAGTCCCGTTGCGTTCGCGGTTCGCGTTGCGGTTCGAAGCGTTTTTATCCAGGTTGGAATTTGAATATCAGAAACAGGTATCTGTGTGTCTGGAAAATACGTGATCATCTCTTTTTTTCCCGAAACACCAAACAACGTCTTCCCCGTCCCCATGTCAATCCCCAATCCAATCGCCCCCTGATCTAAGTTCGCTCGGCCACCAGAAGCGTGGGTTGGTAACCGCGTCATCGCCATCACAGGAATATTGTTGAATAAAATCACGCGAACATCGGGGGTTCCGATGGGAACGTAGGGAGCAAGGTCGGGATGAACGGGGATGCGTTCCTCAATAATCGCGCTTCGAGTTGTGTTCCACGTGCTGTACTGTCCCGCCAAAATATCGCTCACATGCAACCGAAGATCCTCCTCTGTCCATTCTCTATCCTCAATATCAACCCAAACATCCTCACCGCGTTTTCGTGACTTGATCACGATCACCCCTTTACCTGCACTTCCATTCGACGGCTTCACCGCAAATCCGCCTTCGATAGAAGAAAAATCAAATGCGCGAAACTCCTCTTGCGTGCTCACCATCGCGTAGAGTTTTGCAACACCAACGCCATGTTTCTGTAAAAAGTTTTTTGCAACATATTTTGAAAAACCATATCGTTTTGCGCGACTCGAATTAAGCGACGCGTACAATTGATTGCGCGCGTTCATTCCTAAAATGTGTGAAAGTTTTGCCATGATTTTTCTCGCGAAAAAATACGATGCTACTCCTCCGATTCAAGAATCGATCGGAATCGAAGAATCTCCATTACGCGAACACCGGTGTACTTTCCAATCATTAAATTCAACGCGAACATCAACGCAATGGTGATTTCGGGATGCAGAATCACGAATTCCTGCACACTCAGCGAACGCATCACCGATGCACTAATAAACGCGAGCAGTAATGTTTCTCCCGTTAACTGAATCGCAGTCCACATGGAACTCGACGACTGCACCTGCAAAAAGTTTTCAGAAAGTAAAACCAGTACGAGCATTGGAAAAATACCAATCGTCGCCAGATTTGTGAACGGAATATAGGGAGATAGAAGTAACACAAAAAACATTGAAAGCGACACGAACCACAGCACAAGACTCGTGCGCGGAAGATACTGTAGTTTTAATCGAGAAACAATCATCTTCCCGATCGTTGTGGAAATAAAAATGGCAAAAAACAGCAACAACCCTCGTAAAAATCCCGTCGACACAAACGCCACAGCCAATACCGCAGGGGTGTACACACCAAACCCCTCCAACCCAATCACATGTCGAAAGAAAATAATCAAGGTTGAGATCACGGGGAATAAAATCAACAACACGAGAATGTTCGCCGGCACCCCATTGTCAACCGCTTGGCGAATCAACAGTTGCATTGAGTTAAATGGGAAAACCAGTGTTGGCTCGGTTCGATCAAGGTACTGCGCGAGTGGGCTTTTTTCTTTTGTCGTTGTTTGTGTGAGATCTTTAAGTTGATCTTGTTCGAGCTTTTCTTGATCAATAATCGAGGCCGAGGAACTCGCCAGCTGTGCTTCTCCCGTTGACGAAGAAGAATCCGTGGCAACACGTTCCGCTAATCCCACCGACTCCACCTGTTGCAGAATCTGCACTCGCTCACTTGGCGGTTGTTGTGACTGTGCTTGGATAAAAGAAAAAAACGGAATCACTCCAATAAAAAAGAAGAGGAACGGTATGAGATTTTTCATACCTTGTATTATACCGCAAACAGAACCAAAGGTGGCGCCTTTTCGGCGCCACCAGTTTTCTCACAAGATTAAATCTACCCTCGCACTTATTTCAACACCGTTTTAAACAACTCATATGCCATGGTGCCAACAATTTCCTTTTTGTTGACCACAAAGGTTGGAGTCGCGTTGATCCCAAACTTCTGAGAAAGTAGAGAGTCATCCTTCACCGCTTGAGCGATTGCTTCGTCTTGTTGACACGCAACAAACTGCGTTTTATTCATCCCCAAGCTCGCCGCGTACTCAGCAAATTTTGCTTCTGCGTCGGCTTTCACAAGAGGAGACCATTCTTGTTGTTTGTTCATGATCAAATCATGCATATCCGACCATTTGTTTTGTGGAACCGCACATCGAGCCGCAACCGCTGCGATCTCCGCGTTTGGATGAATCGAGGTTAACGGCATATCGCGATAGATAATTCTCATCTTTCCGGTATCCACAAATTCTTTTTTGATCGAAGGATAGACCGAAACAAAATGGCGATAACACACGGGACACTGATAATCAACAAACTCAACCATCGTGAGTTCGGCCTTTTTATCTCCCACCTCACCCACGGGATTTTGTAGCATTTCTTTCCAAACATCATCGCTCAACACACGAGGAGCGGGCGTTGCTTGTTGTTGGTTCTGTGCGACCGCTGCGCCAGTCGGAGCGCCAGACTTTAAGTACCGCACCTCGGTTGTGAGAACGCCAATTAAGTACGCGGAAATCAACAAAAGTCCCGTTGTGAAGTTGTTCAACACCGCGTCGGTGAGTTTTGTCCACGGCTGTTGCGCATCTCGTTGCGCGGATTGATCGAACTGCAATCCACGAAACCAAGACTGCAGATTTTTTATCACAGATGAAACACCTGTTGAAAGCTTCTCACCCATTTCTTGCGCAGTTGCAGTTGCAAGCGACACGTTTTCTTCAACAACCTTCGTCGTTCGCACTGAACGTTGTGCGTGTTTTTTTGATTTTTTTGGAGACATGCTCCTCCTTGCTATAGATGAATATTCTCACGCACAATAACAGATTATCTTCCCCTTAGCAACATCGCATCCACAACGCGTTTTAACGCACCAACATATGCCGACATCCGCAGATTTATTTTTTTATCTTCATGCGTCGTCCACATTTGATCGAATGCGCGAACCATCAACGGTTCGAGTTTCGCAAACACCTCTTCCTTGGACCACGTGTATCCGTGCAGATTCTGCACCCACTCAAAATACGACACCGTCACCCCACCCGCATTCGCCAACACATCGGGAACCGAAAGAATCTTCCGTTTCCATAGAATCTCATCCGCCTCGGGAGTCACCGGACCGTTTGCCATTTCTACAATCGCCTTCGCGCGCATCTTTTTTGCAACCTCGGGCGTGATCACATTTTCAAGCGCAGATGGAACCAAAATATCCACATCCTGCAACAAAAACGCTTCGGAAGTTAACGCAACCGTGCCACGAAAACCCTTCACCGATCCCTTAGACTTTTTATGTTCAATTAATTCGTCTATATTGATTGATAGGTCCTTTTTTGATCGCACTCCCCCGCGACTATCCGCCACCGCAACCACGCGGAACCCCGCTTCGACCGCGAGTTTTGCAAACCACGATCCCACGTTCCCGATTCCCTGAACCGCAACCGTAAGGTCACTGGGTTCTTTCCCAATCCGTTTTGCAAACTCCAACAACACAAACACTCCACCTTTCCCCGTCGCCTCCTCGCGCCCAAGCGATCCCCCAATCTCCAACGGTTTCCCAGTAAACGCCGCGGGCTCATGATGACCAACAATGCGTTCAAACTCATCCAACATCCACGCCATAATTTGACCATTTGTGTTCACATCAGGAGCGGGAACATCCTTCCACGCACCCACATATGGCGCGACAACACGCGCGTACGCGCGACTCAACCGCTCCAACTCCGCGCGAGACAGCTCCCGTGGATTCACCACAACACCACCTTTACTTCCACCATATGAAATTCCCGTGATCGCACATTTCCAAGTCATCCACATCGAAAGTGCTTTTACTTCTTCTAATGTGACATTTTCATGAAAACGGATGCCACCTTTATATGGCCCACGCGCATCGTTGTGTTGCGATCGAAACACCAAGTACTGATTTTTTGATCCATCATCCATCTCGATTTCAACAGATTCCTGAACCACGCGATCTGGTGTTTGTAATCGTTCAATAATCTGTTCAAATGCTTCCTTTTTATCCGCGTACGACGACGCGAGAATCGCAGAAGCCTGCTTAAGTTGTGTCACCGCATTGCTGTACGGATCGCTTCCTGTTTTTTCCATAGATTCCTTTCAAAAATAGTTTCTGTCTCGCCAATAACGACTCGCGCTCGCTTGTTACACCAAGTTTATTCCTGCGCATCTAGCCATCGCTCGATGTCCAACGATGCCATCGTTCCAAATCCCGCCGCGGTACTTGCCTGACGATAGCGGAAATCAACCACATCACCCGAAGCGAACACACCCTCGATCGAGGTCATGGTTGGAAATGTGACGAATCCGTTTTTGAGTCGAGTCTGCGCGAGCGCGAGGCTTGCCTCGCCGAGCGCAAAACCTGTCACAATGTAGCCTTTTTCATCAAGCAGAATCTGATCTTTAAAAATATCCGACGCCGGCCTGTGCCCAATCGCCACAAACATTCCCTGCGTTTTCATTTCTTCCACCGTGGCCGTTTGCGTGTTCTCAATCAACACAGAATCAATCACTCCGTTCGCACCACGAACTTCTTTTACTGCCGAGTTCCATCGCACACGCACCTTAGGATGCGTGAGCACGCGTTCTTGCATGATTTTGCTTGCGCGGAAACTGTCCCGTCGATGCACAATCGTGATTTCATCTGCATATTTGGTGAGGGCAAGTGTGTCTTCCATTGCCGAATCGCCTCCACCAACCACAATCACGTTTTTTCCACGATAAAACGGCGCATCACATACCGCGCATGTTGAAACGCCACGCCCAATCAACTCTTGTTCACCGTTTGCGCCCGTGAGAATCGACTGTGCGCCCGTCGAGATTAAAACCGCATCCGCGGTAAACGCTTTTTCTTCACCCGCAATCGACGCCCAAACCGTAAACGGCCGAGCCGAAAAATCCACTCGCGTGACAATCGATTCGATCACGCGCGTTCCAAACTTTTCGGCTTGTTCACGCATCCTCATCATCAACGCAGGCCCCTGCGTTCCATCCAGTGTTCCGGGGAAGTTTTCGATTTCCGTGGTGAGCATTAACTGTCCACCAATCTGATCGCCCGCTAAAACCGTGGGGTGCAACATCGCACGCGAAAGGTACAACGAAGCCGTCCAACCCGAAGGGCCAGACCCAATCACAAGAACGCGAACGTGTTCGGGTGCGTTATGCATATCGCTCCTTTTCTGATCTCTCTTTTTTTGACGATTATTTCAAAACCGCTTGAATCATCGCGCGGTAGCCCTGCTCGCCACCGTAGCCCACTTTGGTATCGGTCACTTGCCCATTCACAAACATTTTTACACTGGGAATACTCATCACCTGATACTGTTGCGCGAGGTCACCGTTTTCATCAACATCAACCTTCACGATTTTTACTTTCCCCGCGAACTCATCTGCGAGCGTGTCCAACACGGGACCCGCCATTTTGCATGGACCGCACCACGTCGCAAAAAAATCGACGAGCACGGGAAGTTTTTCTTCTAACACTTCTTGCTGAAATGTTGCGGACGATACATGATTTGCTGGCATATTGCCCTCCTTAAAAATTACATACGATTATATTGCGAACAATTTTTGTAGAATCGCATCAAATGATTGTTTTTTTGATGCCGAGCTCGAACACTTCACCGCTTCGTGTGCAAGATATTCTTTTCCTGCGCGTGAAAGCGCATTCCGCGCCGCGAGAATTTGCTGAATCACATCAAGACAATCTCGCTCGTTGTTGATCATCTCCATAATCCCGTCCACCTGCCCGCGCACGCGACGCAATCGGTGCAGTACGGGAGTTTCTGAAGCTGGTTTTTTTGATACAGGTGCGATCTTCATATACTCCCCCCTAGTATATTGATCGAACGTAATTCTGTCAACGGGAAAAAAGAATAACCTCTCCATCGCGCAACGTTTTGAACGGCATCTTGTGATCTTGAAAATACTTTACCGAGAGATCCACCATCCCCGCTTCAGGATGTTCTGATTGATAGTGTGGCGCAACCAAGTACTCCACCAATCCCAAACCATCCCACAACACTTCATCCCCATATCCTTCAGCTGATTCATGCGGAGGATCAACCAACTCCAACCCGCGCAAGGTTGGTGCGAGAACGCATACACCCGCGCTGTATCCCGCGTACACAAACTCAGAATCGTTTGTGTCGCGAGCTTTTTCTTGAATAAAAAGATCAAGTCCCGAATACTTCATCGCTTTACGTAAAAGAAACGTGTTGCCCCCTCGAACAAAAAGTCCACCATAATTTTTCATCGCATCATACACTTCTTTTTTGTCGTGATGAAAAAACCCTCGTAAATCGAGCTCGCGTGATTCAATCCCAATCGAACGCAACTCAGCGATATTTTCTTTGATTTTTTCTGCTCTTTCGAGAGGCTCAACAAAATCCGCAGCGCTCATAATAATCGCAAGCGGTTTCCTCCCAACGCACCACTTCTGTAAAACGTCTGCCGAGTTTCCAAGATGAAATGAAGAGAGATAGTAGTTCATCTTACCTCGCCCACAGTAAGTATCCCCCCATCGCCAGCAACACCATCCCGATACCCAACTTCATCCACTTCTCCACGCGGTGTTCCCATTCTTTCAATGAAACCACGTGTTTAAATTTCCACACCGCAATCAACACCACAATCAGAGGCAACACAAACAAAAGGTTGTAGTACAAAAAGTACAGCGAGACCATAAACGGAGACATCCCCGACTGCGCGAGGATGTTGGCTGTTCCAACATAGATCGGTAAACTGCACGGCGTTTCCAGCAACGTCACCAATATTCCCAGCAGAACCGCTGACGGGAAAGATGATTTTTCAATCAATGGCATCAACTTCGCGCGACTTGCAGAAGGAATGCGCAGATGAATCGGCCATTCTGGTTTGAAAAAATCCTTCACTTGAATTGCAGCCGCAACCACCAACAAGAAACCCAACACCGGATTCACCACCGAACGCACCACATCCAAATGAAGCGCGCTAATCGAAGCGTAAAAGAAAAACCCAACAAGTAAGTAGGTGAAAAACACAGACAGAATGTACGTCACTCCAATCAGCAACACGCGTGTGGGAAGTTTTTTTGAATCGGGATGCGTGAAGGTCATAAGATATCCCATCAACAACAACATCATCCCGATCGCGCATGGATTAATTCCATCCACAATTCCCGCAATGGTGATAAGTGGAAAACTCACAAGCGCCCCATTTTCAGCAAGATAACAGGAAAGACGTGAACACGTGGCAACGGTTGGCATGCGCACTATGGTAGCGTAATTTGCACGGAATCTCCAACATCAATTTGCCATCGATCGGCATCGTTTGCTTGAAGTTCTAACACGTACTCAACTGGTCGTGGAGGCGAATATCGCGAAAGCGCCGAAGTTGATTGATTAGGTTCGGGTTGAAGATTGCGATCAATTTTTATCACCGCGTTTTCAGAAATCCAAAGAATATCGATTGGAAAACGCATCCCTTTCATCCAAAACGTTGGTTGCGAGGCAGGCGAAAAGAAAAACAACATCCCATCTGCTCCTGCAACTTCTCCGATCGAGTTGCGCCCACCTAATCCCAACGCACGACGTTCATCGGTATCCGCAACCTCAACTCGAAACGTTTTTTCTGAAAATGTCACAACCCCCAACGACGCACGAAGAGGAACAGATTGAATATCTCGAAAACGGGAGATCGTGTGCATCCACACACTCACACAAACAAGAAGAAATAGCAAAACCACCCGCATCCATCTACGTTGAACGGCAAAAAGTGATACGAGAACGAAACCAATCGAGATCCACTGTGCCAACGACAGTGACCAAAAAACCGGAAGAAATGATTCGCGCAGAGGTTCAAGAAAAAATCGGATCAACCCATATCCCCCGATGTACCAAAAAAATACGTTTTTATCATTTTTCTTTGCACGAAAAAGAAGCGCAATCCACAACATCACATTCAACACACTTTCGTACAAAAAGATCGGATGTTCCCCTATCCACCTGCTCGATACGCCACGGATCTCTCCATTTACCAGGTTTCCCCATCGTCCAATCGCCTGCCCGATCGGAAAGGCCAACGCGATCATGTTTAAAAACTCGCGAAGGAGACGCGCGCGTTTCGTGATTACCAAACTCAAAACCAACCCCACAACCGCACCAATCAACGCGCCGTACACACCCAGCCCACCATTCCACACCGCAATCCACGCAGAAACTCCCAACCCCTGATACAGTTCCCAATCCGTTGCCAGATGATACACGCGCGCACCGATCAACGCGCAGAGCATTGTCCAGATTGAAACACCGATCACCAGTTTTTCTGAGATTTTTTGTCGTTCGGCATACCAAAACGCCACCCACAACCCAACCGAAGCACCCACGCCAACCAACAGGCCGTACCAAGAAAAATTCATTTTTGCTTTCGTTCTTTTTTTAACTCGCTAACTTTCCACATAAACAATCGACCTCGATTACGCGCATTGGCATCTAATATAAAGGTTCGCGCCTGTTCCAAGATTTCGCGAGGCGTTTCTTTTGCCATTTTGATATACAACGCCTTATGCGCCATATCGTTTAACTCAACAGCCAACCGATACCCATAGTCTTGAAACTCGCGCGTGATACGGTTGTCAGGCTCATCAACAGCAAATCGTTCAAGAATAGAGCCTATCGTCGCCATCGATGATGTTTTTTTCATGTACGTTCCACCAGTTTTTTTGCGTGTTGCGCACGCATGTCGCGCGTCACCCGCAGTAATAACATGACGCACAGTGATCCAAACGCTCCAAAAAACGGAACGCTTCGCGCAGATCCAAATGCAATAATCACGAACAAAATACAAATCCAGATCTGCATCTCGCGCGTTGCAGAAAAACGTTCAAGTTCAATAATGTGACGAAATAACGTTTTTGTTTGGAACTGTTGATATAAAAATGATTCGAATAACGGAACTTGAACCGATGAAAACAGAAACTCAAACACCTCGATTAAGAAAAACAGCTCGATGCTAAAAATAAAAAACTGACCAAGTCCGCGAGTGAACCAAAGAAGCGCGAGCGCGAGCGAAGCGAGCGCAAAGACACGTACGCGAACACGCTCGGATGGGAGAAATCCGATCAGAAACACCGCACACACCCCCATCCAGCTCGAAAGGGTAAAAAATGATCCAAACTGCGAAAATGTTCCAACGATTGAAAAAATAAACACGGTCCACAGAATTGCCATCGTCGTTTGTACACTGCTTCCAAGTACTGCGATTCGCATATGATTTGGTAACAGATGATTGTCGTGAATGTGTTTTGCAGTTTCATTCGTTTTTTTCTCATTTTTTTCATTTTTTTCATTTTTTTCATTGGTTGATGTAATGCGAATGTGGCGCATAGGAAACAGCGCGAGCGAAGCGAGCGCAAATAGGAAAAAACAAAGCGTGAATAACACGGGAAAACCCTGCGTCGTGATAATCCACGCCCCAAGTAGAGGAAACGATGCGTGAATCATCAACTCTATTCCCCGTGAAAGTGTAAATTCTTTACTCATGTTCTTTTTCTCAAGATGTTCAGTTACAAGAAGATGAAAAGGAACCCAATACAGCGCAACTTCTGCCCCAAACAACACCGCAGAAACAAGTAAAAAAATCGGCGATTGATCAACGAAAATCAACGCAAACGATCCAACTAAAAGAAAAACCATCGACATCATCATCGACTTTGTTACACTCATTCTTCGTAGGATGTTTGGTAACATGCGCGCAACCAGAGCATGTGAAATTTTTTCAATCATAAAAAAAACACTCACCGCGCCAAGACCGACGACATAGGGTGAAAGATCTTCAAACACGCGCGATTGCGCGTTCACCCACCACCGATACCCCAACAAGTACACAAAAATGGGTGAAAAAAAACTCAACATATCTGACGCAATGGTACGCAAAACATGCGCACGCAATAACCCAGCAAACTGCGGAGGCAACCCCCGAAGAACGGACCATTTTCTTGTTCTAGAGTGTAGATGTGATCTGTGCATAAAGCATCTCAACAACTTCTTGCATGGATGTCTGAAGATCTGTCATTTCTGGTTCGCTCAATGGAAGTAACACATACGCTTCTCCAGGAATCGTTTTTAGATCTTCACGCGATTCGGTACCAATTCTCACATGCGTCATTTCTTCTGATCCAAACGCGCGAATACACGAAAGAACACCGTTGTGCACCTTTGGATGTTTCCCATGTTGGATTTTTATGATTCCAAATGGAAGATCAAGATCGTCATACATCAACATCAGATGTGGCATGTGTTCTGGTGACAACGCATCACGATCAAAATATCGAATGACTGCAGTTGCAACCTCCCCACTCGTGTTCATAAAACCCATAGGCTTACACAACGCAATGTTTCGCGATCGATCAATCCCGACATATGCAGGAAACGTATTTTTTTCTTCCCAAGTAATATTGAGTTTTTGCGCCAACCGATCAATCGCCATAAATCCCGCGTTGTGACGTGTTCGCTCATACTGTTTGCCTGGATTTCCCAGACCAATAATCCATCGGAATGACATGGTACAATCCTACCATGTCTCGAAACCCCTCGACAGAAGGAAAACGCTCTCGTGTAAGAACATTGTCATCTCATATTTCTCAACCGTTTTTTTCCATTGTGATTCCTGTTCTCAACGAACAGCGCGTCATCTCCCACCTTCTTCTTGATCTCCTCGGGCAAACATTTCGCGATTTTGAAGTTATTCTCGTCGATGGTCAATCCAACGATGCCTCCCTTTCAAAAATTGCATCGTTCGAATCCAAATATGCATCTGTTGGAGTTCCACTATTTGTCTTTCAATCAGAAAAACGACACGTGTCGGTTCAACGAAACAAAGGCGCTTCGCACGCACACGGTGAGTACCTGTTATTTCTGGATGCGGACAATCGCCTCCCGCATTATTTTCTCGAAGGACTGCATTACAACTTGATGAAGAAAGCGGTGGGATTGTTCACGTGCCTAGCTGAACCGGACGATCAGTCAACTTCTTCACAAATTTATATGCAGATTCAAAATGCGGGGCTTGAACTTGGAAAAAATTTAAACGTCATCACCATTCTTGGCGCCTGTATCGGATGCCAACGTTCCGTTTTTGAGAACTCCGCAGGTTTCGACGAAACCATTTCGTTTATGGAAGATCGCGAGTTTGCTCAGGCAATTGTGAACACCGGTGTGAGTTTTGAAATCTATCCGGACCCAACCTACACCTACTCTTTACGTCGCATCAAAAAAGATGGCATTGTTCGCCACGTAAGCCGACTCATTCCCACCTGGACAGAAAATCTTTTGCTTGGAAAAAAAATCACCGAACCCGTTGCGGCCTATCCTATGAAAGGTGGTTCGTACTTTGATGAAAAGGAAGCGCTTCCTCCCCGAGCGCGAGAGTGGATTAAACGAATTGTAGATGTGTTTAACAAATTAATGGGTGAAGAGCGCATAGAACTTGGAAATGCGTTGAGCGAGCTTCAAAAAAAGAAAAAAAGAACGCGATCTTCTTAATAAGCACGATCATCTAGAAAACGCGTTCACCCATCCTTCTGATTTTTCTGAATCTGTTGCACTTCAATCAATGTTGTCGCCTGCTCGATCATCTTATCATCGCGAAAATTGACCAGTCGTGGAAAGCGAAGTGCAACTCCCGCGGTGTGAATTGGACTCGTCGTGATGTTGTCCGCGCCAATCTCCACCACAATCTTCGGGGTCACCCAGACATCGGGCGTGAGTCCCTTGGGGACGTCATACAACTGTGGGGCCTCAGAAACGCGAATCGCCTCGCATCGCGTCCACATCTCACGCCATTGATCATCAACTAATCCCGTCCCAATTTTCGCCAAGGTTTTAATCGATCCATCCTCATCAAAAATCCCAACCAAAAACGCGCCAATCCCAAACCCCGTCCGCTTCCCCTGCCCAACGTAATACCCCATCACAATTGCATCAATGGTATCGGAAAGTTTCCCCGACGCCCCCTCCTCTTCCTTAAACTTCACCCAACTGAAACCTTTTCTGCCAGGTTGATACTCGCTGTGAAGTTGTTTGATCACCACACCTTCTAATCCTTGTTCTAAATATGCCGTGTGCAGTTCGCGCAAGCGCTCGGGAGATGAAACAATCTCAACCGGCGCCTTCACAAACACCGATCCGTCGCGCACAACCGTATCCAAGATTTTCTTACGTTCATCCAACGGAACTTTTAATAAACTTTTTCCGTTCAAATCGAGTACATCAAACACAAAAAATCGGAGAGGAACCTGCAGACTCACCTCGGCGATGTCGTGTTTTCGTTTACGCGTGATCGTTTGCTGAAATGGTAAAAGAGCACCCGTGACCGAGTCATACCCAACCGCCTCGCTATCTAAAATCACTTCCTCTGCCCGAATGTCATTTAATGCTTGCTCGTTCAATAATTCGGGAAACATCCCACTCGATTCCTCCAAGTTGCGCGTAAACGTGCGCACCTTCCAGTTTTTTCCCGCTTTCCGAATATGAATCATCACACGCGTACCGTCGTACTTTGGTTCAGTAATCACCGTCCCCATTTTTTCGATCATTTCCTCGGCAGTTTTAAGTCGCTGACACAGTGCGGGGAAAAGTGGCACACCCAACTCCACATTTATTCTTCTTGTACCCTCAATGCCCTCTTTTTTGAGCGCACGCGCCATCTTTCCTAAATCGGTGTTGCGCTGATACGCGTCTTCCAACTCGTCGCGCAACGATTTGTCGCCGGTCAACATCCACGAAAACGCATCAATGATCGTCATATCGGAAAATCCAAGTCGAAGCGTGCCCAACACAATTCGCGTAATGTACTTTGCAGAAAGCGGCGCACTCTCGCGCAAAAGCGCGATCAACAAATGTTGCTTTCTTTCCTGACTTCCCTCGCCTGATTCTTTTGCGATATTTTCCAAGGCGCGATACACATCGAGCAATTCACGCGCATCTTTTTTTTCTGATGTGATTGATTCTGCGACTGCCCCCAAATCTCCCATGTGTGAAAACGCCGTTTTTATTTTTGATGTTTGATCAACCGACCCAAATAAATCCGCACTATCGTTCACAGAAGTTTGAGAAAGATCATTCACCACAACCTCACTCAAGGCACGAATCATCATTTTTTCCGCAACTTGAAACTCGAGCGACTCGAACTTCGGCACCAACCGCCCCAGTGTCATCCACACCGCATGCTCGATCTCCTCGTCATTCAATCGTGCAAAAAGATCCGCGAGTAGTCGCGTCATTTCGAGACGCGCAGAAACAACTTGAATTTTTTCGAGCTGATCACAAAACGTTAGAAATGTCATATCTGTAGCCTACGCAGGTCTCACGCGTTTTTCAAGACGTAGTAACTATCCCGCGTGGTTCCCCTTTTCTTTTATTGTCAATAGTATTGTCAACACTATTGTCAATAGTTTTTGTTGACGCTTCGGAGCGAAAAGGCCTCACTTCCTCAACACGTAGCGTACTCCCTTTGTGACACCCATTTTTTCAATAATCCCCTTGTCCATTAAATCTTTAATATCGCGCAGAATAGTATCGGGCGAAACCAATGGAATCAAGTAATTCGCCTGTTGGACACTAAACTCCTCATGCTCGTGGAGGTATTCTAATAAAATAATCTGACGTTCGGTAAGCGCCACTTGCGTTCCACCAAGCTTCGTTTTTAATCGAGCGTCTTGTGAGAGTTTCACAACTTGCGACTTGATTTTGTCCAACTCAACCGCCAACCCAAACGCAAAAAATTCCAACCAATAGGTCAAGTCTTTTTGTGGATGTTTTTGCACCGAAAGAATCGCGTTGTAGTACGCGTTCACATCATGATCAAAATATTCTTCCAACGAAAAAAATCGCTTCACATCATACCCCTCCGCATACAATACATAGGTCGCCAGCGCACGTGCAGATCGACCGTTCCCTTCAATAAACGGATGAATTGCAACGAGTTGATAATGCGTGATACCCGCGCGCAAAATCGGATGAATCGAACGACCTTCGTCGCTGTTTAACCAAGAAAAAAACGCATCGAGATGCGCGGGAACGTCCATCGCAAGCGGAGGACGATACACAATCTCCCCCGACTCCGCACTTCGAACCACAACCTGTTGTGTTCGATATCTTCCAATTTGATCCTCGGGAATAATGCGCGCCGTTACCAGTGCATGCATGTGCTTTAACATGTCTTGTGTGTAGGTTGGTTTTTCTTGTGCGTCTTGATTTGGTCCCCGCGTGCGGATTAAATTTGAAAAAGATGAGGACGTTGAACCATGCATATCGATCCACTCGAGAACGGTACGAAAGTTCAACAATTCTTGAATGTCGCGCTCGCGCGCGGTAATCCCCGCTCGCTGTGCAAGCGCGATTGGATTTTCTAGACTACCCGTTCGCCCCCCAGCATCGATCAATTTTTCAACTTGATCTTTTGTGAGTCCATTCCCCTCGAGATGTGTTCCATGAAACGCGGATCGCACGTGTGCGAGTTTGCGAAATTGAAATTCGTGCGATGGAACAACCGGCGCGTTTTGAATGACTTCTTTGCACGCTTCAATACGACCGATGTACAACAACAACAGTTGCGAAATGGAAAATGTGGGATGAAAAGTTACCTGCATACGCAGTTATTCTTGCATATTTTGCGGAAATAACAAGAGAAACAAAATTACAGCAACACGTATTCAAAATAGGATTCAGGAATCTCCGAAAACTGATGTTCTTTAAGCCAATCCTTGAAGATCGATTTCGATTCTTGCATCTCTCTATGAAGGGTTACTTCAAACACGCGCGTGCGAAGACCAAATATCACCGAAAACGCTTCCTGTTCAATCGGCATTTGATCTCGCAGTTGACTCACCAAATCAGTGATACGTCGCTCTTCTGCACTTGGTGAACTCAATATCGCCCCCGTCCCATCCAAAGGAACCTCAACAATAATCGGGGATTGCGTAGGCTCCACTTCTGCGAGTTGCATTGAGGTTCGCAGTCGTGTTCCAGATACATACCCCACACCCAAAAGAAAAAGAAACGCA
This sequence comes from Minisyncoccota bacterium, assembly GCA_003487265.1. GTDB lineage: Bacteria > Patescibacteriota > Microgenomatia > UBA1400 > UBA12028 > UBA12472. Next base: position 20,664 of record DNEP01000008.1, read on the forward strand.
CCAATATATATGAGTTGTTTTTTCATAATGATGATCCTTCATAGGTTGCTGAAACAAATGAAACTGATCCCTGTAATAAATACAACCCTGAACCGCAATCGTATTCATATGGATTGTTGATATCATTGGAGTACGTGCACTGCCTCACCCCAAAATATGGATCTAATAAGTGAAGCACGGGGATACCCCATTGATTGAGCGTTGTGTTTACGATACGAGAGATATGTGGGATTTTCTTTCCATTTAAAACAAATATTGCCGAAAAAGGAACCTCGAACTGTGCAACCCCTTCCATGGAACGAAATTCCTTCTCTAATTTATACACACCATTGATCGATTCAACAACGAATCCCACATCTTCCAATTCTGTTTCGATCGCCGAAGAAGCTGAACCACCGCAACTCCAGATCCCTTCTTGATATAAATAAATACTGTTGCGATTCATATACCCTTCGACAATAGTCTGCACCGATTCGCTTGGATTCACGTATTGTTTATATAACATCGCGTACGTCATTGCTCCACACACAAAATGTTTCCATTCTTTATCGATTATTTTTTGTTGTTGTTCGTCATAACATTGATGCGTGTTCGTCCCCCATTTTTCATCAAGTTGACTGCAATACACGTACTCATTGTTCCCTTCTGTCACAATTTCACACTCGGTGAGCGCATCACCCGTAGCACCTTGCTCAGTTCCATCCACACAGACGTTTCTTTTTATGCCGTTTACAACAACATCCACGCAAGGTGCCGAAGGTGAGGAGGGTGTTAGTGCAAGTTCATCGGAAATCGCATCCTCTCCTCCACTCATGATTTCATGTTGACACGCACCCTGGTTGCACGCTGTACCAATTGCACACGGACTGGGAATGTATCGCCCAGTCATGGTGTTACACAGAAGCACATACGCATCATTCGTTGCTGAACAATATGAGCTTCCATGACTACAGGTGCGTAACGGCGCACAACTCCCACCGTTTTCATCGGGCAAGCACGCCTTTCCATCACGCGCGCAAGTGTCGGCAATATCCGAACGACAGTATGTTGCATTTGATGTCGAATCCGAGGTTGTTGTTTCCGGAGTTGTTGTTTCTGACATTGATGATTCTGAAACTGTTGACTGCGCTATTTTCTCTGCGCGAGACAACGTTAACGAAGGATCTGAAGATACGCTTGATGATGTTTTCCCTTGCAAAGAATCGACACCTGTTTTTCGAACACACACCTGTTGTTTCTGTTCTCCAGAACAATATCCTTGATCGGGGTAACAATTCTCTTGCTCTTGTACATATGAACCTGAACATACCGTGCTTTTTCGCACTTTCCACGAACACCCCATCGTGCTCGAACACAACACGTCGTCCTCAATTCCCCCACATCTCGCACCACCAACACAAGACTCTTGTACGAGTTCTTTTTTCACACATCCCTGTTGCAAACACCCCGACTTTGTTGAACAAGTGAGCGTTTCTTTACGTGTTGAACATATTGTTGCACCTTCATGCCAAGCACACCCCGCAGTGCAGGAAGATTCTGAAAGACCATTACAAGAAATCAATGTCGTCTGTAACTCACATTCTGGTTTTAATAGACACGCATGAGTATTCCCAGTGTACTGCGAACAATCCACCCCCGATGAGTTTGCCGATCGACGGAGATCATATCCAGATTTTTCGAGCGAGAGAGGATTTAATCCAACAAAAAATGCAAAGACGAAACTAAAAAAGTAGAACGCGCCAAGCGCGCGAATACGTTGCTGTACAATCACCGAACCGTCTCCCAAAGTACCCGAGTTACTTCGTCTGCGAGTTGCGTTGCGTTGTAAAACGGACCAAACTGCGCAAACAATCGATCTCCTGCCCGTTTGTTCACCCAAGAACCAACCACCGAAGACAAAAACGCGGTATTAAAACAATATACCGACGCGATCAACCCCGCAAGAACATCCCCCGTTCCCCCTTTTGTCATCCCCGCATTCCCACCTTCAACTTGCTCAACAACGTGTTCTTGCGCAATTACATCAACTGCGCCCTTCACCACGATTGTGCAGTTGTTGTGCGCGTGAGAAACCGCTTGAATGTCTTCAGCGGTTGGATTCGCGATACCAAACACCCGCTCAAACTCACGCGTATGCGGAGTGAGAATCATGGTGTTCGTAAGAAGTGACGGATCAATCATTTGAAGCGCCCCCGCATCAATCACCCATTTTTTCTGTGGATATGCGCGAACAAGCGCGTTCGTAATTCCGTAGGTATCACCATCCCAATCAATCTGCTCCGATTTTGACTGTTGCGTGCGCGCACCATCTTGTCGCTCCATCCCTGGGCCAATAAGCACGACATCTGCCTCATCGATATAATTCAAAATCTCATCGCGGGGAACAACGATCCCATCCCAAAAAAAGCGCTTCGCTTCCAGTAAAAGATGATTGTTTGAAGGAACAGATGAATAGAACACCATATCAACAATTCTGGATGCAACCTGTAAACTCCACGCGCTTGCGGAATGGAACAACGCACTACCACCAACAATGAACAGTTTTCCATTTTCTCCTTTGTGCGCGTCGCTCGAAGGAAAACGAACATCATTGTGATATTTCAAAATGTCTGCCACAGATGAACTTTTCATATCCGTATGGTATCATTGATCCAACAAAACGAGGAGGGACGTGGCCAAGTTTTCTGTGTTAGATACATATTCAAAAGCGGTCTCACTTGCATCGCACAATATTGGAACCTTCCTCATTTGGGCTCTACTCTGGGTTGGAATCATTATTATTTTCTTTTTCGTTTCATTTTTAGCAATCGGCATAGGATTGGCTCAAAATCCAGAAACACCTTCCATGGCGGGTATCACGCTTGTTCAAATTCTTGCATATGTTGTTGAGGCATTTATGGGAATTGGACTTATTCGACTCTCTCTTCAGATCGTTGACGGAAAAAATGTTTCAATCTCAGAAGCTCTGCCAAACTCATGGAAAACAATTCTGTGGTTTTTCCTCGCAGGATTGATGTATGGATGCATGCTACTGGGAGGATTTCTGGTTTTTATTCTTCCCGCGTTTTACATCGCATTGCGGTTTTGGATGTTCCCCTTCGTCATCGCCGATCGAAACGAAGGACCTATTCGCGCGCTGGAGATCATCGCAGAGACAACAAAAGGCAATCTCATTAACCTGCTTTTGCTTTCACTCGTGACCTCGTTTTTCAATGTTGTCGCCATTTTAACCTTGGGGATTGGGTGGATTATCACCATACCCGCAACGCACCTTTCATTCGCGATTGCATATCGAGCCATGTCTTCCGAAAATAATAAAGTCAAAGAAAACACACCCCAAACATCATTAGAAGGCGCCGTTGTTTAGTTGAATTTGTTGTGCATCCTTCATTTTCTCAACCGATTCAGGATTCGACGTTGTAAGAATTGTTTGATACATCTGTAAGAGAGGTAAGATCAGCGATTGATGTCGTTCATCGAGTTCGGAAAACACATCATCCAAAAGAAGCATTGGCTTTTGATCAAGTTTTTCATGAAGATAGGTCAGCGCAACAATTTTCAACCAGATCACACACATGCGTTGCTCACCACGAGAACCATACAGCGCTATTTCTTTTTTTGTTCCACCATCGCATTGCTCAACGCGAATCTCATCTTTATGCGGACCAACCATGGTATACCCCACCGCCACCTCCGCATCCGCGTACTTTCGCAACCGGTCCTCAGAAATTTGCGAAGAATCATATTGAATCTGATATGAAATCGGGAAAGAAACATCGCGTTGCATCCACTCAAGAAACTGCGACCGTTTTTCGTGCAAAATCCCGCCGTGCTTAATCATCGTTGCATCCCAAAACGCAAACGAGGCGCGCGTGGTGCGCCCCTCACGGAGCACATCCAACAGCGCGTTTCTTCGCTTGAGCGCCTGTTGATATTGTTCAAGTGAAAACGCATAATCTGAATCGCCTTGCGACAACACATCGTCAAGATACGCGCGCCGATGTGCGGGAGACCCAGAGATCAACTCCATGTCTTCTGGCCGAAACAACACGGTCGGAAACTTTCCATGCAACTCTTTGCGTCGTCGCGCGACACCGTTTAACAAAACTTTTCGCTTCTGAACTTTTACCCCATTCACGACACCTCGTGTTAATAACACTTCAATCGTATCGTCATGTTCTTGTTCGGTGTGAATCGTTCCACTCACGCGAGCGAACTCGCTATTCCATGCGATCATCTCGTCGATTTTTTTGGCGCGGTCACTTTCTCCCGTCGAAAGAAGTCGAATCGCCTCGATCAAGTTCGATTTTCCTGAAGCGTTCGGGGCAAGTACCACCGAAATCGGTCGATCAAATGAGAGCACAAGATGAGAAAAATTTCGAAAATATTGAACTTGGATACCAGTGAGCGTCATTGTGGGTTGATTATAAACTACTCTAACCGCGACAGCCCTTTCGCGCGACTTTTTTCAAACATTTTTGCAAAGATTAAGATTGATCCTGTCAGATACGCTACATTTAACACGATACTTTTGAGTAATAAATCGTATGGCATCGAGCCTGTTGCAATCACCGCGCGCATCCCTTCAAAAATGTAGGTCGTCGGCAACAGCATCGCTACCTTTTGAACCCAGTCTGGAAGAGAAGAAAGTGGATACATGATCGCGCTAAACGGCGCGAATAAAAATCCTGTTGTCCACGCGAGTGTTTGGATACGCGTTCCCCAATACACGATCATGCTCGAAGCGAGGAGGCCCATAAACCACCCCGAGACCATCAACAACGCAAAGAACGGCAAAATAATCCATCCAACAGAGAAAAGATTCACCGTGTACAACATCCACACCGCTCCCGCTCCAACGCCAATTGTCACAAGCATCTTCATCGAGCCAATCACCATCACCGACGCGATCCATTCGCGTAACTTCAATGGACTCGCAAATAAATTGACTAGATTTTGATTCCAAAACTCCTCCAGCAAGTTCACCGAGATCTCGTAGTTCGCCCGCCACACAATCTGCCAATAGACGAGTCCAGAAAGCACAATCAACAAAATGTGAGGTGTTGAGTTTTGCGACAACATCCATTTACTCGTGATTCCCCACAACAAAATATCCATAACCGGCCAATAGATTGCATCACTAATACGATCAAAACTGCGGACGTACAAGTACATGTGCCGAAGCACGACAGCCCAAATTCGATGCCATTTCATACGCGATCCTTTTTCTGTTCTTTTGATTTCTGGATAAAGTAATCTTCCAAGGTTGGCGTTTGAATACTGATCTGCGAGTACTCCACTCCGCGTTTCGCGAGCGTGATTAGAAGATCAGATATTTTGCGTTCGTCTATTGCTATTGTGATTGATCTATCACTCACTTCTGTTTCGCATTTTAATTCCTCAGCAACCGCCTGAGTGCGCTTCAATCCATCTCCAACCATCAGCTCCACACGCGCAATCGACACGCTTTTTGCAAGATGTTCGGGCGTGTCATTCGCCACAATCTTTCCTTTTTGGAGAAACAACACGCGATCGCACACCTTTGCAACTTCCGCCATGTTGTGCGAAGTGAACAGAATCGACACGTTGTAATCTTTTTGTTGCTGACGAATAAAGGTGAGCACTTCCTCGGCGATATCGGGATCGAGCGATGCGGTCGGCTCATCGAGCAACACAACCTGCGGATGCGCAAGAAACGCCTTCGCAAGCATCACGCGCGTTTTCTGCCCCGCCGAAAGCGAGCTGATTGTTTTTGATCGCATCTTCCACATCTCAAAAAACGTGAGGAACTTTTGAATACGTTCCTTGCGTGTTTTTGTGTTGAGTCCATACAGCCGCGCATACACATCAAGATTTTCTTGAATCGTGAGACGATGCGGAAAGTTGATATACGCGCTCGCAAACGACACTTTCTGCATAATCTCGCTTCGATGCTTAAAAAAGTTTTTATCAAAATACGTAATGCTTCCCTGCGTTGAGGTGAGCGTCCCCAAAAGCATTTGAATCGTGGTCGTCTTGCCCGCACCGTTGGGACCGAGGAGACCTAAAATTTCACCCTCGCCTAACGCAAACGAGATCGAATCGACCGCAGTAAATCTTCCCTTCTTTTGGGGAAACGTTTTGGTGAGCTGATCAACCTTCAAAACATGCATACAAAGACACCGTTCCAAAACGGGCGCG